>NZ_JBKEIT010000009.1:0-289301 GCF_046365375.1 Butyricimonas muris | reverse complement strand
TTATGGTGTAAATGGTATTTTAGCTCTCCCTCTGTTTTAGTCGCCTCCGGCGAGTTGCAAGTTGCAGGTTACATTTGCCTTCGGCAAGTTGCAGGTTGTTTGTCTTGTGTGTAGACTGTATTTTAGCTCCTCCTCTGTTTATAGAGGAGGAGCTGGAATACTATCTTGCTTCGGAAGATATTTCTCTATTTTCAATTGTTTTTACCTGATTTCGGGTAGTTCTATGCCTTTTATTTTTCGATATAGGTTTAAGGCATAGGAGTCTGTCATACCGGAAACGTAATCCGTTACGGTTTGTATTTTCGTGTATATGGAGTCGTCTTTATGTACTTTGTATTGTTCTGGCATAACGGAAAGGATATTGCGGGCATAATAAGTTTCCGGTTTTAGAACGGCATCAATGTATTCTTTTAGTATGGTCGCGAGTATTTTGAAACCGGCAATCTGTATTTGGGTGACGATGTTCGTGTGATAAATCCGAGAATATGCCACTTCCGTACAAGCTTCGTAAGCTATTTTGTTAGTACCACTAAGATGGCTTATTAAGCTGCCCTTGAATGTACCGTTCATGATTGCCTCGTAGTTCTGGCAAAAGATGTCGGCACAGGCGTTGATTAATTTATTGATGATCCCGGCTCGTAAGAAGGCGATATATTCATTCTTGTCCGTTACAATTTTGAAGGTACGCGCAATGGTTTTCAAGTCTTCTTTGTCTGCTTCTTTATCGTAGAAATTGAGTAGAATTTTTGTTGTCTCTTCATACGATAGGATTTTCAGTTTGTGGGAATCTTCGATATCCATGATTTGATAACAAATATCATCTGCGGCTTCCACGAGATAGACTAATGGATGGCGGACGTATTGCAGCGGTTTTTCGCTTAATTGGATAATTCCGAGTTCTTCGGCTACTTCTTTGTAAATTTCCTTTTCACTTTGGAAGAAACCGTATTTATGTCCCTTGAGGGAGGCTTTGGATTCAAAAGGATATTTAACGATGGAAGCGAGGGTGGTGAAAGTCATGGTATATCCCCCCGGGCGTCTTCCGTTGAAACTGTGAGTCAATAGACGGAATGCGTTCGCGTTTCCTTCGAAGTGACTGATGTCAGCCCATTCTTCGTCAGTCAATAGTTTTTTGAGGTATTGTCCTTCGCCTTCGATGAAAAAATAAGATATGGCTTCTTCGCCCGAATGTCCGAAAGGCGGATTTCCTAAATCGTGGGCGAGACATGCCGTACTCACGATTGTTCCGATTTCTTCCAATATTTCCGGGTGTTCCAGAATTTCTTTGGTTTTGACAAATTGAGCTATCTTATTACCTAGTGAACGTCCCACGCTGGCAACTTCAAGACTATGAGTCAAACGGTTGTGCACGAATATATTTCCCGGGAGGGGAAATACTTGTGTCTTGTTTTGTAAACGACGAAAGGGGGATGAGAATATCAAACGATCGTAATCTCTTTGAAATTGTGAACGATCGTGTGAATGAAACATCGTGATCGTGTTTCCCGGTTGATAGCGTCTTGACGATAATAATTTATTCCAATCCATCATAGTGGTTGCCAGTTTATTTGTGTCACACAAATGTAGTAATAAAAAAAAGAGGAAGCAACCGGCTTCCTCTTTATTGTTCTTATTTTGAAATGAAGTGGTAGTGACTACCAAATCTTTCGAATGCTGCTTTGTCAAGCGACTCTCTGTGATCCGGGTGAGCGATGTTTATAAGTGCTTTCGCTCTGTCTTGGAGTGTTTTGCCGTAAAGGTCCGCAATACCGAATTCCGTTACGATGTAGTGTACGTCGAAACGAGTGGTAACGACTCCGGCTCCATTCAACAGTGTCGGGCAGATTTTGCTAACACCTTTGTTGGTTACGGCGGGAAGGGCAATGATAGGTTTACCACCTTCGCTGGCTGCCGCACCGCGGATGAAATCCAACTGGCCGCCGCTACCGCTGTAGAATTTGGTTCCGAGTGAATCGGCATTTACTTGTCCGGTGATGTCAACGGAAAGTGCAGAGTTAATAGCCGTCATTTTCGGTTGTTGAGCAATGATGAACGGATCATTCGTGTAGCCCACGTCCATCATGGCAACTCCCGGGTTGTCATCAATAAAGTCGTACACTCGTTTTGATCCCATGAGGAAGGTAGAAACGATTTTACCTTTATCGAATTTCTTGTTCATGTTGTTTACAACGCCTTTTTCGTATAACGGTAATACTCCGTCCGCGAACATCTCCGTGTGGATACCCAAGTTTTTGTGGTTTCCCAATTGTGAAAGTACTGCGTTCGGGATGGCACCGATACCCATTTGCAGGGTAGCCCCGTCCTCGATTAGGGTAGCCACGTTTTTACCGATAGCGATATCTTGCTCGGTTAAAACTGACGGGTGAGCCTCGATTAGCGGAGTGTTGTCTTCGCAGAAGATGTCAATGTCAGATAATCTGATGATGGCATCTCCCCATGCTCTGGGAACATTCGGGTTGATGACGCCAATAACCGTTTTCGCATTCTGTACAGCGGCTAACGTGGCGTCCACGGAGGTACCCATGGATACAAAGCCGTGTTTGTCGGGAGGACAAACTTGAATCATAACAACATCCACCGGGTGAATGCCGCTTCTGATTAATTTTTGAGTTTCGCTCAAGTGAACAGGTACATAATCAGCGTATCCTTCTTGGGTGGGTTTACGCACGTTACCGCCCACGAAATAAGACTCCAAACAGAATACACCCTCGAATTCTCCCTCCGCGTAAGGGGCGCTACCCTCGGTGTGCAGGTGTTGTATTCTCACGTTTTTTAATTCGCCGGCACGACCTCTTTTGCAAAGTGCTTGAATTAGACCTTGGGGGGCACAAGCCACGCTGTGAATGTGAATCCGATCGTTGGATTTTACTACTTTTACAGCCTCGTCAAATGACACTGTTTTTATTCCCTGATACATAGTAATTTATTTTATTCTATTCTTATGATTTAATAATAGCTTTCTTGTCTAAAAAACGCCGCAAGTTAGCAACACTCTTTTAATTAAACAATTTTTTCCGTAATTATTAGCTGCCAAATTCGAGCGTTGTGGAATCGTCACATTAGCCACCCCAGAATGGCTTTTCCGGTGAAAAGGTAGATGTTCAGTCCGATAATATCATTTGTCAGTGTGATAAACGGTCCGGTTGCCAGCGCGGGGTCGATTTTCATTTTGTTGAGCAATAGAGGAAACGCGGTTCCGAATATGGATGCGAACATGATCACGATGAATAAGGATATGGTTACCGTGATTGGCATCGCGTAGGAGTTCAAGTTGAAAAAGAGGGATAATATGAAGATGATCGAGGAGCAGATACAGGCGTTGATAGTGGCACACGATATTTCTTTCGTGATACTTTGAAAGATATTTTTCGTGTTGAATGAATTGGAGGCAAGTCCCTTTACCACGATAGCCGAGGATTGTATACCCACGTTTCCGCCCATGGCGGTAATGACGGGAATAAACATTGCCGTGGCAGGAAATAGGGCGATATCCGCCTCGTAGAAAGAGATCATGTATGCCGCTAACATTCCCCCGAATAGCCCGATAATTAACCACGGAAGACGGGCTTTGGTTTGATCCCAAACCGTGTCGGAAGATTCCACGTCCTGACTGATACCGGACATCATCTGGTAATCTTTTTCGGCTTCCTCGCGGATGACGTCTACCACGTCGTCAATCGTGATACGTCCCACTAATCGTCCGATGGAGTCGACAACGGGAATGGCGACCAAGTCGTATTTCTGCATGATGCGTCCCACTGATTCGGCGGATTCGTCTGTCGTCACGTAAGTGACGTCCGGGTTATAGATATTTTTTATTTTCGTGGAGGTGGGGGTCAGGATCATTTTCTTTAAAGATAATCTTCCCTTGAGGATGTTGTCATCATCCACCACGTATATGTAGAATATTTCGTCCAGATTTTCGGCTTGCCGACTGAGTTCGCGCAGGCAGGTAAGGACGGTCCAGTTTTCGTTGACTTTGACAAGCTCTTTTCCCATAAGTCCGCCGGCAGAGTCCTCGTCATAATGCAACAAGTCCACGATGTCGCCGGCTTGTTCAAGGTCTTCCATGTGGGAAAGTACTTCTTGTTGCTGCTCGTTGGGCATACTACCGACAAGGTCGGCTGCATCATCCGAGTCCATGTTGTCAACGAAACGTTTCGCGATTACCTCGGGAGGGAACGAATCAATGAAGCGTTGCCGTTCGTCTTCCTCGATCTCGGCGAGTACGTCTCCGGCTTTCTCTTCATCTAACAGTAGAAACAGGTATTGGGCTTCTTCGGTGTCCAGTTCCTCTATAATTTCTGCAATATCTGCCGGGTGTAACGGTTCTACCAGTTTGGCGACGTCTTCCTTGTTATTGGCTTGAATGAGTTTCTCCAAATGGGAAACAAATTCTTCAGAGAGTTCAAACTGTTGCATATTCTACTGTATTTAGAAGTTTAAAAGCCTATTTTTCAGAGGCTTTTAAATTATTAAACGTTTCAATTTCTTTGCATAGAACAATAAAGTCATCCACGCTAAGCTGTTCCGGACGCAAAGATAATCTTTCTGGCGTGAAATCGGGTGAAATTATCGGTTTTAACGAGTTGCGTAAGGTTTTGCGGCGTTGGTTAAACCCGGTTTTCACGACATTGAAAAATAGCCTCTCGTCACAATCCAGTTTTTCCCTTTTATTGCGAATCAGTCGAATAACGGCCGATTTTACTTTTGGAGGCGGGTCGAACACTTGTTCCCCCACGGTGAACAGGTATTCAATGTCGTAGAATGTTTGCAGGAATACGCTGAGTATGCCGTATGTTTTATTGCCGTGGGGGGCACTGATACGTTCCGCCACTTCTTTTTGGAGCATGCATACCACTTGGGGGATAAGTTCCCGGTTCTCGAGAATTTTGAAAAAGATTTGAGAAGATATGTTATAAGGCAAATTCCCGATCACGGAAAACGGTTCTTGGTAGAAAGTCCGAATATCCGATTTCAGAAAGTCGCCGTATATGATTTGCTGTTTGTGTTCGGGCAATTCCTCGTGTAGATAGTCGATGGATTCCCGGTCGATGTCGATTGCCAACACGGTGAAGTCGGCATCGGCGAACAGGTGGCGAGTGAGTACCCCCATACCCGGACCTATTTCCAGTACCCCTTTGGTTACGGGTAATAAACTTTCCGTGATTTTACGGGCTATATTCTGGTCTTTCAGAAAATGTTGTCCCAGATGTTTTTTTGCACGAACAATACTCATAGAATGAAATCAGGGTGTTATGGGTTAAACTTCCAATTATTTATTTACTTTTGCATCCAGCTTACAAAATAAAGGTTTTATTTTGAGTTGTGAAAATTATTGGAATGTCAATCTTGACTAAATTTTTTGAATGAAGCCGTTTTATAAACAGATTATAAAATTTTTTGCATTCTTGTGCGTGACGGTCGTTTTATTTTGGCTCGTGTACCGGGATCAGGATCCTGCCGAGTTGATGAAGGCGTTGCGGGAAGATGTGAATTACACGTGGATTTGGGTTGCTATCGGGTTGGGAATGCTTAGTCATATAAGTCGTTCTTTGCGTTGGCAGATGCTTACAAAATCAATGGGGTATAAAATATCGTTCATGAATAGTTTCATGGGTGTGATGATCGGTTACTTTGCCAATCTGGCGATACCGCGTATGGGAGAGCTTACCCGGTGCGGGGTGGTGAGTAAATACGAGAATGTGCCTTTTTCAAAATTGCTGGGAACGGTGGTGACCGAGCGGGTTTTCGATATGATCATGTTGTTGTTGCTCACGTTGATTGTCGTGGTGACTCAGTTTAAACAGGTCGGGATATTCCTCGATAATAATGAGGATATTAAAGAAAAGTTATACGGGATGTTTTCTTCTCCCGTGACATGGGGAATATTGATGCTGTTGGTGCTGGGGTTGATCGGGTTTATCTGGTTTTTGAGAAAAGGCTCTTTCTTTACTCGGTTGCATCATTTCATGACGGGATTGAAAGAAGGTTTGCTGACCGTGAAAGATGTCGATCATAAATGGTTGTTTATAGGATATACGATTTTTATTTGGTTGATGTATTACTTGATGTTGTATGTTTGTTTCTTCTGTTTCAAATTTACATCCGGGTTAGGTCCCTTGGTGGGATTGACTGTTTTCGTGCTTTCGAGTTACGGGATGGTTGCCCCGGTGCAGGGAGGCGTGGGAGCATGGCATTTCATGGTGATTGCCGCCTTGATGATTTATTTGCCGCACACGGAGGGAATCGAGAGTATGACGAAGACTTTCGCTTTGCTGACGCATGGCACGATGACGCTTTTGTACATCGTAGTCGGGGTGATTTGTTTGCTGGTATTACCGATATATAATAGAAATAATAGGAATGATTGAGAAGTATTTTACCGGACTGAACGAGATACAGATAAAACAGTTTAACCGGTTGGAAGGACTCTACCGGGAGTGGAACGAGAAAATCAACGTGGTTTCGAGGAAGGATATTGATGCGCTGGAGATTCATCACGTGTTGCACTCTTTGGCTATCGCGAAAGTGATTTCATTCAAGCCCGGAACGCGGGTGCTGGATGTCGGTACCGGAGGAGGCTTCCCGGGCATTCCTTTGGCTATTTTATTTCCGGAGGTTCATTTCCATTTGGTGGATTCTATCGGGAAAAAGATAAAAGTGGTCAACGAGGTTGCCGTTGCATTAGGATTAAAGAATGTGACGGCAGAGCAGGTGCGGGTGGAGAGTATGAGCGAGAAGTTTGATTTTATTGTCAGTCGTGCGGTGACAGCTTTCCCGGCGTTCGTGGCGTTGACGAGAAAACGTCTTTTGAAGGAGAGTTTCAATGATCTCCCTAACGGGATTATTTATTTGAAAGGGGGAGATTTCGAGGAAGAAATACAGGATTTTAGGGAGCGGATTACCGTGTATAATATCCCGGATTTTTTTGAAGAAGAATTTTTTGAGACCAAGAAGGTTATTTATATGAAATATATTAAATAATTTTTTTTACTAACAATTTGTGAGTAAGAAGAATTCTTTATAAATTTGTCGCAGTTTACATTTCCACTTGGTTCATGCCGAGTGATTTTTACTTACTGAAAAAGAAATAATCCAAATATAACGATACTCTATGTATGATATTTTAGAACTGAATGAAAAGTTACTTTCAGAATTGCGTCAAATAGCAAAGGAACTGAATGTTAAAAGGATTGAATCCTATAAAAAGAAAGAATTAATATACAAAATTCTGGACCAGCAGGCTATGGTGGCTACAGAGGAAACGGCTCCGGTGGAAGCGAAAGAGAAAAAACCTCGTGTGCGTGTCATAAGAGGTGGTGCCGAAAAAGTGGGAGATTCTAAAGGCGGGTTACCTAAATTCAACAAGAATAAGGATAACAAGAAGGTAGAAGACAAGCAGGAGCAACCTCCAAAAGAAGAGGAAAAGAAGCAACCCGAAAAGAAGGAACGCGTGAAGGTGAAGGAAGAGGCTCAGCCGATTAATGTCGTACATAGTGATATTCTGGATCAGGATTTGGTTTTGAGTCGCACGGAGAGTGGGATTGTGGTTGAGAAGAAAGCCGAGGTACAGCCGGAAAAAGCAGCCGAGGTGAAAAGTGAGGAAGTTGTCGAAGCGAAACGTGAGCCGGTTGTTCAAAAACAAGAGCGGAAGTTCTTCGAGAAACGGGTAAATAAGAAACAAGATAATAAGGACGCCGCTGTACAGGGGGAAGAGAAAAAAGAAGAAAGTACAGGGGAGAAACCGAAAGAAGAGCAAGGGGAAAGAGTACGTCCTAAATTTATTAAACGCAAACGCGTTGAACGTGACGAGGATGCCATTCGTCAAGATGAAGACGAGGCGAACTTTGAGGAGTCGGAGGGGAAAGAATTTATGTCTGCCAGAGATGAATACGGCAATGAAGGCTATGACAATGCTTCCCCGGAAAATGAAGACAGAAGAGAAAGTACAAGTAACAAAATGCGTTTTGACAAGCGCGATAAATATTACGAGTTCGAGGGGATTATCTTAAATTCCGGGGTGTTGGAAATCATGCCCGACGGGTACGGGTTTTTGAGATCGTCTGATTATAATTACTTGAATTCACCGGATGATATTTACGTGTCTCAGAGCCAAATCAAGTTGTTCGGTTTGGCAACGGGTGACACGGTCGAGGGTACGGTACGTCCCCCGAAAGAAGGAGAGAAGTATTTCCCTTTGATTAAAGTTTCCAAGATTAACGGCAGGACTCCGGATGCTGTTCGTGACCGGATTCCTTTCGATCACTTGACACCGCTTTTCCCGAACGAGAAGTTCAACTTGACCGGAAGCGGACGTGCAACTATCTCTACCCGCGTGGTGGATATGTTTGCCCCGATCGGTAAAGGTCAGCGCGGATTGATCGTGGCTCAGCCCAAGACGGGTAAGACGATGTTGTTGAAAGAAATTGCCAACGCTATTTCAGCTAATCACCCGGAAGTGTATCTGATTATCCTTTTGATTGACGAACGCCCGGAGGAGGTTACCGATATGGCTCGCAGCGTGAAGGCAGAGGTGATTGCTTCTACTTTCGACGAGCCGGCGGAACGTCACGTGAAAGTGGCTAATATCGTGTTGGAGAAAGCGAAGAGAATGGTAGAGTGCGGACATGATGTGGTAATCCTTTTGGATTCTATCACTCGTCTGGCGCGTGCTTATAATACAGTATCTCCCGCATCCGGTAAGGTTCTTTCCGGTGGTGTGGATGCCAACGCCCTGCACAAGCCGAAACGTTTCTTCGGTGCTGCGCGTAATATCGAAAACGGTGGTTCTTTGACGATTCTGGCAACGGCTTTGACGGATACCGGTTCGAAGATGGATGACGTGATTTTCGAGGAATTCAAGGGAACGGGAAACATGGAGTTGCAGTTGGATCGCAAGTTATCCAACCGTCGTATATACCCGGCTGTAGACCTCACCGCTTCCAGTACGCGTCGTGATGATCTGTTGTTGGAAGACTACACGTTGAACCGGATCTGGATATTGCGTAACTATCTGACTGATATGAATTCAGTGGAAGCTATGCAGTTCGTGAAAGATCGTTTGGAGAAAACTCGGTCGAACGAAGAGTTCCTGATTTCCATGAATGACAAATAATAGGATTCAGGGAAATTCTATAGTATATAACATAGAAAAGCGGGTTAAGGATTACTTAACCCGCTTTTTGTATGTTTTGCAACATGTGGATTACAAAATCCGGCTTTTTTTATTACCTTTGCGTTGCAAAAGAATAGAAAAATGGAGAGCTTACGTAACACGCATAAGATTCTGATGAAAGAAAGAACGTCGGCAATTCGGCGCGGATTGTTGGATACGATAGATAATCGTGCCCGATTGATCGCGATAAAGGGAAGCCGGGGCGTGGGTAAGACTAATTTCCTGTTGGATTTTTGCAAAGAGCATTACAAGGATGATCCCTCTTGCCTGTACGTGAATATCAATAATTTATTCTTCGCGATGGAGGGATTGTACAATTTCGCGGAACGTTTTTACAAACTCGGGGGGAAGGTATTGTTGTTGGATCAGATACACAAGTACCCGAACTGGGATAAAGAGTTACGCGAGGCTTACGACCGTTTCCCGGAATTGCAGATTGTATTCACCGTTTCTTCCATATTAAGAGTAAAGTCAAATAAATACCTTCAAGGCATTGTGGAGATGTACAACTTGAGCGGGTTGTCTTTCCGGGAGTTTTTGGAATTGGAAACGGGACACAAGTTCCCGGTCTATTCTTTCGAGGAAATCGTGGAACGCCACGAGGAGATCGTGGACGATATCTTGGAAAAGGTTCGTCCGTTAGCTTTTTTTAATAACTATTTGAAATATGGTTATTATCCCATATATTTGGAGGAGAAATCACATATCGATTATTTACTGAAGAATATCAACTTAACATTGGAGTTTGATATCCCGTACAATAATCAGATCGAGTTGAAGTATTTGACAAAGCTGAAACAATTGCTTTATATCGTGGCGAACGGTAACAGTAATATAAATATCAGCAAGTTGAGTGCCCGGATCGGAGTTTCCCGTGCAACGGTGTTGAACTACCTGCATTACATGAAGAACGCACGGTTGTTGACGTTGTTGTTTGACAAGGAAAGTGATGATGAGAACGGGTTGAAACCGAATCAGGTGTTTCTGCATAATCCGAATCTGCTGAATGCGGTTTGTCTGGATAATACGGATGCGCTGATGATTCGGAAGACTTTTTTAGCGAGTCAGTTGTGTGCCGTGGCGAGATTACATTATTCCGGAAACGAGGATTTGCTCGTGAACCGGAAATATGAGGTTTCCGTGCGGCAGTCGGACGATAAAGGGCGGGTCCGGGATTCAGTGATTCTGATGACCGATATGATCGAAAAGGGTGAGAAAAATATTATACCCTTGTGGCTTGCCGGTTTCGTGTATTGAGAGAAAATGAAGAATAAATAGAGTGATCAACTATTGTTAGTTAATGTTTAAAAAAATGGCAAAAGAAAAGAAATTTATCACATGCGATGGTAACGCGGCCGCTGCTCATGTAGCTTACATGTTCAGCGAAGTATCGTGTATCTATCCTATTACTCCGTCGTCCCCGATGGCAGAGTATGTTGACGAGTGGGCAGCGAAAGGTCGGAAGAACCTGTTCGGTGAAACTGTTCGTGTAGTTGAAATGCAATCGGAAGCCGGTGCGGCAGGAGCTGTTCACGGTTCATTGCAAGCTGGTGCTTTGACCACGACTTACACGGCATCACAAGGTTTGTTGTTGATGATCCCGAACATGTACAAGATCGCGGGTGAGTTACTTCCTTGCGTTTTCCACGTTAGTGCTCGTGCTTTGGCCGCTCATGCGCTTTCTATTTTCGGCGACCACGCAGACGTTTACGCTGCTCGTCAAACCGGATTCGCTATGTTGGCATCCGGCTCTGTACAAGAGGTAATGGATCTTTCTGCCGTGTCTCATTTGACCGCTATCAAATCGAGAGTTCCTTTCGTGAACTTCTTTGACGGATTCCGTACTTCTCACGAGATTCAAAAGATCGAGGAGATTGATATGGAAGAAATCCGCGGTCTTGTGGATATGGAAGCTTTACAAGCATTCCGTGACCGTGCTCAAAACTCGGAACATCCTGAAACAAAGGGTACGGCTCAAAACCCGGATGTATATTTCCAAGGACGTGAAGCTGCTAATAAATTCTATGATGCAGTACCGGATGTAGTGGCTCATTATATGGATGAAATGTCCAAGATTACAGGACGCACTTATCGCCCGTTCGTGTACTATGGTGCAAAGGATGCCGAGAACATCATCATTGCCATGGGTTCGGTAACTGAAACGATTCGTGAGGTGATCGACTACAAGGTGGCGCAAGGAGAGAAAGTGGGTATGGTTGCCGTTCACTTGTATCGTCCGTTCTCTGCTAAATATTTCATGGAAGCGATACCCGCTTCTGTAAAACGTATCGCTGTGCTCGACCGCACGAAAGAGCCGGGAGCTAACGGCGACCCGTTGTATCTTGACGTGAAAGAGGTGTTCTACGGTAAGGAGAATGCCCCGGTGATCGTTGGCGGTCGTTACGGTTTAGGTTCCAAGGATGTAACCCCGGGACAAATTATCGGTGTTTACAAGAACTTGGCGATGAACGAGCCGAAGAATAATTTCACCATGGGTATCGTGGACGATGTTACTTTCCACTCTTTGCCTGTTGAGCCGGAAGTGAAAGTGAACTCCGATGCCATGTACGAGGCTAAATTCTATGGTTTGGGTTCTGATGGTACGGTAGGTGCCAACAAGAACTCTATCAAGATTATTGGTGGTGCTACCAATAAATATTGTCAGGCTTATTTCGCTTACGACTCCAAGAAGTCAGGTGGTTTCACCGCTTCTCACTTGCGTTTCGGTGACGAGCCTATCCGTTCCACGTATTTGATTACCACGCCGGACTTCGTGGCTTGCCATGTGCCTGCGTATATTCATATGTATGATGTGTTGAAAGGATTGAAGAAAGGCGGTTCTTTCTTGTTGAACTCTCTTTGGGATGAGAACGAGGTTGCCAATCACTTGCCGAATCACATGAAACGTTATTTGGCAGAAAATGAAATCAATTTCTATATCATCAACGGAACAAAAATTGGTCAGGCGTTAGGTTTGGGTAACCGTACCAACACGATCATGCAGTCTGCCTTCTTCAAGATCACGAACGTGATTCCTTATGATTTGGCTGTCAACGAGATGAAGAAAGCTATCGACAAGTCATACGGCAAAAAAGGAGAGGCTATCGTGAAGATGAACTATGCTGCTGTTGATGCCGGAGGTATTGATACCAACGTGGTGAAAGTGAACGTGCCCGCTGAATGGAAAAACTTGAAAGATGAAAATTGCGCTCCCGATGCCAACCGTCCGGAATTTATTCGCAACGTGGTTGACGTGATGAACGCTCAAAAGGGTGATGACCTTCCCGTGAGTGCTTTCGTGGGACGTGAAGACGGTTCATTCCCTGCCGGAACTTCCAAATTCGAGAAACGCGGTATCGCTATCAACGTGCCGGAATGGCAAGTAAACAATTGTATTCAGTGTAATCAATGTGCTTACGTTTGTCCTCACGCTGCTATCCGTCCGTTCTTGTTGACTGATGCAGAGTTGGCTGCCGCTCCTGCCGGAACGGAAACGAAGCCCGCTATCGGTAAAGAACTTGCCGGTTACAAATTCAAGATTCAAGTATCCCCGTTAGACTGTACGGGTTGCGGTAACTGTGCCGATGTTTGTCCCGCGAAGGAGAAAGCGCTTATCATGAAGCCGCTTGAATCTCAAGAAGCCGAGATTGCTCGTTTCAAGTACATGGACGAGAAGGTTGGTTACAAACAAGTTGTTGAGCCTAACAACGTGAAGAATTCTCAATTCCAACAACCGTTATTCGAGTTCTCCGGGGCTTGTGCAGGTTGTGGTGAAACTCCTTATATCAAGTTAATCACTCAATTATTCGGAGAACGGATGATGGTGGCTAACGCTACGGGATGTACTTCTATCTATGGTGGTTCTGCCCCGTCAACCCCGTATTGCAAAAACTACGTTTCCGGACGCGGTGTGGCTTGGGCTAACTCCCTGTTCGAGGATAACGCGGAATACGGATTTGGTATGGCTGAAGGTGCTAATCGCCTGCGCGACCGTGCCAAGAGATTGTTGGAAGAGAATTTGTCAACCTTCTCCGCTGACACGCAAGCCGCTATCAACGAGTGGATTGCTGCTTACGAGGATGGTGACAAGACTTTGGCTACCAGCGACAAGATGTCTGCCGCTCTGGCAAAAGAAACTTCCGCTGCCGCTAAAGAGATCATGACGTTGAAACCTTACTTCCCGAAGAAATCTCAATGGATATTCGGTGGTGACGGTTGGGCTTATGATATCGGTTACGGTGGCTTGGACCACGTGTTGGCAAGCGGTCACAACGTTAATGTGTTGGTTGTCGATACGGAAGTTTATTCTAACACCGGAGGTCAATCATCCAAGTCAACCCCCGTGGGTGCTGTGGCTAAATTTGCTGCCAGTGGTAAACGCGTACGCAAGAAAGACTTGGGTGCTATGGCTATGTCTTATGGCTATGTTTACGTGGCACAAGTTGCCATGGGTGCAAATCAGGCTCAATACCTGAAAGCGTTGAAAGAAGCTGAAGCGTATGACGGACCGTCTTTGATTATCGCTTATGCGCCGTGTATCAATCACGGTCTGAAAGCAAGCATGGGTAAATCCCAAGCTGAGGAGAAGAAGGCTGTAGAATGCGGGTACTGGCAGTTGTACCGTTACAACCCGATGTTGGAGGAAGAGGGTAAGAACCCGTTCCAATTGGATTCCAAGGAACCGGATTACTCTAAATTCCGCGACTTCCTGATGGGTGAAGTTCGTTTCAACTCGTTGGCTAAAGCTGCACCGGAAGAAGCAGAGGCACTGTTCGCTAAAACACAACAGGATGCCAAGTGGAAACTGGATGGCTACAAGCGTCGTGCCGAGATGAAATACGGCGAATAATATTCACAATTATTATAGCGAAAACGAGGTTACTTTCGAGTGACCTCGTTTTTATTATATGCGAAAAAAGTATAAATATCTTTTCCTGCTTGATTGGCTTTGCGGGGGAGTGCTAGGATATGTGTTTGCTTTGGTCTGTCCATAACAGATTGCTTGTGTCGTACCCGCGGTGTGTGGCATTGGCGAGTAATGTTTCTTTTATCTCGTCGGGTAAACTGGGTGTTCGGCTGAGTATCCACAAATATTTGTCGGAACTGCTGCCGATGAGTGCGTATTTGTATCCTGCTTTATCCAGTTCGAGGATGTAATAATCGGCGTAGAACCAGAGGAAGAATGCGACTTTTAGTTTGCCCGGTTGTGTGGTATCGGGCATTTTGGCTCGTCCGACGGCACGTTTGAAATGGTCGTTGCCGTTTTTACCCGTTTGGTACCCGGCATTTTCTACCCGCACTTTTCCGTCGGGGAGTAGCGTGTAGGTTGCCGTCACGTTGGAAAGCCCTCGTTCAAACAGGTGATCAAAGCGGGCGATCTCGTACCAGCGTCCCATGTAACGGGACAAGTCGAGTTGGCCGATCGTGGCGTGGTCTGTTTGTCGCAGGAATTGCTCTATCGTGGCATCGGTGAAGCGGAACCCGAATTCAGTTAAGCGGGTGGGTTTCACGTCTTGCCCCGTGGTGAGAAATGCGGCTCCCTCGCCATACAGCGTGCGGAAGCAGAAGCGGGGAATGGTCACAGTACCCCAAGCGTGGCAGGCTTTTGCCACGGCACGGGTGAAGGCATGTTGCGTGAGTCTTCCCGGTGACACGAGATTGACAACGCCTTCTATCGATTTATTCCCGATAATGAATTGCATCGCCCGGCACAAATCATGGATACTGATCCACGGGAAAGGTTGTGTCCCCGGTGCGATGACCGCGGCGAGTTTCATTTTCAAGGGGAGTAACATCTGCCGCATGGCTCCCCCGTCCGGTGAAAGGACGATGCCGAAACGGGTAATGACCAACCTTGTTGCCGGGGGACAATGCCGGGCTTCCTGTTCCCACGCCTCGCAAAGTTCCGGCAGGAAACCGTTTCCCCGTTTGCCCGTGTATTCGTCGTGTGTTCCCTCTGTCGGGTAATATCCTACGGCGGATGCCGAGATCATCAATTCGGGTTTACGGGGAGCGGCATCTAAGGCTCTCGTGATACTCCGTGTCACCCGGATACGGCTATCCTGTAATTCTTGCTTGTACGAGGCGCTCCAGCGTTTATTGACGGGAGCTCCCGCCAAGTTGATAATTACATCACAGCGTGAAAGTGTTTGTACCAGTTGTTTGAACTTTTTTTCTTGAAAGAATGACCTGTCCAAGGGGACAATCTCGTACCCCGCTTCTGATAGTGAGTTCGTGAGGTGTTTGCCAATAAAACCGCTGGCTCCGCTGATCGCTATATTCATATCCCGTGAATTGTTGTTAATGTATGATATGAAAACGTATTTTGATAATGGAAAGTTGCTTTGAAAGGATAAAATGAACGGGTTGAATGAACATTTTTGAGCTTAAAGGTAACCGGGACGGGGTGAAAAGCGTAACGTGTAAAAATAAAACAAATAAAACTATGGATTTGAATAAAATGTTGAATTTGACGGGCATGGTGGCTGTCGTGACGGGTGGCGGCAACGGTATCGGGTGCGGGAGCGCACATATATTAGCCCAAGCGGGAGCCGACGTGGTGATCGGTGATGTGAATTTGGCGGATGCCGAGGTCGTGGCAGAGGATATACGAGGTATGGGACGTAAAGCGCTGGCATTGAAGTGCGACGTGACGAAGGACGGGGATTTGATGAATCTGGTGCAACGTACGATCGTGGAGTTCGGGAAGTTGAATATTCTGGTGAACAACGTGGGTGTCGGCGGGGGCGGGCAAGAGAATCCTTTCCGCGTGACTGAGGAGTATTTCGAGCGTATATTTAAGGTGAATGTCTTTAGTGCTTGGCGGTTGTGCCAGTTGGCAGTGCCTTACATGAAGCAGGCGGACTACGGTTCGATCGTGAATATTACTTCCATGGCGAGTATCAACAGGAGTCCGGGCATGAGTGCCTACGCCTCGTCGAAGGCGGCGTTGAATCACATGACGGCGAATCTGGCGATGGATTTCGGACCGGACGTGCGGATTAATGCGGTAGGTCCGGGTGCGGTGGAAACGCGGGCTTTGGAATCGGTACTGACACCCGAGATAGAGAAAAAGATGCTGGAACACACGCCGATCAAACGATTGGGGGAGATAGACGATATTGCCGGTGCCGTACTTTTCTTTGCCGCACCCATCTCGAGTTGGATCACGGGACAGGTTTTGTTCGTGAACGGGGGCGGGGTGCAGACGCTGGATTAGAGAGGAAAGGCGGAATCCGTGTTTCGCGATTCCGCCCGATATGCCGGTAGATGAATCTTAATGAGGTCTTCTTTGAGCTCGATTCTTTTTGTATTCTGCTGTTTCGTCAGGAGATGCCGGTTCCACCTTCGCTATATAGCCTCGGGAGGAGGTGTATTCTCCTTTGGGCGTGTTTATTTTTTTGTCGATATTTTCAAAAAAGACTCTGAGCGGAGTGTCTTCTTGTTCTGCTTTTTGTATTTTGTCGAAAACTTTTTTGCCTTCTTCGTGGGTGAGGTCGATGAAAAACATGGCAGCAAAATATGAAACTCCTACACGGGCTTCTTTTTCGTCGTGACTGATGATGTGAGGAATAGAAACATGATAATTTCTAAGTTTCTGTTTGAATAATTCAAGTTCTTCCAGTGAATAGGGATATCCGACCATGGATGCCCCGCTTTGGATTTCGTTTTGGACGGTAGGTGCGCTGATCACGACATTCGTGATAACAAAAGCGAGTTTCTTCCCGATGGATTCACGGGTCGCTTTTGCCCATGCCGGGATTTTATCGGCTTTCAAGGAGAAAAGAAGTTGTGGCGTACCGACAGTGTCGAGTCGTATTTGCTCGAAGTCATCAAGAGTGACAATCGGTGTCTGGTCGAGATAATAGGTTTCGAATGTTCTGTACATTTTTCCTTCGACGCCATGGATGGAATCGGTGACATAATACCAGCCCGTGGGGAGGTATTTGTGTTTTTTCGTGTTATTCTTTTGTGCTTGTAACAAGGGACAACAGAGAATTAGCATGATGAAACAGAGAAACAGATTTTTCATTTTCATAGCTGTAAAAGATTGGTTTATTCACAAATATAAGATTCTTTTCTTTAAGTGTGTTTAGAAATAGGTAAGAATCACCCGTTTAATTTTATACCTTCGCGGGAAGGGCAGAATTGTAATAGTTATTGTTTATGGTTAGAATATTAGTTGTAGAAGATGAACAGCGGGTAGCCGATTTGTTGAGAAGGGGATTGGAAGAATCCGGCTATCAGGTGGTGCTGGCTTATGACGGACAGATGGCTCTCCGGTTGTTTAAATCGGGTGATTTTCAATTAATCATTTCTGACGTGGTTTTACCCAAAATGGACGGGTTCGAGTTTTGTAAAGAGGTGCGCCGGGAGAATGCCGGAGTCCCGATTATCATGCTCACGGCTCTCGGGCAGACGGACGATAAGTTGGAGGGATTTGATGCGGGGGCGGATGATTACATGGTGAAGCCGTTTGATTTCCGGGAGTTGGATGCCCGGATAAAGGTGTTGCTGAAACGGGGAAGTAATGACGTGCAGGCTGTTGCCCCGGAAGAGTTAGTGTACGCCGATTTGAAAATTGCTCTCCGCACGAAAACGGTGTACAGGGGAACGGATGAAATAAGGCTTTCACCCAAGGAGTACAATCTGTTGTTGTATATGGCGGAGAACCCGGAACGGGTGTTGAGCCGGGTGGAGATCGCGGATAAGGTGTGGAACACGCGTTTTGACACGGGAACGAATTTTATCGACGTGTATATTAATTATTTGCGCAAGAAGATAGACCGGGATTACGAGGTGAAGTTGATTCACACGAAACCGGGTATGGGTTTTATTTTTATGGCAGAGAAATGAAGATCAGGAGTAAGTTGACATTGAGGTACACGGGGGTGACCGCGGTTGTTTTTCTGGGGTTGTTGTCGGCAATCTATTTTTTCTCGGAACGAAGCCGAAACCGGGAGTTTTTCCGGGATTTGAAGAGTGAGGGAATCACGAAAGCAAATCTTTTTCTGAAAAACCAAGTGGATGCCGTTACCATGCAGTCGATTTACTTGAATAACCGGGAGTTTATCAACGAGGTGGAAGTGGCGGTTTATGATACTTCTTTTCAATTGCTATATCATGATGCGAAGCAGATTGATTTGGTAAAGGAAACCCCGGAGATGATGGAAAGGATAACGCGGAATAAAGTTATCGAATTTTATCAAGGGCGTTATCAAGTCGTGGGGATGTTGTACGAGTTCGAGGGAAAGGAGTATATAATCACGGCGGCGGCTTATGACGGGTACGGTTATGCGCAACGGGAGGCGTTGCGCGTGATGTTGGCTTGTATGTTATTGCTGGGACTCGCGATATTGTTGGGAGTGGGATATTTGCTCGCGCGGGGAGCGCTGACTCCCGTGTCGGATATGGTGGAAGAGGTGCGGGCTATTACCGCTTCGAATTTGGATACGCGGGTACCGGTACGGTACGAGAATGACGAGTTGGGGGAGTTGGCGGTGACATTCAATCGGATGCTCGATGGACTGGAAAAGTCTTTCGAGGCACAAAAGATGTTCGTGAGTAATGTGTCCCACGAGTTGCGTACCCCGATGGCGGCTCTTGTTGCCGAGTTGGAGTTGGCTTTGTTGAAAGACCGTGCGCCGGAGGAGTACAGGGAAGCGATACGCAACGTGCTGAATGATGCCCAAGGGGTGGTGAGGCTTTCGGAGGGATTGTTGAATTTAGCGAGAGCCGATTATTTGCCGGAGCGGGTGAAAATGGAGGACGTGCGGTTGGATGAATTGCTGCTGGATGCGCGGGAAATGGTGTTGAAAGCAAATCCTGATTATAAAGTGGAGTTGATTTTCGAGGGGGAAGCCGATGATGACAGGGTGCTCACAGTACTGGGGAATAGCTATTTGTTGAGGACGGCTTTCGTGAATCTGATCGAGAATAATTGCAAATTTTCGGGGGATAAGACTTCACTCGTGCAGATTACGTTTTGGGAGGATATGTCTATTATTCGTTTCTCGGATACGGGGATTGGCATGACGCCGGATGATAGGGAAAAGTTATTTTCTTTATTTTACCGCGGGAGTAACAAGGATTACGCCCCGGGAAACGGGATTGGCATGGTATTGACACGTAAGATCGTGACGATGCACAAGGGGACGATACAGGTAAATTCCCAGCAAGGGGAGGGAACTGTTTTCACGGTGGAGTTGCCGCACGTGTAGAGTTTGAATTCTAACGGTTTTCTAATGGTGTTATAATGTTTCTCTAACGGCTTGTCGTGAAGGGGGTGAGTACTTTTGTCCGTGTAAAGTATAACCCTCTAAAAGAAGACAATTATGATTTGGAGAAAGCACAATAGAAGAGAAGGTGCGGCGTTTAATACGGAGAAGGTGTTTCTTGCTGCCACGCAACCATTGAAAACGGTGTACGCCTATTTTCAGACTTCCTGCCGAGGGTTGACGGACGAGGAGATTAAGGAACGGCAAAAGGAGTACGGGCAAAACGAGATCGTGCATGAACAGGCGCAAAAGGCGGTGGTGATGTTCTGCAAGGCATTTATAAATCCTTTCATCGGGGTGTTGATGGCTCTGGCTATCGTGTCGCTTGTGATCGACGTGTGGATGGCAGCACCCGAAGAACGGGAATGGACGAGCGTGATCGTGATTTCGACGATGGTGTTGTTGAGTGTCGTGTTGCGCTTTAGCCAAGAGTGGAAATCGAGCAGGGCGTCGGACGCATTGAAAAAGATGGTGAAAAATACTGCCAGCGTGTACCGGAACGGACGGGAAGAAAGCGAGGAAGTGAATATCACGGAACTGGTGCCGGGGGATGTGGTCTACTTGGCGGCGGGAGATATGGTTCCTGCTGACGTGCGTGTCGTGGAGTCGAAAGATTTGTTTGTCAGCCAGTCAGCCTTGACGGGAGAGTCGGATGCCGTGGAGAAGAGTACCGTGATTTCGGGCAACAAGTACCGGAGCGGGAGTGTCGTGGAGCTGGATAATATTTGTTTCATGGGTTCGAACGTGGTAAGCGGTTCGGCTATTGCGGTCGTGTTTGCCACGGGTAAAAACACGTATCTCGGGACGATAGCCAAGAGTATCGTGGGAGTACGGGCGCAGACTGCTTTTGACAAGGGAATCAGTAACGTGAGTTTTTTGTTGATTCGGTTTATGCTGGTGATGGTGCCTTTCGTGTTTCTGGTGAACGGGGTGACGAAAGGGGATTGGTTCGAGGCTTTTATTTTCGCCATATCCGTGGCGGTGGGGCTGACGCCGGAGATGTTGCCGATGATTGTTACCGCTAATTTGTCGAAAGGGGCGGTGGTGATGGCGAGGAAAAAAACGATCGTGAAGAACTTGAACGCCATTCAGAATTTCGGCGCCATGAATATTCTATGCACGGATAAGACGGGCACGTTGACACGGGATCAGATCGTGCTGGAAAAGTATATAAACTCGGACGGGAGTAGTGATGACCGGAAACGGGTGTTGAGGCACGCTTTTTTCAACAGTTATTTCCAGACGGGATTGAAGAACCTGATGGATAGGGCTATTTTGTCGCACGTGAAGGAGTTGCAGATGGAGTACTTGAAAGATAATTACATGAAGATTGACGAGATCCCGTTTGATTTTACCCGTCGCCGGATGTCCGTCGTGGTGGAAGACAGGCTCGGGAAGTGTCAGATTATCACGAAAGGAGCCGTGGAGGAGATGTTGGATATATGTGCTTTTGCCGAGTTTGACGGGGAGGTACACCGGATGACCGACGAGTTGCGTGCCAAGGCTTACGCTATCAGCGAACGGATGAACCGGGAGGGGATGCGGGTACTTGCCGTTGCCCAAAAGAGTTGGATCGAGAAAGGACGGGAGTTCGGGGTGGATGACGAGGCGGAAATGGTGTTGATTGGTTATCTGGCGTTTCTTGATCCGCCGAAACCTTCTGCGGCGAGTGCTATCAAGCAATTGCATGAGCATGGCGTGGAAGTGAAGGTGTTGTCGGGAGATAACGAGGCGGTGGTGAAGACGATTTGTCGGCAGGTGGGTGTGGATACGACTCATACGCTGACGGGGCAAGAGATCGAGCGGATGACGGACGGGGAGTTGAAAGGAATGGTGGGCGAGGTGACCGTCTTTGCCAAATTGACACCTATGCAGAAAACCCGGATTATCACCTTGTTGCAGGAACAGGATAACACGGTCGGTTTCTTGGGTGACGGGATTAATGATGCTTCTGCCCTGCGACAATCGGACGTGGGTATATCCGTGGATACGGCGGTGGATATAGCCAAGGAGAGCGCAGATATTATTTTGCTGGAAAAGGATTTGATGGTGTTGGAGGATGGTGTTATCGAGGGACGCAAGACTTTCGGCAATATCATGAAGTATATCAAGATGACGGCGAGTTCTAATTTCGGGAATATGTTCAGCGTGCTGGGGGCGAGTGCTTTTTTGCCTTTCCTGCCGATGTTGCCGATCCATTTGTTGGTACAAAATTTATTGTATGACGTATCGCAAATCACGATCCCTTTTGACCGTCTGGATGCGGAGTACCTGCAAAAGCCCCGGCGGTGGGATGCTTCCGATTTGAGCCGGTTTATGATTTACATCGGTCCTATCAGTTCAATCTTTGATATAGCGACCTATCTGGTGATGTGGTACGTGTTCAAATGTAATTCACCGGAACATCAGGCTTTGTTCCAATCCGGGTGGTTCATCGAGGGGCTGTTGTCGCAAACGTTGATCGTGCACATGATTCGTACCCGTAAGATTCCCTTTATCCAGAGTACGGCGTCATGGCCGGTGGTGGGGCTTACACTTTTGATTATGGTGGTCGGTATCATACTCCCGTTTTCGAACGTGGGGGCGGCAATCGGGTTGGTGCCTCTGCCTTGGAGTTATTTCCCGTGGCTGGTGGTGATATTATTGAGCTATTGCGTGCTGACGCAGGTGATCAAACAATGGTATATTAAACGGTTTACTCGCTGGTTATAAAATGAATGAGTTATGGAACTGATATTTTTTATCTTGCTGTACGTTCTCGGTTGCCTGTGTGCCATGTGGCTCACGAATAGGAACAGGAAGCAGCGGAAAAAGAAAAAAAGAATGTATTAGTCTGTTTCTTTCTGTGCTTGCAATTCCCGGATTTCTTTGTTGAGGAAGATGGAGAGAACGGTGCGCAGGACGACAATCCCGCCCAAAATGGCTAACTCGTTCAGACCGGGTTCCAACACGGTTTTGAGGATGTCGGAAGCGATCAGAAATTCAAGTCCCAGAAGAAGATAGGTTCCCAAATCAGCCCGGAGTTCACGTGTTGCGGTAAATGAATATTGCCCCGTGATTCTTCGGGCTTCATTGCGTAAAAAGGCACAGAAAGCGATGATTGCCCCGTAGACAACGATGATCAGGCTGATGACACTGATTGCTGTGGATAGTATTTCCAGATAGTGCATGATTTTCATGATGTTGAGTTTATATCTATGGTTAAAAATACGGAATCGTTTGAGAAAGGTTGTTGCAATTCCCGTTTTTTAGTTAAAATCGTTATCTTTGGGGGCAGTATAAAAATAAATCATTTACTCATATAAAAATGGAAGAAAACAAACAAATGAATTCACTCCCGGATAATGCTTACCGGGAACTCGCCCCGGGCGAGGAGTACAAGCCAATGATGCCGGCTAACACGAATCCCAAGGAGGTGACGCCTTACTCGGTGACGTTCGGTATTATCATGGCGATTATTTTTTCCGCGGCAGCCGCTTATTTGGGACTGAAAGTGGGACAGGTGTTCGAGGCGGCTATTCCGATCGCTATTATTGCCGTTGGTGTGGGCAATATGATGGGTAAGAAGAATATGCTGGGACAAAACGTGATCATCCAGTCTATCGGGGCAAGTTCCGGTGTGGTGGTGGCGGGTGCTATCTTCACGTTGCCGGCCTTGTATATTCTCGGGTTGGAAGCGCAGTTTTATCAAGTGTTCCTTTCCTCTTTGTTCGGGGGATTCTTGGGAATCTTGTTGTTGATCCCTTTCCGGAAGTATTTCGTGAAAGACATGCACGGGAAATATCCTTTCCCTGAAGCCACGGCAACGACCGAGGTACTGGTATCCGGGGAGAAAAAGGGTAATCAGGCGAAATTGTTGGCGGTGAGCGGGCTCATAGGCGGTTTGTATGATTTTTGCGTGAGCACCTTCGGCTGGTGGGCGGAAGGAATCTCTACCCGTTTGATGGGTTGGGGCGAAGTGCTTGCCGATAAAGTGAAAGTGGTATTCAAAATTAACACGGGTGCGGCGGTACTCGGTTTAGGATATATTATCGGTTTGAAGTACGCGGCTATTATCTGTGCCGGTTCTTTCACCGTGTGGTTCGTGTTGATTCCTTTTATCAGCCATTTTGCCGATGGGCAGACTTTGGCAGTAGGAGAGGGAGTTTCGATGCTTTTGAGGGACATGAGTCCGGAGCAAATCTTCACGAATTATGCCCGTCATATCGGTATCGGTGGTATCGCTATGGCAGGGGTAATTGGTATTATCCGTTCTTCCGGTATTATCAAACAGGCGTTAGGTCTGGCGGTTAGTGAACTTGGCGGTAAGAAGAATATAGAGGGCAGCGTGGAGCGCACGCAACGGGATTTGAGTATGAGATTGATTCTTTCCGGGGTTATCTCCGTGTTGATTGCGACCTTCGTGTTTTTCCAATTCGGAGTGTTAGGTAATCTGATGCACACGATTATCGCCACGTTGATCGTATTTATTATATCTTTCCTGTTCACGACGGTGGCGGCTAACGCTATTGCTATTGTGGGTTCCAATCCGGTGTCGGGAATGACGTTGATGACATTGATACTGAGTTCTCTGGTGTTGGTAAGTGCCGGGTTGAGCGGAACGAGCGGTATGATGGCTGCCATGATTATCGGTGGTGTGGTTTGTACGGCTTTGTCTATGGCAGGTGGTTTTATCACGGACTTGAAGATCGGTTATTGGCTGGGAACGACTCCCGCCAAGCAGGAAGGTTGGAAATTCTTGGGAACGGCTGTTTCTGCCGCAACCATTGCCGGGGTGATGATGGTATTGAATAAAACTTACGGTTTCGTGGGCGAGGGTGCCTTGGTTGCCCCGCAGGCAAATGCGATGGCGGCAGTGATCAAACCATTGATGGAAGGTGGCGCAACCCCGTGGTTGTTGTATTTTGCGGGTGCTGCTCTGGCATTGATTCTGACGATGATCGGGGTGCCTGCCTTGGCTTTTGCCTTGGGTATGTTTATCCCGTTGGATTTGAATACCCCGTTGTTGATCGGTGGTATCGTTAGTTGGTACGTGGGAAGTCGCAGTAAGGACGAGAACGTGAATAAGGCTCGTCGTGAACGCGGTACATTGATAGCTTCCGGGTTTATTGCCGGAGGTGCGTTAATGGGTGTGATCAGTGCTATATTGAAATTTGCCGGACTGGATTGGTTCATGTCATGGAGCGGTGCCGAGATGTTGGCGGTAGTGATGTATATTCTGATCATCCTTTACTTCATCTATGATTCGATGAAAGCCAAGCTAACAGATTAATTGATTTTAAATTTTAGATTGTAAATTTTAAATTGAATAATGCAATTTGAGATTTACAATCTAAAATGTTGATAAGGTAGTTTCAATTTAAAATCTAAAATTTAAAATCTAAAATATAATACGATGGATTTGAAAGATCGTTTTTTGAAATACGTGAGTTTCGATACGCAGAGCGACGAGGCTAGCGAGACTTTTCCGTCTACCGAGAAACAGAAGGTGTTGTTGAAATATTTGGTAGAGGAGATGAAGGGACTCGGGTTGACCGAGGTAGAGATGGACGAACACGGTTACGCGATGGGAACTATTCCCGCGACCCCGGGATACGAGGATCGTCCGGTGATAGGTTTTATTTCTCACGTGGACACGAGTCCGGATATGAGCGGGGCGAATATCAAGCCGCAGATTGTCGAGAATTATGATGGGGAAGATATTCGTCTGAACGAGAACTTGATGATGACCGTGAAGGATTTTCCGGAATTGTCAGCGTTTAAAGGACACACGTTGATTACCACGGACGGTACGACATTGTTGGGTGCGGATGATAAGGCCGGTATTGCTGAAATCATGACGGCTGCCGAGTATCTGATGGCTCACCCGGAGATCAAGCATGGCAAGATTCGTATCGGTTTCACTCCTGATGAGGAAGTGGGACGCGGTGTGGATTATTTTAACGTGGAGAAATTCGGTGCCAAGTTCGCTTACACGATAGACGGCGGTTTCGAGGGAGAGTTGGAATACGAGAATTTCAACGCTGCCAGTGCTAAAGTAAGTATTCAAGGACGTAACGTGCATCCGGGATACGCTAAAGATAAGATGATTAACGCGCTGCAAGTGGCTGCCGAGGTTAATAGCCTGTTGCCCGCTTGGGAACGCCCTGAACACACGGACGGGTATGAGGGATTCTATCACCTTGTCGGACTGAACGGTACGGTGGAAAATGCAGAGATCAATTATATTATCCGAGATCATAACCGGGAGAAGTTTGAAGCTAAAAAGCAATTTATCACGAAAGCGGTGGAATTGTTGACGGCTAAATACGGCGAGGGTGTGTTGACGTTGGTATTGAAAGACCAATATTACAATATGCGCGAGATGGTAGAACCGCATCCCGAAGTGATTGAGAAAGCTTTCGAGGCGATGACTCAAGCCGGGGTACCCCCGATCGTTCGCCCTATCCGCGGTGGTACCGATGGGGCCCGTCTTTCATACATGGGATTGCCTTGTCCGAACTTGTTCACGGGAGGTATGAATTTCCACGGGAAGTTTGAATACTGTTCTTTGGACACGATGAACAAAGCGATGCAGACAATTTTGATCTTGATTCAGCTTTGGGCGAAATAGAATAAAGCCGATACCGTAAGGTAAAGAATTGCCCCGTAAGTATCTCTACTTTACGGGGCAATTTAGTAATCGACCTACTGGGATATAGTAAGAGGGGTAGGTCTTGGCGTTTAGTAGAGGTGTTACATGTTAGGGATAGCCGTAGATATATAATCCGATGGAACGGTAAAACTTACTGAAGGAGCACTCTCTGAGAATGAGATGGCTTCAAATGAGTCGTCTTTGTCCTTAGAAAGCATGACAATACGCTTGTATCCACCGTATTCATAGGAATTGTTATTTTCCGTCCATTTCCATACGGTACATTTTTTTCCGGCAATTGTTTTTTCGCTTTTGGTTGCACCCGCTGCCGCCGCAGTATAACCTATGTCATCACCTAAAAAGATGAAAGGATTAGCGCTGGTACTGGCCTCGTCAGTTAACGTTATATACGTTTTGGTTTCAGGGGCAAGTATATAGCACTTTTTTGCTGCCCGGTCGAGGAGCATTACCGCGGTTATGTTACCATTTTCATCCTTGTCTTCGATACGTTGTTTTTTTCCTTTCTCGGTAAAGTATAGAATCGTGTTGTCGTTGTAAGTCACTGTTCCATGGTCTACCCCGAAATCCATGGAAAGAAGGGCTTCAATTTCTTCCTCCTTCGGGTCATCATCATCACTACAGCTAACAAGGCTGAACGTGGTGAAGAATAAACAAAGCAAGCTGTAAAAAATAGTTTTTTTCATAATCATTCGTTTTTAATTTTTAATCTAATACAAAGAGATGAATAAGTGAAGAAAGAAAAAAGTATTTGACGGTTCGATTTGTCCGACAAACGTGTATTCGGACAAAAAAGATGTCCGAATTTTTAATATCGGATTTTTATTCACTATATTTGAGATAAAATCAATGAATGAATGCAGTAGAGCAGATATTAAAGGGAGAACTGGATTTGTCGGACGAGATGTACGACAGGTTTATCGAGTTGACGGAAGAGGAATATCTGAAGAAAAAAGAATTCTTTGTTCAGCAAGGGAAAGTCTGCTATCACCTCGGTATTGTCGAGAGTGGTGTGTTGCGTTCTTACATAGAAAAAGATTCCGGGGAATTTATAAAAGACTTTTATTTTCCCGGTTCAATTGTTGTTTCATACGGGAGTTTTCTTACCGGGGAACAGTGTATTGGCAGTATACAGGCGTTGGAAGATACCCGTCTTGTCACGCTTTCCCGGTCTGCCTATGCTCAACTGTTGAAAGAATCGAACGAGTGGTTTAAATTCGGGAAGTATATTTCCGATTGTCTGTTAATCCGCAAATGCCGGAAAGAGACTTCGTTTTTGATGGATAGTGCTTACGAGAGGTATAAACTGTTGTTGAAGACTTATCCCCGTGTCGAGCAACACGTGTCACAGCATCATATCGCTGCCTATCTCGGGATTAAACCCGAATCGTTGAGCCGACTTAAATCTCTTAACATAGATCAATGAATTTCTTCTCCGGTTGAGGTATTTTTGTAAAACCGAAATGGAGAATATAAAATATATAAAGATGATAGATATGGAAATCAAATCTTTGAGTAATATCAATTTTGACGAGTTATTCGGGGCATTCGAACAGGCTTTTGCCGATTATGAAATCCAATTGAATAAGGCAGAACTCATGACCATGTTGAAAAGGCGCGGTTTTAATCCGGAACTTTCTTTTGCAGCATTTGACGGGGATAAAATCGTTTCTTTTACTTGTAATGGGATCGGGGATTTTAACGGAACGCCGACGGCTTATGACACGGGTACCGGAACACTGAAAGATTACCGGGGAAGAGGGTTGGCGACACGAATATTTGAATATTCCATTCCTTATCTGAGAGAAGCGGGTATAAAAGAATATTTGCTGGAAGTATTGCAGCATAACACGGGGGCTGTTTCCGTGTACAGGAAATTAGGTTTCGAGGTGACGCGCGAGTTCTATTACTTCAGACCGGAGAACGAGCGGATTAATAGAGACGTGAAGGCTATTGACCTTTCGTATTCGTTACGGGCTATAGATATGAACGAGTATGAATCGATACCCGGTTTTTGGGACTTCAAGCCTTCGTGGCAAAATAGTTCCGACGCTATAAATCGGGTGCCGGAAGATTTTATATGTCAAGGTGTTTTCACGGGGGACAGGCTTGTCGGGTACGGGGTTTTTGAACCGATGTCCGGGGATGTTACCCAGATAGCGGTAGATAAGCAATATCGACGTAAAGGTATCGGCTCGTTGCTATTCCAAAAGATGTTGGAGTCTAATAAATATAGCTCTGTCAAGATCGTGAATACTGACGTAGCCTGCGATTCGATGACCGCTTTTTTGAAGTCAAGGAATATTGAACCGACAGGAAAACAGTTCGAGATGATAAAGAAATTGTAAAGAATTAAAAGACTTTTGTTTCTCTTGTTTTGCCGGAAAAGTGTTAACTTTAGCGGTGAATTTAGCAAGATAAATAAAGCATGACAAATAGTACGTATGTAGCCGGACAGGCTACTCTTTTCCCTTTCACGCCCCCGAAGCATTCGGATGATTTGTGTATTCCCGTGCAGACGTGGGAGTTTTTGTGCCACACGTTATACTTGAAACGTTATCCTTTTCTGTTGGGTCCCAAGGGCTGCGGTAAGTCCTCTATTGCCAAGGAACTGGCAACAGCCATGGGCATGGAGTATTTTGCTTTCGACATGGGGCAGGCCTTCAAGCCGAAAAAGATGTTCGTGGGCGGGTTGATTATCGGGGATGACGGGAAGACAAAAGCGGTGCGCTCGGAGTTCTTCAAGGCTTTCGTGTCAACGAAACCCACGTTGATTTTCCTTGACGAGTTGACGCGTACGCCCATGGTGGCGGCGAATTTCCTGATGACGATTCTCGACAGGCAGCAATCGTATATTTATGATGAGGATTCAGGAAAACGATATAACAAAGGAGATAACGTGCTATTCGTGGCGGCGGGAAACGTGGGGTTTGCTTACGTGTCCACGCAACGGTTGGATACGGCTTTTGAAGATCGTTTTATCAAAGTCCGGTTGAATTATCTAACTTCCGCGGAAGAGGCTGATTTGATCCGTGTGCGTTTCCCGAAGGTATCCCGTGACGCGGCGGTACAATTGGCTAGGGTAGCCGAGGTGTTGCGTCTGGCAGAGCAGAAGGAAACTCTATCCGTGTCGCTTTCCACCCGGCAGGTGTTGGACGCGGCGGCATATATGCCTTTGGGCTATCGGTTGAGCGAGGTGATCGAACGGGTGATTCTCACGAATTACGTGATTACGGGAGAGGAAA
The DNA here is from genome assembly GCF_046365375.1 of Butyricimonas muris. Taxonomy (NCBI): domain Bacteria; kingdom Pseudomonadati; phylum Bacteroidota; class Bacteroidia; order Bacteroidales; family Odoribacteraceae; genus Butyricimonas; species Butyricimonas muris. The sequence continues at coordinate 259,928 of NZ_JBKEIT010000009.1, read as the reverse complement.
CGATAGCCCGTTCGTTGATACAGACCCTTTAATCGGACGATATGGATTTCCGGCGGATAGAAGAGATATATGACGAGCAATTTATTGATCGGGATTGGTGGGGTGATTTCCCGGCAGCCCGTAATTTGTTGGATCGGGATCTGGGGACGACGGATATATTGAAATTGATCCCGGTATGTGCCAAGATTGCTTATCATATTACGGGGGAGATTCCTAAAATGGTACTCTCGAACAGGGTACCCGCTTTGTCGATGAACCCGAAGCACATTGCCTTGAATCTGAAATTACTCCGTTTCGAGATTTCGGATGAAACACGGGTATTTGTTTTTTTCGGGTATTTCGTGCACGAGTTGGCACATTGGATTTACACGGGAAAGGATATTGCCGGGTTGAGCGAGGAAGAGTTGCTTTATACCCCGATGCATTATGATATGATTCATTTTATAGAGAATCGGCGGGTGGAGTCCAAGCTGGTAAAGGATTTCCCGGGGTATCACTATTATTTGTATGCTGCCCGGAAGTTGGGACTTGCCATGGGATTGAATGTCGTGGAATCCCGCATGGGGTACTACGGGGGACAGAGCGAAGACGGTTTGCACCGGGGAGGCGACGGGTCGGAAGCTCTGTATGACTACATCTGTACCAAGATATTATATCCGAATTTGCTGGACGAGAGTAATTATATGCGGGAGGTGTTGTCCTTTCCGGGTAATGACGTGAAGGTGAGGCAGGTGAATGCGATATTGAAAGGGATCAAGAATTACGCCGATCTGACTTACAAGGAAGTGGTATGGTATGCCGGGGCGTTGGCTGATTTGTTTCATGTAAAAGATGTTTGCCCGGATAATTTCTTCTTGCAGGAGATGAAAAAAGCGATGAAGGGGATTGAGGATTTCAAGACGGACAAACAGATTAAAATGGCGGAAACGGTGATTCGGGATCTCCGTAAAACGCTGAACAAGGATACCGTGTTTTCCCCGCAGTTGTTCGTGAGTTCGGAGCGCCAGAAGTTGGAGTGGAAGGGATCGCTGGGGGCGTGTGATCGTTTGGTAGAGATCGATGCGGAAGTGGCGGAAATCTCCGATGATTTGCTGAACCGGGCGAAAGAGTTGGCTGCCAAGATACAGGTGAGTCTTGCCATGTTTTCGGGAAAGATGGATCGGACGAGGGTGATATACGAGCAGGATTCGGGGGAATTGGATGAGGATGAATTATATCAATCCCGTTACAACCGGAATATTTTCTTTGAGGAAGTGCTGGCTCCCTCTGCCATATTGGAGGTGGTGATATTGCTGGATCTTTCCGGTTCCATGTGCACGGGTGACAAGATTCCTTTGCAGATTGTGATATCTTCTGCGTTGGCTCTGGCTTTCAACAAGTATCCCAATGTCGTGTATTATTCCATATACGGGCATCGTTGTGGTGATGACGGGATAGAAATCACCCGTTTCCATGACCGGGGGGAGAGGTTGCAATTGGGGAAGCTATTTTCACAACAGGCTCTGAATGCGAATGCTGACGGGTATGCCATGTTGTACTGTTTCGATAAATTCAAATCGGATGCGAAGAATAAATTGTTCTTTATGATCTCTGACGGTGCACCTTCTGCCACGGGATATGATGGTGAAGATGCACGTGAACACGTGTGGGTGGTGGTGCAGGAGGCGAAGAAACGGGGGATTGAAGTATTATCTATCGGGATTGATAATTTCGACCAGTCGGATATGTATGAAGAGTTTATTCCTTACGAGGGACCGGAGATTACTACCCGTATTTCGCGATGGATTCGCGAGAAGTTTATGTCGATGGCGGAGGATAATTCGTTTTAAATAGTCCATAAAGTCTGTAAAGTCCGTAAGGTCATGATGTCCTTCGCGCAAGTTCATGGACTTTTGACCTTATGGACTTTACAGACCTTACAGACTGGAGGTGTGTCAAAACACACCTTTACAATCCTAATTTTTTGCGGATCGCTTTCGGGATAGCATCCTTGTGAACCATGATTGCCACGGTTTGCAAGCGGCAGAAAGGTTCGGACATATAGAGATAGCCGCCGAATTCGCTTCTTTCATCACCCCATGAATTTTTTGTTTTATAGTATAGGGTTCCGTTTTGGTCTTTAAGCAATCCGGTGATGTGCATCAAGTGGTCGTCCGTGGTCTGGCGATTGTTGAACGTGAATTGCCGTTTGGCATCGTCCACTTTCATTTCCGGCACGGGAGATTCGAATGATTGCAACTTACTTTTTCTTTCTTTTTCGCTGAGGGTAGTCCATTTGTCAATCTCGGCGTTAATCATTTCTTCCGGGTTATCCGTCGGGAGAATTGCCAGTCCGCTAGGATGGCTAAAGCCATTGTGGCTCACGTCACCGTCCCAACAAACGGAGTAACCGTTTTTAAGCGCGTTGTTCATGACTTCCATTAACTCGTCAATCGGCAAGTTGTAATATTGACCGTGCAACCAGTTGTCGGGGATAGGAAGCACGATAGATTTATAGAACGGGAAAGCCTCAAAAGAGGTGAGTTCCACGTAATCGTCCAAGTTTAAGTCCAATGATTTTGCGAAACTTTGCGGGGTATATTCTTTTCCCTCGTAAGTGAAAGTTTCGGGAGTATCCCCGAGGTATGCCTCGATATAGCGCGTGAAACCCTTGGTCCACACGGGAGTAATTTGTCTGTTCGGGTTTTTATTTACCCCGTCGAGGATGCCTTGCAGGGCAGCAACCATTTCCGCGTGAATGTGGAAATCCCGTCCGTATTGCAATCCGGGGTACACGTCTTCCGGAACGATACCGTATTTCCCGATAGCGTACAGCACGTCATGTGCTTGTCCGCCTTCACTGAAATTGGTTTTCCCGTGGAATTGGATGTAGCGTAGTCCTTTCTCGAAGTAAACGTTTTTGGCAACGTATAGTTCTGCCAGATCATAGACCGGCTTGCCTTTCCGGAGCAATTCGGATTCGAGGAAAGAGAGTGCAGCGTAATCCCAACAGGTGCCGACGCTTTGTTGATTTTTTACCGGGGTTGCTTTTAAGTCCGCCACGGTTGTAAACTTGTACCCGGAACGGGGACCACCCTTTTGGGCAAATAAGGTCGTGCTGATTACGGAAAACAAAACGACCATGCATAATGAAAGATGTTTAATCATGTCTGAGTTATTTTTAGCATTTCTGGTTTGGTCACAAAGCTAACGAAATTTATTTATTGACTAAACTTATTTGGATAAACTTTGCATCAGATAATATCCGCCCCACGTTGCGGCAAGCCCGAGTATCACGCTTAACCCGATATTAAGGGAAAGCAAAAAATAGGCTTTCGCGCTTAATAATTGCAGGTTATCCAGCGAAAAGGTCGAAAAGGTAGTGAAACTCCCGCAGAACCCCACCGCTAGTAATAGTCTATGATTGTTCGTGAGGACGTTGGCGTGGGCTAATAGTCCGGCGATGATGCCCATGAGAAAACAACCTGCGATGTTCACGATAAAAACTCCTACCGGGAACGCCGTATCGAAATTCTTTTGAATAAAACCACTTAGCCAGTAACGGGAAACCCCACCGAACATGGAACCGAGCGCGACAAACAATAGATTACTCATGTTATATTTATATAGATTGGTAAAAAATCTTTTCATGACAAAATTAATGCTTTGTAGTAGATAATCTATATCTTTACCTTGTTTTTTGGATTGGTGCAGAAGAACGATTTAAATATCAAATTATTATTTATGAAAAAAAGAGTTATATTACTTTTGAGTGTTACCGCTTTGGTCGCATCTTGCAAAGAAGGAGCGAAGCAGACGGAGAATCCGTTGATGCAGAAATTTGAAACCCCGTTTCAAGCGCCGCCTTTCGATAAAATCAAACTGGCAGATTACAAACCTGCTTTCGAAGAAGGAATGAAACAGCATAAGGCTGAAATTGAGGCAATCGTGAACAACCCGGAAGCCCCGACTTTCGAGAACACGATCGTGGCTTTCGATCAATCCGGAAAGTTGTTGAACCGGACGTCGGCTATTTTCTTTAATCTTTGCGAAGCTGTCACGAGCGATGACATGTTGGCGTTGGCGATGGAAATCAGTCCTGCCGTGACCGCTCACGGGGATGAGATTAACATGAACCCGAAGCTGTTTGCCCGCATCAAGACGTTGTATGACAAAAAAGAATCGCTGGGCTTGGACCCTTTGGCATTACGCACGCTGGAAAAATACTACGATGATTTCGTGCGCGGGGGTGCTAATCTGAATGATGAGGACAAGGCTAAGATGATGAAAATTAACGGAGAACTGGCTAAGCTGAGTTTGCAGTACGGCAACAACCTGTTGAAAGAAACGAATGCTTTCACGCTGGTGATTGATAATGCCAAGGATCTGGAAGGGCTTCCCGATAACGCGATTGCTTCAGCCGCTGCCGAGGCAAAGAATCGGGGAATGGAAGGGAAATGGGTATTCACGGTACAGAAACCGAGCATGTTGCCTTTCCTGACGTACGCCAAAAACCGGGATTTGAGGGAAAAATTATATAAAGGTTACTATATGCGGGCAAATAACGATAACGCTAATGACAATAAAGCGGTACTTGCCCAAATGGTGAACCTCAGAACGGAAAAAGCTAAATTGTTGGGTTTTGATACTTATGCCGCTTACGTGATTGACGTGAATATGGCAAAGACACCGGAAGCGGTACATGCTTTCTTGGAGAGGGTATGGACTCCCGCGTTGAAAGTTGCCAAACAGGAATTGGCTGAAATGCAGAAGATCGCGAACAAGGAAGGCATGCGGGAGAAGTTGGAGAGCTGGGACTGGTGGTATTATGCCGAGAAGCTGCGGAAACAGAAATATGACTTGGACGAGTCTGAAATGATGCCTTACTTGAAACTGGAGAATGTACGCGACGGAATGTTCGAGGTGGCAAACAAACTCTACGGCATCACTTTGGAGAAACGGACGGATATACCTTTATATCACCCGGAAGTGGAAACTTACGAGGTAAAGGACGTTGACGGTAGTTCGTTGGGTATCCTTTATCTGGATTATTTCACCCGTGCCAGCAAATCGGCGGGTGCGTGGATGACGGAATTTCGCCATTACACGAAAGAGAACGGCAAGGAAGAGATGCCGTTGGTATCCGTGGTCTACAATTTCTCGCCTGCCGTTGGCGATGCTCCCGTGTTGCTGACTTGGGACGACACGGAAACCATGTTCCACGAGTTCGGTCACGCCCTGCACGGGTTCTTTACCCGCGGCGATTATCAACGTATAGCCGGGACAATACCTCACGATATGGTGGAATTGCCTTCACAGGTTATGGAAAACTGGGCAAGCGAACCGGAAGTATTGAAAATGTATGCTAAACACTATCAGACGGGTGAACCGATGCCGGACGCGTTAATCAAGAAAATACAGGAGAGCGGGCATTTCAATCAAGGATTTGCCACGGTGGAATATGTTGCCGCTTCATTGTTGGATATGGACTGGTATTCACAAACCGAACCGCAACAATTTGACGTGAACGCTTTCGAGAAAGCATCCATGGATAAATACGGGCTGATCAAGGAGATTTTACCTCGCTATCGTTCCACTTATTTCTCCCATATTTTTGACGGGGGATATTCTGCCGGTTATTACGTGTATCTTTGGGCTGAAGTATTGGATGCCGATGCGTTCCAAGCTTTCAAGGCTTCCGGGGATATTTACAATAAAGAATTGGCTGCTAAATTCAGAAAGTATATTTTGTCTGAAGGCGGGTATGACGATCCCATGGGGCAGTACGTCAAGTTCCGGGGACAACAACCGTCCGAGGAGCCGCTTTTGATGAAGAGAGGTTTAAAATAGTAATAATAAGGAGTTGTGTCAAGAGTTAATGTTTATTTTTTGAACTCCTCCGTCGGCTTCGCCGCCACCTCCTCTATAAACAGAGGAGGTGCTGGTGACTCTTCCCGAAGACGGTGAGTAATTCAGCTCTCCCTCTGTTTATAGAGGGAGTACCCCGAAGGGGGGAGGGAGTTAAAAAAAACTTTTGACACAACCCCATACTTCTTGAATGGCGTTTATGGCATATACGCGTCTGTGTATAATCGTGATTTGTGTGTTAGCGTGTGGAAAAGTAACTTTTTCCGCGGAGAAGTATCGTGTTCATTCGTTTCGCGTAACCGATACAATCATTGCCGGGGATGAGCGAATTGTGGTGCATGGTAAAGTTCTCGATACAACGCGTCTTCCTATGGTAGGAGTCCACGTACTGGAAAAAGGAACGACGAACGGGGTCGTTACAGATTGGGAAGGAAATTTCTCCATGAAAGTAAGGCGATCCGGAACGTTGATCGTTTCTTTTGTCGGTTACCATACTCAATTTGTGGCTGTCGAGGGCAAAAAAGATATCCGGATCACGCTGGAACAGGAGAGTGTTCTGTTGGACGATGTCATCGTGACGGCATTGGGAATCCGTAAAAAAGAAAATTCCTTGTCTTATGCCGCTTCCCGGGTGAACCGGAATGAATTGATTCGGGTGAAAGATCCGAATATGATCGTGACGCTTATGGGAAAGATCGCGGGAATGCAGGTGAACCGGAGTTCTTCCGGTATGGGCGGTTCCGTGAAAGTCGTGATGCGCGGTAATCGTTCGGTGGCGGGTAATAATCAGCCTTTATACGTGATAGACGGAATCCCGATGCTGAACGAGAGCAGCGAACAGCCGAGTACGTCTATCGGGGGTACGGCTGATGCCGGAAACAGGGATGCCGGGGATGGTATTTCCAATCTTAACCCGGAAGACATAGAGAGTATCAGTATATTGAAAGGAGCCCCGGCAGCCGCTTTATACGGGACGCAGGCTGCCAACGGGGTTATCTTGATTACCACGAAACACGGGGAAGCGGGGAAGCAGGAAGTTTCTTTCTCTTCGAGCGTGTTGATTGATAAAGCCATGATGCTCCCGAAACTGCAAAATCATTATGGCGTGAGCGACGAGGTGGAAAGTTGGGGAGAGAGAAAAGATATAAACACGGGGAACCCGATTTCTTCTTTTTTTAAGACGGGAGTGACCGCGATTCATTCCCTTACCTTTTCAACCGGAAATGAACGCACGCAAACTTATTTCTCCTACGCGAACACGGAGGGAAAAGGGATTATGGAAACGCATCGTTTATCAAAACACAACATGAACCTGCGGGAAAGTGCAACTTTTTATGACGGGCTTTTAAAAATAGACGGAAGTGTCAATTTATTGAAGCAAACGGTGAAAAATCGTCCGGTGCCGGGCGGCTTTTACATGAATCCGTTAGTCGGGTTATACCGTTTTCCCCGGGGAATGGATATCACGGAGTATAAAAATCATTTTGAAGTGTGGAATGAAGAGCGCCGGTTGAACGTGCAGAATTGGCACGCCCCGACGGAGGACTTCGAGCAAAATCCCTATTGGGTACTGGAACGTATCAAAGGGCAGGATCAGAGAACACGGGTGATAGCCTCTATTGCCATGCGTCTGATTCTTTCTGCTCATTTTTCGTTGCAGGCCCGCGGAAGCGTGGATTACTTGAACGATAAGTTCCGTCAGAAATACTACGCTTCCACGGCTCCGGCGTTGGCGGGAAGTAATGGACGTTATATCGACGCGAGCCACGAGCAGACTTTGACTTATGGAGATGTGCTCGGGACTTATAAACGAAAGTTCGAGAACTTTTCTTTGGATATATCTTTAGGGGCAAGTATAAATAATAACAAGACAAATGAACTGCGCTACGATTCGAAAACAGCTTCATTGAAATATGCCAATGTATTCAATATCGCGAACATCAATATGACGACGTCCGCTTATATTGCCGAGCAAATCGATGCCACGAGGCAGATGCAATCCTTGTTTGCAACGGCACAGTTGGGTTTCCGGGAATACTTGTTCCTCGATATTTCCGCCCGTAATGATTGGAGTTCCACGTTGGCTTATACTTCCCGTGAATCCACCGGCTTTTTCTATCCTTCCGTGGGATTCTCTTGGTTGATAGACCGGACGTTTTCCCTGCCCGAGTGGATCACGGGCGGAAAGATTCGCGGGGCATGGAGTATGGTCGGGAATGATATCCCCTTGTATATCACGCACCCCGTGTCACACGTGTTGGCGGGAGGCGGTATACAGGCTTCCGATGCCGCCCCTTTCGAGGAAATGAAACCGGAGAAAAACGTGGCGTTTGAAGCGGGAACCGAGTGGCGGCTGTTCAACGACCGCTTGCGAGTGGACCTCACGTGTTACAACACGGTCACGAAGAATCAGTTTTTCAAACTGGCGGCGAAGGATGGCGACACGTACGCTTATCGTTACGTGAATGCCGGGGAAATACGGAACACGGGGGTAGAGATCGAGTTGAAAGGAACCCCTTTTGAGGATACAAAAGTCAAATGGGAAACCGGGATAAATTACGCTTCCAACAAAAATAAAGTACTTCGCTTACACGAAGAACTGCCTGTTTTCCAGTACGGGCCTTATGGCTTTTCGTCAAGTTACGCGATGAAATTGAAAGAGGGAGGTTCCTTCGGGGATATCTACGGCAAGGCTTTCAAGCGGGATGATAACGGGAAGATTCTATACGAGACGGAAGGCGATTTGAAAGGATTACCACGAGTGGAGGGTGACGGTAACACGGTGAGAGTGGGGAATGCCAATCCAAATTTCACGTTGGGATGGACGAATACCTTCTCGTGGCGGAATTTTATGATGACATTCCTGATAGATGGGCGTGTCGGTGGAAAAGTGTTGTCACAGACACGGGCGGATATGGACTTGTACGGGGTAACGAGAGCCACCGGGGATGCTCGTGACCGGGGGTATGTCATGCTGGAGGGCGAGAGGATCACCAACGTGAAAGGATTTTACAAATCCATTGTCGGGGGACGTGCGGGAGTGACGGAATACTACATGTACGATGCCACGAATTTCCGTTTGCGGGAATTTTCCTTGGGATACTCTTTCCCGAAACAATGGTTGGAATCGGTACGGGTACTACGGGATATACATCTGGCTTTTACCGCCCGGAATCTGTTTTTTATATACAGGAAAGCACCTTTCGATCCGGATTTGATTCTTTCTACCGGGAACGATAATCAAGCGATAGAAGTTTACGGGATGCCTACCACCCGTGGTATGGGATTCAGTCTGCGTGTTACCTTTTAATCGGATGGCGGTATGAAAAAGAGAGTATTTGTCTACATGGTTTTGTTTCTGGGATGTATCGCTTGCACGGGACATTTTAAGGATTTGAACACGGATAAAACCGGGATCACGGATGAGGATACGCGTATCGACTGGAACCATATCGGGATACCTCTCGGTGTGGTGCAGCAGGGCATCTATTTTAATTATGATTTCGGCAAGGGGAAGAATTGGACATACCAGATCATGCAGAACCTGAGCGCCGATATGTTCAGTGGTTATATGCACGATTACAAGCCGTTGAACGGCGGTTCCCACAATTCTGATTATAATCTTCAAGACGGGTGGAACGGGACGTTCTGGGGATACACGTACGCTTATATCATGCCGCAGATCAAACGGTTGGAGGATTCCACGAGAACAGAGAATCCTCTTTTCTACGCGATCACGAAAATATTGAAAGTCGAAGTGATGCATCGGGTGTCCGATTACTACGGTCCGATCATATATTCCAATTTCGGGGAGATGAAATCGGTGTATATGCCGGATACGCAACAGGATGTTTATCATGCTTTTTTTGACGATCTGAAAGAGGCGGTAAAGACGCTGAGCGATTATATGGATAAGCCCGATGAAGTTTTTGATTTTTCCCGTTTTGATATTCTGATGGACGGGGAGATCCTTTCGTGGATTAAATTTGCCAATTCATTGCGTATGCGTTTGGCGGTACGGATAGCAATGGCTGAACCGGAAAAAGCCAGAACGGAATTTCAGTCGGCTATCAGTGATGAACACGGGTATTTTGAAGACCCTTTCGAGCTCGTGAAGGTATCTACCCGCGACGGGTACACCAATCCTTTGGGCGAGATCAACCGGGTATGGGGGGAAGTGTACATGAATGCTTCCATGGAATCCATTTTAAACGGTTTCGATGATCCCCGGCGGAAAGTGTTTTTTGAGCCCTGCATGGAAGACGTTTGTTTGCCGGATAAGAACGGTAAGGATTCCGTCATTATTCCTTTAAAGGGACAATACCGGGGGATTCGCCAAGGTACAATGTTCGCACACCCTTATTACGCGGCTCTGTCCAAGATATACGTGAACGTGAATACCGACGCGATCTTGATGACGGCGGCAGAGGTATGGTTTTTACGGGCGGAAGCAGCTCTACGGGGTTGGACATCGGAAGAAGCCGGGGATTGCTACGAGAGAGGGGTGAAATGTTCTTTCTCGCAATGGCAGGTACCCGACGCGGACGCTTATTTGCAGGGTGATAACCGGGCATCAGATTTCAAGGATGTATTCACGCCCGAGAATGATATCAAAGCCCGTTGCAAGGTATCCCCTTGTTGGGATGAATCCGCATCGCCGGAAATAAAGCTGGAAAGAATTATCACGCAGAAATGGTTGGCTATTTTCCCGGAGGGATGTGAGGCTTGGGCGGAACAGCGAAGAACGGGATACCCGAGACTTTTTCCCGTGAAATACAATAATAGCCGGAATGGTTGTATCGACACGGAAATCATGATACGTCGTCTGAACTTTCCTTCGACTCTTCTGGATGAAAGCGCGGAACAATACAAGGCATTGGTGGATGCTCTAGGGGGAAAGGACAACGCTGGAACCCGTTTGTGGTGGGATACGGGGAGAAATTTTTAAGAAATAGAAGGATTCAAAGATTCATAGGGATTACCTTATCGCGGGTAAACTTTTATTATGGAAATGTAAAGCATCCGAAATATGGGTATTTAGTCGTTCTTTGGTTAGAGTGTCGAAAAAATATAGTAAAAATTAAATGTTCCGCGTGAAACTTTATCAACCGCTTTTCGTTTCTATAGGTGTTTACAATGAAATACAAAGAACCTTTAAATATTTATAGTTATGATGAAAGGAAATATTGGTTTAGACGCATCAATGATCAAATCCAGCAAAACCATTTTAAATAACCTGCTTGCTGATCATTTTGTTTTACTGGCTAAAACATGGAATTACCACTGGAATATGAAAGGCGCGAGCTTCAGATCTTATCACACGTTCTTGGAAGATCTTTATAACGGCCTGATTGAAGATATCGACAGTATTGCCGAGCGTGTTCGTGATTTGGACGAACGTCCTATCGGGTCTTTGAAAGGCTGTCTGGAGCACAACCGCATCAAAGAACAAGACGAGGAGAAACCGCTTCCCGATGCAAAGGGGATGTTGGCAGCCTTGTTGGATGACAATGCAGAAGTTATCCGTCAGATACGTTCTGATTTGGAAACCATGGATAAAGAAGGCTCGAAAGATTTCGGAACATCCAATTTCTTGGAAGACATGATTGAGAAAAAGGAAAAAGTAACTTGGATGATCCGTGCCCATTTGGAATAAGGATAGATTTTTATGTTATGAGTGAATGAGGGGGACTGTCGATTATCGGCAGTCTTCTTTTTTATGTTCGCCTTGTATTCCGATGTTTTTTGTATCTTCGTACCCGTTAATCAGGAGATATGGATGATAGAGAGATAAGTGGTATTTTAATCCACTGGTACGAGAAGAACAAGCGGGAATTGCCGTGGCGGGAAACCGGCGAACCTTACTTGATTTGGATCTCGGAGATTATACTCCAGCAAACCAGAGTGGCGCAGGGGTTGGATTATTTCAACCGTTTCGTGCAACGTTTTCCCGATGTGCGTTCCCTCGCGGAAGCTGACGAGGATGAGGTGATGAAATACTGGCAAGGCTTGGGTTATTATAGTCGTGCCCGCAACCTGCATGCGGCGGCAAAGCAAATCGTGGATTCTTTCGACGGCGTTTTTCCCCGGACGAGAGAGGATATCTTATCACTGAAAGGGATCGGGGATTACACGGCTGCCGCGATAGCTTCTTTTGCCTATCAACAACCTTACGCCACGGTAGACGGCAACGTGTACCGGGTGTTAGCCCGGCTGTTCGATTTGGAGATGCCTATTGATAGCGGCGAGGGAAAGAAGTATTTCACGGAATTGGCACAATCGTTACTGGACGAACGGCATCCAGATCTGTTCAATCAGGCGATGATGGAATTCGGGGCTTTGCAGTGTGTCCCGAAATCCCCGGCTTGCGATTCTTGCCCTTTGAACGGGAAGTGTCTGGCATTGGCTTCCGGGCGAGTGGAACAATTACCCGTGAAGAACGGGAAGACCATGGTTAAACCCCGTTATTTTAATTATTTGCATATCCGCGGTCAGGGTAAAACCTTGCTTTCCAAGCGCACGGGAAATGACATTTGGCGTAATCTTTACGAGTTCCCGTTGGTCGAAACGGCATCTCCCGTGTCTTGGGGAGAGTTGCAACAAGTGACCGGATTCAATACATTATTCGGCGGAATGACGGGTATCAACGTGAAACGGGAGTTCACGGCTAAAAAGCACGTGTTGTCCCACCGGGTAATTTACGCCGTGTTCTACGAGATTCTGGTAGATGCTTTCTCTCCTGCCATGCAGAAGTACCTTCAGGTGCCGGATGAGGAGGTAGGTAATTACGCGGTATCCCGTTTGGTGCAGTCTTACTTGGAAAAGCGGGAAACTTTGTTGTTTTGATAAATAAAATTATTCCTTTTTGGTGTGTCACTGGTGAAAAAGATTTATTTTTGTATTGATGCGGAAAGATGATAGAGATATACTTGACAGGTTCACGAAGAATCGTAAGGACGGGATTCGCGTGCTGTTCGATCGTTACTATCGTCCTCTGGTGTTGTATGCCGGGACATTGATCAGTGACGACACGATGGCGGAAGATCTCGTTCAGGAATTTTTCGTGCGTTTGTGGGAAGACGATTATCTCGAACGTATCGAGAGCAAGGCGCTCAGTTCTTATCTTTTCTCTTCCGTGCGCAACAGTTGTTATACATACTTGCACAAGAACGATGTGATGCGTGCCCGCGTGGACTTCACGTCTATTGACGTGGCGGCAGATTCGGCGGCGGCTTTAAGCCAAGAAATCGTGGATAGGGTAACTGCCGTGATAGCCCGAATGCCCGAACAGACGGGACGGGTGCTGAATTGCGTGTTGATGCAGGACATGAAATATCAGGAAACAGCCGACGAGTTGCATGTATCCTTGAACACCGTGAAAACTTTGTTGCGCAACGGGATGCGGCTTTTGCGTGAAGAACTGCAAAGCGAACAGGAGTTGATTCTATTATTCGTTTGCGCGGGTAATTCGGAAAGTTGAACCGACGCGGGGTAACGTAGCTATCCTGAAGCTATACTCGTGCTACACCATATTGAGCCTTATTGGTTTATGCTTGTTTCCCGTTGGAATGTTCATGGCAGGGATGGCTTGAATATTTGTCAAGTTAAATTAGATTATTTCTTGTTAAAACGTGGGCGAAGAGTGGGCTATAAGTAGGCTAAGTGTAGGCGATGCCGCCTAATAGTCACCTAATAGTCGCCCAAAACTCACCCAACCCGGTTTTATATCCTGCTTAAAGCCCTCTTAAAGGTTATATGAAGTGATAGCTTTGCGTGAATATTTTAAAATATATATATTTGCCACCCTTTTTCATGAGGAGTAATTATTTTCAAGTAGAATGTAGTTTTAAACAGAGACAGACGATGAAAAGATTTTTTTCAACCTGCCTGTTGTTTTGGGTGGGCATATTCTTACTATTGGTCGGTTGTAAGAAGGATGAGGTGACAGTTGTCGAAGACGAGGATATTGTGGATAATGAATTACCCGTCAGGTTGACGGTGGCGGATTATAACGAGAATAACACGTATTATTTGTTGAATGATGACGAATCCCCGGATGTTTATTTCGATTCGAAGCAGCGAAGTTTTCTCGTGACGCAGCCCTTGCAAATTTCGCTGGATGACGAGCTCAATTTCCAGATTCGTTTTTATAGCCCGAGAGCCTTGAAAGGCGTGACGATTTGGGCAACCATCGAGGGGTACGACGAGGAGGTCGAGTTTATGTCGCTCGAGAAAATCATGCCGTTCCAACAGCTTCGGGTGCCTGTGCCTTTTGTCACCACGGATATGACCGCGTACACTCGCGGCGGAAAAAAGATTCTTATCACGGCAAACCCGGACTTGACGGCGGAGGATATCTCTTTTAGAATCGAGTGTGACGATCCTTATTGGGCAAGGTTGCAATCTATCCGTTGTAAATGGAATATCGCTTTCGGCAGGTATAGCGACACGCAGGCAAGCTGGAAGTATAAAATGAAGGCTTCACACACGCGTGAGGCGGTGGCGATTGCGTTGAACATGAGTTATATGTTTTCGTCGGAGAAGTTCGAGAAGGCGTTGCACGAGTTCGGACCTCTACATAGTAACAATGACAGGGTGGAGATTGACAAGCATGCTTTATTGACAAGAGTGCTTAATCACCGCGGGTTGGTTTTCGGTTATACCACGGGTGTGATGGGATTGGGTGGCGGCACGACGTACGGGATGCACGAGGTGTGTTACCTTGAGCATTATGCCGATGATAAGAGCATCACGGAAACCCTTTTTCATGAGTTCGCGCATTGCGTGGGATACGGGCATGCCGGGAATATGACCTATGAGCAGACGGGACCCGGGTGGATTACCTTGTGTAATAACGTGTACGTCGAGTTGTCGCGTGAAAAGGAGTTGCCCGTTTACTCCCGCCGTTTCCTGCATACCCGTAAGTGCAAGAACAGGTATTTTGACGATATATACGTGGCGTCAAAATATATTATCGAGGATCCGGAACTTGATGCCCTAGATGGTGGTTTGTCCCCGTTGCGCGGGGTGACGGACACGGGTGGGGATGACGGTATGCCGCTGACTTTCCGATTGGATTACGCGGATGTGCCCGGGGCAACGGCCGCCACTTTCCGCCCGAAAGACGTGTACGCGTACGGGAATACCTTGTACGTGGTGAATGATGCTGACAATAATTATAGCGTGGAGGTGTTCAATCTCGAGCCTAACAGTATGAAACAGCATTTGCATGGTATCCGGGAATGGTCGCGGGGGGACGAAACGGAAACGTTCGGTGGTAGACCGAATGGTGTTACGCGTGCTAACGGGAAGATATATGTCACTCACGAGGGGAGTCGCACGGAGATTTTCGACGCGGGGGATTACCGGTTTGTCACGTGTATCGGAACCGGGGCGTGGGGTACGGGGCCTTCTCAAACCGTGCACGCTTTCGACGTTGTGCTTTACAAGGGGATGGTGGCGATTCATGACAAGCGTTATGTCAATTTCGTGGAAGAGGGGGTGTTGACGCCCGGAAACGTGGCACCGCGTTTGTACATTCGGTCGGAGCATTTGGGCGAGGTGAGCGCCGCTTACGGCATGGCGGTCGATGAACGGGCGGGATTGCTTTATTCCACCCATCCGTCCAAGCGTATAGATGTTTTCGCTCTTGGTGATATACGCGAGGGTGTGACGCTTAAACGTGTCAAGCAGTTGGCTTATCGTAACATGCCTTACGCGCTGGATTTTTACAAGGGTAGGTTGTTCGTGACTTCTAACGGCAACGAGAAGTTTTGCGAAGTTGACCCGGAAACGGGGGATACCGTGAAGGATTACACGACGGTCGGTGGCATCACGTTGCAAGCCCCCGAGAAGTTCTGTATCCGCCGTAGCACGTTGCTTATTGTCGACCGCACGAAGGACGGGCCGTGTCTTTACGCTATTCCCACGCGGGAGTTGAAATAGGAGCGTATGGTTGTTTTTTTTCAAAAAAAATACACCCTTCATTCACCCGTTTTGATTTTTATTTAGTCTTACTTGTATAAAAAACAAAGTATGACTATATCGAATTACATAGAAGAGTTGATTTACCGTGTGTTAGCAGGAGATGCAAGCGAGGAGGAACGATGTGAGTTGGAGGCGTGGGTGCGGGAGAGCGAGGAGCATCGAGTGTTTTTTCACAAGGTGGAGCGGGCTTGGTACACGGGGAAGTATGCCGTGAGGTGGAAAAACGTGGAGATGAGTTCCGCGTGGAAAGCTGTGGAGCATAAGCGGGAAAGTCATCGACGGAGGCGTTTGTTGCGCGTTGGTTGGAGTGTGGCGGCGGCAGTGGTGTTGGTGGTCGGGTTGGCGTGGATGTTTTTGCCGTCGGGGGAAGAGAAGATGCCCGTGGCGATGGTGCAGGCTCCGGTGGGTAAGCCCGGGGAGTCGAAGGCGTTGCTGGTGCTTTCGTCGGGAGAGCGGGTTGCTTTGGGAGGCGAACAGGCGGACACGATACGGGAGAAGGGGCAATCGATTTTGCGGGAGAAGGATTATATTGATTATAGCCGGGAGAAAGGTGGTGGAGTGACGGAAACGGTTTATAATGAGTTGATTGTGCCTGTTAGTGGGGAGTACCGTTTGTTGCTTGCCGATGGGACTGTCGTTTACATGAATTCGGAATCCCGCTTGAAATATCCGGTACGGTTCACCGGGAGCGAGCGATTGGTGGAGTTGGAAGGAGAGGCTTATTTTGAGGTGGAGCGGGATGAGGAGCGTCCTTTCGTGGTACGCACGAGTCGGTTGGACGTGACGGTATTGGGCACCGGGTTTAACGTGATGGCTTACAAGAAGGATGCCCGCACGGAAGTCACTTTGGTGAACGGGAAGGTGGACGTGACGAGCGGGAAGATTAGCGAGGTGTTGACCCCGAACCGACAGTTCGTGATGAATAACGAGAGTGGTGAATACGAGGTGCGTACGGTGGATGCGGATGCTTATGCCGCGTGGAAAAAGGGGACTTTGAATTTTGACGCGATGCCGTTGGAGGAGTTGGGGGATAAGTTGGCACGTTGGTACGGGGTGAGTTTCTTTTTCAGTAACGAGCGTTTGAAGCAGTTGAAGTTCACGGGTGCTTTCAGGAAATATAATGACATGGATTATATTCTTTCTTTGATAGAGGCAACGACGGATGTAACTTTTAAAATCAATGGAAATGCAATTATAGTTAACGGAAAATAAAGTAGAAAACCGCTTCCGAAGGGGCATAAAAATACCGGAAAGTGTTGGGAGCACGATCCGGTAGTCACTCCCGGGGGAGCATTAAGAATCACTTAATTCACAAATGTATGAAAAAAGTAATGTAGTGTGGCTTGTTTTGTCAAAAAATAAGCGGCAGCAATTATGGAGAATTATGAAACTAACATGGATTTTGTGTGTCTGTTTCGTGTGTACGTTATCCGCGAACAGTTTGGCACAGCAAAAATTGAGTATGAATTTGGGGGAAACGTCGATTAAGACGGTTTTCGAGGAGATTCGTAAGCAAACGAACAAGATCGTGATTTATAATGACGACCGGTTGGCGTTGCGGAAGAAGGTGAACGCGGATTTCAAGGACATGGAGTTGGCAGATGTGCTGGAACGTGTACTTGCCGGAAGCGGTATGACGTACAAGTTCGTGGACGATTATATCGTGATTACTCCTGCCGTGAAGCCCGCGCAGGATGAGAAAAAAGCGTTTCGGGTAAAAGGTTTCGTGTACGACCAGAACAAGGAGGCTTTGCCGGGAGTGACGGTGAAAGTGGCAGGGGTACCCCTCGGGACTTCTACCGATGTGAACGGGTGGTTTACCATGGAATTGACCGAGAAAGCGACTTTGGAATTTTCATTCGTGGGGTATAAAAGGAAGACTTTGGCTTTGACCGATCAGATGTTGAAAGACACGATTCGGGTTTACATGGAGGAAGAGGTGAACGAGATGGATGAGGTTGTCGTGACCGGTTATCAGGAAATCCGCAAGGATCGAATGACAGGTTCGGTGACGGTGATTACTGCCAAGGAGTTGGAGAATAGTGCATTCAAGAGCATAGACCAAATTTTGGAAGGTAAGGTTGCCGGGTTGTATTCTTTCAAGACCAGCGGAGCTCCGGGAACACGGGCGAGTGTTCGTATCCGGGGTGACAACTCTATATCGGGTAACAAGGAGCCGATGTGGGTGGTAGACGGTCTGCCCTTGCAAGGTGGTGTGGCATCCATTAACGTGCTTAACGCGGGAAATATTCAGGAGTCTGCACTTGATCACGGTATCGGTAACCTTTCTCCGGCGGATATCGAGTCAATCACGATTTTGAAGGATGCGGCAGCATCGGCTATTTACGGTGCGCGAGCTGCTAACGGTGTGATTGTGATCAAGACGAAACGCGGTTTCGAAGGGGATGCTACTTTTAGTTATAACGGTAGTTTCGGTATAGTATCGGCACCGAGCATTGATTTGGATTTTATGAACGGTCGCGAGAAGGTGGATTTTGAGCTTCAGTTGATGCGGGATTTCCATCGTGCCGATCAAGCCGGGTTAGCGGGTAAGATTTACGATAATTATAAACAAGGACGTATTAGTGCGGCAGAATATGATGCCGAGTTAAATCGGTTGCGTTCCACGAACACAGATTGGTTTGACGAGATTTTCCGGAAAGGATTTTCGCATTCTCATTTCTTGTCGATGCGCGGAGGTTCAGCTAAAACAAACTACTATGCTTCATTGAATTATAGCGGTCAAGACGGTGTATTGAAAAGTAATCACTATAATAATTTGGGCGCAAAATTGGAAGTTCGTCATAAACCTATAGAGAATTTGGAATTGCATTTCCAAGTAGAAGGAAATTATCGCGAGGATGTTGATCATGCTTCTGCTGTAGACCCGTTCAAGTATGCGGTTTTTGCTAACCCGTACGAAAAGCCATACAACGAGGATGGTAGTTACGCTGCTGATTTGAGTTATTTGGGTGACAACTGGAGTGATTTGAAATATGGTTATAGGTTCGATACATTCAATATCTTGCGTGAGTTGGATGAAACGCAGAATAAGAGTATTGCCTCGGATGTGTCTGCCCGTTTGGGATTCAATTACAAAATCATGGAAGGATTGACCGCAGATGTAAGCGGATCGTTGACGTATAGTACGAATAACACGGAGAAGTGGGCAGGTCCTGAAACGTATGCTTCTTACGCGAATGCAAGTTTCGTGAGAGCGGCATTGATGATAAATCCGGAAAAAGAAATACCGGCGGGTTATAATAACGGTTATTTGAGAGAAGGTTCCGGTCGTTCCACTGCTTTTGCGTTGAGAGGATTGCTTAGTTATAATAACGATCAGTTGGAGGGACATTCTTTTTCTGTTGTTGTCGGTTCTGAGATTTCAGGTAGTAAGAGTTATAATAACTTCCATAATTTCCCGGAGTTTAATCAGATCTATCGTTTTACCACTTTCCCCTCTTTTGACGATCCGGCAGGACAAATCAAGTATGAGAATTTTGTAAGCCAAAATATATTCAACAACATGATGGGTACGGGAGAGGCACAGGACCGTTCGGCTTCTTTCTTTGCGGCATTCACTTATACATTACGGGATAAATATGTATTCAACGTGAACGCTCGTTTTGATGGGGCGGATATTATCGGTACGGATAACCGTTTTACCCCGTTGTGGTCAGCCAGTTTCCGTTGGAATGCCATGCGGGAGAATTTCTTGAAGAACGTGAACTTTATTTCCGATTTGGCGGTACGTGTTTCTTACGGGTACACGGGAAATATTGACCGTAGTTCTTACCCGATGCCGTTGGTTTACTTGAGTGGAGAGAAATATGACGGTTTGTTTATTGCAGAAAGCGTGACTTTCCCGAACCCGAATATCAAGTGGGAGCATAAAGAAGACCGGAATATCGGTTTGGATTTCGCTTTTTGGAATAACCGTGTCGGTGGTACGTTTAACTATTACTGGAATACCACCCGCGATTTGTTGGGAGATATGACTACTCCTATTTCTTACGGGCGTGAAAGTATCCGTACCAATGTATCCTCGTTGGAGAATAAGGGATGGGAATTCAACATCAATCTCCGTTTGGATTTGGGTAAGGATGTGTATTGGGTAAACTCCTTCAATATCGCGCAAAACAAGAACAAGATTACCGATACCTTTATTAAGAATTTTGAGGAGTTTCAAGATGTGAATTGGGCTGGTAGTACTGCCAATATCGAGGGGTATGCTACCGGAACCATTTTCGGACACCGTTTCGCTGGGGTAAATCCTGCCACGGGTAATGCCATGTTCTATTTGACAGAGAGAGCCAGAGAAGTGTGGGCGGAGAATAAAGAGGTGTCGATAGATGAGATCCCGTACGTAATGGAGGATACGGATAGCGAGCTTGACCAAAATGTGTTGAAAGCCTCTTTGGTGAATTTGGGAACTTTGAATCCGAAAGTGACCGGAGGATTTAGTTCTACCTTGTCTTGGAAACAGTTGGAGGTACGTCTCGCTTTTGCTTACAGCGCGGGACATCGATTGGAAACATTTAACGAGCGGAAATATGCACCTAACGGAAGTACAAGAAGTGAAGTACATTTCTCTCGTACTAATCGTTTAAAGAGTGCCATGAATCGTTGGCGGACTCCGGGGGACATTACCGATACGCCTCGTTATAGCTTTAGGGGGGCTTCGTATCACCAGATGTTGACGGATGATAAGTATGAAAAGGCCGATTTCTTGGCTTTCCGCGATTTGACGGTATCCTATGATTTGCGCGGTGATTGGTTCAAATATATCGGATTGAGCCGTTGTCGTGTGGGATTGCAGGTGAGCAACGTGTTTGTATTTACGAAGTACAGCGGTTTGGACGTGACTACCGGAGGGGCATTCAACTACCCGAATCCTCGTACTTATATGTTTAATCTTTCTTTGGGCTTTTAAAAGACGGATGTTATGAGAAAGTTTATATATTTAATTAGCTTTTTATTGGTTTTAGGAGTTACCTCTTGTAAAGAGTTTTTGAATGTAACTCCTAAGAACGTGATTTCGATGGAGGACTTGCAAAGTATCAAGCAGGCGTTATCCAGTTTTTTGTATGGTATGCCTGCTGAGGGGGATGGACATACTAAGATGGTGCGTAATCCTTTCAGTCGTTTCAGAGAAGATATTCCCATGGTTTCTTATGCAAGTGAGGTTGATTTGTATCTTTTAGCAGCAGATGATGCTGGAATGACGGTTGAGGATGTGGAACAAGCAGATTGGAGGTCGGAAGGGACTCAGGGTTTTTGGAGACGGTATTATGGGCCTATCGGTTTGATGAATTTATATATTCATGAAGCAAAAACGGCTGCCGGAGAGGAAGATATGCGGGATTATGTAATGGGAGAGGCTTACGTTGTGCGTGCATACTGTTTCTTTAAATTGGTTCAGTATTTTGCTCCTTATGACAATAATGAATTGGGTATTCCTTTGTGTTTGAATTCTTATGATGATTTCGAGGATGTGGATTTGTCCCGTGCTCCTCAGACAAAGGTGTATGCCCAAATTTTGAGTGATTTGCATGAGGCGGAAATTCGTTTGGAACGTACACCTATGCGGAGTAGTTTTAACCGGATGTACGATACTCATGTTGTAAATCGCTTGTTTGCACAAGTTTATCTATTTAAAGCACTTTCTCCTGCGGCGGAGGCTGATGATTGGAAAAATGCAATCTTGTATGCTTCAAAAGAAACAGATGGTGCGGAATTGGAGAAGAATCCGGATAATTTATCCAGGTTATTTGATGCAGAAACACAAAATAGTGCAGTAGCGAATACTGAAGCGGCTTTGCGTATAAGATTTGATGGTACTGCTATGAGTAATAGTTATTTCTATAGAAATTTATTAGTTGATGAAGAATTTTTGAGTACTCATTTTCCTGATTCGGAAGGAGATATTCGGAATGAATATTCTTTTGGAAGAAGATCTGTTAGTATGCCGGGAGTAGGTACTCAATCAAGGAAGTATTTTAATAAATATAATATTTATGGGGCTACTTATGGAAATATATTTATCGGATTCCGGTTGGCAGAGGCGTTCTTAATTCAGGCAGAGGCATTGGTAATGACCGATCAGTTGGATGAAGCAAAAGCAATCTTGGAGCGTTTTAAAGAGGCAAGATATACAGGAACTTATACGACTCCTTCGGATAAAGAGGGGTTGTTGCAAGATATCTATCGCGAACGTCGTAAGGAGTTTATAGGTGAAGAAGATTACAATTGGATGGATATGAAACGTTTGGGAGTAAAAACGGAGCGTACAATTATGGGACAGACCTATACATTGAATGGTGCGGGAGATTATCGTTACACGTTCCCGATTCCTACAAGTGAGTTGGAGAATAACAAGCAATTAAAGCAAAATCCGGTTTGGCAATTAAAAGATTAACATTATGAAGACAAAGAATTTATTATATTTACTTTTATCGCTGGGCATTTTTAATGGATGTACACCGGAAGAGGGTGAGTTGCTCGATTTTAGCAAAGTTGAAATTGAAAAAGTAGAGTTAGGTGCAGATGCTGAGCAGTTGATTGCTGATGGTGTCGCCACTTTGACATTGGATCCGAAACTTTATCAAGTAGCAGAGGGGAAAGATGGAGAGAAAGTATATGGTAGAATACCGGTGGATAGGATTCCCAGTGATATGGTGAAGTATTTCTTGGAAGATGGAACTGAATTGGAGGGACCGGAATACAAGACGACTGATGCTTCAAAAGGGAAAGTGAGTTTTTATATCACGGCAGACGGAATGAAATCCGATTTGTTTACCGTGAAATTGCGGCAACCTTTTGCGGCGGACGAGTATGAAACGATTACCTATCCCGTGGTATTTCACGTGGCGCAAACTACAGAGAGTGTAACCGGGGGTGCGAAGTTGGACGCAAGTTTGATTTACGAGTTTTTCAATACGATGGTGAATAGCTTTGAGCGTAAACTCGTTTTTGGCCCGAATAGTGTTGATACTCGTATTCGTTTCCAATTAGCTGAATATGCTCCTGATGGAACAAAAATGCAGGAGAAAGGGATAAATCGGTGGTCTGCGCCTGAGATGGGATCGGATTGGCACTATTTTTCACAGAATGTTGAAGGCGAGATTAAAGGTTATCAAGCTAAAAAACTTTTATGGGATTATAAAAAGTATTTGAATATCTGGATTATAGAAACTGTGGCGGGGACATCTGCACAACCTCCTCGTTTTATATTGGCTGGAACAGAGCCTTTGGAGGGAATACCTGCTATGCAGGAGAAAACCGAGGAGGAATTTGAAGCGATGGAGAAAGATGATTGGAGTCTTAGTGATATCGGTATGATGTTTGATCTCGAGCAGTTTTCAACAGGTGACGATTTATTGTGGGGACAACTTGGTCAAGTGGGAATGTTTTTTGGATTGTTGCCGACAGAGTACACGGGAGAAGAAGGGATAACATCGGATTATTGCGAGGACACTGTGCCTTATGATATTTATAAGGAAGCGTGGTATGACAATAATGGAAATGATGCTAATAATCGTTTGAAGGTAACCGAGAATGGATTGTTATTTTATTCCACGAATATCATGGATACCTATTCTTTTAGAACTGACATTACTATGGATCAGATGAAACGTATCCGTACTATCACGGATAACTGCCCGCTCCGTTGGGCTTGGAAGAGCAAATGGGCTTTTACAGGAAAAGAAGATTAATAATGTGCTGATATGTTGTGAATTAAGAGAAGGAAGAAATCGAAGAAAGGTTTCTTCCTTACTCTTACTATGTTGTAATGTGTGATTTTATTGAATTGTGAGTTTATGAATAGAGGATGTCGTATTTTCTCTGTCCTGCTGTTATTGCTTTTTTGGGCGGGAGGTTTGGTAGCTCAATCTCGCTTGAAGTTTGACGGGGAGGGACGGTTTAAGATCGTGCAGGTGACTGATATGCACATTAACCAGAAGAAAGGGCAGTCGGAAGTGTGTTTTGAATTGTTGGAGGAGGTGATACGGGAGGAGCGACCGGACTTGGTGGTGTTTACGGGGGATCAGGTGACAGAGTTGAATCCGCAAGCGACATGGGGACGGTTGGTGGAGCAAATGAGAACGTGCGGGGTGGCGTGGACGATGGTTTTCGGGAATCATGATCACGAGCAGGGAATGAGTCGGGAGGAGATTTACGAGATGGTGAAGGAGGCTCCCAATTGCTTGATGAGCAAGGGGAACGTGAAGGGTGTCGGGAATTACGTGTTGGAGATAGAGGGGAAGCAGAGCCGGGCGACGGCTGCTGTGCTTTATTTTTTGGATTCGCATAGTAATTGCGAGTTGAAAGAGGTGGGGGGATACCAGTGGGTGGATTTTTCACAGATAGCTTGGTTGCGGGAGCAGAGCGCAAGACGAGAGTGTCCGTCGCTGCTGTTTATGCATATCCCGTTGCCGGAATATAACCATGCTTGGAACGGGAAGACGTTCGGGGTGAGGTTGGAAGAAATTTGTTGCCCGAGGCTGAATAGCGGGTTGTTTACTGTGTTGAAAGAGTCGGGGCAGGTGATGGGGGTGTTCGCGGGGCATGACCATGAAAATGACTTTATAGGTGTATATTATGATATAGCGTTGGGATACGGGCGTGTGTCCGCCGGGAAAAATGCCTACGGGTGTTTGGAACCGGGGGTGCGGGTGATTGAATTGACGGAAGGGAAACGGGAATTTGAAACGTATGTCCGGCTGAAAGGCGGGGAGGCGAAAAACAGATGCAAGTATCCGGTAGATTTTGAAGACTTGAAAAAATTGAAGTAATGATTAGATTGTGTTTTGTGTTGTTTGTGTGCGCTTTGCTCATTTGTCCGGCAATGGTTGCCGGACAGGGCAAAGACCGTGAAATTAAAGTGACTTGGGACAAGGAGAGCCCGGTGAAAAAGATTGTATCCCCGACGAAAGGGAAGGTGAAGAACGTGGTCTTTATGATTGGCGACGGTATGAGTCTGATGACGATGTATTCCACTTGGGCTGCCAACCGGGGAAAGTTGAATATTGAGAATTGCCGATGCGTGGGGTTGGCGAAGACTTATTGTTATGACCGTTTGATTACCGATTCCGGGGCATCCGGTACGGCTTTGGCGACAGGACATAAGACTCGCTACCATTCGGTGGGGGTTGATCCGGACGGGAAGCCGTTGACTACTTTGACGGATTTGGCTGCCGCTAAAAACAAGTCCACGGGGGTTGTGGTTACCTGTCGTTTGAATGATGCCACTCCGGCGGCTTTCTGCGCGCACAATAGTGACCGGGAGCAGGCGGAAGCGATTATCGCGGATTACGTGGGGTGTGGTGTCGATTTTATTTTTGGTGGCGGTAAGCGGTATTTTTGTGAACGGGAGGATGGTCGTGATATTATGGAAGAGATGCGGGCGTTGGGGTACCGGACTCCGGAGAATAAGGAGCAATTGGACGCTATCGAAAGCGGAAAAGTGCTTGCCGTTTGGGCGGATCACGATTTGCCTCGTCCGGCAGAGCGGGAAGAGATGCTGACGGAGGGTACCTTGAAAGCCTTGGAACTTTTGTCGCGTAACAAAAAAGGTTTTTTCCTGATGGTGGAGGCGTCGCAGATAGACGATTACGGGCATTCCAATCAACTTCGTCCTCTGGTGGAGGAGGTATTAGATTTCGACCGTACGATAGGTAAGGTGTTTGAGTGGGCGGCTGCCGACGGGAATACGCTGGTGGTGGTGACTGCCGATCATGAAACCGGAGGACTGACTTTGGTGGGCGGTGATTTGGAACGAGGTGAGATCGTGGGTAAGTTTTCCACGGGTAGTCATAGCGGTGTTATGGTTCCGGTTTATGCCTTTGGTCCCGGGGCGGAAGCGTTCACGGGTATTTATGAAAATACCGATATTTTCGAGAAGATTAAATCGCTGTTGAAATTATAAAGAGATGGTGAAATATATTGCATTGTTTTTTATCCTTGTCGTGTGGGCGGGAGCGGGGAAGGTTGCTTGCGGACAACGGGATGTTACCTTTATCATCGCGGCTGATTTGCATTTCGATTTTTTGCCCGAGACGGATCAATACTATCACGTGGTGGCGATGAATCGGGTGCCGGGACATTTCGTGATGCCCGACGGGGAGGTGATTAGCCGGGTGAACGGCGTGGTGATAGCCGGTGATATATTTGACCGTTCCCGTCCGGAAATCATTGACCTTTACCGTCAGCGGTATGAACGCGGGGAGGGGGAAAGGCGGATTCATTTTCCGGTTTATCCCGGTTTGGGGAATCATGATTTGGACGTGGCGAGGGATGGCGCACCCAATAACGAGGAACATTTGCAGTTGATAAAGAATTATTTGGATTCTCTTTTGGTTGTTCGTTTGCGAAACGGGGAGATTCTGAACTGGCATCCTTCCAGCCGGAGTTATTCGTGGAACGCGGGGGATGTGCATTTAGTGCACGCGCAACGGTACGCGGGAGATACTTCCTATTGCGAGAGTAATTTGGAGTGGTTGAAAGCGGATTTGCAGACGTACGCTTCCAACGGGGAACCGGTTGTTTATATTCAGCACTATGGCACGGACTCGTGGGCAATCGAATGGTGGCCTCGGGAGGCACGGGAGGAGTTGTTCGACGTGCTTGACAAATATAATGTTGCCGCTTTTTTTGCCGGGCATACGCATATAGCCATGATGCCGGAGTACCGGGGATACCCGATTTACGAGGTGAATAACGCTTGGAAAGACGAGGATGGCAATGGCTCTTTTGCCGTGTTGCGCATCAAGGATGACCGGGTGACGGTGGCTTCCTGCCGTTGGAAAAACGGGGAGGGGGAGTTGGAAACGGTGGAGCCGGTGTTGAATCGTACGCTTCCGGTAAAGGCTCGGGAGAAGATTCACTATAACGCGTTTTCGCATAATGACTATTGGCGCCGCCGTCCGTTGGAGGACGCCTTGTCCTGTCGCTTTAATTGCGTGGAGGCGGATTTGTGGCTGATAGACGGGGACGTGTACGTGGGGCATAGCAAGCCGTTTTTTCGTCGAGCTGCCCGCACGTTCGAGAATATGTACTTGAAACCTTTGGTGGCACGGATAGAGGCAAACGGGGGAAAGGTGTATCCCGGTAGTGATCGCCCTTTTTTCTTGATGGTTGAGTTTAAAAGTGATGCGGAGGAACTCTATCGAGTGTTGAAAGAGAAGATGGAATCTTACCGGAAATATTTTTGCTCGCTGGACGAGGGGGAATACCGGGAAGGAGCCGTGTTGCTTTTTATCTCCGGTAAACGTCCCACGCGTGTGTTGTCGCGAGAACAGAGTCGCTTTATGTTTCTCGACGGGATGATTTGGGATCTCGGGGTCGGGAAGCCGACTACGTTGATTCCGGTGGTCAGTGATCATTATTCCCGCTATTTTACTTGGCGGGGGAGAGGGAAGATGCCGGAAGAGGAGTACAGGAAGATGAAGGAGATACTGGATAAGGCTCATGGCGAGAATAAGCTTTTCCGTTGGTGGGGGGAGCCGGAGAGGAAAGCGGTGAAGAAATTGTTTTTAGAGATAGGTGTTGATTTGGTGGGTACGGATGATTTGAAGATGTTACGTAAGTTGCTTGAATGATGAAAATAATAAATACGGCGTACATGGCGTTGTTGCTGTGTGTGGCTTGTTCCGAGCCGAAAGATTCGGCGGTTAATGCAGTCAATCCTTTTGTCGGGACGGGGTTCCACGGGCATACGTATCCGGGGGCAACGGTGCCGCAAGGGATGGTGCAGTTGAGTCCGGATACGCGGCGAGGGAATTGGGATGCCTGTTCCGGTTATCATTATAGTGATTCAACTCTGTTCGGGTTTTCGCACACGCATTTGAACGGGACGGGTTGCATCGATTGGGGTGATATTCTGGTATATCCCTCTTCCCGAGAGCTTTCGCCTGACTGGACTGCCGACTGGATGCCCCCTCATCCGTTTTCTCATGAACGGGAAGAGGCTATGCCCGGTTATTATCGGGTGGAGTTGCCTGCGGAGGGAATAGAAGCGGAACTGACCGCAACCCCTTACACGGGTGTGCATCGTTATACATTCGAGCGGGGTGGCGAGGTGTCGATTGTTGTGGATTTGGCGCACGCGTTGAGTGACGATAAAATCAAAGAGGCACGGATGGAACGAACCGGTGATAACGAGATACGCGGGGGACGTAATACTTCCGGGTGGGTGGATAATCAGCATATTTATTTTATAGCTCGTTTCTCCCGTCCGTTTCATTCTCTACGATGGGTGAAAGAGGGAAAAACGGTTGATTCTGTCGATTCCATCACGGGAGAAAGATTGCAGGTTATTGCCACGTTCCGCCTTTTACCGAAGGAGTCCGTGGAAATGTACGTGGGGTTGTCGTGCGTCAGCGAGGAAAATGCTCGCGATAATCTGGAACATGATTTCACGGGAGATGGATTTGACCATTTCCGCCGGGAAGCGGAACAACGTTGGCGGCAAGTGCTTTCCCGCGTACGGGTGAAGGGGGGCACGGCGGATGAATGTGCTAATTTTTATACCGCCTTGTATCATAGTTTTCTCACGCCTAATTTAGTCAGTGATGCCAATGGTGACTATCGGCGTCATGATATGAAGACGGGTAAGGTTGACGGTCGCCGTAAGCAGTATTCTACTTTTTCTTTGTGGGATACTTTTCGAGCATGGCATCCTTTGATGACGCTTCTGGATACGACTTTGGTCGGCGATATGGTCAATTCCATGCTGAATATTTATGATGTCACGGGAGAACTTCCCATTTGGTCGCTTTCCTCGGGTGAAACGAATACGATGATTGGTTATCACGCCGTTTCCGTGATAGCGGACGCCTATTTGAAAGGTATCCGCGGTTTTGATGCCCGCCAAGCGTTGGAGGCGATGACTCTTTCTGCCGAGAAAAACGCCAAAGGGGCGGCTTATTATACCCGTTATGGTTTTATTCCTTCCGATTTACGACGGGAATCCGTATCCTGCCTGTTGGAATTTGCTTATGACGATTGGTGTATTTCCCGTTTGGCTACGGCATTGGGAGAGAGTGAAACAGCACGGCGTTTCGCTCTCCGTGCCGGTAATTACGCGAATGTATTTGACGGTTTCGGTCGTTTTTTTCGTCCCAAGCGATTGGACGGTAATTGGGAACCGGCGTTTGACCCTTGCCGGGTTGGGCGTGCTTACACGGAGGCTAATGCTTGGCAATATCGTTTCTTTGTTCCTCATGATGTACGGGGGATGATACAGCTTTACGGGGGAGAGGCGATGTTTCTCGCGGATTTGGATTCTCTTTTCCATGGGACTTCGACGGTCGAGAGCGATTTGCCCGATATTACCGGATTGATTGGTCAGTATGCCCATGGCAATGAACCGAGCCATCACATGGCGTATCTTTATACTTACGCGGGACAGCCTTGGAAAACGCAGGAAATGGTACGTCGCATCTTGAAAGAGATGTACCGACCGACTCCTGACGGCATTTGCGGTAACGAGGATTGTGGGCAGATGTCAGCTTGGTACATTATGAGCAGTCTGGGGTTCTATCCCGTGTGTCCCGGTTCCAACGAGTTTATTCTCACGTCCCCTTTGTTTCCCGAGGCGACGATTTGTTTGGCAAATGGCAAACGATTGGTCATTACGGCTAATGAGCCCGCTTCTAATACTTACATCCGCCGGGTGTGTCTGAATGGTAGGGAAATGAAGCGTTGTTTTATTACTTACGAGGAATTGATGCAAGGAGGTGAGTTGTCGTTTGAACTTTCGGCGGAGCCTTGTACGGAATGGGGCGGTTACGGTTCGGGGCAACCTTATTCCATGACTCGTGATAAGCAGGTTGCCATTCCCTATGTTTCGCGAGACCTTTATCTTTTCGAGGATGCCGTTGTTTTTGAAATAGGATGTACGACCTCCGGTGCCGAATTGCATTACACGCTGGACGGTAGTGAACCTACCTCGTTTTCTCCCTTGTATCACGAGGCGATTCGTTTGGATTCTTCCGCGATTCTTCGTGTGCGGGGTTTCAAGGAGGGGTATCTCCCCAGTCGATTGCTGGAATTGCCGGCGGTAAAAGCCGTCTATCGTCCTGCTGAAAGACCGCACGCCCTGAATAAAGGTTTTCGCTATCGCTATTACGAGGGTAAATTTACCGGCGTGGAGGATATGGAAAAGATTCAGCCCGCGGATTCCGGTTATATGCCCGTGATTCGCATCGACCAAGCTCCTCGTGAGGACCACTATGGTTACATTTGGGAAGGCTGGATTCGGGTGCCGTCACGGGGTGTTTACGAGTTCGAGTTGAAGTCTGACGATGGTAGCGTACTTTACGTCGGTGACCGGAAAGTGGTTGATAATGACGGTTCTCATGCAGCCGTGTCGGCATTCGGGCGTATTGCCCTGCAACAGGGGTATCACCCCTTTCGACTTCTCTATTTCGAGGATTACGAGGGGCAGTTTTTGGAATGGAAATGGAAAAAAGTAACTCGCTAGAGTGAGTGTATGGATAAATAAATTATTAACAGTATATTTTAGAATATGAAAAAAGTAGTACTATTGTTGGTTTGCGTGATGTTTGCTTCTCTATCGGTTGAGGCGCAAGGTGTGAAGTTTGAGTCGGGTACTTGGGATAAAGTTTTGGCTCAAGCAAAGAAGAAAAATAAAGTGGTCTTCGTGGATGTTTACACCACTTGGTGTGGTCCCTGTAAGCAAGTGGCAACTAAAGTTTTCCCCCAAGAAAAGGTGGGTGCGTTTTATAACTCGAATTTTATCAATTATAAAATAGATGCCGAGAGTCCGGAAGGTAAGAAATTCACGGAGAAATATCCGGCGGATGCTTACCCGACATTCTATTTTATCAATGGCAAAGGGGATGTGGTGCATAAAATGACGGGAGCCGGGAATGCAGAGCATTTTATTTCCGAGGGGAGAATGATTGCCCTGTACGAGCGTCACGGGGGAAAAGATAATTTTGTGGCAGCCGTGAAAAACGGAACAGCCGATAGGGATATGCTGTATGAATATTATCAATCTGCCAATGAGCGTAACAAGCCGGCGGCCGTGAATCTTTGTTTGAAAGCTATGCCGACCGAGGAGTTGATTAGCAAAAATAATAAGTTACTCGAAGAGATGTCTTTGTATGACAAGGAACTGATGACTCGTTTGGTGGATGAAACGATGAAGGTTAGCAATGACGGGCGGATTTTGGATGAGAAGTTTTACGGGGATTTTATTTATTACACGGTATTTCCCGTGCAGTATCATATTTCGAGATTTTTGAAACAGAGTATTCAAACGGCAAACTGGGAATGGTTGAACGAATTGTTGGTTTTGAAAGCGAAGTTCGCCGATTATGGAGGGAAGATATACCCGAACGGTAACGTGTTGGATGGAGATTTGGATATCTCTCGAGGGCGTGGCTTGTTTTTTGCTACGCCTCAGTATATTAAGCTTTGCTATTGGGCGGAAAATCGTGTTGGGGAAGAGGAGTTCAAGGTGGAATTTCCTCGTTTTATGGAACGGTTGATGCAAGAATATCCCCTCGATACTTTGATGAAGGCGGAGAAGGATCGTGTGATAGATGAGATTCGTAAGGAAGGGCAGACGGAGTTTTTGAAATCGTTTGCCAGAGGTATTTTGAAGCGCGGGGAACTCACGACACCCCGTATCGTGGAGTGGACGGATTATTTCTGGAAACTTTCACCTTCGGATGAAAAGACTAAGGAGTCGTGTAGAGAGTGGGTTCTTTATGCTTTTAATGCGAATCGCTTGTATGGTGAAACGGCTTTCTATGTAGCTGATTTTTTGGCTCGAATCGGGTATTTCGAGGATGCCAAGACGGTGCTGGAGCAAGCAATTTATTTCCAGAAAGATATTAGGAGTGACAATAAAGCACTTATGAAAGAGTTGGAATGGAAATTGAGGGATGTGAATAACAGGAAGTTGTAAGTAGAAGATAATGCATTTTTGTGGTTACCGCCACTTCTGTTTCATTAATACATGAAAACGGGAGTGGCGGAATTTTTTTTCGCGGCGGATACCTCTTTTGCCTTTCTGAATTGTTATATGGGTGTACATTAAATTTAAAAAGATGATTATGGAATTTTGTAGTAAGTTATCGTGTATTTTGTTGTGTTGTTTTTTAGTAGGGAACGGGAGAGGCATGGCGCAAGAGGTGGTTTACCGGGATTATACCCGGCAGGAGGCCGCTTTGCTTGATTCGTTGAAGAAGGAAGGGGTGTTGCCTTTATTCAAGGGAATGCGGGCGTTGCGGCAGCAAGCGCAAGGGGTGAAGGAGAGTACTCCGGTGAATATCGAGCCCCGGCGTGCGGGGAAACGGGAGATGACACCGGAGAATATAATCAAGGCAAGGAAAGGCGGGCGAGCGTGTTGACGGTAAATAAATACCAAGGAGTGACGACACGTCCGGATATGGTTTACGGGTGGGCAACAGCCGTCGTGTTGACAGCGGACGGTGTTTGCGTGACCAACTTTCACGTGTTTTGGGAATTACTTGATCCGGCAGCGAAGTTGAACCCGGCGGATAGCGTGATATTCGTGGCGACAGAGGACGGTCGGGCTTACCCTATCACGGAAATTCTCAGTTTTAACAAGGCGGCGGATATGGCTTTCTTCAAGATTGATACCCGGGGGGATGTGCTTACCCCGATGCCCTTGGGCGATGATCTTCCGGCGGGGGCGAACGTGCATTTGTTGAGTAACCCGGAAGGCTACCCGTACGCGTACACGCACGGCAGGGTGTCACGGACGATTGCCTTGAACCCGGGTGATCCTTTTTCCCGCAGGATGGAGATGACCGCTGATTTCGCGAAAGGTTCAAGTGGCGGTCCGATCATGGATGACCGGGGAAATATGGTGTCGATGGTATCGAGTATCCGTGCGATATACTTTTCCAATCAACCGCCTTATCATTTGCAAATGAACGTGAAGTTGACCATTCCGGTGAGTTCGTTGCGACGGGTGATAAAATCACCAAAACAAAAGTGAAAAAATTTTGGATGAGATATTGATGTATTTCCAAATGGAATTTCAGTGTTGGATTAATTGAATAAATCATTACTTTTGCAACATCATGGGTGTTGTTATTAAGTCAGATAAAGAGTTTGAGAAATTCTTTCGGGAGAATTTTCCAGCCGTGCAGGCGTTTATGCGACGTTACACGGGTGACGATGAATTGGCGGCAGATTTGGCGCAGGAGGCATTCATGCGAGTGTTTGAGCGGCGGGAGGAGATTATTTCCGTGGAGTACGGGAAGGCCTTTTTATACACGGTGGCGAGGCATTTGTACTGGAATCATTGTAAACATCAACGTGCGGCGGAGCATTATTTCGCACAGTTGGATGAAGATGATGCGGATGATTATAATTTTCTGGAAGAGGCGACACGTCAGGAAACCATACGGATTTTGTACGCGGCAATAGAGCAATTGCCACCCCGGACTCGTGAGATTATTCGATTGAATTTGGAAGGTATGAACAACACGGAGGTTGCCGAAGAGTTACAGATTTCCGTGAACACGGTGAAAGATTTGAAGAAATCGGCTTACGTGACATTAAGAGGTTTATTATCAAAAAATTATTTCCTTATTTTGACGTTCCTTTTGAGCGATTAAATGTTAAAATCGTCTTTCTTTGAATTTTTTTTGCTGTTTTACCCACCCACTTGGGTTTTGAAGTAATCTCTAGGGTAAAACAACAATAATTATATGGATTTATTAGAACGACGAATGATGATTGCCCGGCTGATAGCGAAAGAACTGACGGGAACAATGGACGAGAGGGAACGGGAGGAATTATCCCGTTGGCTCGCGGAAGACGGGCGACATCAAGAGGAGTACGAGCGGTTGAAAATATCGTTGGAAACAAACGATAAAGTGTGGGAAGAACAAGCCGCGGGACGACGGATGACAGATGCCCGTTGGGAACTCACGAAACAACGGATAAGGAAACAACGGCGTATCGTGTGGAGCAGATACGCGGCGGCGATTGTACTGCCATTGACAATTGCGGCTTTTTGGTTTATAAGCCGGGATACATCACGGGAGCAAGTACCCGTGCAGATGGTTGCCATTACTCATGGTGTGGTGAAGGCCCAATTGCAATTGGCTGACGGGCGCAAGGTCGAGTTGAACGACACGACACGATTGCGCATAGAAGAGGCGGGAGGAACTGAAATTCAAACATCGGACAAAATGGTAAAGTACACGGGGAGTGATTCCGTGGAGATACCGTTAGCGGGCGAGAGGTATAACACGTTGAGAGTACCCCGCGGTGGAGAGTTTGCTTTGGAGTTGGCGGACGGAACCCGTGTTTGGTTAAATTCCGAGTCAACCTTAAAATATCCCGTTCATTTTACCGGGGACCTGCGGAAAGTGGAGATGACGGGAGAGGGATATTTCGAGGTGGCGAAGAATGTCGGGAAACCCTTTGTCGTGGCGGTAAATGGTGTGAATGTTAGGGTGCTGGGTACAAGTTTCAATGTTTCGGCGTACAGCGAAAGGGTGGTCACGACGTTGGTCGAGGGGAAAGTACAATTGCAAAGAGGGGCAGATAGCGTGACCTTGATACCTAATCAACAAGGAATATGGCAGAACGGGAAACTTGGGTTTGAGGTGAAACAGGTTGAAGCTCGGAATTATTCGTTGTGGCGTGAGGGAATTTTTTATTTCGAGGATACGGATTTGGAAACGATTTTGGATGTCATGGCTCGCTGGTATAACGTGAATATTTTTTACGTGAACCCGGGGGTGAAGTCCATGAGGTTTTCCGTGGAAGTTAAGCGCTACGAAAATATAGAGCAAATATTAAGGAGAATAGAACAGACAAAACGAGTGAAATTTGATATAAAAGATAGGACTATAAACGTGTGTGAATGAAAAAGACAGGTAACGCCCCCACGCTACCTGTCAGAATACATTCAATAAATTAATTCAATGTAAAATTCAGAAACAAAGTTATGAAAAAAAAGTGTAACTCGAGTGGTCTTATGAAAATAAGGCTACGTAAAAAGTTGTTGACTATGAAATTTTTTGTGCTTTTTTTCTTGTTATCCGTGTCTGTGTCGGCAACGACTTATTCGCAGGAGGCAAGATTGACACTTTCGTTGGAAGATGTTTCTTTGACAGAAGTATTTTCTGCGATTAGAAAAAACACTGCGTTCACGTTTATTTATAACGTGGATGACGTGAGAAATTTGCGGGTGAAATCCTTGAATGTGAAGGATGCCACAATTCAGCAAATTTTGGATGAGGTACTTCGTGGTACGGGATTTATTTATCGAATTGAAGATGAGGTGATAGTGATTCAGCCGCGGGATACGAAAGAGGAAAAGAAATCTATTCGTTTGAAAGGATTCGTGTACGACACGAAAAAGCAACCGATTCCGGGTGTGACGGTGAAGGTATCCGGAGTAGCATTGGGAACGTCCACGAATGCAGACGGGTGGTTCGCCTTGGATTTACCTATGCTGAAAGGGACATTGGAATTTTCTTTTATCGGTTTTAAAAGGGAAACATTGGACTTTTTCGAGAGAACGGCAAAGGATACACTTCGTGTTACCATGAAAGAGGAGAGTCAGGAACTGGATGAGACAGTGGTTGTGGCGTTTGGTACGCAGAAAAAAGAGAGCGTGGTATCGGCTATCACGACGGTACGTCCGATGGATTTGAAATCCTCAAACAGTGACTTGACTTCAAGTTTTGCCGGTAAAATTGCGGGTATGATCGGTTGGCAAACGGGAGGTCTTCCAGCCGCCTTGACCGAGGAAGAGATGAATACAAAATTTTATATCCGTGGAATCACGTCATTTCAGACCGGGGCGAATATAGACCCGTTGATCCTGTTGGACGGAGTGGAATCTTCCAAGTTGGACTTGGCACGCATTGCCCCGGAGGATATTGAGTCTTTCAGCGTGATGAAAGATGCCTCAGCCACGGCTATGTATGGTGCCCGTGGAGCGAATGGTGTGATTTTAGTGACCACGAAGAAAGGACAGGAGGGAAGTGTGTATGCCACGGCTCGTTACGAGGCTGTATTTTCGATGCCGACAAAAGAACTTGATGTGGTGGATCCGATTGATTACATGAAAATGTATAATCAGGCTTTGCTTGCTCGCGACCCATTGGCAACTCCTAAATATAGCGTAGAACGGATAAATCGTACAGCCTCTGGTAAGTATCCTTCTTGGGTGTATCCGGCTAACGACTGGTATAAAATCATGTTTAAGGATTATAATACAAACCATCATTTAGGGGTGAATATTCGCGGAGGAGGAAAAGTGCTTCAGTACTATGCTTCCGTGAATTACAATCGTGATATGGGTATGTTGAAAACGGACAAATTAAATGATTTTGACTGTAATATCACGAATAATCAAACTTCGTTCAGGGCTAATTTGAATATAGATTTAAAAGCTGGTATTAAATTAGTGGTTAATTCATCGACGACAATAGATAAATACCATGGTCCGCTAGAGAGTGTTACTCAAGCTTATTCATTAGCGTTTAATGCTTCTCCTGTGGATTTCGCTCCACTTTATCCCGGGGATGATACATACAATTGGCCTCACCTTCGTTTCGGGACAACAGAGTCTGAAAAACAAATTAATCCTTATATGCAATTGCATAGAGGGTATCTGGAAAGGACACGTTATTCTACAACGAATAGGGCAGAATATATTCATAATCTTTCCAGTCTCGTGAAAGGCTTGGAAGCGAGAGCAAGTGTTTCCGTATCACAAGCCGGCTATTATACTACCGGTTTTAAGACGATACCGGCTAAATATTCACTGCTTAATTACGATTTTGAAACGGGTAAACATACTTTACAAGATTTATCCGTAACGTCTTACAGGGCTTTAACGATAGATTCTGATGCTAGGGTTTCAACAACCAACACGAGGGTTACGTATGAAGCACGCCTGTTGCATTCTGCGGCTTGGAAGGAACACCAAACTTCGTTAACAGCAGTTTTTCAAGCTTCGGAATATACCTATACACCCATTCAAAAAGTGTTGGACGGAATGCCACAACGTAACTTGACGTATTCTATGCGTGGGAGTTACGGGTATAAAGACCGTTATTTTGTTGAAGGTAGTTTTGGATATAACGGTTCTGAACGTTTTGCCGAGAATAACCAAATGGGCTTTTTCCCTGCTGGTGGGATTGCATGGGTTGTAACTAGCGAGCCGTTTATGGCGTCGACGTCTAAATGGTTGGATTTTTTGAAGTTCAGGGCATCCTACGGGCAAGTCGGTAATGACGGTATCGTGGCCTCTCCCCGCTTTGTTTATTTGCCTAATTTAGTGGGACAAATGGGATTTACGGATCCGGAATCCGGTACCGGTGGTAGTGCTTTTGTGGCTAAAAAAGTACTATATTATGCTAATGAGAAAATTAAATGGGAAATTGCGGAACAGTTAAATTTGGGTATCGAAACGAAGTTGTTCAAAGGTCTTGTAGAATTCACTTTAGATGCTTACCAAGAAATCAGGCATAATATTATAGGGTACCGTACGAATGTACCGGCAAACATGGGTATCGAGTATTCTCAATTGGATAATATCGGTAAATCCCGTTCTCGTGGAATTGATTTTTCCGGTAAAATACAACATGCTTTCACGCCTGATTTTTGGATTATTTTGAATGGAACCCTTACTTATAATAAAGTGGTGTATAAAGCTATTGAAGAAGCCAGTGACAAACCTGTATGGCAAAAGAAGGTAGGAAAAGAAATTTCTCAAGCGATAGGATACATTGCAGAAGGAGTATTTCAAGACCAAGCGGAGATAGATAATTCACCCAAGCAAAGTGGTGATGTGAAGCCCGGGGATATTCGCTATCGTGATATCAATGGTGACGGCATGATTGATGTGAACGATGCCACGTTTATCGGTTTCCCGGAGACCCCTCAGTTGATATATGGTTTCCACGGATTTATCAATTATAAAAACTTTGAATTCAGTTTTGCATTTCAAGGCTCAGGCAAGCGTTCGTTTTTCATGAATCCAGAGAAATTATCGCCGTTTGTTGATGACCACGCTATGCTGACAGCTATTTATAAAGACCATTGGTCGGAAGATAATATGACGAAGAAGCCATTTTGGCCCCGGTTGTCGACATATAATTTAATACAACATAATCCCGAGGAAAATTGGTATGATAGTAAGGCGTCCGAAGTCCGTAAGAGTACATATTTTATGCGGGAATGTCGATTCTTGCGTTGTACTTCTTTGGAGGTGGCGTACAATATGCCGCGGAAATTGATGGAGCGATGGAAATTGCAGAATGTGAAATTTTTTGCACGTGCCAATAATCCGTTCTTGATATCCAATTTTAAAATATGGGATGTTGAATTAGGTGAAAACGGTTTTAATTATCCGATTCAAAAAACCTATACGGTAGGCTTGAATTTTAGTTTCTAATTTTAATGCACGATGATTATGAAGCATTTTTATTCGTTATTGTTGATATTAACCATACTTTTTCCCGGGTGTAACTACTTGGATGTCGTTCCGGATAATGACATTGAAACGATTGAAACCATTTTTGAAAAACGGGATCAGGCGGAAAATTGGTTTAAATTCTGTCACACCTTCTTGTCGCCTTATACAACTTCCATTATCTCTAATCCGGCTTACACCGGGGCAGACGAGGTGGTAGCCGGTGATTTTATTCGGCAGCAATTTGCGTATAATTGGGCGGGTTTTTATATAGGAGATGGTTTACAAATGACAGCGAATCCTTACGGGAATATTTGGCGAAAGGATGCAGCTTACAATGCAATCCGTTATTGTAACACTTTTTTGGAGAAGATCGGTGGGGTATATAACATGGAAGAACAAGAGAAAGTATTGTGGTCTGCTGAAATAAAGGCTCTTAAGGCGCATTATTATTTTGAATTACTTCGTCGATACGGGCCTATTATCTTGGTTCCGAAGAATGTTGCCACAAATGCTAGTATCGGGGAAATGAAACAACCTCGCGCTCCGTTTGATACTTGTGTCGAAGAAATCGTTACTTTGTTGGATGAAGCGATGAAGGATTTGCCCCCGATGAATCAAAAATCAGTAAGCCGTAGGGCTTATCACAGTTTGGAATCAGCGGCGGCACTTAAGGCTATGACTTTGTTTTATGCGGCTTCTCCTTTGTTTAACGGGAATCCGGCTTTGGCGAACTTTACCAGTAAAAGTGGGGAAAACTTTTTCAACCCAACTCCTGACCGGGAAAAGTGGAAGCGTGCAGCGGAGGCTGTTGATACGGCTTTGATGATTTGTTTGGAAAATGGTAAGAAACTTATATCTAATAAGACAGATGGGGCAGTAGAAGATGATCGAGGGTTACGTGATATTATGTTGGATATTGAGGAGTCATCTTTAGCAAGAAATTTTGAAAGTAGCGAAGCCATTTTTATGATTCAGTATGAAAATCGTGCTACCACATCATGGACAAGGTGGACACGCCCCTATTTCAGAAGTGGGACGCCTGATTATAATGCGGATCTTATCGGGTGTATTGCCCCAAGTATTAAAATGGTCGAGATGTATTACACCGAGCATGGCGTGCCTATAGATGAAGATCGTACATGGGATTATTCTTCTCGTTATCAAATAGGAAAAGAAACAGATACTAAATATAGAAACGTTGTTTTGCTTGACGTTGATAGCGTGTTGCGTTTGCATCTTCGCAGGGAACCTCGTTTTTATGCACATATTGCGGCAGATCGCTGTTATTTCCAGAGGGGAGAGACTATTCATGCGGAGAATGATCTTGTGAGAGCCTATCAAGGTGAACGATTCGGGACGTTATATACGCGAATATCCAATTCTCAAGCGCAGAATTTGACGGGATATTATATGAAAAAAGGTTCTCGTTCCTCTCAAAGCAATCTAGATTACAAAAATACGTTCTCTAATGAAGAGGCTTGTGTGCTTATCCGTTTGGCAGACCTTTATTTGATGAAAGCGGAGGCTTGGAACGAGTATTTGGAGATTCCCGATAAGGAACACGTCTATGATCCGTTGAATGCGGTGCGTGAGAGGGCCGGAATTCCTGATGTGGAGGAGGCATGGCAAAATTACTCTACGGATCCGGGAAAGGTGAGAACGAAGGTTGGCATGCGTCAGATTATTAGGCAGGAGTGGAACGTGGAGTTCGCTTTTGAAGGCAGGCGTTTTTGGAATTTACGTCGTTGGTTGACGGCTGCCGAAGAATTGAACGCGAAACTTTACGGGTGGCTTGTTACCGGGAAGACTCAAAGACAATTTTATAATAATTTCGAGGGGCCAGTGGTGGTGTGGTCTAAAAGACAATTTATTGCCCCGAGAGATTATCTTTTCCCGATCCGTAGTGAGGAGATTCTTATTTCGGGTTGTGAGCAGAATCCCAATTGGTAAATAGATAAAAAATCAAAGAAGTATGAAAAAGTTAATATATATATTATTGGCACTTTGGGCGTTTTACGGTTGTCAGGATGACGATGCTTATTTTGAAACCTCGATACCGGCTGAAAATTTGTCTTTTACTCCTATCCCGGGAGGAGCTATTATGCATTACAAGTTACCTTCCGATGGGGACATTCTTTATATTCGTGTACGTTACAAGGATGCTTTCGGTAAAGCGATGATTTGCTCCGGTAGTTATGCGTGTGATTCCTTGGTTTTATTGGGTTTTAATGAATCGCAAAAAGGAGTGCCAGCCCGTGTGACTCTTTGTAATAATGATGATTTGGAGTCGGAACCTGTGGATGTAACTTTTGACACGAAAGATTCGGGACCTGTATCCTTTTTTGAGCATTTGGAAGTTTATCCTGCTTGGGGTAGTATTTGCCTCAACTATGATATTAAAGAAGAGTCAAAGGGAATGGCGCACGTGTTTTATGTTGGAGAAGATCCCGTGAGTAAACAGCCGGACACGCTATTGATTAATAGTTTTGTTTTGGCTCAAGGGGCTGGTTCTTTACAAATAACCCCTCAACAAGTTCGTCCTTCTTATGATGTTGTGGTTCGCACGGAAGATTTTCGTGGGTACATGGTGAAAGAGAAGGTGTGGCAAAATGTAGAACCTTTGCAAATTGAAAAATTGAATCCAGTTGATTTTGATTTTTATGATCCGGAAAACTTTTCAATAGAAGATCCAGTGTACAGATTAGGTAAATCATATTTGTTTGATGGAGATTTAAAAGGAGAATCTTGTTTTGGTTGGGAGGGATGGGATAATTTCTGTACTTATCTGTCAAAAGAGCATTGTCTCGGTAAACCATTGTTTATTATTGATATGAAAGAACAGAAACTTCCTGCTGAATTTAGGCTTTATGCTATGTTGTTTGTGCGATATTCTTTTCCCATGGGACCTAGTGATTGGTATCCCGGATGGTTAGAAAAATACGGTGATATTTGGACGAGTTGTTATGCATCTAAATTACCAAGTAGCGTAACCGTTTACGGTTCTAATGATATGGCAGATGATGCTTCATGGGAAGAAATTGTGCATTTCGAGCAAGATCGG
The DNA here is from genome assembly GCF_046365375.1 of Butyricimonas muris. Taxonomy (NCBI): domain Bacteria; kingdom Pseudomonadati; phylum Bacteroidota; class Bacteroidia; order Bacteroidales; family Odoribacteraceae; genus Butyricimonas; species Butyricimonas muris. The sequence goes on along the minus strand of NZ_JBKEIT010000009.1, from coordinate 218,580 downwards.
GAGATTGACAATGAATTGAGATGGTGTAAACGTTGTAATAATGGGGACGATGAATATGAAATTCCAAGTTTGGAGGCTCTTTCTTTTGCAGAGCCTTGTTATATGCGATTAAGTTGTCCGGCTACCGGAAATAAATATCGTTATGTGAAATTCGTGATAAATGAGGTGTTTTATAGTCCTGCGGGTTTTGAAAATGCCACGAGTGGTTCTAATTATAACAAACATGTAACTATTCACGAATTGGAAATTTATACAGCAAAATAAGGTCGTGTTATGAAATTGAAAAGATATTTATGGTTTATCGTTTCCCTATTATTTTTAGGGGGATGTGAAAGTTTGGAAGATACGTATAGTGATTATGCCGGGGAAGGTACGATTCGTTATCTGGGAAAGTGCAATGGTTTATCTGTGAAGCCCGGTTGGCAAAGATTAATCGTAACGTGGACGAATCATGTAGATCCGGCAATAGATAAGGTTAAAGTCAGTTGGACGTTAGACGGGGTTACCAGAGATTCCTTGTTAGAGAAAGGAACTACGGAATGTAATATACGGAATTTGGAAAATGCAACTTATGAGGTTGCCGTGCGCAGCGTGGATAAAGATGGGAATTGTTCGTTACCTGCTTTAACTAGCGAACGACCTTATACGCTTGATCACGAGAGTATAAAGTCGTTCACGCGAATGTTTGACAAATATTTCTTCGTTGGGAATCATTTGGCGATTATTTTTAGTGAGTGGCAAAGTGATGTTGAAACAGCCAGTTTAAATTATTATTCGGGAGGAGAACGTAAAATTTTAGAATTAGATAGTGTTTTTGTTACCGATAATAAATATTGTTTGGTTCCGGATGAGATAGATGCGGGAACAAAAGTAACGATTAACCGTAGTGGGCGATTGAGTGGATGTTCGGATTTGATTGTTTTTAATCCTTATGAATTGACACGTGATAACCGGACTTATACACCCGATTTTAAACAATGGCTCAGGGAAAAATATGGACAGTCGGAAATTACGGAAGCATTCGTGAATGCTCAAACAGAATTGGAAATAGATTATGATATAAATTCGTTTGAGGATATATTGAATTTCCCGAATTTGAAAACGTTGGTCTTGGGGAAAAATCGTTATTTGAGTGAAGGAAACTTGAGTAAAAATAAGAATGCAAGTAAGGTTTCCGATCTTGAAATCAGTACGTTTGCGCTGGATGTTGCTTGTAAAGTAAATGGATTGAAGGTGGAACGTTATAACGAGCATTATTTCCCGATTGGGGAATTCTCTTTTATTGATGATCTGCCTAATCCAAAGCTTCCGGAAGATTTATCTTTCCTTAGTAGTCAAAATTGGACGTATTCTTGTTCGAATGAAGAATACGGGGAAGGAATTGATGTTATATTTGATGAAAGTTCCACGAGAGGGTGGCAACCGACACGGCATTCTAAATTTTATACTTACGAGATGGTAGTGGATATGCAAGAAATTCAGACTGTAAATGGAATCTTGGTTACCCAGAAATTGTCGGTCACTTCTGCATACGAGCCATGTATTGCTAAGAAAATCCAGATTAAGGTATCTGTGGATAATAAAACTTGGAAAGATGCGACTTATGTAATAGAGAATACTTTGGGAAATACGGTAGGAGAAAGCACGATCATTACACTCCCTGTTTCCTTGCATGGTCGTTATTTGAAATTTATTGTAAGTGATCAAGCCTACAACAAAACTTTTTATACGGTATCATTGGGTAAAATAAGAATATTTTAGTTGTGTGAGGTGTATAATTTAACCTATAAATGGAGAGAAAAAGAATTGCATCTTTTTCTCTCTTCGTTTTTTAGGAAAAGTGAAAGGTTTATATAACATGTATAATCCCTCCTGAGAGGCAGCTTCTCGGATGGGTTAGGGGAGTGAAAGTGTTTTTCGTTAAGAATGGGAAGAAAACGGGAGGAGAAGAAGGTGAGAACGGGCTACAACTCCAGTACAACACTTGATGACTACCCGTTTAACACCGGATATGTCGAATGTTAGTTGAGTATGGTTGAATGTGTGAATAAACAGCCATGCCTTATTTCTTCCCGTTTTCTGCTCATTACATAACGGGGAAGCCCGAAAAAAGTCTTTATATCGCAAGTTTCGGAATGTTTTCTTTTGAGAAATCGAAGATTTGGCAGTAGGTTTATATTTTATGAACGGGCACGAAAAATCATGTGATATGGTGTATTTCCTCGAATGATTTTGTATCTTTGTTCTGAATTTATCGTAGAAAAGTGGTATGAAAGCTTTCATGAAATATTGTGTGCTGCTTATTTTGGCGGTAGTCTATCTGGGACAACGGGTAGATGCCACTCGCTACATGGAAAAGGTAGTGAGCCAAGAGAGGCTTGTTTCCAATGAAAAGGAGGCTTTCGAACGTTTGGCAATGTTGACGGCGATGAACGGGAATGCGCTACCGGTGAACGTGGTGCATGAAGTGTCTAACATACAGCCTCCCTGCCGTCATTTACAAAGAAATAGTTTCTCGATTCAGTTCGAGGAGTATAAAAGGGTATTTACACCTTACTTCAGGTATGTCGAAAATGATTATCTCGACTTTTTCGCGTTAAGACAGGACGGGGGATACTACGTCTTTGCCTTGCGTGAAATCATTGTATGATTTAGGTTTATTTCGTGGGAAGACTTTGCTTGTTCGTGAACGGGTGAAGTGTGTTTTGGTGTGCTGAAATTTAAACATTATAAATTATACATAGAAATCATAATTATGGAAACAAAATTTGACTATATAGATGACGTAATCTTGAAAGTAGATGAAGGTAAAGTAGAGAAAAAGAAAAAATCACCCGTGAAACCCTTGGGCTTGTTGATCGTGGGAGCCGCTATTCTTTGGGTGGGTGCAAATCATATCAACACGGCACAAAGCGATACGCTTTCTTCTATCATTATTATGCTCGGGTTGGCTGTTGTGGGTTGGGGAATTATGGCATTTATCATTAAAAAAGAAAAGTACGTGTACAAACCGACGGGAAAAGCCATGAAAAAGCACAAAGTGTACGTGGCTGCCAATCAATCTTCACAGTTGTATGATATCATTGAACAGAATAAATTTGATAATCTTCAGTCATTGAGTCGTTCTGATCAATCCAATTTGAGTTTGGAAGTATTTTGTAGTGAAGATGAACAATACGCTTTATTGCAGGTGATGGAATTTGTTCCTTACAACGATGTGCCGAGAACTGAGGTAAAAGTTTACGAGGGAACTCCTGCCAAACAAATAGCTTACTTCTTAAAATAGAAAGGGTTTTCCTTTCTATTTTGGTTTATAAAGTTTGTAAGGTTCATAAAGTATTTAGAATTAGTTACTTTATAAACTTTATGAACTTTCTAACTTTATGAACTCTTCTGTATTCCCAATTCGGCAGCGACCTTGAACATGTATTTTCGGGCTTCTGCGGGATCGTTACTTATGATGCCGTCGAGGATAGCTTCCTTGATGGCATTTTTAATATCTCCGATAGCTTTGCACGGGGGTAAATTGAAGATTTCCATGATTTCCTCGCCGCTTACCGGGGGTTGGAAGTTCCGGATGGCGTCTTTTTCCTCGACTTCTTTTAATTTTTGACGAACGATCCGGAAATTGTGCATGAAGCGACGCACTTTCTCTTCGTTCTTGGAAGTTATATCCGCTTCGGCAAGGGTCATTAAATCGTCGATGTCGTCCCCGGCGTCAAATAAAAGACGGCGGACAGCCGAGTCGGTTACGATTTCTTCCGAAAGGACAATTGGACGCATGTGCAGGAATACGAGTTTTTGCACGTATTTCATTTTTTCGTTCTGGGGCAGTTTGAGGCGGTTGAATAATTTGCCGACCATGCGTTCGCCGACGTGGTTATGCCCGTGAAATGTCCAGCCTTGTCCCTGCACGAATTTTTTGGTAACGGGTTTGCCTATGTCGTGAAGCAAGGCTGCCCAGCGAAGCCATAGATTGTCTGACACCCGGCTGACGGAATCCAGCACGGTCAACGTGTGATAGAAGTTGTCTTTATGCCCGATACCGTCCACGGACTCTACTCCCTTGAGTGCGGTGAGTTCCGGGAAGAATACCTCCAGTAGCCCGGATTGTTCCAGTAATTTCAGCCCCACGGAAGGACGGGGGGATAGCATGATTTTATTGAATTCATCAATGATACGTTCTTTCGACACGATTTTCAGACGCTCTTTGTTGGCGATAATGCCCTTGAAAGTGATCGCTTCAATCGTGAAATTCAATTGAGAGGCAAAACGAACGGCTCGCATCATGCGTAACGGATCATCCGAAAAGGTAATCACGGGGTCGAGCGGGGTTCGTAATATCCCGTCTTCCAAGTCTTGTATTCCTCCAAACGGATCGACCAGTTGCCCGTAGGTATCTTGATTTAAAGAGATCGCCAAAGCGTTTATCGTGAAGTCTCTGCGTTTTTGATCATCGTCAATGGTTCCTTCTTCCACGATCGGTTTACGGGAGTTCCTTTGATAGGATTCCTTACGTGCCCCGACAAATTCGATTTCCATTCCTTTGTATCGAAACATGGCTGTCCCGAAGTTTTTGAACACGGAAACAGTCAGATTGCCCAATTGTTTTGCCGCGGTTTCTGCCAATTCTATCCCGCTACCTAAAACTACAATGTCAATGTCTTTGGAAGGGCGTTTTAAAATCAAGTCGCGGACATATCCCCCGATCACGTATATCTCTAAACCTTTTTCTGCTGCTATTCCGGATAAGATTTTAAAAATGGGATGAGTTAATTGCATATTTTGAGGCATAAACTTTAGTAAACTGATTCGCGTACAAAATTATCAAGTTATCCCTTACAGACCAAATAATTTGATTCTGATTTGCGGAGGGAGATTCTTTTTCGATATATTCGCGAACAGTTTTTTAAGGATATGATGAATAGAGAAAGAAGATTTGCAGCATTGTTTGATATGGATGGAGTGGTTCTCGACACGGAAGGACAATACGATCTTTTCTGGATAGAACAGGGAAAGCGTTTTCATCCCGGAATGCCTGATTTTTACAAGAAGATTAAAGGGATGACGACGGAGAAGATTCTGGAGGATTATTTCGGGGGTAATATGGATTTGCAGCAACAGATTTCCCAAGAGTTGGAAGAGTTCGAGGAAAAAATGAATTATCCTTACGTGCCGGGTGTCGAAAATTTTATTCGAGTATTGTTAGATCATGGCGTGAGGATTGCTTTGGTGACGAGTTCCAATAACGTGAAAATGTCGTATGCCTTGAAGGCTCACCCGGAATTTACCGAGTATTTCGAGCGAATAATTACTGCCGATAAGATCACGAAATCCAAGCCTGCTCCGGAATGTTATCTACTGGCGGCTAAAGAACTGCAGATGGAAACAGATGTTTGTTGCGTTTTCGAGGATTCTTTTGCCGGTATCGAGGCTGGACGTAATGCCCGCATGAAGGTAGTCGGGTTGGCTACAACAAACGCGAAAGAGAAGATCGAGGGAATGGTGGATCGGGTAATCGAGGATTTCACGGGATACTCGTATGACGGGTTCGTGGATTTGACCTTACGACCTTATGGACTTTTAGACTTTATGGACTAGAGGGAGTGGTCGACCACTCCCTCTTTTATTTGACGATTCCGGAGAAGCCCATGAATGCTAAGGCTAACAATCCCGCGGTTACTAGAGCGATTGGAGTTCCTTTCATGCCTTTGGGGATAGAGGAAAGTTCCAATTGTTCGCGGATGCCGGCAAAGATGGTTAAGGCGAGCCCGAAACCGATAGCGGTAGAGGCAGCGAAAACCACGGACTCGAGTAAGTTGTAGTTTTTTTGGATAACCATGATGGCAACTCCCAGTACGGCACAGTTTGTCGTGATTAAGGGAAGAAATACTCCTAACGCCTGATAAAGCGAGGGGCTTACTTTTTTCAGAATGATCTCCACCATTTGCACGAGTGCTGCAATAATCAGGATAAACACGATAGTTTGCATGAACTCTATGTGGAACGGATCAAGTACCGTTTTTTGCACGATGAAAGTAACCAACGTGGCCAAAATCATCACGAATGTCACGGCTCCGGTCATACCTAAAGCCGTGGGAACACTCTTGGAAACCCCAAGGAACGGGCAGATACCCAAGAATTGCGCCAATACGATATTATTGACAAATACTGCGGCTATGAATATAAATATGTATTCCATAATAATTTGCGATTTATGATTGATGATTTATGAGTAAGATGAGATATGAATCTGGAATCTAAAATCATAAATCAAAAATTAATTGGTTTTTCTTATTCTATTAATAAACGCGATCAAGTAACCTAGTGCGATGAAAGCTCCGGGGGCTAACACGAAGATGATCATTCCGTAGTTTTCACTGTACAGGGTGATGTTGAAGATTTTTCCGCTACCCAATACTTCACGGATGCATCCCAACAAGGTCAGTGCCATCGTGAATCCCAAACCGATTCCTAATCCGTCGAGCATGGAAGGAATGGCTTTGTTCTTGGAAGCAAAAGATTCGGCACGTCCCAGCACGATACAGTTTACCACGATCAACGGGATGAATAACCCGAGTGATTCGTGCAAGCTAGGTAGATAGGCTGCCATACACATATCAACGACGGTAACGAATGCCGCGATGATAACGATAAATCCGGGAATACGGATTTTATCGGGAATCAAGTTTGCCACGAGCGAGATAGCAAGGTTGGATAACACGAGCACGAAGGCGGTAGCCAATCCCATTCCCAAGCCGTTGATTGCCGACGTGGTGACTCCCAGCGTGGGGCACATCCCGAGCAATAGTACAAAGGTGGGATTTTCTTTAAAGAACCCTTTGGTAAAGTTTTGCCAGTTGTTCATATCTTTATTTTTTCGATTGTTCTACTTTTGTTTGGTATCTTTTTCCAGCGCTTTGGCTGCCCGGTTTACTGCGTCCAAAAAGGCACGGGATGAAATAGTGGCAGCCGTGATAGCGTCCACGTCCCCTCCGTCTTTTGAAACCTGCAGTCCTTTCGTTCCCGGTGTTTTACCGGTAATGTCACCTTTGGCACCTTTCACGAACCATGTATCCATTTTGGAACCTAACCCCGGGGTTTCTTTGTGGCTCAACACGGAATAATTGTAAATTGTTCCGTCGGGAGTAAAACCTACCATTAATTCTATTTTTCCCCCGAATCCGTCGTTCGTGTAAGTTTTAATGGCTGTTCCTACTAATTCCCCGTTCTGTTTGGCAGGATAAAACTCAACTTCTTCTTCATTTTCCGAAGGTTTTACCGTGTATTTTTCTGTCATGGGGTCATTATCGAAAGTCGGGACCACGGCACGTATTGCTTGTGTCTGTTTTTCGATTTGTACCTTCTCGATTAATCCCGACGTGAATGAGTTGACAACTCCCACGGCGGCTGAGGATATGAGTGTTACCAAGAATAACACCAATACCATATTTTTAAAACTCGATTCTAATTTCTTTCCCATCATCTTGTGATTTTAAATTTTAGATTTTAAATTTTAAATTTCAAGTGTAAGTAATTTACAATCTACAATTTAAAATTTAAAATCGAACGGGTTTACAATATCTGTTGATCAACGGGGTGAAGCCGTTCATGATCAATATGGCAAATGACATTCCTTCCGGATAAGCACCGAAGGTACGGATTATCACGGTCAGTAGTCCGATACCGATACCGAAAATGATCATACCTTTATGCGTCATGGGGGATGTTACGTAATCCGTCGCCATAAAGATCGCTCCCAACATCATACCTCCCGTGAAAAGATGGAACAGGGGATCAGCAAAATGTGCGGGATTTGCCAAGTGCAATATTCCGGCAAACAGGATTACTGTGGCGAAAATTGTCACGGGGATATGCCATGTAATAATTTTACGAATCAACATATAGGCGAAACCGAGCAGAAGACCGATAGCGGCAACTTCTCCCAAGCTACCTCCTATGTTACCGATAATCATGTTGCTTGTCGAAATTCCGCTGGACGCAAGTGCATCAGCCACGGATTGCCCGTTCTTTACTGCTTCTTTCACGATAGCTAAAGGTGTAGCCCCTGTTACGGCATCTACTGTCGAAAATCCGTGAGGTACAGGCCAAGAAGTCATTTGTACCGGGAACGAAATCAATAAGAATACGCGTCCCACGAGTGCCGGGTTGAAAATATTGTTTCCCAATCCCCCGAAACTCATTTTGCCGATACCGATTGCCACGATAGCACCGATTATCACAATCCATAAAGGAAGGGACGAGGGAAGGTTGAACGCTAATAATACACCCGTGATGATAGCCGAGCCGTCCCATATCGTGGGGCGTTGTTTCATCAGGTATTTCTGGATAATAAATTCAAAGATCAGACAGGCTGCCACGGAAGTAAGGGTTACCAGAATGGCTCCTATCCCGAAAAACACGATAGAAAAGATAAATGCGGGGATTAAGGCAATCAGTACCCCGTACATGTTTTTTTCTATCGAATCCCCGCCATGAATGTGAGGGGAGGGTGATATGGTGAAATTACTCATACAAATAATTTTAAATTTTAGATTTTAAATTTTAAATTGAAGACAAGTAAATTTACAATCTACAATTTAAAATTTACAATTAAATTAGTTTTTACGTGAACGTATCATTTGTCCTGTTCTGGCTTTACCCAAGCGAATCACGTCGAGTAACGGACGGTTTGCCGGGCAGGTATAGCTACAAGAACCACATTCGATGCAATCCATTATTTTTTCGGCTTCCAATGCATCCAGCTTGTTGTGTTCGCTAAGTTGCATCAGGTAATACGGTTCCAATCCCATCGGGCATACGGTAACGCATTTCGAACAACGGATACAGTTGCGATACTCTTTCCGGACGGATTCTTCCTGCCGCATGAGTAATACTCCACTTGTTCCTTTCGTGATAGCAATGTTGGTTGTCGTCAAGGCTTTTCCCATCATCGGGCCGCCACCGATCACTTTTCCCGTGTCCTCGGGAAGTCCTCCGGCTGCCTCGATGAGTTGAGAGAGCGGTGTCCCGATACGGCATAGATAGTTACCCGGTTCTTTCAGCGATTTCCCGGTAACGGTAACCACCCGTTCGAATAACGGTTTGTGTTTCATGACAGCCTCGTAAACGGCATATACTGTCCCGACGTTTTGAACGACGGCTCCCACGGCGATAGGTAGTCCGCCGGACGGAACGAATTTACCCGTGGTGGCTTGTATCAATTGTTTCTCTCCTCCTTGCGGGTATTGTATTTTTAACGGGCATATCTCGATGCCGTCGCTCAATCTGGCGTGTTTGCCAAGTTCTTCGATAGCGTCTTTTTTGTTGTTCTCGATGCCCACGATAGCACGTTTCACGTTAAGAGCTTTCATTAGCAGTTCAATCCCGGCGATAAGCTCTTTCCCGTGTTCCAGCATCAGACGGTGGTCTGCCGTTAAATACGGTTCACATTCGACACCATTGATGATTAATACTTCAGCCGTGTTTCCGGGAGGCGGGGATAATTTCACTTGCGTGGGAAACGTTGCTCCCCCCATACCCACGATACCGGCGGCACTGATAGCCGCGATGATTTCTTCTTTCGTGAAAGTATTGGGATGCTTCGCGAGCGGTTCCTTCAATATATTCTCGTCCCATTCGTCACCCTCGACTTTTATCGTGATGGCTGGTCTGGGATAACCGCTGGCATCCACCACGGGATCGATACTCGTGACTGTCCCCGATACGGAACTGTGGATGTTGGCGGAAATGAATCCGGCGGCTTGACCGATAAGTTGTCCTACTTTAACTGTATCACCTTTTTTCACCGTGGGAACGGCAGGTGCCCCGATATGTTGAGATAGTGGTATGATCACTTGTTCGGGAAGGGGTAACGTGATGATTTCCCCTTGTGCTGATAATTTATTTTCAGGTGGGTGTACACCCCCAATTTTAAATGTCTTAAGCACGGTGTATTAATTTTAGATTTACGATTTTAAATTTTAGTTTGAATCGGCAATCATTGAATCGATTCGTTGTTTTTCACTTCCGTGGTCGCTGGTTCGGTAATCTTTCTCGGAGGGAAGTTTACCTCGTGGATCGCGTGTGTCGGACATGCGCTCACGCACTTCCGGCAAAGTTTACACTTGCGGAAGTCGATGTAAGCCAAGTTGTTTTCCAAGGTAATTGCCTCGAAAGGACATTCTTTGACGCATTTCCCACAACCGATGCAGGCAACCGTACAAGCTTTGCGGGCGATGTTTCCCTTGTCTTTGTTCACGCAACACACGAAAACCCGGCGATCTTTGGGCCCCTTGTTCCGCAATTCGATAATGTTTCTCGGGCAGGCTTTAACGCAAGCACCGCAGGCAACACAATTTTCTTCGGAAACAACGGGCAGACCGTTGACGTCCATGTGAATGGCATCGAAAGCGCAGACGTTGACGCAGTCGCCACAACCAAGACAACCGTATGTACAATCGGTTTCTCCCCGGTAGAGAGAATGTTCGATAGCACACGATTTGTACCCGTCGTACGTGCTCGTGCGTGGACGATTGTCACACGTGCCGTTGCATTTCACGACAGCAATCTGTGGTGTCTGAGCTGTTACTTCCATGCCTAAAGCGGAAGCGACTTTCGCCATCGTATCCGCTCCTCCCACCGGACAAAACAGTCCATCCAATGAAGTGGCTTTCACCGTGGCTTCCGCGAAACCCCTACACCCGGGTTTGCCGCATCCCCCGCAATTCGCGCCGGGAAGGATACTTTCCACGATATCGATTCTAGGATCTTCTTCGACCTTAAACTTTTGTGCCACGAAATACAGGATTACGGCAGCCGCAATACCAATGGCACACAAAGAAATAATAGTGTAGATAATGGTAGTAGTCATCATAAAGGTGTTTATTTTGTCTCCTCTAGTTTGTTATAGCGCCCGTAAAGTTATTATTTTTTTTCTAGGTTATGCTATTTTAACCTTGAATTTTATTTTTCGGGTGAAGCTATTCCTACATAAATATAGGATAACAAAGTAAACAGCAACGGCTAGAAGTACAATTGCGGCAGCTATAACTTCGCTTGTCCCCGCCGTGATCAAGAGGGCAAGAAGTACTATTATTAACGCGGACGGAATGATATAAGCAAATGCGACCGAGAGCATGGCATTGCGGGTACTGGCGGTAACAATAACTTTGTCGCCGACAGCCACGGGAACATTCGGTTTTTCCGCCGTGATATTCTTTTGTGCTACTTCCGACAGGCCACACGCTCCCTTAGAATGACAAGAAGCACACGCCGATTGATTTTGTATCTGCACGATAATGGCGTTATTTTCTACTTTTATAACAATTCCGTCGTGTTCTATTGTGTCCTTTGCTGCCATGATGAGTTTTTAAGGTTTATAAAGTTCATAAAGTTACCCCTTCGGGGTTTAAAGTTTACACGATACACGTATTATAAAGTATTCACGAGTTTTTCACCTTATAAACTTTACAAACCTTATGAACTTTATGAACTCATTTATTTCTTCCGCATAAATATTTGAATCGGCACCCCGGTGAAATTCCAGTGTTCACGGATTTTGTTTTCCAAGAAACGTTTGTACGGTTCTTTCACGTATTGCGGTAAGTTGCAATAAAACGCGAAAGTCGGCGTTTTCGTGGGTAATTGAGTCACGTATTTTATGCGGATGTATTTTCCTTTTAAACTTGGTGGGGGGTAGTTCTCGATTTCCTCCAACATGATGCGGTTCAATTCCGAGGTTTTCAGTTTTTGAGCCCGGTTGCGATAGGTTTCAATGGCGGCTTCCAGTGCTTTTAGTAAACGTTGTTTCGTGAGCGCGGAAGTGAAAATGATTTCTACATCATTGAATGGCGCCATTTTAGCACGCAGGTCTTTCTCGAAGTTAATCGTTGTTTTATTATCTTTTTCGATTAAGTCCCACTTGTTTACCAGTACCACGACACCTTTTTGGTTGCGCTCTATCAAGTGGAATATATTCAAATCCTGGGCTTCCATACCCCGGGTGGCATCAATCAGTAGCATACAGACGTCACTGTCCTCTATGGCACGCACGGAACGCATCACGGAATAGAACTCCACGTCCTCGTTTACTTTGGCTTTTTTACGTAGTCCGGCAGTGTCCACCAGCAAGAAATCATGCCCGAAGCGGTTGTACCGGGTGGTCAGCGTGTCACGAGTAGTCCCCGCGATGTCCGTAACAATATTCCGTTCCTTGTCTATCAGGGCGTTAATGGTGGAAGATTTTCCCACGTTAGGGCGTCCCACGATAGCGATTTTGGGAAGTTCATTCTCGTCTTCCAACGGGTCGCTCGTGAAATGAGATACCAGTTTATCAAGTAATTCACCGGTTCCGGAACCGTTTATAGATGAGATCGGGAATATTTCTTCCCCGACACCCAGTTTATAGAATTCGTGAACATCATAAAGACGTTCGCCATTATCCACCTTGTTGGCGATGAGGTAAACAGGTTTCGTGACTTTTCGCAACATACGGGCGAAACTGTAATCCAAATCAGTTATTCCTAATTCCACGTCACACACGAACAGAATCACGTCTGCTTCGTCCATCGCCAGCAGTACCTGTTTGTTGATCTCTTCCTCGAAAATATCTGAGCTGTTAGAAACGTACCCACCCGTGTCAATGACGGAAAAATCTTTACCGTTCCACACTGATTTTCCGTAATTCCGGTCACGGGTCACACCGCTTTCCTCGTTCACGATGGCTACTCGTCCACCGACCAAGCGATTGAAAAGTGTTGATTTTCCCACGTTGGGGCGTCCTACTATGGCAACAATATTACTCATTTTATAAATTGAAAATTGAAAATTGAAAATTGAAAATGATGATTTGCAATCTCAATTTTAGTTATTAATGTTATAGTTGTTTGTAACCGAAGCGTTTCAAATCGTTTTCTTTGTTCCGCCAGTCTTTCAGTACTTTGACGTAAAGGTTAAGGAACACTTTCTTGGCGAAGAAAGCTTCGATGTCTACTCGGGCTTCCGTGCCTACTTTTTTCAAGGCGGCACCTTGGTGTCCGATGATAATGCCTTTCTGTGAATCACGTTCGACGTTAATTACCGCCATGATATTGATTCTTTTGGCTTCTTCTTTGAATTCTTCTACGACCACCTCGACGGAGTAGGGAATTTCCTTGTCGTAGTGCAACAGGATTTTTTCCCGTATGATTTCCGTCACGAAGAAACGAGCGGGCATATCGGTTATTTCTTCTTTATCGAAATAAGGTTCTCCGACGGGAAGTAATTCCAGTATCCGCTTGTACAGGTTGTCGACGTTGAAGTTCTCGGTTGCCGAGATGGGGAATATTTCCGCTTGCGGGATGATTTCCTTCCATTTCGCGAACAGGGCATCCAGCTTATCCGGCGTGGTCAGATCGATTTTGTTCAATACCAACAAGATGGGTACTTCGCTTTGCTTCACTTTATCGATGAAGTCGGCGTTCTTCTCGAAATTTTCCACCACGTCGGTCACGTAGAGAATAATATCCGCATCAATAATGGCGGTTTTCGAGAAGTCCAGCATGTATTCCTGCATCTTGTAGCTTGGTTTCACGACTCCCGGGGTGTCGGAAAACACGATTTGAAAATCCTCCCCGTTCACGATACCTTTAATGCGGTGGCGCGTCGTTTGGGATTTAGATGTGATAATCGATAATTTTTCCCCGACTAATCGATTCATCAAGGTGGATTTCCCCACGTTGGGGTTTCCTAAAATATTGACAAAACCTGCTTTATGCTCCATGTACTCAAAAATTTATTGGGCACAAAAGTACAATTAAAAATTGGAATTGAGAAATTTGTACTTCTAAGTTGGATGGTCTGAAGTAAAATGTAAGGTCTGATTAACCTTAAACCTCGGGTATTTCTACCGTAATACTATATCTACTCGCTTACGGGCTCGCTATAAATCACTTCTTCCACCGTTAGGTAAGGGCGAAAGAAGTGAGGTGTATCGACCCGGTAAGCGTGTAGAAGTAGGATTACCCTAGGATTACTCGAGTAATACCGTGTGTTTATTTATAGGTATATTCTATCTTTTCCGTGTTGGCGGGATTTTGAGGATCGGTTTTAGCGATCCATGCCCCGGTGTTGTCGTACTCGTATTTATATCGCGGATCGACTTGATTACCGAATTCATCGTAATGGATGGTAATGTTACCCGTGATTTTTTCGTTTTGCAAATTTTCCTTCTCGTATGATATAACGGTCAAGTAACCATATGGGTTGTAATCGTAATGTGATGTTTGTTTCGTGATCGGGTTGTGGATGTCCGGTTTGAGGTTTATTTTGATTTCTTGTGTTAAACGTCCCTTGTTGTCATATGTCAAGTCGGTCTGGGCGTATATTTGCCCGTTGTCGTATTCTTGTATTTGAACGAGTTGTCCTTGATTGTTATAGGTTTCCGTGTGACTCTTGTCGTTATTCCATTTGATGTTTTTCATGCTGATATGCCCTTGTATGTTGTATTGACAACTTACTTGACACAGAATATTTCCGGATAGGGAATCCACGGATTCTTCCTCGAAGCATTTGCCGAGGTTGTTGTATTTAAAGGTGGTCGTGATGTTTGATAAACAAGAATCTTTTGCACGTGTTTTTTTCACGGATTGCAGCAGGTAGCCGTGGTCATTGTAATTATAATAAATATTCGTGGTGGTGTCCCCCGAAACAAGGATTTCTCGGATGATCTTGTCGCCCGTGTAGTATTTGGTGTACGACGGAGTGGTCCAAATCATGGAATCCACGAATTGTTCTCTTAATTGGATGGCTTTATCTCTGAACTGTTTATACTTGTGTTCTTGTAAATATTGTTTTACAAGCGGGAGTTGCGTGGATGAATCAACTTGGGCTATGAGGATTACCAGATCAACGCTGTCATTCGTGTATTCGACTTCCGGGAGAAAGTTTCTTGAATAGCCGGAAAGATACGGGCAGTTGATGTACGCGTTGATGGCAGTTTTCATCTCTTCCGGTTTTTTGGCGTTTTTGACCATGTCGTATAAATGGATGTCATACATCTTTTCCACGTCGGTTTTATAAGGACGGGGTTCTTTCGCTCCCGCGTAGAATGTTTTCAGTATAGGGTTGTTGAAATATAACAATATGGTTGAGTCGGTCGTGCAAGTGCAAACATTGTCGTACAATAGTTTATTATAGATGGTAGCGACGGCGGGATAGTTATACAAGGTGTCGAAATCGGTGAAATAGGTTTCACATTTACCCAAGGTCGGTTGTGCTTTCAAATCGGCGAACTGTACTTTTTCTTTTAGCGCGATGATCGAGTCGAATATTTTCGGGGTTATCATGTACTTGTATTTTGTCAATAATCCGAGTACGGCGCGTGAATCTTGTAATTGTGTGTCGGAGTAGGTCAATAGAGCGTAGATCGTGGAATCGGCTTTCCAGACGAAAGTTTCGAAGTTTAAGCCGGCATCCCGGCAGATGGAACGAACACGAGCCCCGTCATCTTGCCGGTTTTCTTCCATACTGGTTTTCAGATAAGGTTCTACAGCCCCGAGATTCGGGTCGAAAAGAAGTGTTTCCAAAGCATCAGCAAGAGCGATTTCATGTTTATACGTTTCGGCACTTTTGGGGTCGATCCTCTCTTTTACCCTCGCGTATTTGTCCCGTTCGGCTCTCGCGATATGCTCGTAAAGTTTTTCAATCCTGTTTTGCTTTTGCGCGAAGAGATTCGTGTTGAATATCCCCGTGAAAAGGGTACAGATGATAATCGTTGGTAGTAATTTTTTCATATCGTTCTCAAATTTAGCGTAGTATCTACGTAAAATTAGGGATAAAGTTTGATATGAACAATATTTTTATTGGTGTTTTTTATGAATAAAGTTTACTTATATTGTTGATTTCGATGGGTATAGGCTTCTATAGGTAGAACTGGGTACTTGGTATCTTTTTGGTATTGGAAAGCGTAATAAGAGGAGAAGATTGAGGGGGAGATCATATGATGTCGATATATTTTATCATGAGGAATGGATGGATTTTGAGGTGTATATGTTATCTTTGTTAGGCATTATAAATAAATGTTATGGTTATAAATATAATAGGTAATAGCGAGAGAATAGAGAGTCTGAATCCTTATTTCAAGGCTGTGTTCGATTATATAAAGACGCACGATCTGGCAGGTATGCCCGTGGGCAGAGTAGATATTGCCGGCGAGGATGCTTTTATTAAAATCGAGGATGCACGGGGACGAAGCGTGGAAGAGGCCGTTTATGAGCGACATGATAAATATATAGATATTCAGATGCCGCTGCTCGTGTCGGAGTCTTACGGGTGGAAAGCCAAAAGTCGGTTGGGGGAGGCTTCTGCTTCTTATAACGAGGAAGGGGATTATACTTTTTATAAAGATAAGGTGGAAGGTGTGTTCACGCTTTCTCCCGGTGAGTTCGTGATTTTTTTTCCGGAGGATGCTCATGCGCCTTGTATCGGTGAAGGGGTAATCCGGAAGATGGTGGCGAAAGTTAAACAATTGTAGATTTAGTGATTGACGATTTACGATTGTTGCGTGTGAACTTTTTGGTAAATTACAAATTCAGTTGTATGAAGAAATGGCATAAGATAGTTTTAGCGGTGCTGGTTGTTTTGACAATCGTTTATTTCTGTCTGCCTTATTACGCCCGGCAGGCTTTGATATACTGGTATCCTTCGATTGATGATTTGTCGATGTTCGAGAAACACACGGTGCAGAAGGCCGATTCGTCATGGACGTGGGCACACGCGAAAGATTATAACACTTACGAGATGAGTCCGGAGGATGATGCTTACCTGAATGATTTCCGTACGGTATCTTTTCTGGTGATTCAGAATGACAGTATCGTTTACGAGGAATATCGTTCCGGTTGGAATGACACGAAGACATCGAACATTTTTTCATCGACGAAGAGTATCGTGGGGTTATTGATCGGGGCGGCTTATGACGAGGGGAAGATCGAGAGTCTGGATGATCCCGTGTGGAAATATATTCCGGAATTCAAGGTCGGGGAAAAGAAAAATATCACGCTCCGCCATTTGTTGACGATGAGTGGCGGGTTGAACTGGGACGAGGCTTACGCTTCTTTGTTTTCCGTGACGACGCACGGGTATTACGGGAATGATTTATACGAGTTGGTGACCGGGTTGGACGTGATTGAAGAACCGGGGAAGCAATTTTCTTACCGGAGCGGCGATACGCAGATATTGGCGTTTATCGTGGAAAAGGCAACCGGGAAAACAATCAGCGATTACGCGGAGGAGAAGTTGTGGCGACCGATGCAGGCGGCACAGGATGCCTATTGGTTGTTGGATAAAAAGGACGGGGATGAGAAGTCATTCTGTTGTTTCCATACCACGGCGAGGGAAGTGGCACGTTTTGCCCGTCTGATGCTTCATCACGGCAACTGGAACGGGAAGCAATTGATCTCGGAAGAATATATCAATGAAGCCATGAGCCCGGCAAGTTACTTGAAAGACGAGTGGGGTAAGGATTCGTTGGATTATTACGGTTTCCAGATATGGATTATGAATTATCACGGTCAGCGGAACCCTTATTTCCGGGGAATGCTGGGGCAGTATATTATCGCTATACCGGAACGGAATGCCATTATTGTCCGTTTGGGACACAAGAAAGATGAAAAACGTATCCGGGAAACTACCCGTGACGTGTATCGCTACATGGATATCGGGATGAAGATATTGGATGGTAGAAAATAGGGGGAGTTGTAGATTTTAAAAGAAAAATCTATCTTTGTAGTGTCAACAAGTGTTGATTTACATGGATATGGATGAAATGCGTTCAGATGAAATTTTCGAAGCTATAAAGCGGAGGGAGCATAGTGTCTTTAAGCATCTTTTTGAAACTTATTTCAAGAAGATGACGCTTTTTGCCGAGTATTTTCTTTTGGATAGGGATGAGGCGGAGGATATCGCTCAAGAGATTTTTGTGGATTTGTGGAATAACGCACCGATGCTTTCCGGTATTTCGAACTTGAAGTCTTATCTTTTCGTGCAGGTTCGAAACAGGTGCTTCAACCGATTGAAGCATCTGCACGTGGAGGATAATTATAAACAATGGTTGGCGGAAGCACAGGCGTACGCGGAAATACCGGAAGTGGAGGTCGATCCGGAGTTGTTGCAGCGGGTGTACGAGGTAATCGAGGAATTGCCCGAGCAAGCTCGTCTGGTATTTAAACGTTGTGTGTTGGAAGGGAAGAAGTATAAAGATGTGGCAGAAGAGATGGGAGTGTCCGTCAATACGATCAACACGCAGATGACTCGGTCGTACAAGTATATCAGGAAACGAATGGGAGTTTCTTTCTTGGTGATTCTGGCTATTATTTAGTGTCTGTTCGAGAAATTAATTCATTTTTTTGATTTTTTGTCACTGACTTTTCTCATGAAGTTGTCTTTCTTTTATTAAGTTAAAAATTGATAATATGAAGGCAAAGATTTTAATGGTTTTTGCATTGTTTTTAATGCTGACCGGATTCTATGGAGGAGATAGAATCGTAGAACAAAGTGGTGTAAACTTACAGGAAGAAGTTGATGGTTTTGCACCTACACCAATTAGTAAACCTAGTGTTTATGGGTCTGACAATGGGAATACTGTTATTCTTGAGATTCGATTTAAGGCAAAGCCTAAGGCTAATGTTATTTGGTATCATGGTACAAAGGTGGTTGAAGAAGACCATAGGCACGAAATTATTGAAAATGCAAAATCTTCAGATGAATACACCGCAATGTTAATAATAAGAGATATAGAAATGGGGGATACTGGAGAGTATAAAGGGAATGTTAAAAATGAATTTGGAGAATTTAATGGTATAATAAAATTAAATTTTGATCCAGTGCAAAATATTTGATTTTACATTAGTAACTAAAAAAAGAGGGTGTCCCAAAAGTCTTGTTTGTCATCCTGAACGTAGTGAAAGATCTCATGGCAAGAGGTACCCTGTGGCAGGAGATCCTTCGCGATGCTCAGGATGACAGTGGGGGCGTAGTTCGTCATCATCTGTTTATTTCACGTTAAACGTGATGGGGGCTCAGAAGGACAACGATAGGAAAAGGACTTCTGAGACAGCCTCTTTTGATCCGGTTAGTATATATAGATTATTTGCCATATTATAAAAAAATAGTAATCATGAACAGTAATCACATTTTGATTGAAACTTCATACGAGTTCAAGCGTTCCCGTCGGAATGTAATCTTTTGGTTGTTTGTCGTGTTGGGGGTGTTGGGGATAACTCTTTACATGTTCACGCCGTTGTCTATATTGTTTTCAGTTAAAAGTCTCGACCAACTGGTGAAGGGGGCTTCGATGACGTGGGTAGCCCAGGTGTTGCCTTCCTCAATACCTTTCAGGTGTGCTTACTTGTTCAACGTGTTGCAACTTTTTTTCGTGACGGTACTCGTGATCAATGACACGAGGTTGTCCCGGGTGGATGCCTTGGCGGCTTTAAAGGTCCACCCGCAAGGGAACACGGAGAGTTCTATAGGAAGTGTGGCGGGGAAGGTTCTTGCTTTCTCGCTGGTGAACGTGGTGGTGTTTCTTTTTTGTGGCTTGCTGAATTTTCTTTTTTATCCCCAGGTATTTGGTGCTGGGTATTACTTGTTTTACTGGTTGACGTTAAACTTGCCGACGCTGTTTTTTTGCCTGGGGTTGTCAACACTCGTGGTGAGGTTAGTGAAAAATAATGGATTGAGTATTTTTGTTTTAATTTTGATCCTGGGTGTATTTGCACTTCCGGGCTCGGTTTGGTTGGACGGGTTGCTTGACCCGCTTGCGGCAAGGATACCTAACCTGTTTTCCGATTTCACGGGGCACGTGAATCTTGACGTGTACTTGTTGCAACGGGTATTTATTTTGTTTCTCGGGGTGGGGTTAGCGGTGTTGGCAGTGATACCTTATCCCCGGATTCATAACAACGTGCGGGCCGGGTACCGGTTGACGCTGGCGGCTTTACTTCCCTTGCTTGTTGCCGTCGGGGGTGCAAGCGTTTATATTTATGATTTGCAATCGGTGTCGGGTAAACGGGAGACTTACCGGGAGGTTTATTCCAAACACGTTTCCTCGGAAGTGTTGAAAATTGCGGCGAACCGGTTACAGGTGAAGGAAGCCGAGGATGGGGAAATTTCCGTGAAAAGCGAGATGAGGGTGGAAAACAGGAATAACGAGGCGCTTCCCCTGGTGTTATACCTGAATCCCGGGTTAGAGGTGTCGTCGGTCACGGTAGATGGTGATGCGGTTGCTTTCCGTCGGGAGGAACAAGCGCTTCTCGTGGAGGGAGAAGTCGCTCCCGGCGAGAAGAAAGAGGTGGTGGTGCATTACGATGGAAAGATCGATAACCGTTTTTGTTTTCTCGATGTCCCGGAAGAGAAGTACGGGGCGTCGAACCTGAACACGATAGACATGTACCGTTTCGGTTACTCCCCGGCATTTTGCGAGAAGGGGTATAAACTGCTACCCCCGGAATGTGGCTGGTACCCGGTTAGCGTGCCTCCTTACGATTCGCTGGGATTCCGGCGAGCGATGTTTACTCACTATAGTTTGGAGGTGGAGCATGACCCGTTGCTAACAGCAATATGCCAGGGGGAGGCGAATAGAGAGACGGCGGGAAAGACAACGTTTATCTTCGAACATAACATGAAGGGGATCAGCCTTTGCATTGGTAATTACAAGAAGCGGGAGATCGTGGTTGATAGCTATTTGCCTCCGGCAATGTTTGAGTTCAAGGATGGTAAAGCAATAAAGATAACGCCACCTGTAAATGTTCCTCCAGTAAAGTTTGAACTTTTTTACTTGTCCGAGCACGAGTTTATGCTTGATGATTACGACCAGTATCCCGAGGAAGAGTTAAAGGATATGATCGGGCTTGCGAGATCTAACCTGGAATTCGATGGCGATGATTACTGGGAACGTCGCACGAAGAAAACAGGTTTTGATCCCACGGTGCGGTATCCTTACAATTGGGGCACGCTTATAGAGGTGCCATGTAATTTTCACGCTTTCACGGGAAAAACATGGCGAACGGGCGAGAGAGTGCAGGAAGGAATGGTATTCTTGCCGGAAAAGAAATACTCGGAGAAAGTCAGTACCTCTTATTATAATGCAGAATCGCGACTGGTGATGGAATTAGCCTTGTTCTATAGAGGAAGTTATGATTTCGGGGCACTTTGCAAGGGTAACACGAGTTTTGTCTATTCTGACGACATCCCTTTGGCTAATGATGTACTACGTACAGCTTTTTGTCGTGATTTGAATATGGAGTTAATAGACAGGGATAGAGAATTTTATGTCGTCGATTACCTGAAAGACCATAGTCTAGAGGAGGCTTTGGTGGATCCCTCGTTGTCCCGGGAACTGCTAAACGACATCATACAGAAAAAATGCGAGTGGTTTAATACTTTGCTGGCAATACTAGTTGGAAAAGAAGAGTTTGAAGAGGTTTATCACGATTTCCTGAAGCGCCATGTTTTCGAGGAAGCCTCTTTTGAAGATTTTTTCCGGGAGTTTTTTGACCGTTATCATATTCGTTTGGACTCGATGATCGATAGCTGGTATCGTTGCAAAGAATTACCCGTTTTCGAGATAGAGGGAAATTTTATAATAGTCAACGGGGGAAGGAAGCGTGGTTATATATACGATTTTAAGGTGTTTAACCGGGGGAAAGTACCAGGAATTGTTTACCCAGGCGGTAATCACTCGGGATGGATCATCCCGGCGGGAGAGGGGCGTGCTATACGAGTACAAACATCTAGTGCTACTAATAAAATGATTTATTTCCCCTTGTCTTTAAATGTACCGGGTGGGATGTCGTTGTCGGTTAAGACAATAAATAGAGATGTCGACACGGGTATTGATACAACCTCGTGGTTTTTACCCCTTGACGCCACGTTCTCTTTTACCCAAGAAAACGAGGGCGAGATCATCGTGGATAACGACGACCCGGGATTCTCGATTCATGAAACTCGGAAGTTTAACATTGCTTCCCTTTTCGGACAGGTAGAAACCCGTGCGAAATGTTACAGGAATGTTCCCCGCGATCACTGGGGATGGATGGTTACCGATGGATGCTTGGGTTTTCCCGTGAGGGGGGCGTATTTTAAAGAAGGCGGCAAGGGAAACCAGAAGGTGCAGTGGGAAACCGACCTACCCGAGGGTACTTACGAGGTGTTCTGTCATATACCTTTTAATGAGCAGAGTAGTCATAAAGGTACAGGGGTGCTTTGTTTTGACCGAGAGTACCATTACACGGTGTTTGACGGACAGGAAGAACACGAGGTCGTGCTCACGATGGACAGGGAGGATTGGCATTGGATGTCTTTGGGAGTTTTCAATTTTCAGGGAAAAGGGAGCGTGACTTTAAGCGACCGGGACCGGGAGAATGCTTCTTTTTTGGAAAATGAGCAGCCGCAAGTGATTGCCGCAGATGCCGTGAAGTGGGTTCGGGTGCGGTAAGTTGTCGATTAGTTGTAAGGAAATGATATTTATTCAATTTTTTGTCACTGTATTTTCACGTGAAGTTGTCTTATATATATGATTAAAAAAACTATAATTATGAAGAAGAAAATTTTATTTGTTTTAGTATTATTTTTTATGTTAGCCGGATTCGATGGAGAGAGTAGAATCGTAGAACATAATGGAGTGAACTTACAAGAAAGATTTAGTGTTGATTATGAGGCGCCTGAGATAGTCGAGAAACCCAAGGTTCGAGTATCCGAAAGTGGCAATCTTATTACGATGGAAGTCCGATTTAAGGGGAATCCTGCTCCTTCTGTTACTTGGTATCACAATTTGAGGGAAATTATAGATAATGCTGGTGATAGATATACGATACGTGTATTTGCGGATGATTATGGAACAATAACAACAGTGTTAGAAATAGAAAATCCTGGATTGGAGGATGATGGATTCTATAAGATAAGGCTTAAAAATAAAGCGGGAGAGACTACTGCAACGATAAGATTGGCTTTTGGAGAGGAAGTTTAATTTTAATTATGATAGAAAGACTTCAAAATATTTGCAATATATTTTGAAGTCTTTTGATCCAATAAGTAAGCATAAGTTCGTTGCCGTATTATTCCTGGAATAATAGTCTGAACAGCAATTATATCTTATTCAAAATTTCATATAAATTCAAATATTTGAAAAGAGGATGTTGTTTTTTGAATCGTTTTTGCTGTAATCTGTATTAATCTCTATTGAAAATTTCGGGTAATATGATGAAGGTATTTTCTATACAATGAAGAGAGTGAGGTTGTAGGGGATAAAGATAAATTTTAAGAAAAGATATTTAGATTTAAGATGCAGAAAATAGATTGGCATATTTTAAGAAAATCCATAACGGGTGGGATGACCGATGAAGAGAAGAGCGAGTTGCAGGGGTGGTTGGAAGAGTCGGGAGAGAATAGGCGTTATTATCGGAAGATGCAGGGATTCTTTACCCGGGCTGGACATGGCGGGGAGGTCGATGTATTGAAGAATTTCAGGGAGTTTGAACGGAAAACATTTGGTAAGCGGCGACGTTTGGTTGTTGGCATATTAAAATATGCCGCTGTATTTGTCGTACTCGTGGGTAGTGTTGTTTTGTGGCGGGGGATGAATTTTGATTCCCAAAAGACGAATATGCAGCAATTTGCTTTCGCTCCCGGCGTGGAGAAGGCTATATTGTACACGGGGACGGGTGAGCAGATCGTGTTGGAATCACAGGTGCGGAGAAATATCGTTGTTGCCGATAGTTTCCAAGTGCGGCAGGATAGCAACGTGCTGAATTATGCCGCGATGAAGATCGAGGGGAAGTTGATAGACGTGACACACATGATACGGGTGCCAAGAGGGGGAGAGTTTTCTATGAAATTGAGCGATGCCACGATGGTGTATCTTAATGCGGAGACGGATTTAAGTTATCCAGTACAGTTTTATGGAGAGGAGAGGAGAGTGAAACTCACGGGTGAGGCGTATTTCGATGTCACAAAGTCGGATAAACCGTTTGTCGTGGAGGTGAATGGATTCGAGGTGAAGGTATTGGGTACTCGTTTTAATATTCATGCTTACCAGGAAGAAACACGATTCGAGACGACGTTGGAGCAGGGAAGAGTACAGGTGCAGACGAAAGATCATACTTTGTTGTTGGAACCGGGGGAGCAAGCCGTGTTGACGGAGGAGGGGGAATTGAGTAAGCAGAAAGTAGATGTTCGTCGTTACACGGCATGGAAAGACGGACAGTTTGTGTTTGATGACGAGCGGCTGGAGGACGTGATGAACAGGGTGGCGCGTTGGTATGATATAAAGGTTTTTTACAGGAATCCAGAGGTAAAGGACATTCGGATTAATGGAAATATCAGTCGCTACAAAGATTTCTCCGTTTTATTGGAAAAGATTGAAAAATTGGAAATAGTTTATTTTGATATAAAAGGAAATGTAATAACTGTGATAGGTAAATAGAGAAAAGGAGAGGAGTGTCCCCACACTCCCCATCCTTAATTTAAATTCATTGAATTATTAACGAACAAAATTATGACAAAAAAATGGAAAAACAACTTTCTTTATTCGAGAAAGTGGTGCAAGATTTTGTGGTTTACGAAGTTTTACGTGTTACTAACGATGTTGGGAGTGATGTATTCCTACGGTGATGCGCAAGCTCAGACTTTTACGTTAAAGGTGGAAAACTTGGCGTTGAAGGATGTTTTTAAGAAGATTGAAACGGAGTCTGAGTATCGTTTTTTATTTAAGTCGGAGGATGTGGCTCGAGTAACTGGAATTACTTTTTCGGTTGCGAATGCCGGTATTGACGAGATTTTGGCTTTGTGTCTGAAAAATACTCGTTTGATTTACGAGAAGGATGGTTCTTTGATTGTTATCAAACAAGGAAAAGATGACACTAAAGAGAAAAAGCAGGAAAAAAGAGTCATTCAGGGGAAGGTGTTGGATGAAAAAAGCGAGACGTTGCCGGGAGCAACCGTGTTGTTGCGGGGAACGACGCTCGGCGTGGTGACGGATGCTGACGGTAAGTTCAGGATGGAGGTCCCGCAGATGGATACGACGGTGTTGTTGATTTCGTTTATCGGTTACCAGACTCATGAGGTGGTGTTGAAAAAAGACCCGAAAAACGATGCCAAGGAGCTGGTGATTCGCATGAAACTTGAGGTGGCGGAGGTGGACGAAGTCGTGGTGACGGGATATGCTCAGATCCGTAAGGAGAGTTTCACGGGTAACTCTATTTCTGTATCAAGAGAGGAGTTGTTAAATGTGTCGAAGACGAATGTGATTCAGGCGTTGCAAGTTTTTGATCCCTCGTTCCGTATTCAGGAGAACAACCAGTGGGGATCGGACCCGAATGCCGTGCCCGAGATGTATATTCGCGGACGTTCCGGAATTGGGGTGAAGCAGTTGGATGCGAATAGTTTGTCGAAGTCGAATTTGGAGGAAAATCCGAACTTGCCGTTGTTTATCATGGACGGGTTTGAGATTACGGTGCAAAAGTTATATGATATGGATCCGAATCGTATAGAGAATATCACGATATTGAAAGATGCGGCAGCGACTGCCATGTATGGTTCTCGTTCTGCAAATGGGGTTGTTGTGATCACAACGGTGGCTCCGAAACCCGGTGAGGTGTCCGTATCATACGGTTTGACGGGTACGCTAAGCATGCCTGACCTAACGGATTATAATTTGATGAATGCGGCAGAGAAGTTGGAAACGGAACGGGTGGCAGGATTGTACACGTACGATTCGGATGAGGAGGTGGCATATAATCAATTGACGCTGGATGAGGAGTATTACAAAAAATTGGCTAATATAAAACGAGGTGTGGATACCTATTGGTTGTCAAAACCTTTGCGGACGGTGTTTAATCATCAGCATAGTTTGTATATCGAAGGGGGGAGTACGGATATGCGTTTTGGTTTAGACGTGTTGTATAACAATGATAACGGAGTGATGAAGGAGTCGGCTCGTAACCGTTACGGGGTAGGACTTTCGATTGATTATCGTTTGGGAGATTTCCAAATTAAAAATTATATCTCTTATAATGTGACGAAATCCAAAGAGTCGCCTTATGGTTCTTTTTCAGATTATACGAAAAAAATGCCTTATGATGAGTATAAAGATGAAAATGGTAAGTATTTAAAGGAAACTCAGGAGTGGATCGTTGGTGGGGATGAAGAGAATCCTTTGTATGAGGCTACATTGAAAAATTATGACGAAGACCAGATCGATGAGTTGATAAATAATTTAGCGATAAATTGGTATATCAATGATTATTGGCAAATTAAAGGACAGTTTAGTGTGACGAAGACAACGACTAGGGGAGAACGTTTCCTTGATCCGGAGTCGCAGAAGAACGGTGACCTTTTAGGGAAAGATAATCCGATTTCGGGAGAGTTACGTACAGAAGAAAATAATGGCTTCAAGTGGGATTTGACGGCGACTGCCGCTTATAACCGGAGTATCGGGAAAAACTATATAAACCTGACATTCGGTATTAACGCTAAAGATGAGCAGAGTAAGTCGCTTTCTTCTTTCTACAAGGGATTCCCGAACGGTTCGCTAAGCTCTATTAATTATGCCAATGAAATAGTAGAGAAGCCGACTGTGAATCAGAATAAGAGTCGTCTGTTCGGTATGTTGGCGAGTGTGAATTACACGTACGATAATATTTATTTGTTGGATATTTCGCTTCGTATGGACGGATCGTCTGAATTTGGTGTGGATAAGCGTTTTGCCCCGTTTTTTTCCGGTGGGGTGGGGATCAATATTCACAATTATGAGTTCATGAAAAACTTGGGTTACGTGAATATGTTGAAAATACGCGGTTCTTACGGGGCAACCGGTAAGGTGAATTTCCCGGCGTATGCGGCAAGAACGATGTATAAGATTCAAAACGATAAATGGTATAGGACGGGTATTGGAGCTTCATTGGTGGCCCTAGGCAATTCAGGATTAACTTGGGAAACGACGAATACTTTGGATGTCGGGTTTGATATACAGATGTTGGACGGGTTGATTTATGTGAATGCTTCGTATTACCGGAAAAAAACGGTGGATTTGATTAATGATGTGACGATTGCCAGTTCTACCGGTTTTACGACTTACGTGGATAACATAGGAGAGATTATGAATAAAGGAATTGATGTACAAGTACGAAGTGATGTGTACAAGTCGAAAGACTGGATGGTTGCAGTATTTGGGAACTTGTCTCATAATGAAAACAAGTTGTTGAAAATATCCGAAAGTTTGAAGGCTTATAATGATCAGGTGCAGGCTCAATATGCCGATTATGGTACAGGTTATTTAGGTGCAAGTGCGGGTGATACTAAATATAGTAAGACATTTACACAATATGTAGAAGGTGGTAGTACTACTTCGATTTGGGGTATGAAATCCTTGGGAATAAACCCGAGTGATGGAGAGGAGGTTCTGGTACGTCGGGATGGCTCAACGACTTATGAGTGGGAAGCTGCGGAACAGGTGATATTAGGTGATACGGAACCTAAAGTGCAAGGAGCATTTGGATTTAACGTGCGTTACAAGAATTGGAGTTTGTACACTACCTTTCTGTATAAGTTGGGAGGTCAAGAATATAATTCAACGTTAGTGAACAAAGTGGAAAATGCACGAATTAGTTCAGAGAATGTGGATAAACGAGTGTTCTCCCAGCGTTGGAAACAGCCGGGCGATCACGCGAAATACAAAAAACTGCAGACGAAAGGAGTGATTCAAACAACACGCCCGACGGAACGTTTTGTGCAGGATAATAATGTGTTAACATTGAATTCTTTGACTTTAGGATATGATTTTGGACAGAAGATATTGAAAAAAATCGGATTTGGTGTGTTGCGTTTAGAGCTTGGGGCAAATGAATTGTTCCGAGTGTCTTCGGTGAAGTTTGAACGAGGAATAGATTATCCTTACGCGAGAAAGATGAATATTTCATTAAAAGCAAGTTTTTAGAAAGTAATGAGTATGAGAAATAGAATATGGATTATAATGGGGTTGATTGTCGGGTTATTAAGTGCATGTAATGACTGGCTCGACGTGAAACCGGATGACGAGGTAGATGCAAATGTATTGTTCGAAACCGGTCAAGGGTATCGTAATGCATTAAACGGGATTTATAATAATATGGCAGACGTGACGATGTATGGGAAACATATGACATGGGGAACGGTGGATGTTATTGCGCAATTGTACGAGAATTTCACGACGAATGATGTTTGGTACTATGCAATGAATTTCCAATACACGCATAGTGGCGTAAAATCAATAATATCGGATATTTGGTCTAATGCATACACGGCGATCTCAAATTGTAACAATTTATTGGCAGAAGTAGAGAAAGCGGAGCCCGACTTGTTTGCGTATGGGGAAACGGAGCGTAACTTGATTATGGGGGAAGCATACGCTTTACGGGCATTTTTGCATTTTGATATATTGCGTTTATTTGCCCCGGCTCCGATTGTTGCTGATAACAAAGGATATATTCCTTATTTCGAAAAACACGGGTCGTTGTCAGAACCCTATTTGAGTGTGGATTCCGTGATAGGAAGAGTGGAACGGGATTTATTGCGAGCGAAGAATTTGCTTGCTACCTATGATACGGTAGGAACAAATAGTGAAGGGATAATGAAGGGGCCGCGGTTAGAAGGGGAGTTTACATTACATGGAAGCGAGGATCTTTTCTTTTTAAATCGTGGTTACCGAATGAATTATTATGTCATAACGGCAACTCTTGCCCGTGTGTATGATTATGCCGGACGTGGAGAAGATGCTTGTAAACAAGCATTAGAGGTGATTCATGCTAAGGGATATAATGGAAGTGGTTCTGACTGGTGTTTTAATTTTACAGAAACGACCACTTCCCTTGTAGTGCAAACTCCGAAACTGCATGATGGTGTGATATTCGGTTTGTCAAGTACTACATTAATAGACGATTATGAACCATATTCATCGAAAAGTTCAAAGAGTGGTAGATTGAGATTAGATAAAATTAAGATTTTTGAAAACTCGAAGGAAGACGTGAGGGCATCTTTGGTAACAAATGATAATTATTCGTTGAAATATGAGGCTCTTAGTAGTGGAACGAGTAGGGTAGATGATTTGATTCCGATGATTCGCTTGAGTGAGATGTATTTTATTGTAAGTGATTACTTATATCGAAATGGAAAAACAGTTGAAATAAGGGATTATAGCGGTAATATTGCTAATCAAGATGCTATTCGTGTGTTGCGGGATGTACGTTTCGGACGGAAAATTACCGAGTGGAATGAGGCGAGTGTAACTAATATGGATGAGATGGAGAATGCCATTATTACCGAGGCAAGGCGGGAATTTATAGGAGAAGGACAATTGTTTTTCTATTATAAGAAATACAATAAAAAACCGATAGATAAAATAGTTTATTCTTTCCCGTTACCCGATAATGAGTTAATACATTAATATTTGGATTATGATGATACGATATATTTTATTGATAGCGATTTTCTTTTCTTTCTTTGCATGTTCGGAGGATGAATTTAAGAAATACGATACAGGACATTATTTATTTTTCACGACGAAGAATGGGGTGGATACTGCAAAGTTTTCATTTACACATTTTCCTTTGGAAGAGGAACATGCTGTTCGATTTGAGATTAATTTGATTGGAGATCCATTGGAGTCGGATATTGAATATGCGGTGCGTGTGGTTGATTCTTTGACGACAGCAGGACAAGATCAGTATAAAATATCTACCTCGATTTTCCGTGCGAATCAAACAAAGGATACTTTAGTAATTACTTGTGTGAAAACGGAGGATTTGGAAAATGACGTGACTTTGGTGCTAGCACTTGAGGCTAATGATTATTTTCAACCGGGATTATTCGGAAAGCGTCAGGTGAAAATTACGTTTAATAATGTATTCAGCCAGCCATTGTGGTGGAAAGGTAAGATTCAGACCTTGTATCTTGGAACGTTTTCCAAGAAAAAATTCCAAGAGTTCGTGAAATGTACCGGAGTATCGGATCTCACGGATGTAGAAATGAGTGTTGTACGTATGCTCGCTTTGAAGTTTAAAGCATATGTTGAAGAGAACGATATTATAGATGTGAACGATGTCACTGGAAAGGAATTTCCGATGGTAGTACCGGCTTGTTAAACTGATTGGGATATGATGAAACAATTTATTATTAGTATACTGGTGATAGCAGGATTGTCTTCTTGTTATCGAGATAAGGGAAATTATTCTTATAAGAATATCAATCAATTGGAGATTACTTTTGATGATAATGAGTCGAATTGGAAAGTTGCCGTAGGGGATACAATTCAAATTACTCCCCATTTTGAATTTGAGAAGGATAGCGTGGAGGAGTATTTGACTTACGAGTGGGAGTTTCAAGAACGGGTATTGTCTACAGAACGGAATTTGTTTTATATTGCTGATATGTTGGGAAAAGGTGATTTGATCCTTCGAGTGACGGATACACGTACAGATGTCGTTTATATTCAATCAACGCAAACAGAGATTGCATCGGAATTTGGTGTAGAAGGTTGGGTGGTACTTTCAGACAATGGAGGTGCAGTGTTATCCTATTTTAGAAATACGACGAAAGTGGTTGAAGAGATTGTGAATGGTAAGAAGGAAGAGAAAAGGGTGTATGATTGTAAAGATTATATTGGCGTATATCAAACGATAAACCATGAGGCGTTAGGAGGAACTCCTGTGAAATTGTTAGAGCATTTTGCATCTTATGATTATGTAAATAAATTTGGGAATTTTTGGGTTATTCAGCAAGGAGGTATCGGTACGGTAGATGTGGGGGTAACTACATTTATGAAGGAAACTACTTTAGCGGAACAATTTATTGGTAGTGTTTATCCGGAAGGATTCAAGCCTGTTTTGATGGCGGGATCGCTTTGGTTGACTCTTGCAGTTGGTGAGGATGGAAAGACATATAGTCGGAAAAAAGCAGATATTGGATTGTACCATTCTGGTTTTTTTATTTCTACGCCTTTGACTTTTCAAGATAAAAACGGAAAGGTTGTTGAACTTGACGGTCGGAAAATGGTTATTGCTCCTGTGGCGGATTTGTGTGCAATAGTCGTGTGTGACTTGACGAATAAATGCTTTGTAGCAATCAATGATAGTGGAGAAAAGAGAGCCGGGGAGGTTGGTTTGATTCGTATTGATGAAAAAATGTATGATGCTTACCCGAGTTTTACTCGTTTAGACGATTTAAGTGGGTATGAGATTGTCTACTGTGGTTCGAGTGTGAATGGAGGTGGTTATGGTGAACAACAATATTATACTATTTTGAAAGATGAAAAGACAGGAGAATATTATTCTCATGCTTTTTGGGTTGAATACCTGTGGGATAATAATCTTCCAAAGGTGTCTAGGATTGTTGGACAGGAGAAATTGAATTTTAGTTCTTTGAATATTAACGAAAAAACGGTATTTAATAATTCTCGGAGGACTAATTACTTGTGGATTTCTCAAGGAAGTGAGTTATGGTTCTATGATCGCGTGACCGGACGATTGGATAAGTTCTATACTTCTTTCGCTGCAGATATTACGGCGATAGATTCTGAACGGTATAATGGAAATTATCTTGGAATAGGATTGGCTAATGGAGAGTTTCATGTGCTGTCGAGTACTACGAATGATATTGGAGATGAGGCTTATGACTCCCGAAAAGATAAGAATAAGTTGTTGTACTCTACTCCTAAAGACAAGAATTTGGGACGAATTGTGGATGTTCGTTATAAAACAATGGGAAATAATGGTTGGGCGATAGAGTGATGGATTAATTGTCTGAGTAAAGTTTCATTGTCAAATAAAGTATTGTGAAGAAGCTCCCTAATACAGGGTGAGTTCGGGGAGTTTCTTTGCTTTACTTGGAATGACGACGATAAGAAAAGATGAATTTTCGATATGCTAGAATAAATAGGTTTTAATCTAATCTATAATGGGATAAGTATTTTTTAATTTAAACTGTATTGTAATGAATTTTAGAAGAGTAGTATCACTGGTACTTGTATTATTTGTTATGTCTTTGTCTGTGGAGGCGGGAGAGCTTTTCCGGAAAAAGAACAAGAAGGGAGAAAAAGTTGAAGTGAAGAAAGAATCGGCTTACGAGAAATTCTTCAAGGGGAAAAAATGTGAAACGGAGAGAGGATTGTTTACCGTTCATAAAATGGATAACAAAGTGTATTTCGAGTTGCCGTTGAGTCTTATGGGAAGGGATATGTTATTAGGCTCGACGATTGCGGAGATTTCAGATAATAGTTTCGGTTGCGTGGGAGAAAAACCGCACACGCCGTTACATATCCAATTCACGAAAAAAGATTCGGTGGTAAGCTTGCGTTACGTGAGTATCGGTTATATTACGGAAGACAAGAACATTCAAGACCGTCTGGACGTGAGTTTCGTACCGGCTATTTTGCGTAATTTCGAGGTCAAGACGTACAACGAGGATAGTACCGCCGTGGTTATCGATATGACGGATTATCTGTTGAGCGACGACCGCACGATAGATCCTTTTTCCCCGTATGCACCTATTTTGGGATATGACGGTAATTTGAGCCGGGATTTCAAGAAAGATAATTCACAATTCGAGAAGGTGAAGGCTTTCTCCGATAACGTGAGTGTACAGACAACCTTATCCTACACGGTGAGCGTGAGCAATTCACGAGGCTATTACGTGTATAATATGCCTTTCAGCGCGGTGATGACACGTAGTTTTATCTTGTTGCCGGAAGAACCGATGCGTCCGAGGATGGCTGATCCCCGTATCAATATATTTTTCACGGAGATGGCTACTTTCGCTAATTATGGACGAGGGATACAAAACACGTTTTACGCCAATCGCTGGCGTTTGGAGCCGAAAGACATGGAGGCTTACAAGCGGGGAGAATTGGTGGAACCGGTGAAACCGATAGTGTTCTATATCGACGATGCTTTCCCGGAAAGTTGGAAACCTTATATCCGGCAGGCGGTGGAAGTGTGGCAGAAGCCTTTTGAGGCTATCGGGTTCAAGAACGCTATTATTGCGAAAGATTTCCCCAAGGATGACCCGGAGTTTGATCCCGAGAATTTTAAATATTCATGCGTGCGTTATTGTCCGTCTTGGGTGGAAAATGCCATGGGACCCTCTTGGGTAGACCCGAGAACCGGGGAAATATTGAATGCGAACGTGTCGGTTTACCATAATATATTGAACGTTGTGCAGGCTTGGCGATTTATCCAAACGGCACCTGCCGATGATGAGGTGAGAACCCGGGTGATGCGGGAGGATATTTTGGGAGATTGTTTGCGCTACGTGGTGTCGCACGAGGTGGGACACTGTCTGGCGTTGATGCATAATATGGCTTCGTCTGCCGCGATACCGACAGATTCTTTGCGTTCGCCGTCGTTCACGCAAAAATACGGAACAACTTATTCTATCATGGATTACGCGCGTAACAATTACGTGGCTCAACCCGGGGATAAAGAACGGGGTGTACGTATGACTCCTCCCGAGTTGGGTGTTTATGATTATTTTTCCATAAAATGGTTGTACACGCCTCTTCCGGAAGCCCGTACTTCAAACGAGGAAGTTCCCACGTTGGATAAATGGATCGGCGAGAAGTCCGGTAACCCGATTTACCGTTACGGGAAACAACAAATTCGTTCCCGTTTAGACCCGAGTTCTTTCGAGGAGGATTTGAGTGACGACCCGATAAAAGCCGGACGTTACGGGATCAAGAATTTGAAATATGTATTGGCTCACTTGAATGAGTGGATTCCTGCTGCGGATGATAAAGATTACAGTTTCCGGCAAATGATATATAACGAAACGGTTTACCAGTATTTACATTATTTGAAGTTGGCTCTTTGTAATATCGGGGGAATCTATTTGTACGAAAGATATGACGGGGATAAGTTCCCGAGCTACGAAACGGTGACGAGAGAGAAACAACGAGAATCATTGGAGTTCTTGTTCGAGCAATTGAAAGATTTCTCTTGGTTGGATGATGAAGAGTTGCAGAAAGGGTATCCTATTCGTAATAATATCGGCAAAGATTTCGAGAGTGCTATTATTGACGGAATCTTGCATCGTTTCGGTGCGGTAGCTTTGTGTTCGGAAAAAGCCGTGAAAGATGCTTATTCGCAAGAAGAGTACATGAAGGATATCTATGACTGCGTGTGGGCACCGACAAGAAAAGGGGCCGCGTTGACGGGAATGGAGAAAAATTTCCAGATGCAGTTCCTGACATTTTTGATGGAAGGTTCCGGAGCCACGGAACGGGGATTGAGCGGTAGTGCATTGGCATTCAAAAATGAAGGGATAGAAGTACCTGAGTACATCACGGCTAAAAGGATGGAATATTTCGGGATGCAACCGGAAAAGGGGATTTGCCTGTGTGGCGGTAATCATTTGAACGGGAAACATCATTTTGCCCCGCAAGAAACATACAGGTTTAGTTTCGAAGTTAGAGTGGAACCTTCGTCCGAGCCATTGAAGGATTTGTATTTCAAGACGTTGAAAAGTTCGTTAGAGTTGTTGAAGAATAAAGCAAATACCGGCTTGACGGAAACGAAACAACACTATCGCCTGTTGATTTACAAGATTGAACAGGTATTGAAATAATGGTCTTGGGTTATAAAACAAAAAAGAAGTGCATGAAAAAAATATTATATTCTTTAGTTGTTCTTTTGCTCTTTGCTGGTGTTTGTGAACCCGTGTCTGCCAAGCGTAAGAAAAAGGGAGAGGAGAAAGAGAAAAAGGAACAAAAGACTCCGTATCAGAAATTATTTGACGGGAAAAAAATGATTTCCGCCGATGGGTTAATGAAAATTCATTTGGTGGATGGGAAAACATGGGTAGAGTTCCCGTTGAATTTGCTCGGTAAAGATATGGCGTTGGCTTCATCTATCACAGAAACCAGTGATAACGGGGAGGGAATTGTCGGTCAGTTTGCCGGGAGGGTACTTCCCGTGCGATTCTCGAAAGGGGATTCCACTTTGCAAATGCGAGTGATTTTCACGAAAAAGATGTTGTATGACGGTCGGGAAGAGGGGTTGTCCAAAGCCTTGGACCAAGCTAATATCGGGGGAATATTCAAAACTTTCAAGATTAAAGCTTATACCCCGGATAGCACGGCGGTAGTTGTCGATATGACTCCTATTTTCATGGAGCACTCTTTTTATACCAATCCGTTTGCTGCTTATGCCGCAAATTCTTTCTTCAGAATGATAGACCGTAGAGCGGAATTGGAGAAGGATAAATCTTGCTTCACTGGTATCGCTGCTTACGATGATAATATCGTGGTGAAGGGAAATTATTCGTATTCCGTGAATCACTATGGTATGGGCATGTTGATGTATCAGGGAATACCGGTGACGATGTCTGTAGATAAATTTTTGATGTTGCTGCCGGAAGAACCGATGCATCCCCGGATTGCCGATGCCCGTATCGGGGTACGCCCCGTGAACCAATCCGTGTGGAACGGGAAAGGAAAATTGAAACGTCTCAATTATACCCGTCGGTGGAGATTGGAACCGGTGGACGAGAAAAAGTATGCCGCCGGGGAATTGGTCGATGTGAAGAAGCCGATAGTTTTTTACATGGATACGATTTTCCCTCAAGAATGGAAACCTTATATCAAGGCAGGAGTCGAGGAGTGGAACACGGCGTTTGAGAAAATTGGCTTGAAAAACGTGATACGGGTGATGGAATTTCCCAAAGATGACCCGCGGTTCGATGCCAATAATATCAAGTATTCCACGATTCGTTACGCTCCCTTGTGGATGAGTACTCCCGACATGTCTATGCATATTGATAGCCGGACGGGCGAGATATTGAATTCATCCATGTATATTTTCAATAACTTTATTTCGAGATTGTATTTCACGCGTGCCGTGCAAACGATGGCCACCGATCCCCGGGTGCGGGCTTACGAGTTGCCGGAGGATGTGATGGGAGAAATGATTCGGGTGGAGATGATGCAATTGACCGGAAGATGTTTGGGATTGTCGCTCAATCCTGCCGGGGCGTATGCTTATCCGGTGGATTCGTTGCGTTCGGCATCATTTACGCGGAAGTATGGATTGGCTGCCTCTGTCTTGAATGACGTGTATTGTAATTATATTGCGCAACCCGAAGACGTGGAAAAAGGGGCTCGTTTGACTCCTGCCGGATTGGGCGAATATGACATGTATGCTATCCACTGGCTCTATAAACCGATACCGGAAGCAAAGACCCCGGAGTCAGAAAAAGAGGTGTTGGACGGATGGATTCGCGAGAAACAAGGAAATCCGGCTTATCGTTTTGCTTATCAGCAACCTAATTTAGGTGGTGACCCGACAGCGAAAATGAAAACTTTGGGAAACGACCATATTAAAGCGTTGGAATACACGCTTAAGAATATAAAAATAGGGATGGCGAATTATTTCGATTGGTTTACCGAGCGGGATAAAACATTGGATTACAGGAGGCGTGTGCGTGAGGAGTTAGTGGATTTGTTCACGCGTGGGGTAGATAATGTCGCTTCTTATATAGGGGGAATACAAGTGAACGAGGTGTATGCCGGTGATGCTGTACCCAGTTACGAGTTTATTCCCAAGAGCAAGCAGAAAGAGGCTATGAATTATTTATTGGCATTGGCAAAAGATGTCGCGTGGGTTGACGATGTGAAACGCCAGCAAGAGTTCGAGATCAAGGACTTGCAGGCAGAGAAAGTACAAATGAGAATTCTGGGGACATTATTGGAACGGATTTCCGTGGTGGAATTGAGCGCGGAGAAAGGCGGGAACTATTCCCCGGAGGATTACGTGAACGATCTGTACCGTGTTGTATGGGAAGGAACTTTGAAAAAGCGTTCCTTGTCAAAAACCGAAAGGGAGTTACAGCTAGTATTTTTGGGAAGTATCATCACAACCTCTACTGTGACTGCGCCTGCCGCTAAATTCGATGCTTCTAATGCTATCAGATTTAGAAATAAGTCTTACTGGAGAACGCCGGCTATCCAAATTGGGAAATCTTCTGACGAGGCTCAGGTGAGCTTCTTTGTCCCGGTGCAGCCCATACGTGTTTCCAGTTACTCCACTTCTGCACGTTATTACGATTTGTTGTTGAGAACCCGGGATATGTTGCGGGAGGCATTACCTTCCAGCACCGGTGACACAAGACAACATTACGAATATCTCTTGTTTAAAATTAAACAGTCTTTGGAGAAGAAGAAATAGTTGTTAAATGTTTGTGTAAAACAGAACAAAGTCGAATCCTGCTTTAAAAGTATCGGATTCGACTTTGTCATATATCCTATTTGTAAATTCAACGGATAATGCTTATTTTTGTTTTACAAATGGGTTATAATAAAGAGTTTTACAGATGCAAGGGAGTGATGACAAGATATGTTTACTATTGCAAAACGGTAAGGAAGAAGGGATCGACTTGCTTTTTGTGAAATATTACAAAAGCTTAGTGCTTTGGGCTGATACCTTTTTGAATGATATCGTGAAGTCGGAAGATATCGTGCAGGAATTTTTTGTCAAATTATGGGAAAGGCATTTGATAGCTGATTTGCGTCCGGATACTTTAAAATATTATCTTTTTACTTCTGTAAAAAATTTAGCTTTGAATGCACTCGAGAAAGTGGATCCTTTAAAAAAAGCATATGATGTAAATTTGATTGATACTCCCCAGATTGAATACGATGATTTGACCGAGGAATTGTTATGTCGGGTGGAGAGTGAGATCGAGAAATTGCCTCCTCGGAGTAGAGATATCGTGAAAGCGATTTATATGGAAGGGTTGCGATACAAGGAGGTAGCGGATAAATTTAATATTTCTGTCGCCACGGTTAAAACTTTATTAGTGAATGCATTGAAGAAACTGAGGGCGAATTCGACGGGAGTAGATTCTATTCTTTTACACTTTTTCTTGAAAAAATCAGCGATAAGATTCAACCGTTTTTAAATTCTTTCTGTATTATAGTTAGAAAAGTAAGATGACTATAATATGGAAGATATAGAATCAAGGTTAATGGATTTTTTTCTTGGCGAACTTGATAAAGAAGAAGAGAAAGAAATTTTGCATCAAGTAGAAATTGATGAGGAATTTCGGAAAATATTTATTCAAGTTCGTTCAAAACATTTGGGTATGCGATGGGGTGCCCGGGGGAAATTAGTGAAAGGCGACGTTCATCGAGTGAAACGGTTGATTAAACGTCGGCGATTGATAAAGGTGGGTATGCGTGTGGCTGCTGTCTTTGTATTGCTATTAGGTGTGGGTATTCTTTGGATGCTATCCGATTCTAGGGTTGAAGAATTTGCTCAAGAGCATCAGATAACTCCGGGAAAAAATCAAGCGTACCTTTATCTTTCCAACGGGAAAAGTGTTTTACTTTCTCGGGAAAATCGAGAATTACGTGAAGATAACGGGGTTTCCATTTCGGTGAGTGCTGAGGGGAAAGTGCACTATAATGTTGAAGAGAAAGACGGGGCGGCTCGTTCTTTGTTCAATCGTTTGGTTGTGCCTAGGGGAGGGGAATTTATGATCACGTTGGAAGATGGAACGAAAGTTTGGTTGGATGCGGAAACCGAGTTGCGCTACCCGACTAATTTTGATGCTCAAAACAGGGTAGTCTATTTAAAAGGAGAGGCTTATTTTGAGGTGGCGAAAATGGAGGGTAAACCTTTTGTCGTGAAAATAGATCAGATGTCGGTCAATGTATTGGGGACTAAATTCAATGTGAATAATCGAGAGGCAGGCGTCGTGCAAACCGTGTTGGTTGAAGGAAGTGTTAAACTAAAATCCCCAAGGGGAGAAGTTTTAATGGTACCTAATCAAAAAGCTGAATACCATGGTGGTGATGAGTGGGTTGTTGAAGAGGTGGATGTTTCTCCTTATGTAGCGTGGAAAGATGGTAATTTTGTTTTCAATAATGAATCGTTAGAGCGTATTATGAATAAATTATCCTCGTGGTATGATGTCGATGTTTTTTACGCGAATGAAGAAGTCAAAAATGTGAAATTGACAGGTGATATGATGCGATATAAAGATATCCAAGAACTATTGTATTTTTTTGAGAAGATATCGGATGTTAAATTTTTAATTAAAAATAGGACTGTAACAGTAAGTTATAAATAAAATGATGAAGATGTGCAACCATCTCCATCATCTGACTAAAATCATGAACAAGTACATTGGGAAGCGTCCTTGTTCAATCGTTTAATTATTAATTACAAATCTATGAAATGTAAATTGATTTTTGCCTTATTGAGGCGAAAAAAAACAAGAATGTTCAGAATTATGAAATTATTTTCGGTTTTTATGTTTGTATTTGTCTTTGGGACAGCTGCTAGCAGTTTTTCTCAACAACAAATTGTAACGTTGAATATGCATCAATGTGATGTAGGTACATTGTTGAAGGAAATTCGTAAACAAACGGGTTTGCGATTCGTGTTTAACGAGGAACATATTATGAAAGTGGACCGTTTTGATGTAGTTGTAAAAAATAAAACGGTAAAAGAAGTTTTGGATAATGTATTTGCAAAAAGTGATTTGAAATGGTATTTTGAAAATGATGTCATTTTTATTGTTCATCAAACTTCCCCGAAAGTGGCACAAGATTCTATTTTATCGGTAAAAGGTATAGTGAAAGATGAAAAAGGGGAGGTTCTGCCGGGGGTTACTATTTTGGTTAAAGGTACGACGCTGGGTGTAGCGACAGACGTGAACGGAAAGTTTACCCTGCATATGCCACAAAGAGATTCGGTTGTTTTACTGGTATCATTTATCGGGTATCAAACGGAAACAGTTTATGTGGGAAAAAACAATAAGGAATTGGATATTCAATTAAAACTTGATGTGACCGAGATTGCGGAAGTAGTGATCACGGGTTACGGGAAAGTAGATAAGCGATTGTCCGCCAGTGCGACCACGTCGATAAAGATGGATGATATCCGCATCCCGAACGTGGCTTCGGTGGATGCCATGTTGCAGGGACGGGTACCGGGATTGATGGTGATGACAAGTTCCGGTAGTCCGAACGCAACCCCTCGAATGAGAATCCGCGGTTCTTCCACGATTCATGGTAACGCGGCTCCGGTATGGGTTGTGGACGGGATAATTCAGGAAGACCCGGTGGACTTATCAAATGACGAGATTAATAACGTGATTGCCGGTACGGATGCCACGTTGCGGGGACAATTGAATGATAACGCCAGTTTCAGTTTGTTGGGTAACGCTATTTCCGGGTTAAATCCGAGTGATATTGAAACCATTACCTTTCTGAAAGATGCGTCAGCCACGGCAATCTACGGAACCCGTGCGGCTAATGGTGTGATAGTGGTTACGACTAAGAAAGGTCAAGTCGGTAAACCTTCTGTCAATTTTTCTTCTTCTTTCGGGTTCACGGCTCGTCCGAGATACGAGGATTATCATTTGATGAATTCAAAAGAACGTGTTGGGGTGTCGAGAGAGGTGGCAGAGAGCGGTTATCTGTATTCGATAATGCCATTTTCTACCGGTTACGAGGGAGCTTTGTTTGATTACTATGACGGAAAGATAAATAAAAATGAATTTGATGCACGTGTGGCCTCTTTGGAAACGATGAACACGGATTGGTTTAAAATCCTGTTCCGGAACGCTTTCAATCAGGACTACGCTTTGAGCGTATCCGGCGGAACGGAAAACACCCGCTATTATCTTTCCGTGGGATTTAATGACAGCAAGGGAAGTACCAAGGGCGATAATTTACGGCGGTATAACGTGAACATGAACGTGAACACGAAAATCGGTCGTTTCGTGGATGTCGAGGGTAAGTTAAGTTTTTCAGACCGGAAATCCGACGGTTTCTACATGGTAAATCCTTTGGATTACGCGTTGAAAGCGTCACGGGCTATCGGGAAGGATGAATTTTACACGACTCGGTTGACGACGGTTGCGGGTTTATCATCTAATTATCCGTTGACATATAATATCTTGAACGAGCTTAAGCATACAGGCAATGAGGCAAAGGTTCGCCAGACAAACGCCAGCGTGGGTGTTAATGCCAAGATTTTACCCGAGTTGACACTGAATACGCTTTTCGGGGTGACTTATGCCAACACGTTGAACCAGAAGTGGGCGGGCGAGCGTTCATTTTATATTGCCGAAATCCGGGGATATGATTACGGGAGTGTGGCACCGAATAGCGCGGAGGAGAAAGCTTCCCGTTTGCCTAAAGGGGGAATTTTGATTTACGAGAATAAGAATAACACGACATTCACGGCTCGTGCGTCCATGAATTATAATAAGGTATTTGCAGAGAATCACGTGGTGAATGCCATGCTGGGGTACGAGATTCGTTCCATCAAGTACGACGGTTTCAACACGACGGAATGGGGGTATTTCCCGGATAGGGGACTGGGTATCAGCTACGAGTACGACACGGGAACTTCCGGAAGCACATCCCTGAATGGTAATTCCTCGTTGGATAAACATACCGCGAAACTAACCAATACGATATCCAACACGGTTTCGGGATACGCTACCTTGGTATATGCTTTTAAAAACCGTTACGTGTTGAATGCTAATATTCGTATGGATGCTTCCAATCGTTTCGGGCAATACACGAACAACAAGGCTCTGCCCGTGTGGAGTGTGGCAGGACGTTGGAGTGTGTCGGAGGAACCTTGGTTCCGCCGTTTGGGTGAACAGGCTGAATTGAGTTTGCGTGCTTCTTACGGTCGGCAGGGAAACGTTCCTACATCCGTGGGACCGAACTTGGTGGTGAAATACCCGCAAACGGTAATTAATCGCTGGTCGGGAGAGTACGTGTTGAATATTAGTCGTTTGCCTTACCCGAATTTGCGTTGGGAAAAGACGACCACGATTAATCTCGGGTTGGATTTTTCATTCTTGAAAGGACGTATCAGCGGTACGATGGATTACTACTACAAGAAAGGAAACGATATTATCTTTAGTCTGGATGTACCTGCCGAGTTCGGTGTTGCCAAAACTTACAAAAACGGGGCGGACATAAAGAATACCGGTTTCGAGTTGGCTTTGACCTTCGTGCCCGTGCGGACAAAGGATTTCACGTGGACGATATCTCCGATTTATTCGAAGAATAGCAACAACGTGGAGAATACCGGGAAGAGCGAGTACACGTACACGGATTACTTGGTAGGAAACGCTTTCGAGAGCGGTAAACCGGTGAATGCTATTTATTCATGGAAATTCACGGGATTGGACCCGCAATACGGTTACGCGACCTTCGCGCATACTTCACGAGTACAAGGTGACGTGGAAAAAATGGATGACCCGAAACAATACTTGGTTTATTCCGGTCAGAAAGACCCGAAAATCAGTGGAGGTTTCACCACCAGTCTGCGTTACAAGAATTTGACCTTGAATGCTAATTTCGCTTATAGTTTCGGGAACGTGAAGCGTTTGAACTTCTTGTACGAGGGCAAGTTTATGATGCCGTCGCCGCAAGATAATTTGCATTCCGATTTGTTGAAGCGCTGGAAGAAACCGGGTGACGAGGCAAAGACCAATATCCCGGGATTCGTGCTTGACGGAACGAGCGAGTATAATTTGTATGTACCTATCCCGTCAACCGTGACGTTGAACTCTTATGATATGTACAATTACTCGGATATTCGGGTGGTAAAAGGAGATTTCCTGAGATGCCGTAATTTGTCGGTATCTTACGTGGTGCCACCGAAATTTGTACAGAACTTGGGATTATCCACGGCGTCCTGCACGTTTAACGTGACAAACCCGTTGACGATTTGCAGTAGCAAATTCCGTGGGCAGGATCCGGAACAGGAAGGAACGGGAGGCACGGCTTTGCCGATAATCAAGACCTACACGTTTTCTTTAAACATCAGTTTTTAATCTTTCAAAACGAGTGTAACTATGATTTCTAAATTGAATATAATCTTATTGACCGTGCTCGTTTTAGCGAGTGTATCTTGCGGAGATTTTTTGAAAGAAGTTTCGCAGGATGAGTTTGAACCCTCGACAACAACTGCTTACACGGAGTTGTTAAACGGGGAAGGATACAGTTATAGTACGCTGGATGCCTTGACTTGGTACATGGATGACGATGTAGACGGGTGTACATCTTATACTCCGACTAAAGAACAGATGGCCTATAAAGATGTTTTCACGTGGCAATATGATATGGACCAGTCTTTAAAAGAGGCACATTCTCAAGATCAAAGTACGTATGAAAATTTTTATGCCAAAATTATGGCTTGCAACGTGGTGATTGATAATGTAGAAAACTCTTTAGGGACAGAATCCGAAATCGCGAATGTTTTGGGTGAAGCTTTGACTTTGCGGGCGTATTATTATTTCCATCTGGTAAATATTTTCGCTACCCCGTACAATGATGCACGCTCAACTCCCGACCGGAGATTAGGAGTTCCGTTGGTTATAAAATCCGAGATATTGGATGAAGGCTACGCCCGTAACACGGTGGCGGAAGTGTACAAACAGATCACGGGAGATATCGAGCGGGCGATTGTTTTGTTGGAAAAAGACAAAGTGAATAACGGACGTTTCCGGGTGAACTATGTGGCAGCTCACTTGATTGCTTCTCGGATTTATCTTTACATGGAAGAATGGGATCAAGTGATTGACCATGCCACGAAGGCTATGGCGGGAGCACCGAAATTGGTGTATTTACCGGATTACGTGTATAATGTTCCTGCCCGTCCGGAAAATTCAAAGAATCCGGTCGTTTCATCCGATTTCCCGGAAACGATATTCGTTTACGGGGCTATGCCCGGAAGTATGAGGTTTGCCGGAACTCCCGTTTGTCTGTCGGATGATGTTGTCAATAGTTACACGGATAATGGAGATAGCCGGAATGGAAAATATTTCAAGAAAACGGAAAGTTATCTTATTTATCCTTACATGGAGTTGAAACACGGAATTGCGGAGCGGGGTTATGTATGGCGTACAGCCGAGTTGTACTTGAACCGGGCAGAAGCGTATATGCAGAAATACAAGGCAGGAGAATCGTCCGCGGGACAGTTGGCTGTGGACGATTTGAATGAATTGCGGAGTAATCGGATTACGAATTACTCGGATTATCAATTGAGTACGGCAGAGGATTTGGAGAAACTTTGCAAATTGGAACGTCGTCGGGAATTGATATTCGAGGGACACCGTTGGTTTGATTTACGTCGTTACGGGATGCCGCAGATTCAGCACAAATGGATTGCCGACGAGGGGAAAACGACCACGTACACGTTGAGCGAGAAAGATCCGAGTTACACGGTGCCTATACCTCAAGCCGTGTTGGATAGGAACAAGAATTTGGTTCAGAATGAATTGGCTCCGGATAGACAAGGTTATTAATTGATAAAACATAAAAGAGATGAAAAATATATTGTTTCTGTTATTGTTGATGGCGGGCGTTATTGTGGCTTGTGATGAGGATAAGCTGACTCCGTCCGCTCCTCAGGAATTTTACGAGTTTCCACAAGGAGATTCCGATTATGATAGGGAATTTGTGGCTTTCTACGAGAAATACAACACCCAATTCTTGTATAAATACAAGGAAAGTGACTTCCGTTGGAACGTGACGAGTTACATTCCTTTTTATTCAG
Organism: Butyricimonas muris; assembly: GCF_046365375.1. Classification (NCBI taxonomy): domain Bacteria; kingdom Pseudomonadati; phylum Bacteroidota; class Bacteroidia; order Bacteroidales; family Odoribacteraceae; genus Butyricimonas; species Butyricimonas muris. The sequence goes on along the minus strand of NZ_JBKEIT010000009.1, from coordinate 173,992 downwards.
TTCCCGCGGATGAGGCATACGTGGAGAAAGCTTACCGTTTTATCAAAGATCGGTGCCTGAATCCGTGGGGTGAGAATTTTTACAAAAATATTTTACCGATGCGAATATTATTGGCATCGCGGATTTATAGCGTGGAGCAAAAATATGGTTCTGTTTGGGATGAAGGAACGCAACAGTGGGAGTATAAAAGCTATAATGATACGACTAATCATGCTTCCGCTTACGGTCTGAATCATATTGCGTTTGGTTACACGAGCGAGAAGTTGGATGAGTTGACTCCCGAGGAACAATTGAACACGGTGGGAGAGTTGAACAAGTCTTTGATCGGTTATGCTGCTTCCCGGAATAAAATTGAAATACCGGCAGAGTTTGTAGAATGGTACGATAAATACAGAAACAATGTTTGGGATGGAGGTGAGTACGGTTGTGGTTTCCTTGAATACTACAAGGATATGGATGCCGCCTATGACTTCGGACTTTACGTGAAATACTTGACCACGATGAGCGAGGAGGCTTTTAAGGCATGGGCGTTATCGGATGAGGTAGACTCGAGTCAAGATTGGGATCAGGCGTCCGGCACGTACAAGCGTACCCATGCGATTAAAAACAAGTATGAGATTGTGTTGCAATATTTTAAAACTCAGTTTAATATAAATCTTCACGCGATAGGAAATCAAGCTAATTAAATAATTCTGTGATTGATTATCGATTAATCAATCACAGAATAGATAAAATATAGATAATCACTATGAAAAGTAAGTTCGTAATTATTGTAATGCTGTTATGTAGCCTTGCTGGCAGAGTATTCGGGCAAGAGGAAAACGTCGCTCAAGACCCGCAAGAGAACTCTCGATTAACATTAAATCCGGAGGTTCCGATTACCGGTCAGCCTTTAGAATTGGTTTATGACCCGGCAGGCGGTCCGCTAGAGGGGAAGACAGACTTGGTCGGGATAGTGTATATGTATAATTTCTATCGTTGGGAGATCAGCGACGTGCAGTTGAAACAAGACGGAGAATTGTGGAAAGGTACATTCGACGTACCGGATAATTGTGCTTTCATTGCCTTTAAATTTCAATCCACCTTTACTTTGCAACCGGATACGACGGACAATAATGAAGATAAGGGATTTATGTTCATCCCGAAAGACGTTGTCGGGGATTACCTGCCGGGAAGGTATCTTGCTTGGGGAATGTTCCGTATGCCTTCATTTGGTGAAGGTTCTGGAAATTATTTCTCGGGGAACTACAAGGAAATTACCGATGAAGCCTTGATGTTTTGGGTAGATCAGGAAACGAAACATTATCCCCAGTACGGACGTCATTTTTTCGGTATAATGAAGTCCGTTTTGAGAAAGATGTACGGGGAAAATGCCAGTCGGGGAATAGCACATTTGCTTAAAACAATGGAGAGCCAAGCTGATTTGACAGAGAATGAATACATGGAAATAAGCCATACCTATCGTTATGATTTAAAGAATAAAGAAAAAGCGGATAGTGTAGATCAGGTTATTCTCGAAATGTTTCCCCGTGGCGGTTTAGCCCGGTTTAACCATTCTTTTACATTAAACACCGTTACTCCCGATGAATATTTTGTCGTTGCCGAGCAATTCAGGAAAGATTTCCCGATAGCGGAGTGGCGAAAGAATCCCGATTCGAAAGGATTCGTGTACTCTAATTTTTACCGGGAACTGGCTGTAAAATATTATAAGGAAAGCGACTACAAGAAATTGGAGGAAATATTGCCGGAAATGGATATGGTTATGCTTAATGCTGTTTACAAGAAAACCGTGGAATACGCGATTCGGAAAACTCCCATCCCGGCAGAAACTTTTGTTGACGTATCCAAGAGATTTATTGACGAGATGATACGGAAAGTGAATGACGGTTCTTATATGCAAGGATTGCAATATTCACCTCGGCAAGCGGAAGAATTAGCTCGTCAGTGGTTGTATTATTATATTAGTGTTCACGCGCAGGTGGCAGAGAAAAGTGGGCGTTACGAGGAAGCCGTCAACACGATGAACGCGATAGAAGAAGAGCAACGATATCTCTTTTATCCGGCAGGGAACGAGGCGTATGTGGCAAGTTTGGAGAAATTAGGACGTCAGGCTGAGGCTTTCGAGGCGATGAAGGGGGCAGCAGGTGCAGGACAGATGACTCCGGTTATTTATGACAAATTGAGAGTGTACTACAATGGCTTAAAAAAGAAACCGGCGACTTTTGAAGCTTGGGTATCATCATTGAAGCCCAAAAGTGAAGTGGAAAAAATAAAGAATAAACTTCGGGCAAAGATGATAGACATACCTTTTGAGCCGTTTGCTTTGGAATCGCATCTCGGCGGTAAGGTAAAATCTGCAAGTTTCAAAAAGAATGATATCGTGATTCTCGATTTTTGGGCATTGTGGTGCGCCCCGTGTATTGCGGCGTTAGACGGGATGCAAATGGCTGTAGACCTTTATGCCGGTGATTCAAGCGTGAAATTCTATTTCATCATCACGCAGGACGAACCCAATAAAGAAAAAATAGATGCCCTGTGGAAAAAGAATAACTTCCACGGTATGGAAGTACTTTACGATGCTAACCGAGAGGGAAAGAAATCTCGTGATATGGTGTATAAATCCATGTTTCCCGGGACTTCGGGCATTCCCCAGAAAGCCATCCTTAAAAACGGTCGTATCCGTTATCTGGCAGAAGGATACGGTGGAAGCCCCAGCGGTTTGATGGATGAAATTTCTTACGTGGTTGAAATGCTAAAAGAGGAAAAATGATGGTATTCAAAAATAGTTTTATAGTCCTGCTGCTTGCGGTAGCGGGACTCTTTTGCTCCTGCGGGGACGGGAATAATTACACGCTTACCGGTAGTCTGCCGACACGTTACGACGGATGTCGGGTATTGTTATCTCCCGCGACATATTTTTTCTTGCCAGATAAATCCATTCCGGTAGATAGCGGTATAATCAAAAACGGAGAGTTCCGGTTTCGGGGAACGGTACAGGAACCCGCGGTGTTTGTATTGACCATCGAGGACGTTCGTGACAACAGGATTCCGGGAATGTCTTCCGTACCGGTGATTATCGAGCGTGGCAATATTAAAGTTCTTTATGACACGACAGGGATAACCTTGTCCGGAACCCTTGCTAATGACCGTTACATGGCGACAATCGGGAAAGGAAAACAGGAAATTCAACGCAGAAGCCAAATATTATTCCGCGAGCGGGATAGCGTGCAGCAATTAGCGGGCAATGTCAGTAACGAGATAAATAATTACTACAACGAGCAAAGTCGAATTATCTTTAGAGAAATCATGGTACCTGCTGCCGAGGAATTTATCAGCGAGTATGCCGGAACAAGCACGGGTGACTATTTTTTCTTCACTTGTTGCTCGAAAGATATTTATAGTGATGCATTTGTCGAGAGAATCTACCCGACAATCAATCCGGAACTTCGGGAACAGTACGAAACGTTCATAAGGACACGTCAGGAAAAGCAGAATTATTTTTCTAGTTCGCAAAAAGCAACGGAAGTGGGGAGGCCTTTCCGTGAGATTGTTGCGCGAACTATCGAGGGGAAAGAAGTCCGTTTGTCGGAACAAGTGAAAAAAGGAGGACTCGTGTTGTTGGATTTTTGGGGTTCGTGGTGCGTGCCCTGTATTCAAGAAATGCCTTTGTTGAAAGAATTGTATGGAAAATACGGGAAAAAAGGCTTGGTAATCATCGGTATCTCGCTTGACAAAGAACGGGAAAAATGGCAAAGTTCTCTTGAAAAACACAAACCGATAGGAATTCAAATTTCCGAGTTGAAAGGTTGGGAAAGCGCTTCCCGTAATGATTACGGGGTTCAAGCCATACCGTTCACGCTGCTGATAGATGGTTCCGGGAAGATTATTGCCCGCAATCCGCACGGTCCGAAATTGGTCGAAGCCGTAGAGGAATACTTTAATCGTAAGTAAGTTAGTGCTTTTCAGTTAAACAGGAGGGAGTTAAAAGTCATTTTAAACTCCCTCCTGTTTTATATTCTTAAGGTAGGCTCAATTATTCTCTCCGCAACCGCCGCATCCTTTGCAGTCATGCTTCTTTCCGTTCACAGCCGGGTTGTCTTGTCCGCCCCGTTGTCCGCGGTGATTCATACCTTCTTTGCGACGTTTTGCCATTTCTTGTTTTCTCTTTTCCAAGTTGGTTTGGTAAATTTTATATTGCTCTTCCGTCAAAATCTTTTTTAAGGATAAGTTTTGTTGGTCTTCTATTTTTTGGTTGTAGAACGTCATGGAATCACGTTGTCCTTGGTATTTTTTCATGACTTCGCCTATTTTTATGAAATTTTCCGTGAACAATTCTTTTACTTGTTTTTCTTGTTTCTCATTGAGTTTCAGTTCTGTTTTCGTGCGCTCGACCAGTTTATTGACCATTTCTTCGGGGTTCATGTGACCTCTCGGGCCTCGATGTTGTGGACCTCGTTCTTGTGCGTTCAAACTTACTGTCATTAAAAGGAATAATGACGAAATGATTAGGGTTAAAGTTTTCATGTTTTATTCTTTAATTGTTTATAATCGCGTGGAATCCATATATATAATTCCATGCTCGTTCTTTTAATCTATCTGATTCTAAGACAAAAAACGAAGAGAAAGGTTTATTGTTTCCATCCCTTGTTTGAAAAAATAGTTACTTTTGTTATTGGATAAAATGATAATTAATATGAAGCAAGAAGTTTTATTTATTATTCTGGATGGATATGCCGATTGGGAAGGGGCATTCCTCGCAACCGCGTTGAGTACCGGAGTTATGCCGGGCAGTGAAGTGAAATACACGGTAAGGACCGTCGCCCCGACTTTGGAACTCGTGCCCTCGATAGGGGGATTCCGCACGCTGCCCGATTATAGTTTCGAGACCATGCCCGATGATTACGCAGCTTTGGTTCTGGTCGGCGGAACGAGTTGGTTTTCGCCCGAGGCGGAACAAGTAGTATCTATCGTCCGGAGAGCCTTGGAACGAGGGAAAATCGTGGGTGCGATTTGCAACGCTTCCGTCTTCATGGGTATCCACGGTTTCTTGAATGACGTGAAGCACACGAGCAACACGCTTCCCTACCTGAAACAATATGCCGGAGAACGGTACACGAATGAAGCGGGTTACGTCGAGGCACAAGCCGTCGGCGACCGGAATATCGTGACCGCTAATGGCTGCGGGTACATCGAATTTACCCGTGAATTGCTGTTGCTGCTGAAAGCCGACGAACCCGCTAGAATAGAGGAAGCCTGTGATTTTTACAAGAATGGATACGTGAGGTAGGGAAACGTTTGCTTTGGATTCTTTACATGAAAACCTATTTTTTGCTTTGGAATCATTACAAATATTGATTCCATTTGCTTTGGTTTTGTTACAAATGTGCTTATCTTTGTGTTGTAACTTGTTTTTAAACAATGATTATGATATATCGGTATGCATTATCTTATTTGGAAGCATGGAAAAAGAATCCCATGAGAAAACCTCTAATCTTGCGTGGGGCTAGACAAGTAGGGAAAACCACTTTGGTGGAGAATTTCGCTACAGGATTTGACTGTTTTCTAAAGCTAAATCTGGATGAAGAAGAGGACCGTCAATTATTTATTCAATACCGGGAGATACATAGATTGGTGGAAGCTATCTTTTTCTATTTAAAGAAGAGTCCTGTCAAAGGGACTGTTTTGCTTTTTGTTGATGAGATACAAAATTCACCTGAGGCTGTAGCCATGCTTCGTTATTTCTATGAGAAACGACCTGATATATATGTTATCGCGGCTGGTTCTTTATTGGAGAATGTCATTGACCGGAAGATATCTTTTCCGGTAGGACGGGTGGAATACATGGCGTTGCATCCTTGTTCTTTTTTGGAATATTTGAATGGAATCGGAGAAGATTTTGATAGGCAAGCTATTGAAGAATTAAAGGCTGATGCGATTCATGACCGGTTAATGTATGAATTTCGTAAATATTGTATTGTAGGCGGAATGCCGGAGGCCATCAAGATGTATGCGCGAACAAAAGATTTACTTTCATTGGATACCGTTTATGATGGGTTAATAACTTCATATAGCGATGACGTGGAGAAATATTCCCCGAATGACACGCAAACCAAAATAATGAGGCATATACTGGAGGCGGGATGGCAAAAGGGTGGCGAAACAATCACTTTTGAACGATTTGGAGGTTCGGATTATCGTTCGAGAGAAGTCAGTGAGGCATTTCGTACAATTCAGAAAGCGATGCTATTAGAATTGGTTTATCCCACGTTGAGCAACCGACTGCCTTTAGAGGCTCAATTGAGTCGTCGTCCTAAATTAATATGGTTGGATACCGGCTTAATGAATTATAAAGCGGAAGTCCGCGAGGAAGTGTTTTCTGTATCGGATATATCGGATGCCTATAGGGGGCGTGTGGCAGAGCATATTGTGGCTCAAGAATTATTGGCGCATACGACAAAAGTATCCGAACGGCGTTATTATTGGGTTGGTAATAAAAGGAATTCCACGGCAGAAGTCGATTTTGTATGGAAGCGACAGCCTTACGTGCTACCTGTTGAAGTGAAAACAGGAACGAATGCTCATCTTCGCTCGCTTCATATTTTTATGTCTGATGCTCCGCACGACTTGGCAATCAGGGTTTGGAGCAATCGAATGAGCGTAGACGAAGTGAAAGAGTCTAGTACGGGAAAAATATTCAAGTTACTTAATATCCCTTATTACTACGTGGGCGTTTTGGATAAAATTTTGGATAACGTGTTATTATAAACTTTACCGATGAATATTGAAGAATACAGAGATTATTGCCTGTCTGTTAAAGGGGCGACGGAATGTATGCCGTTTGACGAGTACACCTTGGTCTATAAAATCATGGATAAGATGTTTACTTTTGCCCCGTTGCGCACTAAGGACGGACGATTCTGGGCGAACTTGAAATGTGATCCGGCTAAATCGGTGGAGTTGATGGAGCGTTACGAGGGGATTTTCTTTGGTTTCTATTCGGATAAAAAATATTGGATAACGGTATATCTGGAAAGTGATGTGCCCGATAAACTAATCAAAGAATTGATAAATCACTCGGTGGAAGAAGTGGTCAAAAAGCTGCCTAAAAAGAAAAGGGATGAATATAACGCGTAGATACGGGAGTGCCCCGTACTCCGTTGTTTTGGTTCATGGCGGACCGGGTGCTAAAGGTTCTTTAAAGCCTATGGCTGAAGAACTATCTTTACAAAACGGAGTGTTGGAACCATTCCAGACCCGCTATTCGATCGAGGAGTTGATACAGGAACTTCACGAGCAGGTTTGCCGTGAAACCGATGGGGCGGTGACTTTTGTCGGTCATTCATGGGGGGCATGGCTGATTATCTTGTTTGCCGTGCGATACCCGGAACGGGTAAAACAACTTGTGCTGGTCGGGTGTCCCCCTTTCGAGGAAAAGTATGTACCTCAAATCATGGATAATCGTTTGAAAAGACTTTCGCCGGGGGAGCGGGAACGTTTTGAAAGATGCCTGCGGGAATTATCGGGAAACGCCACGGATAAAGATATGGAAGAATTGGGTAAGTTCGTTGCCCAATGTGATAACTATCATGTATCGGATTTCACGAATGAATACGAACCGGACGGACAGATGTATGCACGGGTTTGGGCGGAGGCGGCAACACTCCGGCGGGAGGGATATTTCATGAAGATTCTTCCGCGGCTACGATCCGAAGTACACGTTATTCATGGCAGCTTGGACCCGCACCCGTTAGATGGAATAATCGAACCTTTGCGCGAGGCTAAAGTCAATTATGATCTACACGTGTTGGAACGTTGTGGGCATTCTCCGTTCTTGGAGATTGAAGCGAAAGAGGAATTTTATAAAAGTATCGGACGTGTTCTGTAAATCACGGGGTAAATAAGTTATTCCATTTTTTATTGTATTTTTGTAGAAGAAAATGGCGTTAATTTGGACACGAGAGAAGTAGATATAATACAGGAATTTGCTCGCGGAGGGGAGAAAGCGTTCCGTGTGCTGTACGACAGGTATGTGGTTGCCTTGCGTTATTTCGCGGCGAAGTACGTGACTGACGAGGATGTGATCGAGGATGTCGTGCAGGATGCTTTCGTGGCGTTGTGGGAAAAAAGGATGGAATTTCGGGTGGAAAATGCCGTGAAGGCTTATCTCTATAAAGCAGTGCGGCACGATTGCTTGAATTTGCTTCGGCATCGGCAGGTGGAAAATAAATATGCCGAAAGGATGATTCGGGAAGGGGATGATTCGGAGTCTTTTCTCGATCAGATTCTGGAATCCGAGATATTTCAGGCTTTGCTTTCCGTGTTCGACGAACTGTCCCCCGCCTGCAAAGAGGTATACCAAATGAGTCTGGACGGGAACAGTCACGAGGAGATTGCCCGGAAATTGAATATTTCGGTTAATACCGTGAAAAAGCACAAGAATAACGCCAATCATTACATGAAAGAGCGTTTGAAAAATGTGTTGTCTATCCTGTTGTGGATTTCCTAAGAACGAGTCGTGTTAATCCTTAATTTTATAAAATAAGTAATATTTTATATTATATTGATTTGTACTTGATTTATAGCATCTCCCATTCAACTCCTATTCAACTCCCATTCATATCCTATTATAATAGGAAATAAATAGGAATTATTTAGTAATTGAATACAAATTTATTCAATTGAAATACTTTGTATGTAGTAGAAAGATAAATATCTTTTGGAGGATTACCCCTAAATTTTTTCAGAAATTGTAGCTATATAATAGCTTGATTTTTAGCGTAAAATAAAAAAGTATGAAAAAAAGTGTGTTTTGGTATTACACCAAACGCTACTTCGCGTGCTTTAGTATAAAACCAAAGAACAAAAGTATGCAAATACGGGATGACGATAGGATAAAACGATTGATTTTGAACCACGTGAAGGGTGAGTTGGATGATGCGGGTGAACGGGAGTTGAGGGTTTGGCGGGAAGCAAACGAAGAGCACGAGGAGATGTTTCAACGATTGGTGTCCATGCGGAATCTGGAAGAAGGATTCCGTCGGTTCGTGAAGTCGTCGGAGGCGGAAAATCGGGCGTGGGAGAGGATTTTGAACCGGACGACACGCGGGGAACGGCGTGCGCGGAGATTGTCGTGGATTCGGTACGCGGCGATGTTTGCTTTACCGTTGGTTATCGGGGGAATTGTTTATTTTTCCCTGAATCGTGAGGGCGAGAAGGCACAGGTGGCTGTTGTGGCGGAAATAACTCCGGGGAAGGCAAAGGCTGAACTTATTTTGCCGGGTGGTGACAAGGTTTTGTTGACAGACGGGGCAAACCGGACGGTGGGGAACGGGGTAAGTAATGCAGGCGATACATTGCGATATGAAGACGCGGAAGGGGGACAACCGGGCGGAGCGGAGGAATATCATTTGTTGCGGATACCGCGGGGCGGGGAATACACGCTCGTGCTGGCGGACGGGACAACGGTATACCTGAATGCCGAGTCAGAGTTGAGGTATCCCGTGAAGTTCTCGGGCGAGAGGCGGAAAGTGTATTTGCGGGGAGAGGCTTACTTCGACGTGGTGCGTGATGAACAGAAGCCTTTCACGGTGGAGGCGCGAGGCGTGGAGGTATTGGTGTTGGGTACATCCTTCGGGGTGCGTGCATACGAGGGAGAGGAAAACGTGTTGACCACGCTGGTGCAGGGACGGGTGGACGTGTCGGCAGAAGGACAGCGTGTGAAGTTGATACCCGGACAACAGGCTGATTTCAATCGGGAGAGTGAGCGGTTGACGGTGGCGGAAGTGGATGTAGAGTTGTATGTCGGTTGGAAGGACGGGCGATTGGTGTTTGATAATCAGCCGTTATCTGTCATCTTGGATGAATTGGGACGTTGGTACTCGTTCGACGTGACTTACGCCAACGAGGAGTTGAAGCGGATTCCCTATTCGGTGAATATCAAGAAGCACGAAGATATCGCCCACGTGTTGAAGTTTATCGAACGGACGGGAAAGGTGAAGTTTGAGATTAATGAGAATAAAATTAGAGTGAAATAAAAACAAAGGAGCGGTGCTGCAAACACTGCCCCTTGTCAAACTTTTCAATCCTGCTGCAAACAGGAGTTGAAATATTGTCGAATCTTAAATACAAAGTTATGGAAAAAAATGTTATGCCGCACCGGGATAGGCATAGAAAATTAATGAAGTTGATTTTAATGATGAAAGCGACGTTTATTTTATCGGTTTTGTTTGCGCTGCAAGTGCATGCCGGAGTTTATTCTCAGGAGGTACGGGTGAATATGGAGTTGGAGGGTGCCTCGATGAAACAGATCATTAACGAGATCAAATTGCGCACGGAGTTTAGTTTCGTGTACAGTGATGCCGATTTGAGAGGTATTGGGAATCGGGATGTTGTGTTTAAAGATGCCACGATCGAGGAGATTCTGAATAGTTGTTTGAAAGGTACGGGGTTGAAGTTCTCGATCGAGGAGAAGACAATCGTGATTTGGAAGGAGGCTGTTCAGCAGCAGAAAAAAGTGGAGGAGAGGATTGTCAAAGGTGTGGTGGTCGACATGCAAGGAGTCCCGCTGGCGGGAACGACAATCGTGTTGAAGGGAACGACCACGGGAGTCGTGGCGGATTCGGCGGGAGGTTTCCAGATTCGCTTGCCGGAAAAAGGGACGCATGTACTCGTTTTCTCGTTCGTGGGCATGAAAAAGCAGGAGATTGCGGTGGAGAAAAAGGAATTTATCCGGGTGACGATGGAGGAGGATAGCGAGACTTTGGACGATGTGGTGGTTACCGGTTACCAGACGATTTCCAAGGAGCGTGCCACGGGTGCTTACGCGATAGTGAATGCACAAACTTTGGAGCGAAAGCCGACAGCTAATATCGCCTCGGTGTTGAACGGGTTGGTACCGGGGTTGACATTGCAGAGTTCGCCGGTAGGAGAAACTACCCGGTTTATTATCCGCGGTAAAGGTACGCTTCAAGATGACCAGTCCGATAGCGATCCGTTGATTGTCGTGGATGGTTTCCCTATCAGCGGTTACACCGAAGGTAGTGATCCTTTTGCCACTATCAACCCCAATGACGTGGAGAGTATTTCCGTGCTGAAAGATGCCGCTGCTACTTCCATTTACGGGGCTCGTGCGGCTAACGGAGTGATTGTTATCACTACCAAAAAAGGCAAGGCTGGTAACAAACTTGACATCACAGCCGATGCCTATTGGTCTGTCAGTTCTCGGGTGGATTTGGACTATTATTTTGATATGGCTTCTGCAGAAAACCAATTCCGTTATGTCGAATTGGTAAACAAATACGTTCCGATAAATCATAGTGCTGATCCTTATGCTAATTCACAATACCATAGAATATATCTGGCGGAACCTTACCGATTGATTTTCGAACGGGATTTGAAGCACAATATTACCGATGCCGAGTATCAGGAAGCTAGGAGACGTTTGATAGAATTGGGTAATCGAGGGGTGTGGAAAGATGATCTGAATGATTATATTTTTCGCCACGCCCTGCGCAGCCAGTATAACGTAGCGTTACGGAGAATGAGTGATCGGATGAACTATGCCTTCTCCGCTTCTTACGATGATGAGAAAGGTTACCTCAAAGGTAACGATAAGCAACGAATCATGTTAAATATGACGACTAGTGCCAAGTTGACTAAAAATTTGACTTTTGACGTAAGTCTTCATTCCACGTTTTCTAAAGCAAACAATAATGGAGCAGACGTGGCGACTATAAAGAGAAATTTTAGCCCGTGGAGTCGTCTGGTAGATGATGATGGGAATTTTATTCATGTGCCTTTCGATAATACGATTTATGAACCGATTTTAAACAGCGTGTATGAGGGTAAAACACCTGCCGACTGGCATTACAACCCGGCAGAAGACCGGAAATATATGGACAACGATACCAAGACGGTAAATTACCGCGTGCAGGGAGGATTCAGCTATGCTATGACTTGGGGGTTGAATGTAAGTGCCAAAGGGCAATATGAATGGAGACGGTATACCAATCATCAAGAATATGAGCCGGAATCTTATTATGTCCGCGATTATTACAACACTTTTTCGAAATTAAACGAGGCGACCGGTTTATATGATTCTTATTTTCCTCAAGGCGGTATTTTCACGGATGGCGGACATGTTTACGAGGCGTATAATTTGCGCGGACAAGCCGATTACACGCTGAATAAGAATAGGCATGTTTTTACGGCGCTTGCTGGTACGGAAGTTTTGTCTTCCACCATGGAGACGACTCCTTCCATTACCCGTTATGGTTATAACAAATACACGAATTCAGTAGCGACGACTATTGATTACCAGACTCAGCAATTTACGGATATATTCGGACAGCAGACAAACAATCCTTATCAGACTTTGGGAAGTTTAAGCGTGTGGGAAGACCGTTTCTTCTCGGTGTATGCCAATGTCGCTTATACATTTGACGACAAATATTCCCTCACGGCAAGTTTTCGCACGGATGCTTCGAATTTCCAGTCCAAGAGCCAACGCGATAAGTTTTCACCGTTCTGGTCGGTAGGGGTAAGTTGGTTGCTTTCCCGGGAAGGGTTCTTGAAGCAAATGAATAGCATTGATCAATTGAAACTTCGCGCATCTTTCGGTGTTGCCGGTGTAGCGGCAGGCAAGAAAGGTACTTCTAGTGTGACCACGGTGGCCACGAATGATGGCGATGTCATTTTTCCCGGTTCCAATTCCATCAATGCACGCGGCAATGAAACCTTGACTTGGGAAAAATCACGAACATTTAATATCGGCTTGGACGCTTCTTTCTTTAACCACAAGCTTTCCGGAAGCCTGGAGTTCTATAACAAGTACTCCTACGATGTGCTTTCCGCCGCTACTGTACCGTCAATTTCACAGGGTACGGACCAAGCCGTGTTCAATAATGCGGAAGTACTGAACCGGGGAGTGGAATTTTCGTTGGCTTCCGACTTGCGTGTTGCGGGCGATTTGAAATGGCGGGGAACGTTGAATTATGCCTACAATTATAATAAAGTGGCGAAGTTTAATTTAACTTCTCCGATCTTACCGAATAATCCCGGTTTCGTGGAAGGCTATCCGTTAGATATGATTTTGGTGTTGAAGCCTGCCGGGTACACGTCGGAGGGTTACGTTCAATTGCAAGGTAAAGACGGTGCGTTGGAAACTATCCTTACTCAGGAAACGACTCACGCCTCGGAATACATCCCTCGAAATCTGGATGAAAGTAATTGGTTCTACTATATTGGTTCAAGAACGCCGAAAAGCGATTTAAGCTTCTCCAACCAGTTTAGTTGGAAGGGACTGACTCTCTCCTTTATGATTACCGGACGGTTCGGTTATTATGTCAATAAAGGAAATTATTTTGATACGGCAATAAGGGCAGCCAATTATTCCAAGCAGTTGGATAATTCTTTTGCCGTGTATGACCAAGGTTATGCTAATCAAAAGAGTTATACAGCATATCCTCTCTATAATGACGAGAATTGGCAAACATATAACACGTTGTCGACAGGTATGTCTTTTGCCAACTTGTTGTTCAAGAATAACTATATCAAGGGTGATCATATCCGCTTGAACGAAATTTATTTAGGGTATGATCTGCCGGAAAGCCTGTTGTCCCGCCAAGGCATGTTTAACCGTATCAACGTGTACGCTCAAGTAAGTAATCTAGGACTGATTTGGAGCAAGAATGGGAATATGGACCCGGATTATCCGGTGGGTAATATCAAACCAATGCCTACATTTACTTTCGGGTTGAAACTCGGGTTCAAAAATTGGTAAATATCATTTAAAGCAAAAGAATATGAAAAGTAAACTAATTATACTTGCCTTGTTGTTAGGTTCCATGATGTTGTTGGGCTCTTGCGAGGATTATTTGGACGAGACGGCTGATAAATCAGGTAACGCCTATATTTATCACATGGAGCAACTCTACGGGCTGACTGGACAAGCGAATCTTTATTTAGGTGGGGAGAATTCTACTGCAAGTGCAGCTCGTTTTCAAGTTGGTGGATTTATGCAGGAACAGTATCTCATGGGTGACGGGATATCTGTCAGTCCGGATTTTTATTCTAAAGGGATGCCGATGTATTTTTTGCAAATGCAATGTGCATATCCATTGTATTGCTGGAATGAATTTTCGTTGAAAAACGATAATATGGTTGCCGATATGACTTGGAAGCGAGTGTGGGAGCGGGTTTATACGTTCAATACGGTGTTGGAGAACATGGACAAGGTAGTTCAAACAACTTCTGCTATTCGAGCTCAAGTGGAAGGTGAGGCCCGTTTCGGTCGTGCTTTTTATCACTTTCTGCTGTTGACACAATATTGCCAGTGGGAGGAGGAGGCTCCCGGTATCGGTTATCGAGAGGATACGGAGTCTACCGGTATTCCGGAACGCCAGACGGTGGCCTATACCTTGGAAAAGATTTACGAGGATTTGCGTTTGTCGGAGGATGCGTTGAAGCGTGCCGGACGTACGACGTTTGATTTCGAGTTCAACACTCGTCCCACGGTTCCTACCGTGCAGGCACTTCGTGCACGTATTGCCCTTTACCGCGGAGATTACGAAACCGCTTTGACTAATGCGGAGAATGCTTTGACGGGAAATGACGAACTGGTGAATGTGGCAATTGATCCGAACAATGTATTGACACCGGCACAGCCTGTGGTGTATTGTAACGAGGACGGAACTCCTGATATGTCGACAATGAGATTTATATCTTATCCATTTACTCAAATGAACTTGTACAATCAGTCGGTTGTTTCTTTCCGGGAGCTTTATTTGCCTTGTATGTCGAATGATGTTACTACGTGGTGTGTGCCAGTTTCCGAATCGTTTTATAATCTCTTTACGGATAAAGAAAATGATGCCCGTTGGACGCATTTTTATGAAAACAATAGTCCGTTGATGGTTTGTGCCGGACTGTTGGAGTATAACGAACAAGGAATGGCTACGATAAGCTGGGAAACTCAACAATGGCTGAAGCCTTGGGATTTGTGTTCCCATTGGCATTTTATGTCACAGTTCGGGGCTTCTCAAATAGTAGGTATGACCACGGCAGAAATGTATCTGACCAAAGCGGAATGTCTGGCACGTAAGGGACAGACGGGTGATGCTGCAGAAGTTTTGAAGACGCTTCGCCGCACTCGCTTCACGGATCAGGTAGCCGCCGAGAATATCGGCGGGACAGTACAGGAGGTGTTGGATGAGCGTAGTCGCGAGATGGGACCTTTCTGGCGTTTCTTTGAGATGAAACGATTGAACGGTGCGGAGAATGCCGGTCTTGAAATTCGTAGGCAGATTCTTTCCAATCCGGCAGATCCTACCTCTGTCACCGAGTTGGTTATTCCCGCTAACGACCCGCGTTGGGCTCTGCCATTCTACGCTACGGAATGCGAATTGATGGGATGGGAACAAAATGAAGGTTGGAAGTGATTCATTATAGATAAAGAATTATAGATATGAAAAAGATATTATTATTTATTTTATTTGCATTTTGGACGATCACCGGCACAATAGCCGGTGATAAGAAGCCAAGTGAGTTACGTATTCTCTATTTAGCGGGCAATTCCGATTGGAATCCTGATGCTCGGGATATATTGGCGGAAGGTGTAATCGAGAAAGGACTTGAATTACGCAAACAGGCTTTTGGTGATTTGTTGCGGAAATATTTTAGTGAGGTGACGGTCATTCAGGCTACAGATTATTCACCGGAAATGTCCGATGAGTATGACGTGACGATATTCGACGGACTTCCCCCTGTGCTCGAACAGAGGCAAGTGCAACGGGATGCTTCCGGACAAATAATAAAATCAATACCGGCTCGTTATCTTCCTGATGATTTCTCGGCACCGTGTATTACTATCGGTAGTGTCAGTAGCCAAATAGGGACGATCCTTGGGGTGAAGCATGATTGGTTTTGTCTTTGTTTGGATGCTTACGCTCATCACGTGGAAACTGGACATCCTATTTTTCACGGACCGTTTGAGACGGAATTGACGTTCGAACAACTGCCTACCCCTGATGAGGCGTTTTATTATCAAGCTTTATATGATGAACCGATACCTGAAACATTGCCGATGTGGCGTGTGCAGACGAAAGGTTACAAGACGGAGATGGGATTCGGGGTAGGATTGGTATCACGCCCGTGGGGGTATGCCGATTCGCCTGATTGCGAATATATTTCGAGTGGCGTATGTGCTAAGTCGCACGATGCCGTGGCTATAGGTCGTCATGGTAATTTTTTGATGTGGGGTTTTATCGCTTCGCCACAGTATATGACGGAGGAGGCGAAAGTGGTATTTGTTAATGCAGTTGCTTATATTTCTCGTTTCAAGGAAGCACCGTTGGTAAGAAAATATAATGAGAATATTCCTACCCGGATCTCGGCGAGAGAGATGAAATATAACTCTTCACGAGCTTCCTATGACGATCAAATCAAATTCCTGAATTCGATGAAGAAGATGCAGGAGGATCTTTACGAGCAGTTGAAAGTGCGGAAAGCGAAAGGGGAAAAACTGCATCCGCAGGAAGAATCATTTTTTGCAAACTATAAACCGATGGAGGTGTCACTTCCGCCTTTCCCCGAGCACTTGAAACAGTATGCCGATCCGGAGTTGTATGCGCAGTTCGGAGAAGATGAAGCGAAGTACGCTCATTATTATGATAGTAATACGCCTTATTTTTATGGAGGTGGCGGAGGGCGCCGTCTTGTGCTTGACGAAGATGCAAAGGCATGGCAGATCGCCACAAACGATAAACGATTGTTAGACAAAGCAATTACTTGTTTGGAAAATGGCGTGGAAACGGAACGTGCTTGGCGTGTTCTTACCCGTTATACGTTGTGCGATTTCGCTACTCCGGCGGAATGGCGTAAGTGGTATGATCGGTATCAAGAGAAGATGTTCTTTACCGAGTCCGGCGGTTGGTTCTTTATGATAGATGGTTCTCGCAACACGCCGGGTAATGATTATTCTGTTCTTGAACGGCGGAAAGCTCGTCAGGGGCAAGAAACTACAGTACAAGAGACGGATGCGGAGGTTGTGGCAAAGCTTTCGGCTGATAATCCGATTATCATTTCCGCTACGGGGAAAATGAAAGATAAGAATGTAGCGGAAGTAAGTATCCAAATCGAATTGTACAGAGGATTCCATATTTATCGGGAAGTCAGTGAAAGTGATCCTTATATTCCGATGAAGGTGGAGTTCCAATTGCCGGATGGATGTTCTTTGGATGGGGGTATGAATATGCCTGCTGCCGTACCTTTTGGCAAGACGGGGACAATGGTGTACGAGGGAAAAGTGACTCTCACGCAGGGTGTGCGTTGTGATAAATTGCCCGAAAGTATAAGATTCACATTTTCTTACCAGTGCTGTGACAGTCATGTTTGTTTGCCGCCGCAAGAGAAAGAATTTGAGGTAAAGATTAAATAAACAATAACGAGGTAAAATGAAAAGGATATTATTTTTCGTGGGACTTGTGCTTGCGTTAGGGGCTTGTCAAGTCCACACGGACGGTTACGTGATAAAGGGAACTGTCGAGCATGTAGGAAACGGAATCGCAATATTGAATAAAACGAGTGGAGAACAGGCTGTTCCCGTGTATGATACGGTGCAAATGAAAGAGGGCGTCTTCGCTTTTAGCGGTAAGCTTGATCATCCGGAGGGGGTAGTTATTCAGCTTATTCCCGAGGGAAAATCTCCTGCAGCTTTCGGGTTTATTGCTGAAAATGGCCGTATCGAGGTGACGTTGGATTGGGATGATGCGGTTGATCAATACGGGGCTCGTTATTTCAGTGATCCAAAGATCGTGGGGAGCCGTAATCAAGATGTATTTCGGCAAATCTCGTATGCTCACGAGGAGCTTATGAAGCAACCCGAGTTTCAGGAATGTGCTCGTGTATTTGAGCAATTGCAACAATTGCAGCAAACGGATCAAAATGCTTACGAGAAGTTGAAAGAGGAAAGTGCGGAATTGATGGATCGTTTCCGTACTGCCGTGTACAAGCGTCAATTGCAACTGATTCGGGAGAACAATGATGTCGAAGCGGTGGGGAGTAATTTAAGGATGCTGACGGGTATTATGTCATTGGAGGAGTTGGAAGAGGTGTTTAATTTTTTGACTCCTCATGTGCGAGAAAGTCCGATGACGGCAGAGGTGAGGAAAGAACTTGAGGTTATGAGGCGATTGCGTCCGGGGATGTTGGCACCGGAGATTGCAGCCACGGATATTAATGGTAAGTCTTTCCGTTTGAGTGATTTACGGGGTAAGTATGTTATTTTGGACTTTTGGGCTTCGTGGTGTGTACCTTGTCGTGCCGGCAACCCGCATCTGATTGAGCTGTGGAACAAGTATCACGCGAAAGGATTGGAGATCGTTTGTATAGCAGATAATGATACTACTATCGATTTATGGCATGAAGCCATTAAAAAGGATGGTATTGGCATGTTCTATCATTTGTTGCGTGGTCTGAAAAGAATAGGTAACAGTTATGACAAGTCGAATGATCTGTCGGATATTTACAATGTACACGTTCTCCCCACGAAGTATCTGATTGGTCCCGATGGGAAAATTATCGGTAAGATGAGTACGGAGGAGATTACGGTGAAATTGGCAGATGTGCTGAAATGAGTGCGTGATGGATTGTATGTCGCAAGCATGCAAGTAGTTAAATTATAAATTGCTTCTCGGAATTGTGCATGCTTGCGAATTTTTCAATATGCTCTGCTTGGGGAGTATATTTGTTGCTGAATTAGAAAAAAGTACGGTTCAAATGTCCGGTTGAACTGTACTTTTTGTATTTTTGTGTGTATCAAATTATTTAATATCTATCCACGATGAATGATAAATATAAAATACCTTATATGAATGCTTGCATTCGTGCTTTTGCCAAACGCTTTCAGCTTTCGGTTAAAAGTGCGTTTTTGTATTTGTATCATTTCAAAGGAATTCATTTTTTGGATGAGTTCTACGAAACGGAGCATCTTCAGTCTATAGATGATGCGGTGGATGATCTGATTGTTTTATGTCGCAAAAATGGAGGGCAATTGCAATGATACTTTATCATGGGACCAATGTAGATTTTGATAAGATTGATATATCTTACAGCTACTTATCTATAATGTTTTTCATGTGAAAATTATTTAAGTTTTATCTTTTTCCCTTTTGACTCGTTGTGGAAGCGGTCGACGGCGGTGATCACGTAACGGTATTTTGTTCGGGGAAGCGGTAGGTAGCATTCCGTGTAGTGCGTGATGGCGGCTATTTTGGAAGGATCGTTGAGGTTGATGCTTTCTTTCGGGGCGAAGCGGTAGATCACGAAATACTGGGGATTGCGGGGATCTTCACGGTCGCCGACGGAGAACCATTTCACGGTGTAGCCTTTGTCCGTGCGTTTGGCACGGGGTTTGGCGATTTTCTTTGGTCGTCCGTTGTACATGTGCGTGTAGGCGGGAAGCAATGCCGGGTAGTGGTGGTAATGTTCACGGAGGCTATCGGCGATGCCCTCGTTATTCCATAATATCTCGTTGGCAGGCCAGAAGCAATTGCCTTTCACGTGGCGTAGGGAACGGGCGGTTTCCATTTTGGTGGTCAGGTCACCGGCTTTCATGGTGCGTGCCACGTCTTGTCCCAAGTAAAGGTGGATATCGTGGGCGTTTTTGTCCCACCATTTGGCAAGGGTGATGTAGTCCGCTGCCGGGTGTCCGATTTCCCAGTACACTTGGGGGATATTGTAGTCAATCCATTTTTTCTTGACCCATAGCGTCACGTCTGCGTACAGGTTGTCATAGTTTTGCAACCCGTTGGTATTGCTTCCGCTACCGTCCGGCGTGTTTTGTTTGTTGCGATATATCCCGAAAGGACTGATGCCGAAGCGTACCCACGCCTTTGTTTTCACGATCGTGCGTTTCAACTCTCGGATTAATTGATTCACGTTTTCCCGTCGCCAGTTGTCCCGTTCGTCCTCGGAGTATCCTTTCTTCAACCCGTAAACGCGAAAGCTGTTATCGTCGGGAAAAGGCATTCCGTTCACGGGGTAGGGGTAGAAATAGTCGTCCATGTGGATGGCGTCCACGTCGTATCGGCTCACGATATCTTCTACCACTCGGCAGATGTATTTCCGACAGGCGGGGATACCGGGATCGAAAAGTAATTGCTTGTTGTAAGTGACGAACCATTCGGGATGCTCGTGATAAACGTGCGTGTCCGCTAACGCGGCAGTGCCCGACGTGCATGCCCGGAAGGGATTCAGCCAAGCGTGAAATTCCATGTTCCGTCGGTGGCACTCTTTGATGAGAAATGCCATCGGGTCGAAGAACGGCTCCGGCGCTACACCTTGTTTGCCGGTGCAGAAACGACTCCACGGTTCAATCTCGGAGTGATACCACGCGTCGGCTTCCGGTCGTACTTGAAAGACAATGGCGTTGATTCCGCATTCTTGCAGGTAATTCAGCTTGCGGATAAAGTCAACTTTCATCTCATCCGGCGACATTTTGGCGTATTCACTCTGGAACACGGTTTGTATCCATGCCCCGCGAAATTCGCGCTTCGGGTAATCCTGTGCGGAGAGGAGCGTGATGCCGAGAATCGTGGTGAAAAGGAACGATAATATATATTTCATGGTTTGTGTCATTGATTTAGAATGTCGCGAATATACGGATTTATGGGTACAAAAAAGAAAGGGAGACTTAGAATGTCTCCCCAAAGTGATGGATTTAGATGTACTATGGTGTGAAATGGACCAGAACGGTCCGAGGATGGCTCTTTTAATGGATACTCTTGATGAGCGATTCCATTTGTGCTTTCATTTCTTGTGTTTCTTTTGATTCCTTTTTTGGTTTTTGAGTGATTACTTGTCGGGCGCATTGCAAGGTCTTGTCATGTAATCCCATTTCGTGGTAAAGATTTGCCAGCAAATAATTGGGATACACGAGGCTAGGCGTCATGTAATGGGCCTTCCGGAAGTTCTGTTCGGCGAGCTTGTACTCTCCCATGGCCTGATAGTTTTTCCCGATGATGTTGTATATTACCGGGGTGGATACAGATTGTAATACTTCTCGGAGAACAGCGATGCTGTCTTCGTATCGGCCTGTTTGGGAGAGTGCTTGCCCGTATTCGATAAGAAATCCGGGATGTCTTAGATTCTTTGCCAGCGGGGCGTATATATTAACCGCCGTCGCGTATATCTTCATGTTGTAATATAGTTTTCCTTCTGCCCATGTGCGATAGGAGTTGTATTTTCTCATTTCGGGGAAGGCGGTGAAAAGCACCAAGCCTGCCAACGCGAGATAAATTACTTTGAAACTCAGTCCGGCTTTTTCTTGACGGGCTTCCCGGGGGGCGCACAAGGCGAGCAAGAGCATCAGGATGATGGCTAACGGTAATGATCTGATAGGGGAGGACATCAGTCCTGCCATAGAGAGCGAAATTAATGCACCTAGGGTAGCTAACTTCTCCGGGTATCGTTTTAAACTTCGGATACTTTTTATAAGAATCGTGGCGACAAACCCGAGGATAAGTAATAATCCCAGCAATCCGGTTTCCGCTGTGATACGGACAATGTCACTGACCGGGTAACACGGCGTGTTGGCTAATGCCAGTTCTCTTTCTGTCCGGTTGCCGTGTTCGAAATAGTAAGACTGGGCATCCCCGTATGCTTTTTGGAAGTTCCCGATACCAATGCCGAATAACGGGTTTTCCGTCAGCACGTTCATGGATATTTTCCACGCCAGAAGGTTTTCGTCCACTGGATCTTTCCGGAATTTGTAGTAGCCGCCCACGATACCGGTGCTGATAAGCAGCACGCAGATCAAGAGGGTTATTCTTTGTTTTTGTGTCTGTAAGCGTTTGATGAAAGCGTGCATGTTGAATTTGAAATACAGAACAACACTGCATCCGCACGCCGCGGTGAGCCACGCGATGGCTTCCCCTGTAAAAGGCATGATAGATAGTATGCCCAACAAGGAGAGGGCTGATAGCACGAACAACATGATCTCGTCAATGATTTCCGGCTTTGCTTGCTCGGTATAAGACGGTGTCGAGAATTTGGCACTTAATCTTTGATATAGTGTGATTGTCCAGTAAAGCGCAATCGGGGTAATCGAGGCCAAGTATACGGCATAAGCGTATCGGGTGTCGAAGGACCCGGATAATTGAAATTTTGTTTGCATTTCCGGGATATAAGCGTATAATTGGCAGTATCCCCAAATGACTTCAAATAAAGCGAGCGCGATCAGAACGAATTGAAATGTCTTGATCGATTTTTTATTGTAAGAAAAATAGATATCGAAGAAAAAATAGGAAATGACTATTAACAGAAATACTTCCGCGTTCATCATTTCCTGATTGGAGTTACGGGATATGCCAATAATCACTACAGTCAAAATCCCTATTATGATAGTTTTGATTTCATCGACACTCGTGGTCGATTTCCTGTAAAAAGCCAGAATGATAGAAATGACTCCGGTTATACACATGAAAGTGTAGAACCAAAAACGTTTGGCAACAACAATCCCGTTCATGCTTTCCGAATCGATCACCAGCATCGTGGCGATTAATAGAAGGAAGCCCATGAAGGACAGGAAATTCACGGTGTTGTTAATCCATTGTGTCATTTAATTCTTTACACTAATTTGTTGTTTGTACAGTTTCCACAGCGAGTTGTTTCTCGCCGGGCTACCGATTAACACGACCTTTTGTTCCCGGTCGAGTAGGAATGTTTGAAATTCGGGGTCGTGCGGCAGGTTCGGATTCGCCTTCCACAGGGCATTGTCCGTGTCGTAAAATATCAAGTGATTGAATTTGTTCTTCACGGCAAATGCCGATACGGCCTCGAAATTCTTGGCGTGGACGATAAAGATAAAATTCACTTTATCTTGTTGTCCGACTATATCTTTCACGCGTAAGTGCCAGTCATGTAATTTCATGTTACATTCCGTGCACCCGGTAGAATCAAAAAAAGTAAGAACGCTGTATTCTTTATCCAATAGTTCCGTGAGCGTGACGGTCGTGTCTCTCCCGAGGATTTTAGCCGCCGGGGAGGTGGGAAACGTGATTGTTTTCCCGTACCATTCTTCAATTACTTTTCGGGCTTTGTAATCCTTGGAATGGCATCCCCCGAGGAGGATGAACATCCCAAGGTACAAAACTCTCACACGGAAATTAATCCAATGCATATTTAATCAACACTGAATTCGGATGGTTTGTCAAGCCATAAATGGCGTTTTCTTCTTTACAAAAGGAAATAGAGGTGAACGGATTCCCTAGTAAATAGGTGTGAACGTGATTGCCCTCCCAGTCGAACACTACAATCCGTTCACCATAGCCTATCTTCTCTTTGTATTTATTGTAACTTCTCCCGGAATAGAGGGCAAATATGTATTCATCAGATACTTCAATATCAACAAACCCGAAGAGATTGTCTGTGGAATACGCGACGGGCTTTCTCCTGGTACTCTTGACCGTGGCTTTTGGAGAATAGAGATTTTGCTCGGTGATGCGAGTGATGGTGTTGCAAGGTATGAGAGAGCATAAATCTATGATACCGCTTTGCATATTCGCACAGACAAATTTCGTTCCATCAGGTTTTATCTTTATGATATTACTTGCAAATAAGATGCTTTTCTGGGAATTGTCGGCGTTCCGGTAATTCGGGTAGGGAAGGAAGAAATTTTCTTGCCCGTTTTCCAGTAAAGCGTAACGCTGGTCGAACATACCCGTTGCCACGATTGTGGAACCCCATTTGGCAGCGCACAAGTGTTTCTTGTCCGTGGGCACGGGGGTAAAGGTAGGACCGAATCCGGCTTGTCCCAGTTGATTCATGTCGAACTCGACCATTCGGTTGTTCCCGAAGTCATAGGCTGATAAGATTCCTTTCTCGTCAAGATGCATCGTTAAGATATACAAACCTTGGTTGCCGCCTAAACCTGTCGGGAGGTAATTTCCCAACAATGTTCCGTCTTGTTTGTATATGGAAATCTTGTTCAACCCTTCCCGGTCAAGCACGATAAGTATAGAATCTTTCTTGATTACTTTTGTCGGGTTTATAATGCCCAGCTTTTGTAGATTGATTTTTGTATCCAACCTGTCTAGTGAGACAGCACGACTCATGCTAAACAAAGGATTCTGCTCTTTCGGTACAGGCCGAACTTCATCAGAACAACTGTAGGCGAAAGCAACGGCTAATAGTATAAATAATGCCTTTTTCATGTTCATGTTATTTTACATCGAGGGCAAGTCCCGGGTAAAATACAGGATTTTGATCTTTATCGTAATACATACAAAGTGACCCTATAACAATGCATGGGTTTTCATCCCCACCTTCATTTTCTCCAAATGCCTCGATATTTTTTAATTTTATATCTATATTCGTGGCATCATTCCTTAGAGTAACATTCACTAATGTTAGTCCGAGGACTACTGATACAAACAATATACTAATAATAATTTTTTTCATTATATTGAGCGTTTTGATGTGTTACAAAAATATAGGGAAAATTTGAGATAAATTGTTCCTCATTTGTTCCTATTTTTCTTAATTTATTCTTAAAATTGCAGTGCGAGGGAAACATATATAATAAGGTAAGAATTTCAGTGTTTTTGATGGTCTTATAAAATTTAATGTTTATGAATAAAAGAATCCATATAGCGTGGGGCGTTTCGATATTTGCTATAGCTTGCTTATTGATTTTGCAAGGATTTTGGTTAAATCGAGTAATTGAATATAAGAAAACAGAGTATTTGAATACTGTCAACAATGTTTTGGCAATGGCGGTAGAAACAGGATTCGAGGAACATTTAGTACGAAATAAAACAATACGACAGAACTATCCTCGAGTTAGTTTTGATTTAAATCAAGAGTTGGTAACCTTTGTTTATGGAGGAGATACAACTGTTGTTAATTTTGATAAAGAGAGTGGTTATTTGGGAGTTCTTAGAAAGGTTTGTTATGATTTTATTAATCAGCAATCTGCTGAAAATATAATAATGTTGGATAGTATTTGTCATGTTTATTTTGAACGTAATGGAATTACAGATAATTATATTCTTGAATTAGTTGATATGAGTGGAGGACAGATTGTCGCTACAACAGAAAATGGTGCTTCAAGGGTAAATAAACGTATTGTTTCTAACATTATTGAATTAGGAATAAAAAGTCATCATGGTTTGATAGTTTATTTTGATACGCCCTATAAAACATTTTTTGCCCAGATGACAAGTATTCTTATTAGTTCATTTCTTATAATGATATTCTTGGTTATATGCTCTATTTATCAAGTGAAGACAATTTCTTTCCAACGAAACGTGGCAAAAGTCCGAGAGGAATTTATGAGCAGTATGGTGCATGAATTGAAGTTCCCGCTGTCGATAATTAAGAAAAAGCTCCTTGCGCTAAAACAGGAGGGGGTTGATAATTTGAATGAAAGGCAATTGGAAGCATTGAATGGAGGGTTTGATAGAGTGCTGCATTTGAATAATTTCGTGTTTAAATTATTAAATGCATGGAAACAAGGGTTCAAGGTTACGTGGGAAAAGTTATCTTTGCAGGATTCAATTGATGAACTTGTTCGACAGTTCAATTCCGTGTTCGAGAAAAGAAATGTTTCGATCAAAGTGGATTATCAATTGAGTAGGAACGTGATTGAAGCCGATCCGATTCACTTTCCGAACGCCATCAGTAACTTGATCGAGAACGCTATCAAGTATTCGGGTGGTTCGCCGAAAGTCGAGATATCGTGCAAGGACGAGGGGAATATGCTGATTATATCGGTAAAAGACCACGGATTTGGTATTCCGGAGAAACTGAGGGAGAAGATTTTCGAGCGTTATTTCAGGGTTGCTCGCGGTCGTTCTGCCGATGTACACGGTTTCGGAATCGGGTTGAGTTACGTGAAACAGGTAATAGAGGCTCATGGCGGTGTGATTCGGGTGGACAGTACCGAGGGCGTCGGAACCACGTTCACGGTCATGGTGCCTTTGGTAACAGACGAAAACGATTAATATTTTACAAACGGGAAAATGGCTAAGATTTTGTACGCTGAGGATTCGGCGGAGTATTACGAGGATTTCATAACTTACTTGAAAAAGAATGGGCACACGGTTTACCACGTTACCGACGGGGAGGATGCGCTTGAGGTTTATCGTCAGAAGAAACCGGACTTGGCGTTGCTCGACGTGATGATGCCGAAAATGACAGGTTTGGAGGTCGCTAGAGTGATTCGGAAAGATGATTCTGTCATTCCTATTTTGTTTATCAGTAGTATTGGCAGTTCATCCGCCGCGGTAGCCGGATTTAAGAGCGGGGCAAATGATTATATCCGCAAGGATATGGATGAAGCTGAATTTAAAGCTCGTATAGAAGCCGCTTTAAGACAAATCGGATTTCGTGAGCGTAGCGAGAAAACGATAGATATTAGCGACGGGGTGTATCTTGACCTTGTGAACCGTGAACTTGTCGTGGACGGGGAAGTGATATTATTTAGTCCGTTGGAAATGAAGGTGATGAAAGTGTTGTGCGAGAACAAGAATTGCTACGTGACAAAAGATATTCTGGTACAGGCGGGTTGGAGCAACACGTTCAAAGAATCGTATCGTTACTTGGATAAATGTCTTGTCGGGTTGAGAAAAATGTTGCCGAAAGACGGCTCGATATCTATCGCTACCAAATGGGGTAAGGCGTTGGGATTAATGGTGAAAGAAAAATAATTCTTCACTCTGTTTGGAGCGTCTTTCTGCCTTATTTTGAATAGTGGCGGAAGTCCTGTGTCAAGCCTTCGCAAATCCAATTAGCTAAAGCTTGGCGGTTGTCGTTTAGCAGGAAACGTTGTTGGTCACGGCTGTTTTGGATGTTACCCAATTCTAGGAAAACGGCCACGGGGAGCGTTTGTTTAATGACGTATAGGTCACGGGTGTTTACCGTTCCGGAGAATCCCCTGTTAGGTTGATGTTTGTCGTATTTCTTGTTAAACACGTCTTGTAGCGTGTTGGCGAGATGTTTGCCCTTGGCGCTACCCTCGTAATGGTAAAAGAAAACGTCAATCTGTTTGCTCTCGCTCCGGCTGTCAAGGTGGATAAAGATAGCCCGTCGATAGGCTTCCTTGTCTTTGCGGAATAGCGTGTTGATTTTGTCACAACGTTGTTTGAGGCGTTGTACTTGATTCAAAGGGATGGGATCGCCCATGCAGGTTTCCCTATCGCCGGTGGCAAGGAATTTATCGTCCCGGATACCGTCCGCGGCGTCTTGGATGATGATGTGAACTTTGGCTCCTTTCGACATCAAGGTGCGTGCCAACCGGAGCATGATGTCGTAAGCGTATTCGTCCTCGTGCAGTTGGTGTCCCTGTAACACCCCGATAGCCCCGGGATCGGGACCGCCATGACCGGAAACCAGATAAAAGCAGGCCCCC
The DNA here is from genome assembly GCF_046365375.1 of Butyricimonas muris. Lineage (NCBI taxonomy): Bacteria > Pseudomonadati > Bacteroidota > Bacteroidia > Bacteroidales > Odoribacteraceae > Butyricimonas > Butyricimonas muris. Next base: position 146,586 of record NZ_JBKEIT010000009.1, on the reverse strand, counting down.
TTGAGTTCGTCGGACTCTATCGTGTATTTCGCCAGTTTCTCCCCGAATAAAGGTTCATTACCTTCCCGGTTCATCGGCGGTAAAGTGTATTTCACGCCTAACCGCAGGCCGTTATTTTTGTCCAGCTTACTCTTGTTGAGTTCCATGAATTGCGTGTAATGTTCCGGCTTCGTGCGTTCGAAGCGTTTCAGAAATTGGAGTATGCCTTCTCCTTTTCCCGGTGTTCCTGTTTCTTGCGTGAAGCCGTGGATGGGCAAAAAGATGAACAAAATGCTCGTGTATATGATGAATATATATTTCATGGTTTCAAAAATTCATCACAAATATAGTTCTTTTTGTTTGTCCTCGAAAATAATAAATTTAGACAAACGAAAATTAAAAAATACAATAATTCAAGCGTTTGACGCAACGGATGAGCTTTGTTGGCATCTAATATATAAACGTTAAAAAAACAGCTATGAAAAAGAGAACATGGAAAATTGCATTAATGTTGTCATTATTTATTGCCGTATTCGCGGCGTGTGATGACGATGACGAGTATTATTACGTGGGAGGTGGAAGTTCGTGGATCAGTTACGGTAACCTCGAGAAGATAGATAACGGTACTCGTTCCAAGTATGCTATCCGTCGGGATGACGGAAGTCGTTTGATCGTGACCGAGGGATACGGGATAAATTCTTCGGATGCCGAGGAAGGATTGCGGGTATTCGCCAACTACTCGATTCTGGGGAGCGAGAGAGATGAAACCGGGTTGGAAGGTAGAATGAATTATTATATTCGTTTGTATCGTATTACCGACGTGTTGACAAAGGATCCGGTGAAACTTTCTTTCATCAAGGAAAACGAGGAAGTGCGACAGGATAGTATCGGTAACGATCCGATTAACGTGTCCGAAGCATGGTTCGGTGGTAAGTATCTGAACGTGGAGTTCAGAATACCCGTGAAATCCGGTTCTTCAACCAAGCATTTTATCAATCTGGTAGAAGATGATGTGGTGGCGCATAATGACACGGTATACGTGACTTTACGCCATAATGCTTACGGGGAAGCTCCTAAGGACGGGGATCGTGCAAATCACGTGTGGAGTCGTGGAATGGTATCTTTCGACCTGACTTCTATCGTGCCGGAAGGAAAACAATCCGTACCTGTTAAATTACTCTGGACAGAATACAAGAATGGTTCAATCGAAACTGTTACCCGTGAAGATAGCGGAACTTACACGCTTTCCGGCAGTAATGAGGAAGAAGCAGACAGCGGACTGAACCAGAGCAATAACGAACGCAAACTGGTGAGCAGCGAAGATGTTGTCGGAGAAGTTAATTAAAGACATCTGATTCAAGTAATAAAACTCTAAGGGAAATGAAGACTGACCGTCCGGTCAGTCTTTTTTATTTAATGTATTCCTTCTTGAACCAATATTCGAAAACAGGATCAAGAAAGAGAAAGCCTTGAGGTGTATTATCCAGAATATCTTTTTGTTGCAGTATCACTTTATTTTTCGTCACGTTCTGTGGCGTTCCCAGTTTGTATTTAGTCATAACCTTTGCCCCTGTAAGCGTTTGTTCATTATTCGCGATAGCGATCAGGATATTGAGCTGTGAAATAGATAAGGCTTCGCATTCTGCAACGTATAGGGGAAGATTGGTATCTACGATTTGTTGGAAAGCTTTGTTTATGATTTCAAGTGTTACCGTTTCTTTTGTAATGCTCCAGACAAAATGAGATAATTGTTGTACATACCACGAGTGAGAACTTACTTTCTCCACGATAATTCCCGCGAGTTCTTCCGTGATGTTTTTGCCCGTGTGTTTGAAGGCGCTGACGATAAATGACACCCATTCCTGCTTGTCTATTTTTCCCAGAAACATGATTTGTCCGAACCTGTAAAAAGGTTTTGAGGATGAGTTAAATATCTCTATCATCATGTGGCGTTTACTCCCGTAAAGGCAATAGCTGACATGCTGGTGGTGCTGCCATGTGCTACGCATTTTGCCTTCCAAATGTTCATAGTCTTTTAATCCTGCCAGATTTTGAAATTCGTCTATGCAAACAATAATTTTCATTCCTTTTGCAACGGCAATTTTCTCCGGTAAATTCAAAAGTTCATGTTCATTTTCTTTAATTTGATGAATTTCAAAACCTATTGAAAAATCGGTCATCGGATCTGTCCCGATGGTAATTTGGGGAGAAAGAGCTTTCAAGAATTCTTTCGTATGGGTAATCCAAGTTTCCCAATTATTACTGGTGGCTTTAATTACAGCTTGTGCGAAAGTCTGGTAAAATTCCGCCTCGCTTCTTATCGTGAATACGTCTAAAAAGCATACTTTTACATCGTGGCGCTCTGCCATGAGTTCATGCATGGCTTCTTTGACGAGTGATGATTTGCCCCAACGACGAGGAGAAATCAACATCGTGTTAATACCCGAGTACAAGTTATTTTTGAGTATTTGTTTTTCGTGAACTCTATTCACGAAGGTTGCGCCCATGGCTAATTTCCCGTATTGAAAAGGTGAATCCATATCTTCTTTGTTTTCAACAAATGTATGATTTATTCGAGATATTTCCAATTATTGGTAAAAATATTTTATACCTTTTGGTATAAAATATTTTCTACTAAACGGTATTATACCTTTTGGTATAAAATGAGAATCCCGCGGAGTTCAGAACGGACTCCACGGGATATTTAAGGAAGGTAATCTTGATGTTTCTTGTTAGAATATACCGAATTTGATTCCAGCAAAATAGGTTCTCGGAAGACCGGGACCGTAGATGTAACCGGAATCACGGAACTCACCTTTGTCGAAGTCATTCTGGTAGCTGTTGAACACGTTTTGCACGCCACCGTTGATTTGTACCGTGTAGCCGCTACCGATTTTGATGTCATAAGCCAGTTTTACGGTACCGTCGAAGAAGGACTTGGTTTTCTTCAGCACGTCTTTCTCGATGTAACCGGCGAAGTGTCCCACGTACATGGGACCCGTGTAGGTTCCCGATAGGGCGGTGGAGAAGTTCTTGAACGGGAGTAAGTTCAGCGTGACATACCCGTATTGATCCGGGGAGCGGAGCAGCTTCCGGCAGGGGGCAACATCGGGGTCATTGCTCCATGCCACGGGAGCGGCGTATTTACTGCTTTGGAAAGTCGCGCCGAATTGTAGTTGAGTGGATTTATGCGGGGCAATTCTTCCCTCTATGTTGATTCCTTTTACTTTGGCATCCGAACCGTTGCGGCGTTCCAGTATTTTATTTTCTTCATCACCGGTGTCGACCTCTTCCAGCACGAAAGGATTTTTCAAGCGGGTGTAGAAGCCTTCCACGAGCAGATTGATTTGCACGGCTCCCAGCGTGGTGTAGTAATCAACGGACGCGCTGTAACTGCGTGATTTTTCTGTTTTCAGGTCTTCCGCGACTTGAATAAGAGTTACTTCTCCGCCCACGGCTGCCACGTGCAGGTCTTCGTCGTAGGTCTGTGGAGCCCGGAATCCTTCCGAGTAACTTGCCCGGAAACTGAGATCGGTGATAGGGTTGTAGCGGATATTCAACCGGGGGCTGAATATGGGATCGTCTACATGACTGTTTTTATCCAGACGCCCGCCCAGCAAGAAGCTGAAACGTGCCGTTTTCCATTCATTTTGCAGGTAGACGCTATATACGTTTACTTCCTGATTGATTTCCCGGTTGTAGCCGAGCATTTTGTCATTCAGTTTATTGTGCGAGAATTCAACCCCGGCGGTCAACATGGAGGGCATGAACAGGAATTTGTCGAAGTCATAGGAATATTGTGCTCCGCCCACGACGGTAAAGTCCTTAGTCTGCCCGTAGGCGTTCGTGTCGCGACCGGCACCGTAATAGGATTCCCGTGCGATGTTTTGTAACGAGGTGTAGGCGTTAAAACGGTGTTTGTAATCCTTGGATGAAAGGGTGTAGTTCAGCCCGCCGCCGTGTATGTTGTGGTCTGCTTGCTCTGCCACGTCAGCCTCGTGAGGGGGACGGTGAAGGTTGTCACCTCCCCGGCGAAATTCTTTGATATGGTGGTACTCCATGGATAACTTGCTGAAATGCGTGGGCTTGTAATAGGTACGGAAGCCCAGCGTGGTACTGTTGATCTCCCCTAGCTCGGAGAACCCGTCACCGTCATGGTCATAAGGCTGGCGGTCGCGCACCATCCCGAACAGGTGGATTCCGGCATTCCGTTGCTCGTTGACGATAGCCCCGTTGAAAGAGGTCACGTTGTCGAAACTCTCGCCGTCGATAGCGGAGAGGGTATGTCCTACTTGAAAATAGTTGTGTAACGGTTCTTTGGTGATGATGTTGATTGTCCCGGCGATAGCGTTGGCTCCGAACAATGCCGAGCCGCCACCCCGAAGAACTTCTACCCGGTCGATCATGTTAGCGGGGATTTGTTCCAGACCGTAAACTCCGGCAAGGGAACTGCACATGGGACGACTGTCAATCAGTATTTGAGAGTAAGGCCCGTCCAGCCCGTTGATACGTACTTGTTGGAAACCGCAGTTCTGGCAGTTGTTTTCCACTCGTAGTCCCGGTTGGAAATTCAATCCTTGCGACAGGCATACCGAGTTGGTGTTTTCGAATATTTTGGGTGACAGGACATTGACGATAACGGGGGCTTCCCGGCGGTCGGTTTCGTTCCGGTTGGCGGTGACCACGGCTCCTTCAAGCATCACGACGTCATCCTCGATGACGAAATTGATCTCTTGCGTTTTGCCTTTCACGATCTCGATTTCTTTTTCTACGGTTTTATAGCCTACTCCTTGCACGCGCAGGGTGTATTTTCCCAAGGGGAGGTTTTTCATGAAATAGTGTCCGCTCTCGTCGGTAGCGGTTCCGATGTTCGTACCTTTCAGTAATATCGTGAGGAACGGCAGGTGTTCGCCCGTTTCTTTATGGATAATGTGTCCGTTGACATTCGCGTCTGTCGTTTTTTTGACGCTTCCTTTCTCGTCTGCACGACAGAAAAGACCGAGAAGAAGGAATATAATAAGTGTAAGTAAGTTTTTCATAACCAATATTTTTCACGAGCGTGTCCGTATGGTATTGACACGACCTCGCGTCTTGTTTCAAAATAGAAATATCATTAATAGGTGAAAGCCTCGTGAAATAGCAGGGGTATTGCTTTATTACACGAGATTCTTACCGGAACTGTTGTTTCGGCAGAATAAACTATTTACACTGTAAAGGGGGGAGCCCGAAGGGGGCTTAAGGTGAATGTTTGTTTATCAGGTTCTTCCTCCTGATTATGAATATAGTAATGTATTTTGTGGATCAAGTGAGGAACACTAACGACAAGGGCAACGCTGACCAGTGTGATGAAATTGCTCAAATGGGCGATTAAGGTAAGCTCTTTTGCCGAGTGGGTGTGATTTGCACCGCCGTCCGAATCGGTATGACCGCAGAAGAAGTGCGAGTGTACGATTGTTACCCCGTTGACCACATGATAGTGCGAGAAAAACGTGATACTCCCGTAATAGCTCAAAAATAGAGCTAACAAGAATAAGTGAATGAATTTATTTACGTTTTTACTACGCATACCTTTTTACTTTGCTTTGCAAATGTAGATTATTTCTAAATAATAAACATGAATCTCTGTCTTAAAAATATATTAAATTAACGGGTATATGGAGGTGTGTTTTGACACACCTCCAGTCTATAAAGTTCATAAAGTCGAGCCTTCGGCTCCTAAGATCTATAAAGTTTATGATTTAATATTATGCTGATATTCAGTGTAATTGTGTGTTTGACTTTATGGACTTTTCGACTTTATGAACGAGAGGGCGTGTCAAAACACGCCCTCGTATGCGCCGGGGAGAGAGTTATTCTCCCCGGGTGATCGTGATTTTGTTACCCGGTAGGGTTGCTGTGATGGAGTTATCGTACATCGCCGCGCAAGTGACTGCCGGAAGCAGGTAATTACCGGGGTAAGCCGCGTTAAAGCGTAGCTTGAAGGTTTTCGAATCGCCTTGCTGGAGCGAGAAGTAGAGATACACCCGATCGTCGCGGATGTCCGCATTGTCGGCTCCCTTGAACGGGTTCTCGTTCGTGGTAAGGCGTTCGTTCAGAAATTCGAAGCCGGAGGGGAACATGAAAGTAAGTGCCAGTTCCTCGTATAACCCGATGTTTCCTGTGTTTTGTATCGTGATTTCAGCCACGATGTCTTCGCCTTGGCGATAATCCGTCCGGTTGTTGAGCACGCCGTTACGATAGTAGTTGACGGTCATTTTCAGCCCGGACATTTCGCTTTCGGTGATCACACCCAATGGGGTTGAGCTATTGATCGTGCGCACGTGGAGTGTGCCGGAAGTGTTATTTTTCAAGGTTACTTCTGAACGGTTATCTTTGACTGCCAATTCTTTTTGCAGTACGGTCTTCGTGGTTTTGAAGTTCTCTTTTCCGATTTGCACGTCAATGCCGTTGCCGTCCTTGAAGTAGCGTCCCGCGTAGTTGCCGATAGCGCAAAGTCCGAAGGCACTTTCCTGCGTGCTCAGCCATTCGTTGGAAGCAAATTTACGAGCCATTTTCTGCAACAGTTTGTAGGCGTCGTCTTTCATGTTCATGTCTACCATACTTTGCATGATAATTGCGTTATCCCGTAGATCGGAGCCGTAACACCTGCCCAGTTGGCGATAGAGTTTGGCTTCTGCCGGAAGGTTGGCTACCAGCGATTGGGCAATTTTGTCGTGTTTGCCGAGGGCGTAGGCTCCCGCCAGTTGCCAACGGGCAATCGGGTTGTTGTAATTATCCTCTTTCATCCGGTTCATGGCCGCCATGTTGGGTTTACCCGCCAATGCCAGCACGTAAAGACGGTAGGATTGTTCCAACTCGGAATAATAATCGTCCCGGCGCCAGCTATTCGCTTGTTTCGACAGGTAATCAAGAGCCGAAGCCTTCATGGATGCCGGGATGCGGTAACCGAGTTTCTCTGCCTGCGTCAGGAAGTCGGTGATATAGGTGGATACCCAGTCGGATACATAGTTGGAGTTCGTCCAGTAGCTGAATCCCCCGTTGCTTAACTGGTAGTTCCTCAAGCGATTGATAACGTCTTTCACGTGCAGTTCCACGGTTACTTTTTGTGCTTCGCTGAGATCCATCAGCCTGTCAAGCATCAGTTGCGGGAATACGGCAGAAGTGATTTGCTCGCCACACCCGTGCGGGTAACGGATCAGGTATTGGATGCGTTCCTCCAGATTAAGGGGCGGGATAGAAGTGATTTCAAGGAACGAGGTCGGTTCCAGTCCTTCCATCGTGTTGTTGAAGGTGATTGACTCGCCGCTTGCCACTTCGCGGGCATCCACGCGGGTAATTCTCGGGTTCGGGATTCGGATGTCTACATCACAACTGAAATGAGCTTTCTCCGATCCGCTTTGAGCGGTGAAGGTAAGCGTGGATTTACCGGTATTTTCTTTAATCTTCGCTTTCAAGAACACGATCTGTTCACCCGTGCCGGAGAATTTGATTTCTTGGCTTGCCGGGGCGATAACTTCTATCTTGTCGTCCGTCTTGAGGTTCACGGTGACATCTTTGATATTGTCTTTCATGGCAAATACCGTGACCGGAATTTCGATGATGTCGCCCGGTGTGAACAAACGGGGCATGGTGACGTTGAGCATCAGCGGTTTGTTGACTTTCGTGTTACGGGATGCCGAACCGTAGCGACCGTTATCTTCGGCAACGACCATGGTACGGACTTCGCCGATATACTCGGGCATGTTGAATGAATGGGTTTTCTTCTCTCCTTTCTTGATGGTGAAAGGACCTTTGAATATCACCACGGGGGTAAAACGGTCGCTCTTGCGGGTTTCTTCCGGGTCGAGGGCTTCGTCACCACCGACGGCAAAGGCTTTCTCCAAGCGTCCGCCAAAGGCTCCTACCACGTCGTCGTAGAAGTCCCATGTTTTCACGCCGAGGGCTTCCCGGGCGTAGAAAGCGGGGAAGGGGTTCGGCGTTTTGAACGAGGTAATGGCTAACAGTCCTTCATCGACAATAGCGATAGAGTAGGTCATCGGTTTGCCGTCGTTTTCACTTACCGTGACGGTGAAATTCTGTGACGGGCGGAGCTCTTCCGGCATGTCGATTTTGGGAGTGAGTCGTAATTCCGGGTCGTCGATGTCAATATTCAAAACCCCGTACAGGCGTATCGGTTTATCGTTGTTCCGGTTTTTATGAGGTTGTATGAGTGACACGTTGACATAGATATTGGGGCACATCTCGCTCGTGGCGGGAATCTCGAAAGAAGTCGTCCCTTCAGTTGTCGGAACCCGGAAAATGTCTTTCACGGTCTTTCCGTTCTCGACGCTCACGAGAGCCACGCTACCTGCCGAGGAGGGGAATGTAATCTTGATTTTTTCTCCGGCACGGTAGGATTTCTTGTCGCTGGTGAGCGTGAGCAGGGTTGCCATGCCGGGGATATTCATGTCGTTGCGCCAAGAACTGATGTAGAACGTGGAACCGGTGGAATGACCGGATTCTTTATCCCGTGCGATCACGTAGTAACGTCCCCACTGGTCGCAGGTCACGTCCACGTTGAATTTGCCGTTCTGGCTCTTGACCGTTTTGTTGAACACGGGGCGACGGTATGAGCGGTTGACGTATGAACCGATATAGTCATTCTCCGAATCCCACCACCAACGCCATTCCAAGGTGTAGACTTCCACCTCGATATCTCTGTTGTTGACAGGTTTGCCCTCGGGGGTAAGTACGGCACCGCTGATAGTCATCGGTTTGCCCGCCTTGTACCAATTATCGTCCGATTCCGGTAGTTTGATACCCACGTATTCCTTGTAGGGGGAGTATTTGAACCCGGAAGTGACGATACTGAAGTCTCCGCCCGGTTCGAACACCCGCGTCGTGAGCAGGGCGTTGAGCATACCGGGTGCGTTCTCCGAGGTGATGTTGTTTGCCGACAGGTTAAAGTTTCCGTCAGAGTCCGTCGTGCCGTCGAAGAATGTTTCGGTTGTCGTGTTGAAATAACGGGAACGGTCGTCGAAGTTATACCCGTTGTACCCGGGGAAGGTGGTATTGCCTTTCGAGAGCCGTAGTTCGGTGATAACTTTCAAGTTACTGGTTTTCGCCCCGTGCATCCATCGGGTTTGAACGGGTATCGTGTTTTTCGTCACGCCTTCCCCGAGCACGTTGCCCGGCAAGTTGGCGATGATATTCAAACGATTCGGTTTGATGCTCTCGATACGGACGGTTTTTCTGAAAGAAACACCCCCGACACGTACAACAGCCTGCCAGTATCCGGTCACGGCCTGCTCGTCGGTGCTGAACGTGAAACAATACAAACCGTGTTCATCGCGTCCCGCTTTGCGGGTTTGAGTCACGTTACCGTTCGGGTCATAGAGTTCCGCTATAATGGGATGTCCGACGGGAATCACGTTCTCCTTGTCTTCCAGCATGAAAGAGAGATGAATGTCATTTCCCGGACGCCATACGCCCCGTTCGCCATAGATGAAGCCCTTGAGTCCTTGCTGCACGACTTCACCGCTCACGTCGAAATTACTGAGCGAGAGGGACGAGGCGTCGTTGACTTTCAAGTAGGTTTTATCATTGCCCTTGGTCGCCACGATAACGAAAGGTTTGCCGGGAACCCGCAATGTCGCTATTCCTGCCGAATTGGTGACGGTAGAGTCTATTTTTTGGTTCTGGAAGTTATAAAAGAATATCCTGCAATTTTCCACGGGTGCCGCCGTGAGCAAGTCATTCACGGCAACCACGTATTTGCCGTCGGAACCCGCTTTGGCAATGACACCCAGAGATGTTACGATGAGATTCTTTTTCGGGAACCGGTCACTCACGTAATAGTAGGAATTGGAACAGGGATTGTCCCGCTCTTCCCACGAGTAATCGGAGGGATAGCTGTAATAATAGTCGTCATCGTCATAATAGTCATACGCGGAAGACGTTTCATCCCAGTTTTCTTCAGAGATAGCGTCTTGGGCTTCCTTGGCGCAATCGAGGGTAGTGTACGACTTTTGGAATCGGAGTTGTACCCGGTAAATCACGCCTTTTTCCAGTTGGATATGGTCTGCCAGATTGATTGTATAGTCCTGCCACTTGTTGTTGTCTTGTGGTACTCCCGGTTTCTCCAGCGAGATTTTCTTGTCGAGAATGATGCGTCCCACGCGGCGTAGCTGGTAGTCACTGCTGTAGTTGTAATTTCCTTCCTGAAGATAGAAGTTCATATTCTGGTTGAATACTTTTATTACCCGTAATTGCACGGCTTTCAAGGCGACCGCGGAGAAAGGAATAAGCACGTTGCCTTCTGCCGGGGTGAAAGTGCCTTCGCCGATGAACGTCACGGCGGGCTTGGCTGACTGGAAACTCACGTTGAAAGTGGCATCCGATTGGAGTTTTTCGCCCGTGGTATTTTTGATTCCCTTGAATATATTAACTTGAACCACGCCTTGCATCTTGTCCCGTTCGTTGGAATATACCCGAATGATATTGCCTCGCGTGTTGAAGTTCAAGGTGCCGACCCCGTCGATCGTGATTAGCCCTTGAAAGTCCTGACTGATGTCCACGTTGTCGGACATCGTAATGTCAATCGTGCGGGAATTTTCTTCGCTCGCTTTTACTTCCAGCACGGAGAAGACTTTATTGCCGGGTATTTCAACGATTAGGTCGTTACCGTTCTTTATTTTTTTGTCGAAACTCAATTCAAGGGATTGGCTGTCGTTCGCGCGGGTGATGCCGGCTATCGTGAAATAATGAATATAAGGGGTGTGTTCCCATTCGAGTGTCTGGTTTTGCCCGTTGATTTTTGCTTTCACGAGTTGCTCCACCTCGTTGGGGGTAACGGCGTCCGAGTTGGTGACGGAGGCTCGATACGAGAATTTGTCGTTGTCCTTGGGATCGACACTGAGGCTGCCTTCTTGGAAAGCGTAAACGAGGGGCAGCACTTTCACGTTGAAGCGGAAAGTCGACAGGTCGGACGGCACGTTGCATATTTTGTCCAATGCCAGCGAAATCTCGTAGGTCTGCCCGTTCTTCATCGGAGTCGTCGGAGTAAATTCTATGGTATTACCGTCCCGGATAGTGACACTTCCCTCCACTTTCGGGCTGATTTTCATTAATTTTTCCGGTTGCACGAGAACGTCGTCGCCTGTTTTCATCGCTTTTCCTTCCAACCGGATGTAGATAGGGTCGGTGGATTTTATCATTCCTTGCGTGAAGCCTGAAATGTATTTGCTGTACTCCAGTTTACTTTGTTCCTTCGTTTTCTCTTTACACGAGAAGAAATTGATTGTCAGGAGCAAAATAGAAATGAGAAAAATAACCTTTTTCATGTTTACCAAATATTTGAATCTTATGTATTGTATTTACAAATATAGCACAAAAAAAGCGGTGTTGTTCATTTTTAATTCATATTTTTGCGAACAAGTAAAACAAGGCAAATAAAGGAAAAAATATATGAGAATAGCTGTTGTTGGAACCGGTTACGTGGGACTTGTGTCCGGGACATGTTTGGCAGAAACAGGAGTGACTGTTACTTGCGTCGATGTGAATAGTACGAAAATTGATTTATTGAACGACGGGGGTATGCCGATATACGAGCCGGGACTGGCGGAGTTAGTAATCCGGAACCGGGAAGACGGGCGTCTTTTTTTTACCACTTCATTACGGGAGGGGTTGAAGGATGCGGATGCCGTGTTTATTGCCGTGGGTACGCCGCCCGACGAGGACGGGAGTGCCGATTTGCATTACGTGTTGGATGTTGCCCGGGAGGTAGGGGAGATTATCAACGATTATATCGTGGTGGTGACTAAATCTACTGTGCCTGTCGGAACGAATTATAAAGTGAAAGCCACGATTAAGGCGGCTCTGGAGAAACGGGGGGCGGATATCCCGTTTGATGTGGCTTCCAATCCCGAGTTCCTGAAAGAGGGGGACGCCGTGAATGACTTCATTTCCCCGGACAGGGTAGTGATAGGGGTGGAAAGCGATAGAGCCAAACACGTTATGGAGCGTTTGTATCACGCCTTCATATTGAACAATACGCCTATTCTTTTTATGGATATCCTGTCGGCGGAGATGACGAAATATGCAGCCAATTCGATGTTGGCAACCCGTATTTCTTTTATGAATGATATCGCTAACCTGTGCGAAATCGTGGGTGCGGACGTGGAGGCCGTGAAGAAAGGAATCGGTAGCGATACCCGTATCGGGAAGAAATTCCTGAATGCCGGTTGCGGTTACGGCGGTTCTTGTTTCCCGAAAGACGTGAAGGCGTTGATTCGCACGGGTGACGACCACGGGCATAGTCTTGAATTATTGAAGGCCGTGGAACGTGTGAACGAGAACCAGAAGAGCGTGTTGTTCCGGAAGATAACCTCGCGTTTCGGAAAAGAGCTGAAGGGAAGGCGTTTCGCCATGTGGGGACTCGCTTTTAAACCCGGAACGGATGATATGCGGGAAGCCCCCTCGCTGGTGTTGATAGAGAAATTGCTGGAAGCGGGTGCCGTGGTACGGGCCTTCGATCCTGTCGCGGTCGAAGAGTGCAAGCGGCGGATTGGCAACCGGATAGAGTATGCAGATAATATGTACGATGCCTTGGAGGGTGCCGACGCCTTGATTGTCGTGACGGAATGGGCGGAATTCAAGATACCGAAGTTTACCTTTATCGAGAAAGCCTTGAAACACAAGATTATCTTTGACGGAAGAAACATCTACAACCCGGAACAAATGCAGGAATTTGGGTACGAGTATTACGGGATTGGAAGAAAAACGAAGTAATTTACGATTTATGATTTTGGGTTTATGATTGCGTGCTAGTTGTTCGTGTCTTAAATCTTAAATCATAAATCTTAAATCATAAATTGAAAAGATGGATAAATATCGAATATTGTTTATCGTGAACCCGATTTCGGGATTTGGCTTGGGGTGGGAGATTCCATACCGTATCCGGCATATTGCCGCCTACAAGCATATCGAGTATAATATTCGATTCACGGAGTATGCCGGGCACGCGAAAGAGATCGTGGAGCAGGCGAAAAGTCAGAATTACACGCATATCGTGGCGGCAGGCGGTGACGGAACGGTGAACGAGATCGGTACGGCACTCATGGGGACGGGTATCGCTTTCGGGGTAATTTCCCTTGGAAGCGGTAACGGGTTTGCCCGCCACTTGGGTTTCTCCCAGATGATGACAAAAGCGCTGAAACAGATATTGAAGAGCGAAACGACGAATATAGACGTGGTAGAGATTAACGGGCTCTATTCTCTGAACGTGAGCGGCTTCGGGTTTGATGCCGAGGTGGCTCATTTCTTCAGTACCATGAAAATAAGGGGAATATTCTCGTATATTTATTCAATCGTGCGGATGTGGTTCCGCTATCCCGGTAAACGTTATCGTTTTCACGTGAACGGCAAGACGTGGGAGGAGGAGTGCTTCGTGTTGAGCGTGGCGAATAGTTCGCAGTACGGCAATAACGCTTCTATCGCCCCGAAGGCTTCCTTGCGTGACGGGTTGGTGGATATATGTATATTGAAGCGTCCCAAGTATTACCAGATTCCCCGTTTCCTGTACTGTTTCATGAATTCAAAGATTGCCCGCTTGCCTTATTTCAGCGAGATTCAATGCACGGAGGCGTTTATCGAAGGGGATTTGGCAAAAGCCCATATTGACGGTGATCCTTACACGTTGGTACCACCCGTTACCGTGAAAGTCCACCCGGGAGTGTTGAAAGTAATCGCCCCGAAATTGTCCCATAAAAAGGATGGCGGAAAGGTTTGATTGAGTTGCCTGCAACTCGCCGCAGGCGAACTATTGTTCGCTCGCGGTTAACATGATTTGCCGGTCGATCAATTCATCCAATGAAATGAAAGTTTCCGTTTTGGCTATGCCCGGGATGTTTTGAAGTGTGTTGATTAAAATATCCATCAGGTGCTGGTGGTCATTGCATCTTAATTTCAACAGGAAGGTGAATCCTCCCGTGATGAAGTGGCATTCCATGACTTCCGGGATACTTTCTATTTCTTTCACGACGGTTTTGTACGTGTGGGCGTGATCGAGGACTACCCCGATGAAAGCGCACACGCCAAACCCGAGGGCATCGGGTTTCACTATAAAACGTGAGCCTTCAATAATCCCCGCGTCTTCCATTTTTTTCACCCGCTGGTGTATCGCTGCCCCGGATATACCGCACTCCCGCGCTATCTCGAGGAAAGGGACTCTTGCATTCTTCACCAAGTGGGACAAGATTTTCCGATCTATATCGTCTATTTGATATTTTACGCTCATGTTTTTTTATTTTACCTGTTAAAACTCAACACGCTGTACAGCTGTTTCCTTTGCTTGTAATATTGCCACCCCTCCTCGTTCGTGATCGTGCGAATCACGCCATCGATCAGGTTATTGAAAATCGTTCCGAAGTCAAATACTTCCGGGGGATATATCTCCCGGTTGTGAATGTCGTTGAGTTTGGCGATATACATGCGAGCGACCATTTCGCTGGATACATCATCTTTGTACATTCCCTGTTGCATCCCCTTCTCTATATTTATTTTTATCTTCTCGTAAATAAAATCGGAACGCCGTTGTTTATGGCTTTCAAAAATACCCGGGAATGTTTCGGCCAACTTGAACGAAACGGATGGCGACACGTTAAAGAAACGATCGTGAATTTCATTTCCTACCAGTAATAAAATATCTATCGCGTTCCAACCGTCAAAATCGTATTCTTCAAATATCTTCTCGAACGCTACGCGTTCCTGTTCGAAAATGCTGTTAGCTATATCCTCCATTCCCGAGAAGTTCTCGTTGATCTCTTCCAGGGAAGTTCCCATTTCTTTTAGTTTATCGTCCGAGAGTTCCGTTCCGTGACGATAAACGTAATTCCTCAATTTGTCAGTTAATAGACACTTCTTCTCAGTCATAATGGATGTGGTTGTTTATAGTTTCTTGGCGTAAAGATACGAAACAATTAAGAATTGAAAGAATTTTAGGTTGTAAATTATCATATTCTGATTATTTTTGCACGAATACTGAGAATCTGAAACTTCTGAATGTTATGAGAATATTAGTCGTGAGAAAATTGATATTGCTCGGTTTAGCGTTTCTAGCCGTACAAAACGTGTTTGCCGAGGGAAATAAACCGAAATTGGTCGTGGGAATCGTGGTAAGTCATTTTTACCCGGAATGGTTGGATATGTACGGTGACAAGTTGTCCGAAAACGGGTTGAAACGATTGGTACAACAGGGCTTGCGGGTGAATGCCAATTACAATTACATGTACACGCAGACGGGGGTGGACCATGCTTCGATATACACGGGGATGCTTCCCGCGGAACACGGTATCGTGTCGAGAGCGTGGCATGATCGTTTGCGTCGGAAACGGCAATTTGCAACAAATTCAGATCGTTATACGGAAATCGGTGAGCAGCAAGCGGATAGTATCAAAAGTCTGGCACCGGATTATTTGCAGACGATGAGTCTGGGAAGCGCGATGAAGATGAATAATCCGATGTCCCGGGTGTACAGTGTGGCCATGAATGGCGATGAAGCCGTGTTGAGCGGCGGGTCTAGCGCGGATATGGCTATCTGGTTTAGCGAGAAGACCGGGAAGTGGGTATCGTCTACTTATTATCAACCGGTGTTACCCGATTGGTTAAGGGCTTACAACACGTGGGTGGAGAGCGATCATTTCGTGAACAAAGGATGGATGATGCTTTCCGATGAGGATAAATCGGCGGCACGTATCCGGTTGCGCAATCATTTCTATTACGATATAGCCCGGGCGAAAAGGGAATACAATACTTACCGGGTATTGAAGGCTACCCCTTACGGGAATACTCTTGTGCGAGTCTTGGCGGAAAAGTTGATTGACGCGGAACGTTTGGGGGAGGATAACGATCCTGATCTTCTGGCGGTGAATTTCTCCTGTCTGGATTACATGTATCGTGATTTTGCCATTGATTCGGAGGAAGAGAAAGATATGCTGATCCGTTTGGATATGGATGTTGCCGAACTGTTGAGAAAGTTGGATGCCAAGGTCGGGAAAGGGAACTACACGGTATTCATGACTTTCTCGGAAACGCGGGAATTGATGCCGGAGGATTTGCGGAAGATAAAAGTCAATTCCGATTATTTCAGTATTTTCCGGGCGGTGGCGTTACTGAAGTCTTATCTGGCATTAATATACGGTCCCGGTGATTGGATAGCCGATTACGATCAGGGACAAATTTACTTGAACCGGGGGCTGATAGAAGAACGAAAGCTGGAAGTGAAGGAGGTACAGGACAAGGTGGCCGATTTCATGATCGAGTTCGAGGGCGTGGCGAAAGTGATGACCGCTTATTCATTGATTCATACCTCTTTCCCCGATGGTATGAACCGGTTGGTGCAAAATTCTTTCTCGCACAAACGTAGCGGTGACGTGCTTTTCTGTATTCACCCGACGTGGGTTTCCGAGTTGAAGGAAATGGAGGATACTTATTTCCGTCACAGCAAACGTTCTATCGTGCCGCTATACCTGTACGGGGCGGGCGTGAAACCGGGGATAAAAGAGGATGCCATGATGTCCGATCTTTTACCCACGCTATGTAAAATATTGGGTATACGTACCCCGTACACGGCGCACGGGAAACCGATGCAGTGAAGGAAGTTTATAAAGTTTGTAAAGCTATAAGGTTCATAAAATTCTTAGTCCCCGCTAGTGCTTGGTTACCTTATGAACTTTATAAACTTTATGAACCTTATAAACTAGAATATTGTATCTTCTTGATGCGGCGGTTGTCAACCTCAAGGACTTTGAATTGATGTTCCTTGTAAGTGATTATTTCATTTTTTTGAGGTAATTCGCCTTTCAATTCAAGTATCAATCCGGCGAGCGTGTCCGCATCGCCTTCCACTTCCCGGAACGTGTCTTCATCAATATCCGTGATTTTGTAGAAGTCGTTCAAGAGGGTGGAAGCCTCGAACACGTAAGCCCCGTTTTTGTCCCGGGTATAGGCAATCTCTTGCTCGTCGTACTCGTCGTTGATATCGCCGACAATCTCTTCGATGATGTCTTCCATGGTGACAATACCGGAAGTACCGCCGTATTCATCCACGACGATAGCCAGATGGACTTTCTTTACTTGAAATTCTTCCAGCAAGTCGTTGATTTTTTTGGTTTCGGGCACGAAGTATGCCGGACGTATCAACGTCTGCCATTTGAACTCGTCGGTTTCATCCAAATGTTGCAATAAATCTTTGACGTAGAGGATACCGATGATATTATCCAGATTTTCCTCGTAAACAGGCATACGGGAGTAGCCGTGTTCCGATATGATTTCTTTCACTTGCCTGTACGTGGATTGCGAGTCGATGGCAATCACGTTGATGCGGGGACAGATGATATCTATCGCGTCAATATTGCCGAAACGGACAATTCCCTCGAGAATGTCCTTTTCCTCGTTGATTGAAGTATCTTGTGTTAACTCGAGAGCCTTGGAAAGCTGGTCAATAGAGATTCCGTCTTTTTTATCCATGCGTTTCCGGATAATCGAGGTCGAACCTATCAACAAGGTGGATAGGGGACGGAACACGTGGGACAGGAATGTCAGCGGGCCTGCCATGAAAATGACCATGTTGAGGTGCGAACGGTTGGCGTATAGTTTCGGGATGATTTCCCCGACCAGCAAAATCACAAAAGTGACCACGATGACTTGAATGACGAAACCAAGTACCGGGTATGCCGAGAAGTCAAATAAGGAATTGACCAGATAGGTGGAAATCACCACGATAGCCACGTTGACGAAATTGTTGGATATTAATATCGTTGCGAGCAGTCTGTCCGCTTTCTCGTGCAATTTGAGTGCTTTGTGGTAGCCCTTGTCTTCCAGATATTTTAATTGCGAGGGGGAGAGCGAAAAGAACGCCACTTCCGATCCGGAAACCAGCGCAGAGCACAATAATAAGAACAATAATAAGATGCAAAAAACTAAATCAATAAGGGTGAAGGCACCCGTGAAAACCTGTCCCGCGAGGGGAATATAATCTGCGTCCAAAATTAGAATAATTGGTTAAACTTAAATCGCCGAAAGAATAGGCGTAAAAATTAAAACGGTAGATCGTCACTATCGTCACTTCCCGCGCTCAAATCCGGTGCCGGTGGCATGGGGGTGTCTTGCGAACGGTCGTTGCCGTCTTGCTTGCGGGATAACATCTGGAAGTTGTCACCGTAGATTTCCGTCGTGTAACGCTTCACGCCGTTCTGGTCGTCCCATGAACGGGTTCTGATGCGTCCCTCCACGTACAGCATCATGCCTTTTTTCACGTATTGTTCCGCGGTTTGGGCAAGTCTACGCCAAAGAACGATATTGTGCCATTCGGTTTGCGTCACGCGTTCCCCGTTTTTGTTATTGTACACCTCCGATGTGGCAAGGCTGAAACGAGCCACGGCTACACCTCCGTCGAGGTATCTTACTTCGGGATCTCCCCCGACATTTCCGATTAGAATGACTTTGTTTACCATATATCAATAAGTATGGGTTAAAATTCGTCACAAATTACGGAATATTTTCGGAGAAACAAAAATATATTTTGTAAATTATCTCTTGTGTCTTGCTTACCCCTTTGTTAATGCTTGCATTACCGATGCTCGCCACCATGGACGTAGCATCTTCGAAGCATGGACGTAGCATGAACGTAAATCACCGTTGATGGTGTGTTTATGATTTAATTCTACTGTGTTTATGGAGGTGGGGAAAGGCTAAGTGTGGGTAGGGAAACGGTTCGGGTGAGGCTCGGGTAATACACGAGATTCAGTCCTGCGATATTCCATTGCCGGTAGGTCCGGTGCGTGTCACCTGCCCTTGGATAGTTTTTTGTGCTTAATAAGTTTCGGGAATAGGGGAAGATGTTGGCGATTTTCCGGTTTTATAATTTTATTTATTGATCGTTTATTGTGATATAAATATACAGTATTTTTATTTACCGCAAATCCTCCTCGTGCATTTTTTTATTTCTCAGAATTAAGCGATTACAATTTTATGGATAGAATACTTAAGATAATTTTCGTTCATATCAATAAACGATCGTTTATTGCGTTACAAAGATACAGCATTTTTATTTATCGCAAATCTTTCAAATAATAATTTTTGTTCCTCGCAACTAGATATTTAGTTTTTTTAGTAAATACTTACGAGTACTCCTTTTTGCCATGTTAATAAACGATCTTTTTTGGATATGAGATATGTTTATTGTAACAGTTTTGCCATGAGCGAGGAGAAGAAAATACTCCACTATATCGTTTACATGTGGCTACTTCTCGTGCGGGAAACAGGTGTGAGTCCCTTGTGAAGGGAATGATAAAACAAATGTATTGTAACAGATAATGGACATGAAACTTAAATTAATTATCACGGTGGTCCTGCTGGCGCTGTTCTCGGGCGTCAAGGCTCAGAAGGTGGCGGTTAAGACCAATCTGGTTTCGGATGTTATCTTCTCTCCCAACCTAGGTGTGGAGGTGGGGGTGGCACCGCGTTGGACTGTTGACGTCACGGGGCAATTCAATGCCTGGACATTGTCACATGACAGGAGATGGAGGCACTGGCTCTTGCAGCCCGAGGTGCGGTACTGGTTCTGCGACCGTTTCGCCGGTCATTTTCTTGGAGCTCACATGCACGGTGGGCAGTATAACATGGGAGGATTCAATGGGCGCCTTCATTTCTTGGGCACCGATGCGCGGAAGTTGCAGGGAGTTCGCTATCAAGGTTGGTTTGCCGGGTTGGGGGTAGCTTATGGTTATGCCTGGATACTGGGGCGGCATTGGAACCTGGAAGCAGAGTTTGGTTTCGGCTATTCCTACACTCGCTATGACAAGTTCCCGTGCGCCGTGTGCGGGGAGAAAATAGCGAGGGATAAGTCGCATCATTACGTGGGTCCCACTAAAGTGGCGATCAATTTAGTTTACTTGTTTTAAAGTGCGATAAAGATGAAAAGGATGATATTCATAGTGGCAACCCTGCTGGGGTTGGGATGTTTGCCGGGGGCTGTGGCGCAGGAGGTGAAAAATATCACGCCTGGTGTTTCCGTTAGCCGTTTCAAGATGGAACGGAACGGCAAATACCTCTCGGTGGAGATGGAGATGGACTTGACTGGACTCGAGGTGGAATCGAATCGTGCCGTGTTGCTCACGCCTCGTTTGGTCAACGGGACGGATTCGCTCGACCTGCCATCGGTGGGAATTTACGGGCGCAGGCGGTATTATTATTACGTGAGAAATGGCGTGAGCATGATTTCGGGTGAGAGTGAAATGGTGTTTCGGGCATCCGGGAAGCCGGATGGTATTGATTACAACCGCTCCGTCCTGTACGAGGAGTGGATGGACGGGGCGACGCTCAAGCTGCATCGTGGCGACTGGGGATGTTGCCATGAGATCGTGGCGGAATACGACGGTCCGCTGGGAAGGCACGACGAGGCCTTCTTCCCGGAACTGGTGTTCGTGCGCCCGGAAGCCGAAATGATGAAAAGCCGTTCGCTGTCGGGTTCGGCATTTATCGACTTCCCGGTAGACAAAACGGAGATTTACCCCGACTACCGTCGCAACACGGAGGAGTTGGGTAAGATCGAGGCAAGCATCGATTCGGTGCGGGGGGACAAGGATGTGACCATCGTGTCGGTGTGGCTCAAGGGGTACGCTTCGCCCGAAAGTCCGTACGCGCACAACCGGGACTTGGCGATAGGGCGTACCCGGTCGCTCAAGGAGCATATTCGGAAATTGTATGATTTTGCCGATGACATTATAATCACGGAACACGAGCCGGAGGATTGGGAAGGATTGCGGCGGTACGTGGAGAATTCCAATATCAATCATCGCGCGGAGATTCTAGGGATGATTGACAGTGACATGGAGCCGGATGCGAAGGAGGCAAAAATCAAACGCACCTACCCGGAAGAATATCGTTTCCTGTTGCAGTATTGTTACCCGGCATTGCGTCACACGGATTACCGCATTGATTACAATATACGCCGCTACAGCGATGTGGAAGAGATCAAACGTATATTGGCGGAACGACCACAGAACTTGAGCCTGAACGAGTTCTACCTCGTGGCGAGGATGTACGAACCGGGTTCGCCGGAGTTTACCGACGTGTTTGAAACGGCGGTGCGGATGTTCCCGGACGACGCGGTTGCCAACCTGAACGCCGCGAATGCCGCCATGCGCCACGGTGACCACGAGGCAGCCCACCGTTATCTCGAGAAGGCGGGCGATTCGGCGGAAGCCGTCTACGCGAGGGGTGCTCTCGCCATACGCGAGAAGGATTACAAGAGAGCGGTGACATTCCTGGAAAAAGCCCGGGAAATGGGACTCGAGAAGGCTGCCGCTACCTTGAAAGAATTGAAGGAAAGAAGATTCACTGAATAATTAAATACGAAGAATAATCAAATAAATTTTAAATAACCATATTATGAAAAAAAGAAAATTATTTCAGTTTTTTGCAACTGCACTTGCTTTGGCGTTTGTTGGTTGCAGTCATGATGCCCTGACAGGCGACGACCCAGAGGGGGATCAGAATGGCCCAAAAGACGCCGTTTACATGAACGTGACGGTGCAATTGCCCGTGGCAGGAGGAATGGGGGGGAGAAGTATTACCAATACTGGTACTAATGGTGACTATGGGACGAGTACAAGCGGTACTGAAATCGGTAAGGATCATGAAAATGTCGTGAATACCGTTCTGCTGGTACTGGCTGAAAAAGGGACGAATAAATTCATCGCTTGCGGTACACAAAACGGATTTGCTACTCCGAGTGACGGCAAAATCAAGACGGTTCAATCTATTGAAAAATCGAAATTGTCACAGTATTATACTAATACTGATAATGGTGATGGAAATGGTACATTAAAGTCCGGCAAAGAGAAAATTAACGTGTACGTGTTCTGTAATCCCACACTACGGTTACAGACTAAACTTAAGGGCTTGAGCAGTGGTGCAGAGTGGATTGATGAAACGGGAAAAGTTATAGAGAGTGACAAAGGTGTATTTCCTACTACGACTGAACAAGATGGGGGTGCTGTTTGGGGTGGTTCAGACCACAAGCAAGGCTTTTTGATGGCTACCGCCAAATCGAATGATATCGAAAAGGAAATACCCAAAACGTTGTCCGGATGGGATAACCATAATACGGCAGAAAAAGCATTCGATCTAACCGGACCTAATTATCTGGGAAGTAGCTCCGAGATTGATAATGGTAAAACAAATAATATTGAGGTAGGATCCATCGATGTGGAACGTGCCGTGGCTCGTTTCGATTTCAAAGACGGAAGTCCTTTAGCCTCAACATCGCCCTGTACCTATGATGTGGTGACATATAAAGATAATAATGAGGATAAAACTCTTATTCAAATAGAATTAACGAAAATGGCTTTGGTAAATATGAGTAAGGAGTTCTATTATCTTCGTCGCGTGTCAAATGACGGTTCGGATAAAGTACCCGGTTTCCCTGAAACTAATACTAATAACTTCGCTTATTGCGGAGTTGAAACGCTTTCCAATTACGTGGTAGATACTGATCCGACCTTTAAAACTGGAACTTTGGAAAAGAAAGGAAAAGTATATGCTAGCCATTTCAATTTCTGTTTGGGTGATACTACACTTACTAATATGTGGACTATTAATGAGAATGCACGCGGGCAATGGTACACATCAGAAATTTCAGATGTGCTTGACGGTTTAGATGATACCGATGACGGTTGGAATGCTACTGATAAAATAGGCTATAAAATCTGGCGTTATGTAACAGAGAATACCATTCCGACTGATGTTGCCAATCAAAAACATGGTATCTCTACGGGTATTGTGTTTAAAGGTAAAATGGTTGTCCCGGATGCATTAAGAGGTTCCGAAAAATATGGGGAATTGTATAACACTATAAATAATGCAGGCGATGTACTTACTGGGAATCCTAATGAAGACCCGATTTTATACGCTCATAGTGGTAATTTGTATCTAACTTGGAAAGAAGTACGTGCTGTTGCCATCGATAATAAAGAGTCATATCCGGCGTTCTATAATGCTGTATTCGGCACGGTTAGTGAGGAGGAGGATAAGCAGCCGAAAGCGGCAGCCGAAGGCGCAGCACCTGTTTATAGTACTGACGTGAATAGTCCCGATTTCTGGTGGGCAAAATGGCAGGATGCTGAGAATGTAGATGATTCTGGGCTTTCAGAGGAAGATAAAGATAAAGACGCTCGTGAGGAATTCAAAAGAATTGCAACTAGCGAGGGTGTTGAGTTTACTATTTACCAGTCTAGCAAGGAAGTGGATGCAAAGGGGCAGGTAATAGCTAAGGGGTACTATTGTTATTACTACTATTGGAATCGTCATAACGATAACAATAATGCAACCACCATGGGGGCCATGGAATTTGGTGTAGTACGCAATAACGTGTATAAATTGGCTGTTACTGATATTAGTCGGCTGGGGCATCCTCGCATCTCGGAGAATGATCCTGACCCGGAAGATCCTGATAAACCGGACGAAGAAGGTAAGATCTATTTTAAACTCTCTATCGAGGTGTTGCCTTGGGTAGTTCGCGTGAATAATATTGAATTCTAAGAGGATACCCATGCGAAGTAGCAAACGAAATATTATATCAAGACTCGTGGGTGCGGCATTAAGTGTCGCATCCATGGGGCTTGCTTTTTCGTCGTGCAAACTCATCAATGAAGACCTTGACCCGTGCCCGCACGGTGTATCGTTACGCTTCGTCTACGAGTACAACATGGAGTATGCCAATGCATTTCACAAGCAGGTGGACTGTCTGACACTCTATATCTATGACGAGGACGACAACCTCGTGGACACGCGGGTGGTGACCGGGGCGGAACTACAGGACGAGAATTACCGGATGGTGCTGGAGCTCGAGGAGGGAAATTATCATTTCGCGGCATACGGGGGAATGGCGTGCGAACAGAGTTCTTTCTCGCCGGTGGAGACTCCCGTGGTGGGCAGCAAGCGGACTGACCTGAAAGTCATGCTGGATGCCGACTGCCTCACCGTGCCTGAGCGGCGCGAGCTGCACGATATGTTCTGGGGAGAACTTACCCTCGGGACCGCCGACCTTTACAACGAGGGAACGGTGGAGATGAGGAAGAACACCAACAGCATACGCGTCGTGCTGCAACAAGAGAACGGGGGAACGGTCAACGCTGACGACTTTGACTTCGAGATTATCGATGACAACATCCTGTTCGGGTATGACAACGATCTGATACACGATGCCGTTTTGTTCCCCGAGGGGGAAACCGTAACCTACATTCCCTGGGCGAAGGGACAGGCACAGACGGGAGTCGCTATCGTGGGGCCCGACGAGGTGGTGCCCCAACCCGTGGACGTGGCGTACGCTGAACTGAGTACCTCGCGGTTGATGATGAAGAACAACCCGCGCCTTCTGGTGAAAAACCACGAGACCGGGAAGACTGTGATAGATTTTCCGCTGAAGCGCTACCTGTTGTTGCTTCGCGGCGAGCGTTACAAGATGGGCGATCAGGAATACTTGGACCGCGAAAGCCGTTGGACGCTGTTTTTCTTCTTGAGGAGTAACGATATTTGGTTGAACACACGCATCGTGGTAAACGATTGGGTGGTACGTATCAATGACGTGGAATGGTGATGGACGGAAAAATGTGATACAAGAAAGAGAAAACTGTTTTTTTTATGAAACTGAAGCATCGACATATCATCAGCATAGTTTTCCTGCTTTGCAGCTTGCTGGGATTCACCTCGTGCAACAAGGATTCCTTTAAACTGTCTCGCGAAGAGGGAGAAGAAAAGGATAACAGCGTGTTCCTCACTTTCCACACTGACGTGGCAGGAGGTTTTTCCCGCGCGGGTGAGGGTGAAGAGGGCGCTGACGAGAAGATCAGGCAGTTGCTGGTCGTGATTGTGTCGAAAGAACCGGGGGATGACGGCAAGTGGGAGGTGGAACACAACCGCTTGGTAAAAGGAGCTTCAACCGGAATTCCGTTGACAGACGGGCACACCTTCAAGGTGGAAGCCGGTCGCCAGAAGAGAATTTACCTGATTGCCAACCACGGGAACTTGAAGGATACGGGTGGAAAGCCGTTTGATTTCACTAACCAGGCATTTCTCCCGAATGAATCCGGCAAAGCGCCGGTGGAGGCGTATGTCTTCAAACCCGCTTACAAGCCCGGCGATGACGGCATACCCATGACCGCTGTGTATGATATCACGGTACCGGATAAGGAAAATATCACAAACGATGAATACGTATTAGGATACACGCTGTACGTGGTGCGGGCTGCCACCAAATTCTCGTTCAATTTTGAAAACCGTTCGCGGAGAAAGATTTCCGTGACCGGCATTGAGGTCGAGAACCTGATAACCGACCAAATGTACCTGATGCCTCACGTGAACAAGAATGCCGGGGGGCACTGTTGGGTGGTCGATAGTACAAGCGTGGACAATTATAAAGAATTGCCCTTCGACGAAGGGGCATCCAACGCCACGGACAAGAATTGGATAGATTGGATGGTAATAGAAACGGGAAAAACGGAAACGGACCACTACGAGTGGTTGACGGACTATGAGGTGCCGATGGGAACGACGCATGTTTCTCACGGGTTGCTTTCCTCCCCGCTGGTGCTACCGGCAAAGACGGACGAAACACTTCCCGAGGTAGCTTCCGCCGCTATTTATTTGCCGGAGAGCAAGAGCGTGAAAAGCGGAGATAACGCTTTGAAGCTACAGGAATACAAAGTGACCATTCGCACGGAAGAAGAATTATTGGATGGAAACAAAACGACAGCAGTTTATACTTCCACATTGCCACGCCTCGGTTCGCTCTTCCGTAACACGCACGTGAAGGTAAATATCGTGTTTAACGCCCTCGAGTGGCAAGTAGATGTGGAACCGTACTGGGGTGTAGTACTGGATCCGAAATTCGGGTTGGACGACCCTAAAGAAAAAACGAACGAATTCGAGAAATCGCAACAGATATGAAATGTAAGATAACCATATATACCCTCTTGTGCCTGCTGTTTATCGGCACGTTTTCTTGCAAGGACGATTTGTATATTGATGATGAAAGAGTAGGCGAAGGAGAATGCGTGATTAGTGGAACAGTGAAGTTTAAACCTCTTACCCCCACTCTGAATGGGAACTCGCGTTCTGCGGGGGATGCCATAAAGGCAATCAAGAGCCTGTGCGTGTTGCTATATAATGAAGATGGAAATTTGGTAAATAAATATCCGGTTGAGAATTATACTATTACAAATATTAAGAGAAAAGACGAGAATAGAACGGAATCAATCGGAGGGGAAGACAAGACGTTGCCATTGGCAGAATCCGAAACACCGTGTGCCACCTTCCGTTTGACTGTACCTTACGGGAAGTATTATATCTACGCGGTAGCCAACATGGGGGACTTATCCGGATATAATGACGTTATTAAAACGATAGCGGGATTAAAAAATATTTCTTTAATATGGAACAAAGATGATATAGGTGCCAATAACCAGATGTTCGGTCATTTCTTCTCGGATGCCCAAAGTAACGAAGCGCCTGTATTGACTATTAACAAGCAGAGCGAGAAACTACAGGCGTGGGTACGCCGTGCCGCTTCCAAAGTGACCGTGGCATTTGACGGTTCAAGCCTGAAAGAGGGTGTTTCGATTTATCTCAAAGAGTTACGTATAAAAAATATACCTAAGTCATGTAGTCTCGGTAACGATAACACCGCCAAGAGTGACGAGAATCTTATTCCAACAGGAGAAGAGGTAGTGTACAGCGAATCTGCGAGTTATGATGCGAGCTATCCCGCGCTCATCACAAAAGACACGCCTTGCTACCCGAGAGTACAGGAAACGGGTGAAAACGGAACAATGTCATGGGTGATGGATCCTAACGCTCACTCTGAGAATAACCCTAGTTCACTTTTCTTCTACGAGAATATGCAGGGAACCGGACCTAATAAACAACAGATTGACAACAACAACGATGGTATTCTTGATACCTTGTATCAATACAGGCAAAAACCATACGCCACCTATATTGAGGTGGATGCCTATTACGAGTCTACAAATCCAGAGCGACCGGGAATGTGTAACATTACCTATCGCTTCATGCTTGGACAAAACGTTGTGCAGGATTATAACGCCAAGCGCAACTGCCATTATAAACTGACGCTGCATTTCAACGGATTCGCCGATGAGCCTGACTGGCGCATTGACTATGTGACCCGTCTTTGGGTAACTCATCCTGAAACAGTTGATTACCGAGGCAAATATTTTGTGCCAACCTACAACAATACCATGCCAAATTATGGAAACACTTTCATGGGAGACAATTTCATTACAGTAACGAGTTTTATGTACCAGGCGGATAGTTGGGAGAATCATGATCCGGTGGAATATAAAATCGAGTACAAGGATGCCGGTAGCGATGAATTTACCGAAACATGTCCGGATTGGCTTGGCGGTTTCACCACTACACATGAAGGGAATGGTGTGTATAAATTGAAGATTAAGTATAATAACCCTTATACGTCTGTGAAGCTGGATTCGATGCTTTCGGTGAACGCTAACAAAGGCGGTGACCTATCGATGAAAGACGGTAAGAGAAATACTGCCAATTGCTATATTGTGGATGCAAAAGGAACATACGAATTTCCCCTAGTATATGGTAATGCCATTACTAATGATGTTGTAAATTCCGATGCCTACACCTTTAAAGGGACAGAGCTGCCTGGATATTCTGCACATTATCTTAAAAAATTTAAGAATTATAAGGGTGACGAGATTAGAAGTCCCTATATTTTGGAAGATACCGGCGAAACTAACGTTTCGGCATCGCTGGTATGGCAGGATGAGTTAAATCTGATTACAGACGTAAGATATGAACCAGGTGCATGTAGTGGAATAGGAGGTGTCCGATTCTCAATTGGAAACATCAAGGAAGGCAATGCTGTGATAGCACTTAAAGATTCGAAAAATACAATCATGTGGAGCTGGCATATTTGGGTCACGGCGATTGATTTTTCTGAAAAAAATGTAGTGCTCAGCCGTCCATACCGAGAGTTTGACCAATGGACTAAACCGCAGGAGCAGGAGTTTGAAATAATGCCTGTTAATCTCGGATGGTGTTCCGGAGGCAAGCCTATCCGGTATTATGACAGGCACGAGTGTGAGGTAAGGTTTACACAGCTTATTAGCCAAGCAGGACAAGAAGGTCTATCGATGACCGTGAAAATCATCCAAGAGCCTCACGTAGCTATCCCTTGTGGAAATAATCCTTATTTCCAATGGGGGCGTAAAGACCCATTCATCGCCGGTGGCAATGCAGATAAGACAACCAAGACATGGTATGACGCCGGTGGCAATATGAAAAATTCTGCTCCGTCATTAATGTATGCAAGCGATAGTGATAGAAAGGAATCGTATAAGGTGACAGCTGACCTTATCAAAAACCCAGACAAATGGCAGAATTGTCCTCGTATAAACAACAATAGTACTACTCAGCCTTATAGACCTCAAGATAATATTTATTTTAATCTTTGGGACAATAGTAATTGGGATGGAGACGATAAGGTTATTAAGACAATCTATGACCCTTGTCCGGCAGGATATAATGTAAGTTCTCTCTATGAATTCACCGGCTTTACAGAGGACGGCAAGGGCATAACAGGTAGTTTTAGTACGAATTCCTATGCCGTTATTGAGGAGAATATGATGAAGGAGCCGGACTATAAAGATGGAATAATAGAATTCTATACTAATAAAACAAAATTGATTTCTTTAGGATTCCCTTTGAATGGATATAGAGATTGGGATGATAATGCCTTATTACACACTTATGGTGTTAATGGTCAGATATGGCATTCGCAAGCCTCTCCTTATGATGTACCTGTAAATAGTGCTGATGCTGGATTCCGGTATAATGTCAAACATTTTGAATTCTCGCAAGGCGGTACTACTGTAGATGGTAGTACCTATTCTCCCCATATTTGGCCGTGTAATAATTACTATGCTACAGACGGTTTTCCCGTGCGCCCAACTAAAACACAGCCATAGGAGTATCCATGACAGAGAACGAATGTAACCGGATGAGAGGGTGCAAGCCGGAGACAAAAGCAAAATATCGTCCGGCTTTGGAATTGTATGTCGCCACAGACCTCTCCTGTGTCGAAATATGTCGGCGGTGTGGGGTTTCTCACACCGGATTTTCTCGCTATATCGCTAGTTACCATCGCCAATTGATGCTGAAACGCAATGGTGTCGAGTGCGGTCCGGAGATAGCTCAAGTCCGGTTGCGGAAGAAGAGCGGGCAAACCGCTGCTGCCCACGCCAAATACAAGGATGCTATTCGGGCGTGCGATGATGCGGCGTATATCGAGTTCAACGTGTCGCAGATAGCTCGCTTGTTTGAACTGAACCCTTCCGCCCTCGGTAACCAGTTACGGAACCACTATCCTGAAATACTGGAACGACGCGAAAAGGAACGGCATCGTTTAGGGGTGAACGACAACTTGCATCGGGGTGTGAAATCGTGGTGCAAGGAGCAATATGCCGAAGCCGTGGAGCACCTGCGAATCACGGAGGATACCATCAGGCAGACCGCTGACTTGTACGGACTCTCGTCCTCGGGACTACGGGAACATTTGCTGTATTATTATAAGGACTTGATTCGGGCACGGGCGAACAAACGCGAGCGTGCAAAAACGAACAAGATCCGGGGAGAGTTGACAGGGAACGGCAGGAAGCACGAGCCCATGCCCGAGAGCGAGAAAAAGTACCGTGAGGCGATACGGCTGTACCGGACTACCGCCATGACGCAGGAGGAGATTTGCGCGGCAACAGGAGTCACGGTCATGGGATTGCGCCATCATTTGCGGTTGTGGAACAAGGAGTTGATGGAGGAACGTCACGATGTTGACGGGCGTGGAGAGGGAACCCGTCCTACCGGGACAAAATGTTACTTGAAATCAACAGCCGCAAAGTACGCCGGGGCAATCGAACGGTTGAAGGCAACCGGGAGCCCCATGGCGGAAGTGGCGAAAGAGTTCGGGTTGAATCCCGATGTATTCAGGAAGTATCTGCACGAGCACGAACCGGAGCTTGCCGCAACTCTTGGCAGGACGAAGTTATCGAACGGCAGGTCGGTCTTGGCACGTAGTGCGGAGAAATATGACGAGGCGGTGCGCCTGTATGAAACGACAACCGAAACGCTAAAGTCTATTGCCCGGCGGCTGGGACTGCAATACAAGAGCGTGGGAGGTTTTGTACGCCGTAATCATCCCGAGGCGATAGCGGCTCACGATCGTTTGCTCGAACAGGAAAAGAAATTACAGGAACAAAAAGAGAGCCAGAGCTGCGAAAAGGAACAGACGGAAACAACTGTTTCGGTGCAAGAAGAGGAAACCAAGGAGAAAGAACACATCCTGCAGGTACTGAAACAAACCGGCGGTCACAAAAGAAATGCGGCGAAATTATTGGGTATCAGTAAATCCACTCTATATAATAAACTGAGAAAGTTTAATCTTTCCGAATAATAAGGGGGAGGGTGTAAAAACACACCCTCTCGTCCATCAGGTCTGAAAGTCCGTAATGTCGAACCTTCGGCTCCTAAAGTCTATAAAGTCAAATTATTTTTCCAGATTCAACCCTATTTCCAGTTTCGTGGTTTTTTGCAAAACGGAGGGGATGCCTTGAAGCAATCCTTTGATCATTCCGCCCATGTTTCCCATCGTGGCGGGATCAACGTTATCGAGTCCGGCGAGAATGAGGGGGAATATTTTTTCAATGAAAGGTTTGTCGATAAATAATTTCGCCGTGTTGCCTTCCAGCTTGTAGTTTACCGGGATGCCGTTCTTTACCATTTCAACGGCTTCGTTCAGCGTGGCGTTGTTTCTCAAGCTGTCTGCCGGCAAGGAAGCCAGAAGATTGTCAACATTCGGGAAAAAGAGGATTTGATCGTCTTTTACCTTGTATGTAACCATTCCCGGTTTGGATTTTTCCCATTGGGGTTCTGTTCCCTCTTGGTTTGGAACCGCATAGGTCACAACAACATTACCGTCTTTCTGGAACGTGATGTCTTTTAATTGTTGAGCCAGCTTGCTGCTTCCCATGGGAACGACCATCGTGGGGATGCCTGTAACTTTGAAGAAGCCCAGCACGGCATCGTTGGATGCTTCCCATGTCATGAATAGAGGTCCGGACACGAACTTCGGTTTCCCTCCCGGGACTTCTTCCGTTTTGATTTGACTAAGTTTCCATGTTCTGACAATCCCGTCGTTGCAGGAAGAGAATAAATGTAATGCACAAAGCATCATGAACACGCATACAATAGATTTTCTCATACTTCTTTTAATTAAATTGTAAATTATACTATAAAAACGACGAGTTAGCTGTTATCGGGTACAAATATAGGAAAAAAGATGAGAAAATTGTTTTATTACGGGTACGATTATAGGGTTTATCCTTTGCTTGAATAACATAGACATCAAAAAATATTGACAAAAATGGCGAAGTTTGTTTCATTGTTTGTGGAAAAGATATATATTTGCAGACTGAAATCTAGGATAAATGAAATATATTATTGAATATTAAATACTTAAAGAAAATGACAAAGGCGGACATTGTGAATGAAATTTCCAGAACCACTGGTATTGAAAAAGTTGCAGTACAAACGACTGTTGAAGCTTTCATGGAAGCGATTAAAGGTTCTGTAATTGATGGAAAGAATGTGTATTTAAGAGGTTTTGGTAGCTTCGTCGTGAAGCAGAGAGCAGAGAAAACCGCTCGTAACATTTCCAAAAATGTAACAATCAAGATCCCGGCTCACAATATACCTTCGTTCAAGCCTTCGAAGAGTTTCGTGAATCAGGTTAAAGATCAAGTAAAATAAAGAAAGGAGTGAAATTATGCCAAGCGGAAAAAAGAGAAAAAGACATAAGATGGCCACTCACAAACGGAAGAAGAGACTTAGAAAGAATAGACATAAGAAGAAATAGTCATCGTTTGTGAGTAGAAAATATAAACCTAAGGGCTACAGTGCCTTTAGGTTTATTTTGATTAATAGATTAATTATCGGGTAGTGAATACTGAGTTAGTCATAGATGTAAAAGCGGAAGAAATTGTGATCGCTTTGTTAAAAGACAAGCGATTGGTAGAGTTGACGACGGAGAAGACTAGCGTAAAGTTTGCAGTAGGGGATATCTACTACGGGAAAGTCAAGAAGATTATGCCCGGGTTGAATGCTGCTTTCGTTAATGTGGGCTACGAGAAAGATGCCTTTTTACATTACCTTGATCTCAGTCCCCAGTTTTATTCTTTAGACAGTTATATCAAACAGTGTATCGCCCGGAAAGGGATGCCTGTCGCTAAATTGAAGCTGGAGCCGGAAATCAACAAGAATGGGAAAATCGGGGAAGTGCTTTCCGTGGGACAATACGTTGCCGTGCAGGTGGCGAAAGAACCTATATCTACGAAAGGACCGCGTTTGACGTCTGAGTTAAGTATCGCCGGTCGTCACCTTGTGTTGATGCCTTTTTCTGAAAAGGTATCGGTGTCACAAAAAATTAAGTCGGTCGAGGAACGGAAGCGTTTGAAACGACTGATTGAAAGTATACGCCCCAAGAATTACGGGGTGATCGTCAGAACTGTCGCCGAGGGGAAGAATGCGGAGTTGTTTGACAGTGAATTAACAGAGCTTGTGGAGCGTTTTGAAATGGCTTTCAAGCATATTCGGGATATCGAACCTCCCAAATTGATACTGGGGGAGATAGACCGGACCAGTGTCATTCTCCGGGATATTTTGAATCCCTCGTTCGAGAATATATATGTCAATGATTTAGCCGTGAGTAAAGAAATTAAACGCTATATCAGTACAATAGCCCCGGAGAAAGAAGATATCGTGAAATATATATCTACCGATGTGCCGATTTTCGACCATTTTGGGGTAGATAAACAGATCAAGTCTTCGCTGGGACGTACCGTTTCGTTCAAGAACGGTGCTTATCTTATTATCGAGCATACTGAGGCTTTCCACGTGATCGACGTGAACAGCGGGAACCGCGTGAAGCTGGGAGATGATCAGGAATCCAACGCGTTGGAAGTGAATTTGGCTGCTGCCGACGAGGTTGCCCGCCAATTGCAACTGCGTGACATGGGAGGGATTATCGTGATCGACTTTATAGATATGCAGAGTGCGGAGAACCGCCAAAAATTGTTCGAGAAAATGCGCTCGGCGATGGAACTCGACCGTGCTAAACACACCATACTTCCTTTAAGTAAATTCGGATTGATGCAGATCACCCGCCAGCGGGTGCGTCCGGAAATGACCGTGACGACGACGGAAACTTGCCCCGTTTGTCACGGGAGCGGGAAAGCGGATGCCGCTATTCTGGTGATCGACAAGATTGAAGACCAACTGGAATACCTCGTGGAAGAGAAGAAAATTAAATATCTGGTGTTGAAGGTACATCCGTTTATCGAGGCGTATCTTAAAAAAGGTTTCTGGTCACTACGCAGGAAGTGGGCTTTTAAGCATCGTATACATTTGAAAGTGGTCGGGGTGCCTTCTTTTTATATTTACGAGTATAAGTTTTTTAATCGTTTTAATAGAGAAATAGAATCAGAATAGGTAGTTTTACTTACAATTTTGTTTTCTCGTATTAAATCGATGTTAAAATAGTACCATGGATTTGCGCTACTGCAAATTAATGGTACTTTTGTGTCCGCTGTGTGATAATGCATACGATTTCGAGAAGCATGCAATTTGATGTTTTATTAAATAATTTTTTATGAAAAAAAGACTATTGACGTTGATCTTTACGTTGTTCATGGGTGCCTTCTCGGCTTTTGCCCAGATCTCCGACCCGACCAGTTGGACGTTCTCGCAGGAGAAAACCGGGGATAACGAGTACACTTTGACCTTTAAAGCAACAATCCAACCCGGGTGGACGGTTTATTCAATCAATACCCCGGAAGGAGGACCGATGCCAACATCAATCTCGATCGAGGAAGTTGGTAAAGGTGTAGAATTGGTTGGGGCTCCGGTAGAGAGTGAACCGCACAAAAAACACGATGATGTCTTTAAGGTAGATGTGCTGTATTTCGCGGACACGTATACCGTAAAGCAAAAGATCAAGGTTACCGATCCGGGAGTAACTGCCGTGACCGGTAGTGTTGAATTTCAGGCTTGCCAAGAGGGTGCTTGCGTGCCGGGTTCAAAAGATTTTACCATTAAGTTAGAGGACAAAGGTGGTGCTAAAGCTACTGTTGCTGAGGCTTCCGCGGAGAAGGATGCAGAGCAGGACGATAACCTGTGGATATTCTTCTGGGTAGCATTCGGTAGTGGTTTGCTTGCTGTCGTGATGCCTTGCGTGTTCCCGATGATCCCGATGACGGTATCATTCTTTATGCACGGGGATGCCAATAAGGCTAAGGCAAAAGCTAAAGCTATATTCTTCGCTTTATCCATCGTCGGTATTTACACGGCGTTGGGATTGATTATCTCTTTCCTGTTAGGACCGGGATTTATCAACTGGTTGAGTACGAACTGGCTGCCTAATATTTGCTTCTTTATCATATTCATGGTTTTTGCCGCTTCCTTCTTCGGGGCGTTCGAAATCGTGTTGCCGGCTTGGTTGGTGAACAAATCAGATAAACAAGCGGATAAGGGCGGATATGTAGGTGCTTTCTTCATGGCATTCACGCTGGTACTGGTATCATTCTCTTGTACCGCGCCGATCGTGGGAACCGTGTTGGTTGAGGCCGCTCGCGGATCCGTGTTACGTCCGATTATCGGTATGTTAGGATTCTCTATCGCCGTGGCTTTGCCTTTCGGGTTCTTCTCGTTCTTCCCCTCGAAATTGAGCAATCTTCCGAAGTCCGGAGGTTGGTTGAATGCCGTGAAAGTGGTATTAGGATTTATAGAGATCGCTTTAGGTCTTAAATTCTTGATGGTAGCCGACCAGACTTATCACTGGGGATTGCTAGACCGTGAGGTTTACATCGCTATTTGGGTAGCTGTATTCACTTTGCAGGCATTGTACTTGATGGGTAAAATCAAATTCGCTCACGATAGTGAATTGACTCATATAGGTGTTCCTCGTTTGGTGATGATTATTATCACGATGTCATTCGTGATCTATTTGATACCGGGTATGTTCGGTGCGCCGTTAAAAGCTCTTGCCGGATACTTCCCGCCACAAGAAACGATAGACTTCGATATTAACCGTATCGTTCGCGATAACGCCAAGGAGATCATGAAAAGTGGTGTCCGGGTGGGGAATCAATCTTCCAACGGTGTTTCCGATGAGCCGGTGAAATATTCCGACTTCTTGCACTTGCCTCATGGATTGGATGGATATTTCGATTACAATCAGGCTCTGAAAGCCGCACAGGCGCAAGATAAGCCCTTGTTTATCGATTTCACGGGTCACGGTTGCGTGAATTGCCGAGAGATGGAGCAGAGTGTATGGTCTGATCCTCGCGTGATGGAGATGTTGAAAAACGACTATGTTGTTGTGGCTCTCTACGTGGACGATAAGACCAAATTACCGGCAGAGGAAGTATATGTTTCCGACTATGACGGTAAGAAGAAAAACACGCTTGGAAAGAAAAACACTGATTTCCAGATCAAAATGTTTGAATCCAACGCTCAACCGAACTATATATTGCTAGATAGCCGTCATGGAAGTGACAAAGAGCTGAAACCACATGTATTGCAACCTGCCAGAGGTCATAACAAAGACCGGGATGCATTCGTGAAGTTTTTGCAAGACGGTTTGAAAGAGTATAAAGCTCGTGCCAACAAATAAGATTTGATTAATAATAAGAGAGAAGAGGGGTTTCCATTGCGGAAGCCCCTCTTTGCTTGCTCAAATATTTCGAGTCTTTCCTTCGATAGTTAATCGTCCGACCGCGAACAGGGAGGGGATAAAGAAGGAGATAATACCGATGGCACAGACAACGAGTCCGCCGATGGCGAAGGTGTTCGAGATGCCGATATTGTCGGCGATAAATCCGGTTCCCATTAGCCCGATCATGGAGGGGAACATGCTGATGCTCATGAATATGGAAAATACACGACCGAGGACGGCGGGATTGACTTTTGTTTGTACCACGGTCATGAACGAGGCGTAGTACACGGAGCCTGATACGCCCTCTATGGCTGTCAGTATCACGAACCACACGAACGCCGTGGGCGGTAAAAGCCCGGAGAACAGGAATGATATACCTAGCAGGATATACATTGAATTAATCAGCACTATTTTATTGACCTTGTATTGACGGAGGCTTAACACGAGTCCGCCCGCGAGGGAACCGACGCTCCATATTGCCTCTACCAGACTCATCTGGTAAGCACTTCCGGAGAAATGATTGAGAGTCATCAACGGGAACAATACGCTGATAGGCATGATAAAAAGAGTTGCCAGTATGGAAAGCAGGAAAAGGAGTGTCATTCTTTTATGGCTCGTGACTTCCCTTTGCGCCTCCCGTAAATCTTGCCATAGGTTCAATTTCGTTTTCGTTTCACCGGGTTTCGGGTTGGGGATGGTGACAAACAATAACGAGGTACAAGCGAGTAACGCACCTGCCACGTCAAGCATAAGAACGTAAGTCATATCGAGCATCGTGATGGCTAATGCCCCTAAAGCGGGCCCCGCGATGTTGCAGACGGATTGTATGATCTGGTTGATTCCCGCGACGCGTAAAAGCTGGGATTCCGGTGCCAACAAGGGGATGGACGCTTGCATGGAGGGCATGTGGAAGGCCGATCCGACAGAACGTAATGCCAGTAACGTGTATATTGCCCATACCTCTGCCTGCCCGAAGTAAAACAGTACGGCAAGAATGAAGGTGCAGAAGGCAATAAAACTATCCGATAGTATCATAATCCATTTCCGGCTCCAGCGATCGA
This sequence comes from Butyricimonas muris, assembly GCF_046365375.1. Classification (NCBI taxonomy): domain Bacteria; kingdom Pseudomonadati; phylum Bacteroidota; class Bacteroidia; order Bacteroidales; family Odoribacteraceae; genus Butyricimonas; species Butyricimonas muris. Next base: position 109,698 of record NZ_JBKEIT010000009.1, on the reverse strand, counting down.
TGAGGATACCGGAGAATAGACCTAACACGGCTTGCGGGAGTAAGGCCGATATCGTGGCAAATGCCAGTGTTTCAGCCGATTTGGTTTCGAATGTCAGCCATAATATGATAGCGAAATTAACAAGTGAACTGGTCAGAATGGAGAAAAACTGTCCTGTCCATATAATAGCGAATACTTTTTTCCAATTATTCATGGTTGTTTTGTATGAATTTTAAACGCTTAAACGCATCTCACCCCGGGATGTGTCGTTTCTTTTTTAAATAATAAATGCGAAAATAGAATCTTTCCCGTGAATGGAAAGTTTCTCAAGATAGCCGGAAAAACAAGTCCCAGACTTCGTTAGCCTCTCACCCTGTAATTTCTTGTCATAAAGAAATGATAAATCTTCATAGATGGTATTTCATGTAAATTTCCACGAAAATAGATATATAATACGAATAATCCTAATAAAATGTGTAGATTTTCCATATCTTTGCATAGTAGGGCGTCTGTAATGACCTGAATATGTAATAATTCACGAAAAGTGTTGATTCATGGAAAGTAATCCACAATTAGAGTTGGCGTTTAATTTCTTGGAATATACCGGGGTGAACGTGTTCCTGACGGGAAAGGCGGGAACGGGAAAGACCACGTTTCTGAGGAACTTGAAAGAGCGTTCCCCGAAGCGGATGATCGTGGTGGCTCCGACGGGTGTGGCGGCGATTAACGCGGGTGGAGTGACCATTCACTCGTTCTTCCAGTTGCCTTTCGGGCCGTATATACCGGGTGTCACGGATGTGATAACGCATGACGGGAAGGCTCGTTTCACGAATAAGTTCAGTCGGGAAAAAATAAATATTATCAAGACGATCGACTTGCTGGTGATCGACGAGGTGAGTATGGTGAGGGCGGATTTGCTGGACGCGGTGGACGACGTGTTGCGTCGTTACCGGAACCGTAACGAGGCTTTCGGCGGGGTGCAGTTGTTGTTGATCGGGGACTTGCAGCAGTTGGCTCCCGTGGTGAAGGATGACGAATGGATGTTGTTGAAACAACATTACGAGTCGGCTTATTTTTTCCATAGCAAGGCGTTGGCGGCAACCCGTTACGTGCCGATAGAGCTGAAGCAGGTGTACCGTCAGCAGGATGGTATCTTTTTGGAACTGTTGAACCGGATAAGGGAAAAACAGATTGATGCCTCCGTGTTGAATACTTTGAATCAACGATGTATACCGGGATTTACCCCTTCGGATGAGGACGGGTATATCACGCTGACCACGCATAATCATCAAGCGCAGCGGATTAATGATCTGAAAATGGCGGCATTGAATACCCAAGCCTACACGTTCAGGGCGGAGATAAAAGATAATTTCCCGGCGTACTCGTACCCCACGGATGAATTACTCGTGTTGAAGAAAGGGGCACAGGTGATGTTCGTGAAGAATGATTCCTCCCCGGAGAAACGTTATTATAACGGGAAAATAGGCAAGATCACGGCGATTAACAATAACACGATCGAAGTCGTGGGGAAAGAGGACGGGATGCGGATTCTGGTAAACCGGGAGGAGTGGACGAACACGAAATACACGTTGGACGAAGAAACGAAGGAGATCGTCGAGATGGTGGAAGGGCGGTTCAGCCAGTACCCGTTGAAGACGGCGTGGGCGATCACGATACACAAAAGTCAGGGATTGACGTTTGAGCGGGCAATCGTGGATGCGAATGCGGCTTTCGCTCACGGGCAAGTATACGTGGCGTTGAGCCGTTGCAAGACTTTCGAGGGATTGGTGTTGAGTTCTCTCGTGACGCCCCGTTCACTGATCAATGATAATGCTATCGATCAGTTCGTGAGTGAGGTGGAGCAACATGAACCCGGCACGGAGGAGCTGCATCAGGCACGGCAATCGTACTTCCGGGAGTTGTTGCTGGAACAATTTGATTACGAGTCTATACGTTGGCGGTTGCATTATTTGTACCGAATACTGGACGAGCAATTGCGTCGCTTGTATCCCGAATGGGTGGAGCGTTACCGCGTGGCGGGAGCCCGTTGCGCGGAGGAGCTGTTGATGGTATCGGAGCGATTTCAAAACCAGTTGGAGGGCTTGATGCCGGAAGACGGGGTTTACGAGAACAATCCGGTGATCGCGGAACGGGTACGTAAAGGTGCGGCTTATTTTCGTGAACACACGAAGACAATTTTCGGGGACTTTCTGGAGGAAGCGATACCGGAAATTGACAACAAGGAAGTAAGGAAGTCCGTCGAACAAGCCATGGAACGTTTCCGGGGTGAAATAACCTTGAAAATGGAGACTTTGAAGACGATAGGGAATGGTTTCTCCGTGACCGCTTATTTACGGGCGAAGGCAAAAGCCTTGATTGATGCCCCGAAAGTGAAAATCAAGGCAAAGAAAGCGGGTACGGTAAAGGCGGAAGTGTCCTCCGACATATTGCACCCGAAATTATATACCACGCTTCGGACATGGCGGAATAAAGAAGCCGAACGTTTGAAACTACCCGTGTACACGGTGTTACAGCAAAAAGCTTTGCTGGGCATCAGTAATCTGCTACCGACAAACACGAAAGAATTGCTTGCCGTTCCGGGAATCGGGAAAAAGATAGTGGAGCGCTACGGTGCTTTGATTTTGAGTATGGTAGATGAATATAGAGGGTTTTAAAAAAAAAGACCGCTTTTGAGCGGTCTTTTTTCTATATCAAATAATAATTATTTTGCTTCCGGTATGAACATCATGTCAACCACGTCGGCACCCTTGAATAATTTCTTGGTGAATTTCTGTACATCCTTCGGGGTGATCTTGTCGATGATATTATCGAAGTTTTTCGGGTCGGTAATATCGATACCGCGGAGGTAGTAAGTTTGGATAGCACTCATCCAATAGTTATTGTGAGGTTTGGATTGTTCACGGTTTTTCTTCATGGTCGTGATAACCTTGCTGATCTCTTCCTGTGTAGGAGCTTCTTTCATTAACAAGTCGATTTCGGCATAGATTAATGATTTCAAGTGGTCAGCCTTATCCGGGTCGCAATCGAACATCATGCTCATGCTATAACTTTCGTACGGTTCTCTGGATGATCCGGCTTGAACGCTTACTCCATAGGTACCGCCTTCTTTTTCACGGATATTTGTCAGGTATCTTTGATCGAGTACTCCTTTCAAGATGTTTTGGCAGATATTGTCGTGAATACTGGTTTTCATATCTTTAGAGAAGCTCGTGATAACGGTAGCTTTCGGGTCTTGCAACGGAAGTTCGATCACTTTCACTGTTTTTCCTTTCGGGCCTCTTACCTTGTTGTCAACCCACTTCTCTTTGCGGTTGAAGGACTGCACGGAACCCAAGTATTTTTCAACCAACGGTTTCACGGTTTCAGCGTCGATGTTACCCACGATAAAGAACGTGAAGTCGCTGATATCTTTGATACGGTCACGATAAATTTCCTCGATTTGCTCTATACTGATCTTATCCAAGAATTCTTTCCCAAACAAAAGGGTTCTCGGGCTGTAATTGCTCATGATCATGTTAATAGAGTCCTGCATGATTTTTTTCGGGTTGTTATTCATGTTCGCGATAGCCGCATAATTACGTTGCATGATCGCGTTGTGGACTTCTTTGTCGAAACGAGGTTCCTCGAATTTCAGATAGATTAATTGCATCAAGGTTTCGAAATCCCCGGGAGTTGAACCACCACCGACAGATTCTGACAATCCGCCGATACCGATACCGACGTTTGCTTGTTTACCTGTCAACAATTTTTTCAAGGTAATAGCATCATAGTCGCCTAATCCGTAAGCTCCAACGAAATCAGCGACAACTTGTGCGGAGGCTAATTTGTCAACACCGTACAGAGAGGTACCCCCCTTGCTGTAAGAAGCCACGGCTACTTGGTCTTTCTCGAAATCTGCTTTGCGGAATACAATTTTCGCACCGTTTTCCAGTGTCCACTCTTCTGCTTCGAATTGCGGTAATTTCTTGGTAGCGATGATTTTTGAGCCTTTCAACTCTTTGTTGATCAGTTTGGCTTCGGCAGATTCGTCCTGATAGGGTTCAAGTTGAGAATCTTCAACTTTTTTCAACGTGGCGAGGGCCTCTGCTTCCGTGATGTGTTTCACGCCTTCTGCCGGTCCTTGCACGATGATTACCATGTTGGTCGGAACGATATATTGTTTTGCCAACGCGGAAACTTCGTCAACGGTGATTGTCGGGATAACCGCTTTCGCGAACTCGTAATAGTAATCGAAGTCAACGATAGGATCTCCTTCAAGGAAGTTTTCTTTTATTTCATCGATATAGTCTTCGGAAGTGGTTTTGTCTTTTTGCTTGTTAGCCGATTCCAAACCTACCAACATGTTTGTTTTTGCTCTTTCGAGTTCTCCTTGCGTGAAGCCGAATCTTTTTACTCTTTCATTTTCGCGGTAGATGGCTTCCAATGCTTCAGCTTCCTCGTTCGGTTTTGCTGTTGCCCCGAAGTAATAAGCGTTGACGCCTCTCACAATACCACCGGCGAAGCCTGCGCTTCCGTTGATGAAGGGAGGATTACCTTTTTGGAGTAATTCGGAGATACGTTGAGCCAACATCGTGTTGTAGAATGATTGAACAAGTCCTTTCTTCAAGGCTTCGTTCAGTCCTTTTTCTTCTTTCGTGGGAGCCGGGTATTTGATGTACACGGCGATGGAAGAATTGGTTACTTCCTTATCCGTGGCGCACACGAACTTGATTCCGTCGTGGGGAAGGACTTCGAAAGTTTCTCTCACGGCAGGATTTACCGGAGTCGGGATCTTGGAGAATAATTCCTTTACCTTTTGCTCCATTTTTTCAGCGTCGAAATCTCCGACAACTGCAATCGCTTGCAAATCGGGACGGTACCATTTGTGATAGTAATCACGGAGAGTCTGGTATTTGAAGTTTTTGATGATGTCCAAATCACCGATTACATCTCTTTTTGCGTACTTGGAATCGTTCAAAAGAACCGGCATGGTTACGGCTCTCATGCGGAATCCTGCGTCTCTTCTGGTTCTCCACTCTTCGGAAATAACGCCTCTTTCACCGTCGATTTCTTCGTCAACGAGCAGAAGGTAGTGTGACCAGTCGTGAAGCACGAGCAGACAAGTGTCTAAGAGTCCTTCGTTCGTGGTGGGAACATCACTGATATTGTACACGGTTTCGTCTTGCGCGGTATAGGCGTTCACGTTTCTACCGAATTCAACCCCGTGTTTTTCCAGCATATTGGTGATACCTTTTCTTCCGGGGAAGTGTTTGGTACCGTTGAATGCCATGTGCTCCAAGAAGTGAGCCAATCCGTTCTGGTCATCGTTTTCGAGGATTGCTCCCACGTTCTGGATGATGTAGAAACTTGCTCTGTCCTTGGGTTCCGCGTTGTGGCGAATGTAGTAAGTCAAGCCGTTAGCTAATTTTCCCGTTCTGACATTCGGGTCTTTGGGAAGTGGTGCTTTCATGTCATATTGGGCGAACAAGCTAGAGCTGAGTAGCGCCAATAAAGCACACACGGTTAATAGTCTTTTTGTCATACGAATTATTTTAATGTTTTAATGTTTGTGTCTGCAAATATAGTAAAGTGTAAGCAAATTTATCCTGTCGCTTAAAATCTTTAACGTTAATTTATGGCGGAATTGTAAAAATAGAGAAAAATGAAGGCTTCCCGGGGTAGTCGGAAAGATTATATGTTAATATGATTTTAACTTATCAGGTGTTTTGGAATCAGAAAAATCTGTAATTCTTAACTTTTTCCTGTTCAATTCTCGTATAGGGCATATAAAAAAGGAGAGGAATAGTATGATTTGGAAAATAAATATAAGTAAGTGGTTTTCTTGGCTAAACTTGGGAATTAAAGATCCCGAAACTGCTTCACTCGTGGAGGTGATGTTGCAGATCGCGGTTATTTGTCTGATCGCTTTTTTATTCACTCTTTTTCTCCGTAAAGGGGTGATGAGGTTGCTTGCCAAAGTGGTCAAGCGTACCAAGACCAAGTGGGATGACGTGTTTTTGGATGAACATGTTTTCCAGAGAGTTTTTAACTTGATACCCCCGCTGTTTATTGATTTTGCCTTTAAGATTGTTTACGGGAAGTGGGAGCATATTGAGCTTTTCCACCGTTTTATCGTGGCGTGGATTCTGGTGGTGGCGGGATACGTGATTGTCACGGTACTGGATGCCATTAACCGGATTTACGAGTCCTACCCGGTAGCGCGCGACAGACCTATCAAGGTGTTCGTGCAGGTAATCAAAATATTCGTGGTGTCGGCGGTCGTTATCACGATCGTGAGCGTGTTTATCGGGGAGTCGCCCCGTAATCTGTTGGTCGGATTGGGTGCTTTCGCGGCGGTATTGATGTTGGTTTTCAAAGACGCGATTCTGGGGTTTGTCGCGGGTGTGCAGTTGTTGTCCAATCAGATGGTGCGTATCGGGGACTGGATCGTGATGCCGAGTAATAACGCGAACGGGACGGTGCTGGAAATCAATTTGTACACGGTGAAGGTGCAAAATTGGGATATGACGATCACGACAGTGCCTACTTACCAGTTGGTTTCCAATTCTTTCACGAACTGGCGGGGAATGCAGGAATCGGCGGGACGGCGGATTATGCGCTCTATTAATATAGATATGAATTCGGTGCATTTCCTGTCGGACGAGGAGATCGCCATGTTGAGAAAATCTGACGTTCTGAAGGGATATATTGAGGATATACTTCCCGTGCTGACAGAACAGAACAAGGGGAAAGGGGATGTGTTGGACGAGAGGCGACTGACGAATTTGGGGATTTTCCGTCAATATGCCGTTCGGAAACTGGAAGCAAACCCGAATCTGAATATGGATATGACGTATATGGTGAGGCAATTGCAACCGTCTGCCACGGGAATCCCGTTGGAAATCTATTGTTTTTCACGCATTCAGGAGTGGGTGGCTTACGAGAAAGTGCAATCTGATATTTTCGATCATTTGCTTGCCGTGATGCCTTATTTCCATTTGCGTATCTACCAGTACCCGTCAAAATTGTAAACGAGGGGGGAAAATCAATAGGTTTTTAGTAAGAAGATAGGGGACGGGGAAGGTTGCTATATCTATTTTTGAGGGTGTTGGTTGGGTAATACTTCTATTATACTTCCATCATACTTCCATGAAACTCCTATGACGATAGATTTTTGACATTGCTTGGTTTGGATTTGTGTAGATTATTTTATAAATGACGTGTAAGATAAGTTCATTATATATTTACGTTTGTTGTAGGTCTTCAGTATGATTAGGGTTGTTTTAGAGGGGAAAAATGGAATTGACTCGTGATGCGGGTGTGGCAATTTGTGGGTTATACGGACGAAAGGCGGGTACTTTATAAACTTTCTAAACCTTCGGGATGGGAAAATTGGATTTTTGTACTATTTTTGGAGGCTAAAAATATTCGGATGAAGAGTAAGAAACGGAAATACTGGAATAAATTAAAGAATCGCTACAAGTTGACCATTTTTAATGAGTCTACCTACGAGGAGGTGATGCATCTTCGTCTATCCCCCTTGCAGGTGCTGACGGCTTTAAGCTCGTTGGCGGTGGTGTTGATTATTTTGACAATCATGTTAATTGCTTTCACGAATTTGAGAGAATTTATTCCCGGTTATCCTAGTCAACAGTTGAGAAGACAGCTTACCCAGAATGCCTTACGGGTAGATTCTTTATTGAACGAGGTGGAGAAGAAAGATCGTTTCCTGCGTTCCATCCAGATGATTTTGAGGGACGAGGTGTTGGATACGACTCATTACATGGCTTCAAGCGAGAACGTAAAAATTAATTATGACACGACGATGTTGGGCGTGTCGCAAGAAGAAGCGGGTTTCCGGGAGGTGATGGAGAGAGAGGAGCGGTATAATTTGGCGTTGGGACAAGTCAGTTTTTCGGATGATGATTTCTATCATTTCTTTTCACCGTTGGACGGTATCGTGACGAATCATTTTGACGAGGGAACCCGTCATTACGGTGTCGATTTGGTCGCGAAGCAAAATTCTAACGTGTTGTCCGTGCTGGATGGTGTGGTGATCTTTACCGACTGGACGATCAAGACGGGATACGTTATTCAAGTGCAGCATCAAGGGAATCTGGTTTCAATATACAAGCATAATTCGGTGTTGTTGAAGAAGCAGGGAGATTTTGTACGAGCGGGAGAGGCTATTGCCGTGGTGGGAAATACCGGGGAGGAAACAACGGGACCGCATTTGCATTTTGAATTGTGGCAAGGGGGGAAAGCATTGAACCCGGAGACGTTTATTAAATTTAAGTGATTAGAGTTTTTACGATTAGAAATTAATGAAAAATATAGCAATATTAGGATCGACCGGGTCTATCGGGACACAGACATTACAGGTAATCGAGGCTAACCCGGAACGGTTTCGCGTGGAAGTTCTCACGGCAAATAATCAGGTGGAGTTGTTGGCGCAACAGGCGAAACAATTTAAACCTAATATGGTGGTGCTCGGGAACGAGGAGAAGTTGGGGGAGTTGCGGGATTTGTTGCGGGATGAAGATATAAAAGTGTACGGGGGAAGTGACGCTATCGCTCAAGTCGTGCAAACGTCTACTATTGACGTGGTGGTAACGGCAATGGTCGGGTATAGCGGTTTGCTCCCGACGATCAACGCGATAAAAGCGGGAAAGACGATCGCGTTGGCAAATAAAGAGACGCTGGTTGTCGCCGGGGATTTGATCAATCGTTTGGTCGAGGAGTACAAGGTGGCGATATTGCCCGTGGATTCGGAGCATTCGGCAATTTTCCAGTGCTTGGCGGGAGAGCATGATAACCCGATAGAGAAGATATTGTTGACAGCTTCCGGGGGACCTTTCCGGGGGAAAGATCACGAGTATTTAAGGACGGTAACTGCCGCTCAAGCTCTGAAGCACCCGAATTGGCACATGGGCGCCAAGGTGACCATTGATTCCGCTTCGATGATGAACAAGGGATTCGAGGCTATCGAGGCGAAGTGGTTGTTCGGGGTGGAGCCTTCGCGGATTGAAGTGCTGGTGCATCCCCAATCCGTGGTACATTCGATGGTACAGTTTCAAGACGGGAACGTGAAAGCCCAACTGGGTGTACCTGATATGCGTTTGCCTATACAATACGCGTTGACTTACCCGGAACGGGTACATTCCGATATTCCCCGTCTGGATTTTAGCGTGTGTTCTAACTTGACGTTCGAGAAACCGGATATAAAGACATTCCGCAATTTGGGACTTGCTTACGAGGCGATGAACCGCGGCGGTAATGCCCCCTGCGTGTTGAATGCCGCGAACGAGGTGATGGTGGCTGCCTTCCTGCAAGGGGAAATCTCTTTCACGGCGATGTCCGACGTGATAGAGAAGACGCTGGATAAAGTCAGTTTCATCGGACAGCCGACGTTGGAGGATTATATAGCGACCGACCGGGAGGGACGGAGAATAGCAGAGCAATTGAAAAATAAATAATTTACGATTTATGAATTACGATTGACGATTGGAATCTAAAATCATAAATCAAGAAATCAAGAAATCTAAAATCAGAACATGGATGTATTAGTGAAGATATTACAGTTTTTGTTGAGTTTGTCGATTCTCGTGATGTTGCACGAGATGGGACATTTCTTTATGGCAAAACTTTTCAAGGTACGGGTGGAGAAGTTTTTTATTTTTTTCAACCCGTGGTTTTCGATTTTCCGTTTTAAAAAGGGGGAAACCGAGTACGGGATGGGGTGGTTGCCTTTGGGGGGATACGTGAAGATCTCCGGGATGATTGACGAGTCGATGGATTTGGAGCAGATGAAAGAGCCGCCAAAACCTTATGAATTTCGTTCCAAACCGGCATGGCAAAGGTTGCTAATCATGATTGGCGGGGTGTTGGTGAATTTCCTGCTGGCATTTTTTATATATATCATGGTGCTTTATACTTGGGGCGAGGAGTATCTGCCGGCGGAAAACGTGAAATACGGTGTCGTGTGTGACAGTATTATGTTGGACGCGGGGGTGCGTAACGGGGATATCGTTTTGTCTTTCGATAACAAAAAAGTGGAGCGTTTCAGTGATATCATGCTTCATCTTTTGCTGGATGAGCCGAAGACTATGCAAGTGCTACGGGATGAACGGGTTGTGAGCCTTGAAATACCTCCTACTCTGGTCAAGAAGATACTGGCTTATTCCTCCAATGGTTTTGACCAGAAGGCTTTGTTGGCACCTCGTTACAAGTATAACGGTGAGATTGTGGCTTTCGCTCAAGACGCACCGGCAAGGAATGCCGGGATGTTGGCGACCGACACGATTATCGAGGTGGACGGACGGGGATTTACTTATTATGACGAGTTCCAGTCACTGGTGATGAATCATCGGGATAGCGTGATGAACGTGAGAGTGTTGCGAGGGCAGGATACATTAACTCTCTATCTCGATATGGGCGACTCCAAGCTCATGGGGATACAGCCGAGGATTATAGCCGATTTCGAATTTGCCGTGAAAAAATATTCATTCTTGGAGTCCGTGCCCGCGGGTATCAACATGGGAGTGGATAAGGTAAAATCTTATTTGAAGCAGTTCAAGTTGTTTGAAAACGCGGAGGCGTTCAAATCTTTGGGTGGTTTCGTGTCTATCGGGAATGTTTTCCCGAGTGTATGGGATTGGCACGCGTTCTGGGATTTGACGGCTTTCCTGTCATTGATTCTGGGTGTGATGAACCTGTTGCCTATACCGGCTTTGGACGGGGGGCACGTGGTATTCCTGTTGTACGAGGTGATTACCCGTCGCAAACCGAATGAGAAGTTTATGGAGAATGCCCAGATAGCGGGAATGTTCTTTTTGATATTCTTGTTGCTATTCGCGAATATAAATGATATTTTGAAGTTGATCGGAATTTATTGAAAGAGTTATGAGTGAAATGGTTGAACGGTTCCGGGCGTACCGGGCTAAAATGAACGAAAAGATTCTTGCCGCTGATAATAAGGTAATCAAACGTATCTATAATTTGGATACGAATACATATATGGATGGCGCTTTGTCCGCCAAGGTGAAAGAGATGTTGGGATTGGCAACTTCCATGGTCTTGCGTTGTGACGATTGTATCAAGTATCATCTGGAAAAGTGTCATCAACTCGGGGTGACCACGGAGGAGTTGTTCGAGATATTCTCGGTAGCCAATCTTGTCGGGGGAACTATCGTGATTCCCCACACGAGGCGGGCGTTGGAGTATTGGGAGGAACTGGGGAAATATTCGGTGATTTAGTGATTGCCGATTCCGTGATTTGCGAAGTGCGGGCAAGGTAGGGAAATTAATTCATTTTCCGGTTGTTAGTTTAAGCTATATTTGTACCTTTGTACTCGTTTATAAAGGTAAATGTGGCATGTGCTTAAAGAATATTTTACGGATCGGTTTTTTATTCATTTTTATTTTGTTTGAGTTTTCGGCCTTGTGGGCTCGTGATCGGGATAATGTCTTGGTTATTAATTCGTACACGGATGTTACCGTGTGGTCGAATTACGTGATTGACAGCCTTCGGAAAGATCCTTCGATCGAGGAGGATATTCTTGTCGAGTCCCTCAATATGCTTTTGGTCGAGGAGGATTCCATCGCGCGGCAAAGGAAACGTTTGATAATAGAAAAACATTCGATTCCATTGCCTCGTTGTATTGTGGTACTCGGGTCTCCCGCGTGGTGTTTATTTGAAGATGCTTTTAACGGGGTGTGGAAAGATGTTCCGATAATCTTTTGCGTGCAGGAAGATTATGTGACGTCGTGGACTTCCGTGTTGGGGAAAGAAGAGATTGTTCCGGGAGAGATGAAATCTTTTCGGGAACTGATAAAAGGATATAATGCCACGGTTGTCGAATGCCCCATTCACGTGAGGGGCACGATTGATGAAATGAAATTGTTGCTTCCCGGAATGGAAAAGGTAGTCCTTATTTCCGATCATCGTTATGTTAGTGCGCAGGTAAGATACGAAATGCGGGAAGTTTGTCAGAAGTATTTTCCGGATCTTCAAGTAAGTTATTTCACGGAAGGGGAGATGACTATGGATGATATGTTGGATTCAATATCTTCTTTTGATATAAACAAGGTTGGGTTACTGTATTTCTCTTGGTTTCAACGCGAGGGTATGGTCGGTAATAAATATATTTCATGTAATAATCATAAGACGATAAGTACTTTCGATCATCATCCCGTGTTTATATTGGAAGATATAGGGATTGAGGATGGAGAGCTGGCGGGAGGATATTTTTATTCGGGACAAGAGTTCGGGCATACGGTCGCCCGGACATTACGGGAGATCATGGCGGGAAAGAGTCCCAAGGATGTTGCTTGGCAACAAGTTGAACCGGATAATTATTTGTGTTATAATGTATTGCAGAAAGCCGGTATTCCCACGTCGATATATCCTGATAACGCGCATTACTTTTTTGTTCCGGAGAGTTTCTGGTCCAAGAACCGGTACATGATATTTGTTGTTGCCGTTTTATTGTTTTCTCTTTATTTGATGTGGGAGAGGATACGTTTGATGAGGAAGGAACGGTCTTTGCACGAGAAGGAATTGTCTTTTTTGAAAAAATACGAGGCATTATTTAATAATATGCCTATCGCGTATACGAAGCATAAATTGATATACAATAGTCGGGGGGAACTGGAGGATTATGTCGTGCAAGTTATTAATCCCATGTTTTGCAAGTATTTTAAAGGTGGTGAGAATATTGTTGGCAAGAGAGGGAGTGAGATTCTGAATAGTAATTATAAAGAGTATCTTGTCTTGTACAAGACGATGCTTGCCGAAAAGAAGTCTTTCACGATAGAGTATTATCACAAGGCTATCGAGAAATATTTCGAGGTGTTGCTTGTCGCTTCGGAACAAGTCGGGATGATCGATGTTTTTTGCGTGGATATTACCGATTTACGGAACACGAGAGCGCTGTTGGAGTCCGTGAATTATAAGTTGGCAATGGCTTTGGATGTTGCCAATATTATCCCGTGGCGTTGGAATTTGGAGGACGGGACTATGTTGTGTGATGTGAATCGTCCGATAGAGTTGCAACATTACCAAGGAAGTGAAGATACTTTGTCTGTACCTCAAGATCAATACTTCTCCAAGATTCACAAGGATGACAGGGAACGTGTACGTGCGGCTTATTCTGCCTTGATCGAGGGAAAGGTGGAAAAGATAAAAGAGGAGTACCGGGTTCTGGACAGGAATAATCACCATTATTCATTCGAGTGGGTGGAAGCGCAGGCTGCCGTGGAGAAAAAGGATAAGAACGGAAAGGCTTTATCATTGGTCGGTTCTTCTTTGGTTATCACGGGACGTAAGAAGATGGAACTGGATTTACGGGAGGCGAAGGAACATGCCGAAGAATCCAATCGTCTGAAGTCGGCTTTCCTCGCGAATATGAGCCACGAGATCAGAACGCCGTTGAATGCTATTGTCGGTTTTTCCAATATATTGGCTTCCGCGGAAGAGGAGCGTGAAAAGCAGGAGTACGTGAATATCATCGAGAATAATAACAAGTTGCTCTTGCAGTTGATTAATGATATTCTCGATCTCTCGAAAATCGAATCCGGTTCGATGGAGTTTGTTTATTCGGATTTTGATTTGAACGCTTTGTTGCATGAACTGGAGCAAACCTCCGCGTTGCGATTGACAACTTCCGCGGTGGAAATAGTTTTCGAGGAAGGATTGCCGGAATGTTGTATCCATATGGAGAAGAACCGATTGACTCAAGTTATAGCGAATTTGATTAATAACGCGACGAAATTCACGGAAAAGGGAAGTATTCGCTTCGGGTATCATTTGCTGGAAAAGAATACCTTGTATTTTTACGTGACGGATACCGGTTGCGGAATTAGTGCCGATAAGAAAGAGGCTATCTTTGAACGTTTTGTGAAATTAAATTCTTTCGCCCAAGGAACGGGGTTAGGATTGCCAATTTGTAAAACTATCGTGGAACGAATGGGTGGAAAAATAGGGGTGGAGTCGGAAATCGGTAATGGCTCTACATTTTGGTTTACAGTACCTTATAATCCCGTGAAATTGCATCACGAGGAGAACAAAAAAGACGAGTTTATCATACAGGAGGCGGTGGAAAAGGACAAATTGAAAATTCTGATTGCCGAGGACAACCCGAGTAATTACATGCTTTTCGAGTCTATTCTGAAGAAAGATTATAAGCTGCTACACGCGTGGAACGGGATAGAAGCGGTGAATTTGTTCGAGGAACATCGCCCGCATCTGGTGTTGATGGATATTAATATGCCGGAATTGAACGGATACGAGGCGGTTCAAAAGATACGTAAAATATCTTCAACCGTACCCGTTATTGCCGTTACGGCGTATGCTTATGCCTCGGATGAAGAGAAAATCATGGCGAGTGGTTTCGATGCTTATGCCGCCAAACCGATTAACGCGAATGCGTTGAAAAGTAAAATTATTCATTTGCTGGAAAAAAGGATTATTTTATTGTAATATGTTGATGAGAAGGACTATCGGATGTTTCGTTCTTCTCTTTTGCCTGCTTCACGGAAGGGTGTCAGGACAGACGGATTCTTGTCGAGTGGTGTTTTATAATGTTGAGAATCTGTTTGATACTCGTAAAGATTCTTTGATAGCGGACGGAGGTTTTACCCCGAGGGGAAAAATGTATTGGACGAAAGAACGTTATTACCGGAAAATATTGAATGTGTCAAGGGTGCTGCTCGCGAGCGAAAGATTGCCGACGATTATCGGTCTCGCGGAAGTGGAGAATCGACAGGTTTTATTAGATTTGATTCGAAAAACCGGATTGGTTGACGGGAATTACGGGATTGTACACGAGGATTCGCCCGACGCGAGAGGGATTGATGTGGCTCTTTTGTATAATACAACGGTGTTCCGGGAATTGAGAAGTCAATTTTTTCCCGTGGAATTGGGGAGAGGGGAAACTACCCGGGATATCCTTTATTGCAAAGGGGTATTGAGGGAAGTCGATACGTTGCATTTTTTTGTCTGTCACTTTCCTTCCATGCGGGGCGGGGAGGCTAAAAGTGAATGGAAACGGGTGAAAGCGGCTTCTGTTGTAAGGGAGAAAGTCGATTCAATACAATCGTGTCAGCCGGAAGCGATGATCGTGATTATGGGGGATATGAACGGACGGGCAAATACTCGTGCACAACAGGCGTTGGGAACGAAAAATCCGGAGGGACAAGAAATAAACTCCCGCGAGCTTTATAATACCGGTTATTATTTGTTGGGAAAGACTCGGGGAAGTTATCGTTTCAAGGGAGAGTGGCAGACGCTGGATCACGTGATTGTTTCCGGGACTTTGTTGGACGGGAAACATGGTTTGCGTTCTTCCGGGCGAATGGAAATTGTGGCTTCCGATTTTTTGATGGAGGAAGAAAAAGGAAGTTTTGGAAAACGTCCGAAACCGACTTACAGGGGACCAAAGTATATCGGTGGGTATAGCGATCATCTTCCCGTGTTTATTGATCTGAAAAAATAAAACCAGTTGTAAAGCAACTATCTTAAAAATAAAAGATTACTTTTGTAGCAAAATTCATAGAACAAGATATGGACGACTATCATCAACGGTATTAATCTGAGTAGGGGTTCCGAATAAAGCCTCTATTCATAAATTGAAGGAGGAATTATTATGAGAACTTTCCTAATGGGTAAAGTAGGGTTCGTTGAGAAAAAAATATGGGAACCCAATTGCTGGATTAATGTTGTTTCACCAACTCAAGAAGATATTCGATATTTAATCGACGAAAAGGGTGTTCCCGAGGCTTTTATTGATGACATCGAGGACGTTGACGAGCGTTCCCGTCTGGAAGTGGAAGAGGGATGGACGCTGATGATTATGCGTATTCCTTTCAAATCGGTAGATAACAGTATTCCTTTTATCACGGTGCCTCTGGGTATTATCGTGAAGGGGGATGTGTTCGTGACCGTGTGTTATCACCAGACGGCAATGATACCGGATTTTATCAATTACGTGATCCGGAAAAATCTGGAGATAGAGAATAACTGGGACTTGGTGTTTCGCCTTTTCCTGTCTTCTTCGGTTTGGTATTTGAAATACTTGAAGCAAATCAACGCGCAGATGCACATGGCGGAGGTGGAACTGGAGAAGTCCATTCGTAACGAGGAGTTGCAGCGATTGTTGAAGATCGAGAAGTCTTTGGTCTTTTTTATCACTTCGTTGCGAGGAAATGATAATTTGCTGATCAAGATGAAGACGTTGAAGGTGCAACGGCAATTTTTTGACGAGGATCTGGTGGAAGACGTGGAGATCGAGTTGCGGCAGGCACAGGATTCCGCCCGAATATACAGCGATATATTGAGCGGGACGATGGATGCTTACGCTTCGGTGATATCCAATAATTTGAATATCGTGATGAAACGATTGACTTCTATCTCTATTATCTTGATGTTGCCGACGTTGATAGCCAGTTTGTACGGGATGAACGTGCCCAATTCACTGGAGGAAAACCCGTATGGTTTTTTGATCGTGATCGTGATATCCATTCTTTTTTCCGTGTTCGGGTTCGTGGTGTTCAAGTGGAGGCATTGGTTCTGAAATTAAATTTAAAATCCTTGGTATTTTAACAAAGTCTTAACGGTTTGCCAATAAACTTTTGAAGATATTTGATGTCTTAACAATAGTGTCGTGAATGCCTGTGAAGTAAGCGAACACTAAGGTAATTATATGTAATGTTTTTAATATGAACAAAGGATTAAAAAGAGTTTTACAGATAGGTATACCGATTGTTGTTGTGGGTATTATATTGATCCCTCGTTTGGATTTTTCTTCAAGTGATAGTGCTGACGATAGCCCGAAAACGGCTGCATCACCCCGTGCCGCATCGAGGGGGGCGCTACCGGTAACCGGTATTGTGGCTTCTCTTGCAACTTCTTCAACCGGTATTCCGGTGACGGGCTCGTTGGTGGCTAACGAGGAGGTGGAGTTGGTTTCGGAGACAGCCGGGAAAATTGTTGAGATCGCGTTTAAGGAGGGTGCTCGTGTAAAGAAGGGGGATTTGTTGGTGAAGGTGGACGATTCCGATTTGAAGGCACAGTTGGAGCGGTTGGAGTTTCAAAAGAAATTGCAGGAAGCGAAGTTGGAGCGTTTGCGGGTGTTGTTGAAGCGGGAGTCGATAAGCGTGGAAGAATTTCAGCAGTTGGAAACGGAGTATAATATGAATCTGGCGGATATCGAACTTCTGAAGGTGAAGATTATCCGTA
Source organism: Butyricimonas muris (assembly GCF_046365375.1). Classification (NCBI taxonomy): domain Bacteria; kingdom Pseudomonadati; phylum Bacteroidota; class Bacteroidia; order Bacteroidales; family Odoribacteraceae; genus Butyricimonas; species Butyricimonas muris. Next base: position 92,483 of record NZ_JBKEIT010000009.1, on the reverse strand, counting down.
CCGAGATTCGGGCTCCCTTTGACGGGCAAATGGGTTTTCGATACGTGAGCGTGGGGAGTTACCTGCAACCCAGCACGAAAGTATCCACAATCGTGGATAATTCTTTTCTGAAAGTAGAATTTGTGATACCCGAGAAATATATCGTGGGAGTTCCTATCGTGGGCAGGAAGATTGATTTTGAAGTGGCGGGATTGGATCATGATATTAGCGCAGAAGTGTATGCCGTCGACCCGCAGATCAATGATAAGCATGCAGCTATATTGCGTGCCCGTTATCGAAACACGGATAACCTGATGGCGGGAATGTTCGTGAAGGGACAATGGAACACGGCGGAAGGATTGAAATTTATTTTGATTCCCACGGAAGCCGTGGTGCCCGAAATGAACGGTAAGCGTTTGTGGGTACTGAAAAACGGTAAAGCAACCAGTGTCGCCGTGCAGACGGAAAGCCGCGATAATAAATTTGTTGAGGTAACGGCAGGAATCCAAATCGGGGATACCGTGTTGACCGGCGGATTGATGCAGTTGCGTGAAGGGATGGCGGTGAATGTAAGCCTTAATAATTGAAAGTTGAAAATTGAAAATGAAAAGGCGCGGGGCTTATGGAGGTGAAATCCTAAGCGTCGGTCTTGTGCGGTAGGAATCTAAAATCTAAAATTTAAAATCTAAAATTAGATGAGTTTATCTTCGACATGTATAAAACGTCCCGTGTTGGCTACCGTGTTGAACCTGCTTTTGGTGATTGTCGGTTCAATCGGGTTGTTGTATTTGGGAGTACGCGATTACCCGAGTGTTGATCCCCCGGTGATTTCGGTTTCCACGTCTTTCGTGGGGGCGAATGCCGATGTGATCGAAACGCAGATTACCGAGCCGTTGGAGTCGGCGATTAACGGTATTCAAGGAATCCGTTCGCTAAGTAGTACCAGCCGTGACGGGCAGAGTCGAATCACGATAGAATTTGAGTTGGACGTGGATTTGGAAACTGCCGCTAATGACGTGCGTGATAAGGTTTCCGGTTCTTTGCGGCGTTTGCCGAAAGATATAGACCCGCCTACCGTTTACAAGGCGGATGCGGATGCCCAACCTATATTTGCTATTTCTTTGCGAAGCGGACAACGTTCTCTGATTGACTTGAGCGGTTATGCCGAGCGTTATTACAAGGAACGGTTGCAGACGATACCCGGGGTTAGTAGCGTGGATATTTGGGGAGAAAAGCGTTATTCGGTGCGCTTGCGGATGGACCCGGCGTTACTGGCAGCTTACGGGCTGACGCCGATGGACGTGCAGAGTGCCGTGGAAAAAGAAAATATCGAGTTGCCTTCCGGTCGTATAGAAGGAGATAACACGGAATTGACGATTAGGACGTTGGGGCGTTTGATGTCGATAGATGATTTCAATAATCTGGTGATAGCCCGCAATGGTGCACAGATTATCCGGTTTAGCGATATCGGTGTCGCAGAAGTTGATGCCGAGAATACCCGAAGTATAGCCAAGCGTAATGGGATACCGATGGTGATGTGTGCCTTGATACCGCAGCCGGGTGCAAACTATATTGATATTGCGGATAGGGCATACGTGGTGATGAAGGATTTGGAGAAGGATTTGCCGGATGATATTGACGCGACAATCGCTTTCGATAACACGGTATTTATCCGTAGTTCTATCAACGAGGTGCAGGATACCATATTCGAGGCGTTTATCATGGTGGTATTGATTATATTCTTGTTCCTGAGGAGTTGGCGGACGACATTGATTCCCGTGCTGGCAATTCCGATATCATTGATAGCCTCTTTCTTTATCATGTATATTGCCGGTTTCACGATCAATATTCTGACCTTGCTTGCCGTCGTGCTGTCGATCGGGTTGGTGGTGGACGATGCTATCGTGGTGATGGAGAATATCTTTACGAAGATAGAGCAGGGAATGTCGCCTTTGCAAGCGGGATTCAAGGGGGCTAACGAGATTTTCTTTGCCGTAATCGCTACCACGGTGGTGCTGGTGGCGGTGTTCTTTCCAATTGTATTTTTGGAAGGGACGACAGGACGGTTGTTCCGTGAGTTTAGTATTGTTATCGCCGGGGCGGTTTGCGTGTCGTCATTCGTGGCGTTGACGTTTACCCCGATGATTTCCACTAAATTATTGACCCGGGATGCTGCCAAGAATTGGTTTTACCGGAAAACGGAACCTTTCTTCGTGGGGATGACCGACATGTACAGACGATGGTTGCAGATGTTCTTGAAAGTGCGTTATGTATCCATTATTATCCTTTGCGCTTCCGGGGTGGCTATTTATTTTCTTTGGTTGTTGATACCGTCAGAGATGGCTCCTTTGGAAGACCGTTCCAATATTCGCTTGAATTCCGTGGCGCCGGAGGGTGCGACATACGAATACATGAGCCGGTACGCGGATGAGATTTCAACTTTTGTTGAGGATTTTGTACCGGAGCAGGAGAAAGTCATCGAGTTTATCGGGGGCGGACAGACGAATCGGGCGAGCTTGCAGTTGTGGTTGGTCGATGCGGATGACAGGAAACGTACACAACAGGAGATTGCCGATGAACTTGCTTTGAAGGTAAGACAATTTACAGGGGCTCGTACTTTGGTTTCACAACAACAGACGTTCGGAGGACGTCGCGGTGGATTGCCCGTGGAATACGTGATTCAGGCGAAGAATCTGGAAGATCTGAAAGAGATGCTGCCCGTGTTTATGGATGAGGTGAATAAAAGCCCGATGTTCTCGGCTTCCGATTTGAACTTGAAATTCACGAAACCGGAGTTGACCGTGAACATTGACCGCGATAAGGCGGCAGCCATGGGGGTTTCCGTGCAGGATATCGCTCAAACGTTGCAGTTGACGATGAGCGAGCAACGTGTCGGGTATTATATTATGGACGGGAAGCAGTACCAGATATTGAGCCAGTTGGAACGTAAAGACCGGAATAAACCGAGTGACCTGCAAGGTATATACGTGAGAAATGCCAATAAAGAGTTGGTGCATCTGGATAACTTGATTTCTATTAGCGAGAGTTCGATGCCGCCGCAGTTGTATCGTTACGATCGTTTCGTGTCGGCAACCGTATCGGCAGGATTGGCGAAAGGGGTAACGCTTTCACAAGGATTGGAGGAGATGGACCGGATTGCTGACCGGGTGCTGAATGACGATTTTAAGACTACTTTGTCCGGTACTTCGAAAGATTTCGTGGAAAGTTCTTCCAGTCTGATGTTTGCTTTCATGTTGGCATTGGTATTTATTTATCTGGTATTGGCGGCACAGTTCGAAAGTTTCCGGGATCCGTTGATTATTATGTTTACCGTGCCTTTGGCTTTGATCGGAGCAATGGTGACCTTGTGGTACTTCGGGCAGACGATGAATATTTTCAGCCAGATCGGTATTATCATGTTAGTCGGATTGGTATCTAAAAACGGTATTCTGATCGTGGAATTTGCTAATCAACGTAAGGCGGCAGGCTTATCCATGAGGGAAGCAATCGAGGATTCTGCCGTGGCACGTTTGCGCCCGATTCTGATGACCAGTTTATCCACGATATTAGGTATTTTGCCGATGGCAATGGCGACGGGAGCCGGGGCAGAAAGCCGTGTCGCTATGGGTATAGCCGTGGTGGGCGGTATGGTCTGTTCCACGTTATTGACTCTTTTTGTGATTCCGGCTATTTACACGTATTTGTCAGCAAAGAAAGTGCGGATCATAGAAGAAATTGAAAATTGAAAATGGATATATTCATGAGTTTTTTGAAAGGAATAAAACAAGTTGATATGATAAAATGTGGGTTACAATATAAGAGAATTGCATTGAAGGCAATATTTTTATTGCTCATTTTCAATTTTCAATTTTCAATTTTCAATTGTTTCGCCCAAGAGCGAAAGACTTTGCCGGAATGTATAGCGCAGGCGTTGGAGTCGAATTATTCTATTAAGATTATCCGGAATGAAGCCCGTATGGCAAAGAATGATTTGAATTACTCTACTTTTTTACCTACCGTGGATGCGAATGCAAAACAGACACAGACGCGTAATGATTCCAAAACGGAAAATAGTGCGGGAGAGGTGAATAAGATGTCCGATATAAAGACGGATAATTATTCTGCCGGGGTTGCACTGAACTGGCGTTTGTTCGACGGGTTGGAGATGTTTACCACGCACGAGAAGCAGAAAGAGTTGCTGGCGATGGGAGAACTTGCCGTTCAGCAGGCGGTGGAGAATCTGATCGTGAATGTAAGCGCTGCCTATTATAACGTGCTGGTGCAACAGCATAAGTTGAAGGCGGCTTTTCGTTCGTTGGAGGTTTCTAATGAACGCTACGAGGAAGCACAGACCCGCTACGAGGTGGGTAATCGTTCCGGTTTGGAAGCCCAACAGGCAAAGATAGATTTAAACGCAGACAGTTCTGTTTACGTGAAACAGAAAGAAGCGTTAAAAGGAGCCTACATCACGTTGAACAAGTTGATGAATACTGACTTGCAGTTGGTGGAATACGTGCGGGATACGATTTTATTGGGACCTCTTTTGTCTTTAGGTGTATTGGAACAAAGGACGTTACAAAGTAACACGACTTTGTTGCTGGCAAAAAAGGATCAGAAAATCTCGGCTTTGGATTTGAAAAATACCCGGGCTGTGTTGTTCCCCACGTTGGATTTTACTTCCGGGTATAACTATAATAAAACGGATACACCGTCTTCCGCGACCACGTTAAACAGGACGAACGGATTTTACTGGGGCTTCTCGCTGAACGTACCTATTTTTAGTCGTTTACAGAATCGTACGAAGATTAAAAACGCGAAGATCGAGTTGGAGAATACCGAGCTTTCATACCAAGAGGCAGAAAAAGAGATGCTCGGGGATTTGGCGTTGTTGTATAACACGTACGAGAACAACTTGTTGATGGTGAATTTCGAAAACGAGAGTGCTGATGTCGCGGCGGCAAATCTGGATGCGGCTTTGGAAAAATACAAGATCGGTTCTCTCTCGGGAATCGAGTTCCGGGAATTTCAACGTAGTTATATTGATGCCGTAGACCGGAAATTGTCGGCTATATATCAGGCAAAGGTTTCGGAATTGTCGTTATTGCTGGTGAGCGGGGAAATCCGTGATTCTATCGTGATGGAGAATGTCGAGGAATAGCGGTTGTTCGCGTGAAATATAAAAATGTTTGTTTGTCGTATCCGAAAAAAGTTTACTTTTGTGGTGACATGTGATTGTTACTGAGACATACAAACATGGGGAATATTGATTTTAATGATAGCACTTTTGAAGATTTATTCAAATCTTATTTCCAAGATTTGATGCGATTTGTATGTAGCTACGTGAATGACGAGGAGGTGGCGAAAGATATCGTTCATGATGTATTTTTTGCCTTGTTGAGAAACAAGAAGCGTCTGGATGTTTCCTACTCCATGAAATCGTATTTATTTACTTTAGCCCGGAATTACGCGTTGAATTATCTGAAGCATTTACGGGTGATAGCAATGAACGAGAGGGAGGTATCGGATTTATTGGAGAATGCAGGTGAAGAACTGGGAGTTTACGAGGAACGACTAAACCGATTGAATGAAAAATTGGCTGAATTGCCGGAGAAGCAGCGGGAAGTATTGATGAAATGTTTTGTCGAGGGACGGAAATATAAAGACGTGGCGGACGAGATGGAGATCAGTGTAAATTCCTTGAAAACTCATATATCCCGCGGATTGAAATTCTTGAGAAACGAGTTGCGGGAAGATGTGGTGTTGCTGATGTTCACTTTAAAATAATCATTGGAGAAGTATAAGAAATGAGTTGAGAACATCAAATGTTCAAAATAGAGAGTGCTTTAAGGAGCATTCTTTTTTTTGTGCCATTCCGAAAAAGTTGTGATTTTTGGGGATTTGATTCAGAAAAAGTTGTATTTCTGAAAGAAGTGAATTGAGAAGTATTGGGTATTTTGATGAATAACAGATTGTTATAGTCGGTTGGTCGGAATGAAAGAAAAATATAAAATAATTGTAGCTGTTTGTCACCCATTTCACGGGTGTTGTTGTGTTATTGTAAAATTTAAATAATCATGAGATATTGTGATGAAGATATAGAGTTTGCCGGACAGATATTGACGAATCGGGAAGAATTGGATGATGCTGCCGTTGAATTGTGGATGAAAGATAAGGAACACGTGCGGTTGCTGGATGAGTTGGCTACCGTGAGGGAGAGGTTGGCTGTTGAAGAGTTCGGGCATCTGGAAATGGAAGAATTGGCTCGGTTGAAACAATCCGCGGTAGATCGGAAGGGGCGATGGATGACATTGCGTTGGTCCGTGGCGGCTTCAATCGTGTTGATTGCTGCTCTTTTCATCGGGCGGACGGTAGATGAATGGAGAAATTTGGACGAGGAGAGATTGATTGCACGAGTGGAAAGAGCGGTGCCGGGTGTAAAAGCCGAACTGATTTTAGGAACGGGTGAACGGGTGGTTCTGACGCGACAAGGTGCATTAATTGAAGGGATGCAGGAAACGGGTATTCTAAATGATTCTTTGAACGGGTTGAATTACGCTAACGCGAGAGTGCAGGAAAAAGATGAAAAGATCGAGCCTGTTTTTAATACCTTGCGGATTCCTGTGGGGGGATATTACCGGTTGACGTTAGCTGATGGTACGAAAGTCTGGTTAAATTCCAAGACGGAACTTCGTTACCCGGTTACTTTTAACGGGGAAGAGAGAAAGGTTTTCTTGACGGGAGAGGCTTATTTTGAAGTTACTCATGATGAAGGACATCCTTTTATCGTGTCGACTGACAATATGAACGTGAAAGTATACGGAACGGAGTTTAACGTGAATACTTATCAAAAGGGTGTGATACAAACAACACTGGTGAATGGTAAAGTGGGTATCCGGGTAAATTCGACGGGCAAGGAGGTGATACTGAAACCGAATCAAATGGCGGAATTTGAGGAACAGAGCGGAACGGTGCAGGTGAAGGATGTGGATCCGTATGCTTATATCGCGTGGAGAAACGGTGAGTTTGTTTTTGAGCGTGAAACGATCGAGGAGATTATGGAGCGGCTGAGTCGCTGGTATGACGTGAAGGTATTTTACACGAATGAAAGCGTGAAACAAAAACGATTTACGGGAGTGATCGACCGTTATGATGATATAGAGCAGGTACTTCGTTTGATAGAGGGACCTGCCACATTGCGTTTTGAAGTGAAGGGTAACACGGTTACGGTGCAAGCGGCTGGAAATATAAAATAAGAGTTAGAGATAAATAAAAACCGTAAGGTGCGTCAACAGCTTACGGTTTTGTAAAGGATGTTGTAGCATCCGTTAGTTCAAATCGTTAATTTACAAATGTATGAAAAAAAACAAGATTCGATTTGTTTTTTCTGATTTTTTTGAACGAAAAAGGTCAGAGCTTTCACGAGGGAATTGGGTAATCCTGCTGGTCGTGTTTCTGTGTTTGCCTTTTTTGGGAATGGCACAGCAGCAGAGAGTTACGATTAAAGTAAAACAAGTGGACGTTTCGGTTGTATTCCGGCAAATCAAGGAACAGACGAAATTGAATTTCGTTTACGATCCGGATCAATTGTCTTCGATGTCGAAGGTTACTTTAGACCTGCAAAACGTGACGGTGGATTCCGTTTTGATCAAACTATTCGCGGGTACTCCTTTTGAATACCGCTTCGAGATGGGATCTATATTGATAAAAAAGAAAGTGGAGAAAGCAAAGCTACAGGAGGTGACCGTTTCGGGAGTGGTAAAAGACACGCGAGGGGAGTTATTGCCGGGAGTGACGGTTGTGGTCAAGGGCACGAGTCTTGGTACAGCCACGGATATTGATGGTGCCTATAAACTGGCTTTCGCTAAAGGAGGGGATATTGTACTGGTATTTTCTTTTATCGGTATGGAGACGATGGAAGTGAAATTCACGGGACAGGAAACGATTAACGTGATGATGAAAGAAGCCGTGGAAACAATGGAAGAAGTGGTAGTAACCGGTATTTTTACTCGTAAGAAAGAAGGTTTTACGGGGTCTGCCACGAGAGTGACGGGCGAAGAACTGAAGCGCATGACTTCGGGAAACGTGTTGAAGGCCTTGGGAATGTTGGACCCGGGGTTTAAAATGAATACCAGTAATCTGGCAGGTTCGAACCCGAACGCTATTCCCGATTTTCAGATGCGCGGGCAGGCGAGTATCGGTAATTATGAAAGTAATGATGTCGTGGTGTTGCGCGGTGATGTAAATTCCCGCCCGAACCAGCCGTTGTTTGTTTTGGACGGGGTGATCGGGGTGGATGCCACGACGATTATGGACCTTGACCCGGAACAGGTGGAATCAATCACGCTATTGAAAGATGCGGCAGCGACGGTGATTTACGGTTCGGAAGCGGCTAACGGGGTGGTTGTGGTGGAAACCAAAGCCCCGGAACCCGGGAAATTACGGTTTACGTATAATGGTAATTACGAACTGCAATGGCCGGATTTGAGCGTGTACGATTTGATGAACGCGGAAGAAAAGTTACGGGTGGAGGAATTGTCCGGGTTCTACAGCAATAAAAATGATGTGGCGTTGCAGGCATATTACAATAGAATCCAGCAGGATGTGTTGAGAGGGGTGAATACTTATTGGTTATCAGAACCGGTACAGACAGCTTTCGCTCATCGTCACGGTTTGACGGCGGAAGGTGGAGATAAGTCTTTGCGTTATAAAATTTATCTGGGAGCCAAATGGTCGCCGGGTGTTATGAAAAAATCGGACCTGAACACGAAGACCGGAAAGATTGATTTGAATTACCGTTTTGGCAAATTGTTGATTAATAATTCTTTGTCGGTAGATTATTCTGATGGGGCTCGTACCTCACCTTACGGGAGTTTTCAAGATTATGCAAAAATCAATCCTTATTACCGCAAGACGGACGATAACGGGAATATCAAGCAGGTGCTGGATGATCATCGGGTAGGGGACACGTATATAGCCGATTATAAAACCCCGACGTTGAATCCTCTCTGGAATGCACAATTTGATTCGAAAGACGATAGCCGTAGTTTCACGTTGCGGGAAGCGTTGAAGGTGGAATATTTACCGATAGATGCTTTGCGTTTGAGTCTGGACTTCACGTTGACGCGGAAAGACGGAACCGTGGAAACTTTCAAATCGGCACAGCATAATGATTTTTACGCGGTAACAGATCCCGCGGAGAAGGGGTCTTATTATTGGTCGAAGTCGGAGGGAAGTAGTTACCGGTTGAGTTTACAGGCTTCTTATAATAAGAATTTCGGGGAAGACCATTTGTTCTCGGCTTTCGCCCGTTACAGTATAAAGGAGAATACCAACAAAGTAACTTCTATCACCATGAAAGGTTTTCCCAATGATAAACTGAGTGAAGTGTACATGGGAACGGAATACCAGACGACGGGTGGTAGCGAGAGCGTGTCCCGGGGACTGGATTTTATGATGACATTGAATTATTCGTATAAACAACGGTATGCTGTCGATTATAGTATGAGTATCAATGCTTCTTCCGAGTTTGGTGAGAATAATCGTTACGCGCCGTTCTGGTCAGTGGGGGCACGTTGGAATGCCAATAAAGAGGAGTTTATCGGTAATCTGGGTATTTTTGACGAGTTGGTGTTGAGGGGTACCTACGGGATTACCGGTTCACAGGGTTTTACGCCTTACCAGTCGTTGCAGATGTATACTTACGCCAAGTTGTTGAAGACGTATAAAAGTTCGGACGTGATCGGTACGGAAATATACGGTTTGGGAAATCCAGATTTGAAATGGCAACAGACTCAAAACTATAATGCATCCGTGGATTTTACCATGTTTCACAATATTTTTAGTGCGAAGTTTGAATATTACGAGAAATACACGAAAAATACCCTGCTGGATTTTACCATGGCTCCTTCGGTCGGTTTTTCAACGATGAAAGAGAATTTGGGTAAGATCTCGAACAAAGGGTACGAGGTGACACTGCGTTTGATGCCTTACAGCAACCCGTCGAATCAGGCTTATTGGAATGTCGTTTTTACCGGCTCGCGGAATAAGTCACGGATCGAGGAAATATCCAACGCCTTGAAGGTGATGAACGAGAAGCAAATGGCATTGGCTGACCAATACGAGAGTACGTCGAATTTGGATGAAAAGCGTGAGAAATACCCGTTACCCCGTTATGAAAACGGTTACTCGCAAACCACCATTTGGGTAGTACGCTCCTTGGGTATCGACCCGGCTTCCGGTAAGGAAGTATTTCTGACTCGTGACGGGAAACGAACAAGTGAATACTCGTCTTTCGATCAGGTACCCTACGGGGATAGTGAACCCAAATTCTCGGGGTCGGTTTCTACCACTTTTACTTACCGGGGTTTCAGTCTGACTCTGGCGGGGCAATACCATTGGGGTGGACAGACTTTCAACAAGACATTGATTAACAAGGTGGAAAATGCCAATCTTCGATTGAATGCCGATCGTCGTGCTTTGTACGATCGTTGGCAGGAACCGGGAGATCATACTTTCTTTAAAGCGATTAATAAATCGATTTACGCGACAGATACCAAAGAGAGTTCCCGTTTTGTGATGGATGATAATGAGTTCTATTTTTCCACGATAAATTTGTCCTACCGGGCAAATGCGCAGAAATTCGGTTGGCTGAGGCGTGCGGGCATCAGCTCTGCCACTATCGGTTTGTACATGGAGGATATTTGCCGTTTCTCGACGATTAAGATGGAGCGAGGGGTTGATTACCCGTTCTCCCGTCAAGTATCCATGTCCTTAAATTTAGTCTTTTAAATTTATAGCGTATGAAAAAGTATATTATAGGAATTTGCCTTTGCACGATATTCTTTTCTTCCTGCTCGAATTGGTTGAACGTGGATCCCAAAACGACAGTGAAGGAAGAGGAAGTCTTCAGCCGTGAATTAGGATTCAAAGAGGCTCTGACCGGTGTTTACATTAAAATGGCTTCCACCGGATTGTATGGAAGAGATATGACTTACGGTTTTATAGATATTCTGGGTAGACGTTATACTCCCGGAAGTGATGATTATTTATATTACGTGTATCCGTCGGATAAGAATGAAAACCGGGTGGGGAGTATCTGGGGAGAGATGTACAATATTATTGCCAACTTGAATAATATATTGTATTACTGTGACAAGAATCGCCACGTGTTCACGACAGAGAATTATTACGAGATTATTAAAGGAGAGGCTTTGGGGGTACGGGCTTTCCTGCATTTTGACCTGCTGCGGATGTACGGACCGATTTACTCGGAACATCCGACCTTGAAACGGATAGCTTATCGTACGGAATTTAACAAGGATGTGCAGGCGATGGATCCGTCCAGTGCGGTTGTCGATAGTGTTATTGCCGATTTGAAAAGGGCGGAAGCGTTGTTGGCGGATACCGACCCGTTGTATTTTGACTTTCCCACGACTACCTTGGAAGAGAGTAATATGGCCGGAGACCGTTTTCTTGTCTATCGTCACAAGCGTATGAATCTGTTTGCCGTGAAAGCGATGCTTGCCCGCGTATACCTGTATGCCGGAGACAAAACGGAAGCCGGGAATTATGCCAAGCAGGTAATTAATAGCGAACAGTTCGAATTGTTGAATAAAGACAATGACGTGTTGCGCTCAAAAGAAATTATCTTTTCTATCTATATCGATGATTTTGATCAACAGGTGGCGAAATGGATGACAACGACTTCTTACACGGTTAACGAGGAACATCTGAAATTGATATTTGACGTGACTCATGACGGAATGAATGATTTTCGCTTAAAGGAAGGTGTCAGCTTCGAGAGTACAAATTCGGGAATGAGAATGTTGAAGTACAATCAGGATAACAAGTGGCCTTCTACCGAGAACACGATTGTATTGATCCGGTTGGCGGAGATGTATTATATTCTGGCAGAATGTGCCGCGACTGCTGAAGAGGCAGCCGGGTATCTGGATGTCGTGAGAGGCGTGCGGGGAATTGACCCGGTAAGCGACCGTTCGGAATTGAATCGGTTGAACGAGATTGAAAAAGAGTACCGGAAGGAGTTTTACGGGGAGGGACAATTGTTTTTCTTCTATAAACGTCACGCGTACAAGAGCTTTTTGGACCAACCGATGACGAATATGACGGAAGATAATTACATGTTCAGTTGGCCGGATAATGAAGTGTTGTTTGGACAAACAGGGAAATAAATTTTAGATTCGAGTTTATGAAAAAGATAATATACAGTTTGTTGTTTGCCTTGTTGCTTTTAAGTAGTTGTAACGAATACGAGATGGTGCAATACGAGGAGGGAGGACAAATCAATTTCCTCGCGGATGCAGCATGGGCAACCGACTACACGGGGAAAGGTCCGGTATGGTCGGAAAGTGCTACTTTGTTGTATAAATTTAATTTCGGTATTAATGAACAGGGTGAAAATCTGATGTACGATACGGTCAGGTTGGCAGTGAAGATCATGGGAGATGTCGTTGCTCACCCGCGTCGGGTGGCGTTGGCTGTTAAACCTTCATCGACAGATACATTCGGAATTATTTTCCCGGAGGAAGAAGGGTATGTCGTAAAGGCTGATACGTTTGCAGCGACCTTCGCGATCGTGATCAAACGCCCTGCTTTGCAGGTTAGCGATACGGCTGTTTTGACTTTTGATTACGCTAATTCCGATTTTACCAGAGGGTTCGAGGAACGACAAGAGGTGAAGTTGATTATCGAGGATATCGTGACTGAAAAGTTGTGGCAATATGATGAAGCTTTGTGGAATAATTACGAGAAGTATTTGGGTGGTTTCGGTGAAGTGAAAGCCAGATACCTGATGACACAATACGGTTGTGTATCTTTCGAGAAGTGGGTTAGTAAAATAACGGCACTTGGTAAAGCAAACCGGTTTTATCTGGATTTGGAAGAGTACAAGGCGAAGTGCGCGGAGGACGATTCGATGCCAAAGTTCATCGACAAGGACACGGGAGAGTGGATCGCGTTTCCCGAGCAAGCAAGTTAGTACATAAAAATGAAAAGCTATGAAACAGTACATTTATATATTGATCATTTTACTTTTGGCTTCTTGTTACGACGACAAGGGTAATTACGACTATACCGACGTTAATACAGTGGAGTCCGGGTTGGAGGAAGTGTACTATCGTTTCACGGATGAAACGATAGTGACGATAGACCCGAAATTATCTCAATCTCTCGAGCAGAACAAAGAGAATCTGAAGTTTTTGTGGTTGCATTCCACGACAGGCACTAATTTTTACGTGGGTTCTTCGGTGCAATCAAAAGTGGATACGGTTTGCGAGACGGAAGAATTGCGATTCACGATAGATTTGGAAGACCCGGACTTGAAATACGAGCATTATTTCCGGCTTACGGTGTACGATACTTCAACAGGGATCGAGTACCAGTATAATACAAAATTGAAATTGGGTAAACCGTATGACGGGGCATGGATGATATTGCACAGTAAAGACGGGCAGACGGAGTTAGGTGCAGTGGAGTATGTCGGCGAGGAAATGATAGTAAAAGAAGATGTTTATTACGATGCGACGGGTAAACGCTTTCAAGGGAAGCCGTTATGTTTGGGACGTGTTAAACAGGGATGTAGTTATTATAATTCCAGTTCGATTAATATGTTTTCTGTCATCACGGATATTCCCGATGAAGCCGGCGTGTATAATCAACTGTACAAATTCGAGAAAAAAGACAGTCTGAGCCGTATGGTTTACGAGAATGCCCAAATTAACTTTGATTTCAGCAAGGTGGAAAATATTGACGGGCAGGGTACACGGCAAGGGTTGCTGCTTTCAAACGGACGTTTTTACCAGACCCCGGCAGCCATGAAGATATATGAACCGAAGATTGATGAAAAGCTCACCGGGGATGTATATATCTCACATGCAGCAAAAATCGGACAAATTACCTTGATGTATGATCAAGCGGGGCATCGTTTTGCCCAGTGGTATAATTTTGGTAGTGGGGGAAATCCGAATCCGGAAGTTTGGGCGGATAATGACAATCCGTCGGCTCGTACATTGGCTTCGATACCTGTTCGGAGTGATAATAACACGGATGCCGATCCGAATAGTCTTGATCCCGAACACAAAGTGCTGTTTATCGGTCCGGGGTATTTTTATAAGTCGTCGAATGACATATACATGTATGCCAATGCTTTGGCAATAGACGGCAAGGGCGGTTGTTTTGTTTACGAGTTCGACGCCTACGGTATCGGTTATAATAAAAAAGGTTCGCCTGCATTTCGGGCATACTACCGGTTGAATCAGCCCGAGGGGTTGGATGAAAATAGTTGTTTCGCATCGACATCGGATTATAGCGGTATTCTTTTCTATTCATCGGGTAATACTCTATATCGTTTTGATTTTCAGCAAACAGGAGGTAAGGCAACTCCGGTGTACACTCATCCGGGCAGTAAGAGAATCCGCCACATGGAATTTGCCCGTACAGAGCCGGAGAAAGCGGCTAATATAACAATCGGGTATGAAAATTACGGGTATGATTTATCCCGTAGCTTGGGAATTGCTTTTGAAATGGAAGACGGTACGTGTGACTTTGTTGTTCTGAACCTTTCGGCCAACGGGTATATTGGCTCGGACAACGGAGTGTTCCCGGCAAAACAAGTGCATGAAGGTTTTGGCGAAATAACGGATTTTGTTTTTCTTTAATCAGATATGTAAGTTAATAAAAATTCTCTTTACACGGGGGAGATATGTGGAAATTCCCCCCTTGTGTTCGGGGTACGCGAAATTTTAAATATAGGATAGAATGAAATTAATAGCAATTATAATCAGTTGGCTGACTATCGTGGGGTGTCAGGCAAAATCCGACGGTTTTATTATTAAAGGGGAACTTGAAGGAGCTCCCGAGAATGAATGGATATTTTTAACTGACGCGAAGCAACGGGTCTATTATGATAGTGTACAAATAAAGAAGGGACGTTTCGAATTCCGGGGGAAACTGGATTCCCCGGAGTTGCGGAATATCGTTTTTTACAAGGATCCCGCTCAACGTGTTTATGGTTGGGCTAATATCTTGCGTTTTCCCGTTTATTTGGATAATTCGGAAGTTCATATCGCCATTCCTTTTGCTGAAATGCCTTCGAAGCTGGACAAGAAAACGCCTGCATCTTTGCGTGTTGAAGGTTCTGTCACGCATGATTTATTTGCAACTTACATTCAACAGGTAGAGCCTTTAAACTTGAAGTACGAAGAGGTTTTCGATCGATATTGTCAGGTGTATTATCGTAAGAAAGGCAGTGAAGAAGACATGGTTAAATGCGTGAAAGAGATGGATGCTATTCGCGACAGTATTTATTACCGCGGAGTGGATTTTATTCGGGAACACGGGGATTCTCCGGTAGCTCTATATGTTGTGGGGAATTTAGCCGTTGAACGTTACGGGCGTGCGGATGCGCGAAAGATTTTAGAGTTTTTCCCACCCCAAGTGCGGGCAAGCGAAGCCGGAAAACAAGTGGAGGACGTGTTGGCAGGCAAGCCGTTGTATATAAATGATGCTATGCCGGATTTCACCGTGTTGGACGTTGATTTGCAAGAGAGGAAATTGTCGGAATACGTGAAAAAAGGGCGTTATACATTGGTTGAATTTTGGGCTTCATGGTGTGGTCCTTGCCGACATGATATTCCGCATTTGAAAGAGACTTACAAGCGTTTCCATGATAAAGGCTTTGATATCGTGAGTGTTTCCATTGATGACGATACGGCTAAATGGCAAAAGGCATTAAAGGAAGAAAGAATGGCTTGGACTCAGGTTTGCGGAGCCAAAGGACAGAAATTCGATAAAGAGTGTGTGCAAATGTTTGGAGTGAGTGGGGTTCCTAGCGGTTTCCTGATTGACCCGGACGGAAAAGTGGTTCACATGACGGCTCGCGGCGGGTGGCTGGATACGAAATTGATGGAATTATTTGGTAGATAACAATACTCATTTTGATGTTTGGAGAGGAATTGTCTTGTGAAAAAGATAATTCCTCTTTTTTTGTAAACATATAATTTCTCAGACTCTTTTTTTAATTTAATAAAAAGTATATTTTTGTGAATGTGAAGTTGGGAGCGTCCATTACGAGAAAAATGTAAAATGAAGCAGGAACTTTTGGATAATCGTGGTTTTGAGGAGTTATTCGGGTTGCATTTCAACAACCTCGCGGGGTTCGTGTATAATTACGTGCGGGACGAGGAGGTGGCGAAAGATATCGTGCATGATGTTTTCCTGACGCTCTGGAAGAACCGGAAACACTTGAATCCGGTGTATCCGGTAAAGTCTTACCTGTTTACTCTGGCACAAAACAGCGCGTTGAATTATTTACGTCATTTGCGGGTAATCGAGGTGAACGAACGAATGGTCGGGGAGCTGTTGGAGTCGGCGGCGGAAGAGTTGGATGATTACGAGAAACGTCTGGAACGCTTGGAGGAGAAATTGGCATTGTTATCCGAGAAACAACGGGAGGCGTTGGTGAAATGTGTCGTGGACGGGAAGAAATATAAAGAGGTGGCGGAAGAGATGAACATCAGTTTGAACACGGTAAAAACGCATATTACCCGTGCGTTGAAATTCTTGCGGGACGAGTTGCAGGATGATTTGGTACTACTTTTTATATTGGGAAAATAAAGTATAATTCGGGGTTGACCTACCCCGTTGCTGGGGTATTACTCTATTTTTAGGTGGCTTTCGCTAGGGTTTTAGGCGACTTTTAGGCGGCATCGCCCACTCTTAGCCCGTAGTTCGCCCACACTTAGCCCACGTTTTAGTGAAAAATAAACAAGTTTAACACATCTGGTGTTTCTGTGGATTTGCCTTTCGCCGGGGCTATTCAAAAATCACGGGGATGTTACGTTATAGGATAACGGGAGCGTATCCTCTTTATGGGTATCGGTCGGGTTGATTCATGATAAAAAAAGGAAAAAACTTTATTTTTCTTGTCGCCCATTTTCGGGGGGTACGTGTATTAGCTGTGAAAAGCGAAAAGAAATGAAGCATAGAGAAGAAGATATAGAGTTTGCAAATCAGATACTTGCGCACCGGAATAAGTTGGACGACGGGCAGGTGGAGAAGTGGATGGACGAGCCGGGACACGTGGAGTTGTTGAAGGAATTATCGGCACTTCACGGGCAATATGTTCACGTGGATTTCGAGAGGGAGCGGGCGAAAGAGTATACCCGGTTCGAGAAAGCGATCGGGAGAAAAAGTCGTCGTCGGATCATGACGTGGTCATCGGTTGCGGCTTCAATTATTCTGTTACTGGGGTGGTATGTGACTTGGATGGCGGGAGGTCTGCCGGGAGAGAGGAGTATAGGGTTGGCTGAGCAAGCCGGGAGTTTCAAGCCGGGAAGCAACGCGGTGGAGTTGATTCTGGATAACGGGGAGAAGGTCGTGCTTGACGGGAAAGGGAAACGTATCGGGAATGATGTCGTGTCCGGGATACGGGATGATTCCTTGCGGGGATTGACTTACGTGCAGGCACAAGTGAACGAGAGCGAAGAATTGGTGTACAACACGTTAAAGGTGCCGACGGGCGGTTTCTACCAACTGGAACTGGCGGACGGGACGAAAGTGTGGCTCAATTCCGAATCCGAATTACGGTTTCCCGTGCGTTTTGCCGTGAACGGGCGGAATGTATATTTGAAGGGAGAGGCGTATTTTCAAGTGAAGCGGGATACGATGAGTCCGTTTCGGGTTTATTTGAACGAGTCGAGCGTGACGGTGCTGGGGACATCTTTTAATATAAAGGCTTACAAGGACGAAGAGAATATATACACTACATTGGTGGAAGGTTCCGTGCGTTTCTCGGAAGAGAGAGGCGGGGAACAAATTGTGTTGCAACCGGGAATGCAGAGTGTCTGGAACGTGGAATCCGGAAAAACGGAAGTGAAGGAAGTGGATGTGAACCAGTTTATCGCTTGGAGGGACGGACGCTTTGTATTCCCATCTACCACCTTGGAGGAGTTGATGCACCAATTGAAACGTTGGTATGATATCGAGGTGAAGTATCAGGCTCCCGAGGTAAGGCGGTATGAATTCCGGGGAGCGATCAACCGGGATATGGATTTGCGCAAGGTGTTGTCGCTCGTGGAGAAGACGAGTAACGTGATATTTAATGTTCAAGGAAGAAAAATATATGTAGCAATTAAGAACTGAACCGGAGAAAAATGAGGATTGCCGTCAACAATCCTCATCTGATTCTCCCGAAGAAGAACCTCAATATTAATTTGAAATTCAAAGTTATGAAAAAAGTACGAAAGTTGTGCCATTCCGGCACGAACAGGGAATTTTTTAACTTATTCCGTGTGACTAAAGTAGTGTTTATGATCTTGTTGGTGGGGCTGGTACACGTGTCTGCCACCGTGGTGAGCCAGACGGTGCTCAACCTTAAATTAAAAGATGTTACGTTGGAAGAAGCCGTGCGGGGAGCGGAAAAGCAGTTGAAACAGGACTTCTTTTTCAATAAACAGGAGATCGACGTGAACAGGAAAGTATCCGTTGAGCTCGTGGACGGCTCGCTGGCTGATTTCGTGCGGTTGGTGTTCGGGAGGAATTATAGTTATGAGGTGGTGGATAACGTGATCGTGATTTCTTACAAACCGGTGAATCAGGAACAGGTGAAGTCCGTCACCATCACGGGGATGGTCATGGATAAGGATAGCGTACCGCTGCCGGGTGTGACGGTTCTCGTGAAGGGGACGAGCACGGGTACGGCGACGGATATTAACGGGGAGTATAAATTGTCGCTCCCGGAACAGGCTTCTATCGTGTTGGAATTTTCTTTTATAGGTATGAAGACGAGAGCCGTGACGTACACGGGACAGAAAGTGATAAACGTGGTGCTGGAAGAGGACGTGAGCCAGATGGAG
The DNA here is from genome assembly GCF_046365375.1 of Butyricimonas muris. Taxonomy (NCBI): domain Bacteria; kingdom Pseudomonadati; phylum Bacteroidota; class Bacteroidia; order Bacteroidales; family Odoribacteraceae; genus Butyricimonas; species Butyricimonas muris. Next base: position 73,632 of record NZ_JBKEIT010000009.1, on the reverse strand, counting down.
GAAGTGGTGGTAACGGGATACCAGAAGATAGAACGTCGTAAATTGACTTCTTCTATCACGACGGTGGATATGGATCGCTTGAAAATGGTAAACCAGCCGAGTATCGACAAGTTGCTGCAAGGGCAGGTGCCGGGTATGACGATCGTGAGCACGAGCGGTGCCCCGGGTGCTGTTCCGCAAATCCGGATACGGGGTACTTCCACGATTAGCGGGAACGTGCAGCCGTTGTGGGTGGTAGACGGTATCGTGCTGGAAGACCCGGTAGACGCGAACGTGGACGATTTGCTGAATAACCGGAACTTGATCGCTTCCGGTATCGGGGGGGTGAACGTGGATGATATCGAGTCGATCAACGTGTTGAAGGACGCGGCAGCCACGGCTATTTACGGTACGCGTGCGGCAAACGGTGTCATCGTGATTACCTCGAAGAAGGGAACGGCGGGGAAAACCCGTGTGACTTATAACGGTAGCGTGAGCGTGGGAATGCGTCCGAAGTTGAAAGACGCGTATATGTTGAACTCGAAGGAACGGGTGGATATTAACATGGAGATGTTGGAAAAAGGATTGCTGAAGGCAAATTCCAATAAAGCGGGCGAATACGGTACGGTTTCCGATTTCGAGCGTTATTTTATCGACGTGCATGATCACAAGATGACGTGGGAACAGTTCCAGCAGAAAGTGAATCGGTTGGAAACGGTGAACACGGATTGGTTCAAGTATCTTTTCCGTAACGCGATCACGCAACGGCATAGTATCAGTATTTCCGGCGGCTCGGAAACGACGACGTTCTATCTTTCCGGTAGTTACATGGACGAGCAGGCAACCGCGAAGGATGTCGGGATGGAAACGTACACGATGGCAGCCAAGGTGTTTACCAAGTTAAGGCATAATTTACGGGTAGGCGGAATGCTCGACGTGAATATGCGCAATAACAAGAGTTTCTTCGCGGTGGATTCACGGGAGAATCCTTACGAGTGGGCGATTTACACGACTCGTGCCCATAACGCTTACGACGAGAACGGGGATTTCAATTACATGTATTATAATGATTTGAAATTTAACTTTCTGGAGAATAGGGAACAAAGTTGGCGCAAGTCAAAGAGTTACGGGTTGAAAGGAACGGTGGATATCGAGTGGAAGATATTATCCGACTTGACATTCAGCAGCTTGTTCTCGTTCTCGAAACAGAATACCACGGACGTGGATATCGCCACGGAGGATAGTTATTTCGTGCGTTCCCGCCAGAAGACGATGCAGGATAACACGACGTACGAGTCCGTGTGGCATGACGGGGGATACCGCCGGAGCAGGGGAACGAATAACAGTTCGCTTACTTTCCGTAACCAGCTTACTTATATGCCGGTGATTAACGAGGATCATCGCTTCGACGTGATGGTGGGACAGGAGATACGGACCACGAAGTACGAGGAGGAAACCACGCAGATTTACGGTTATGCCCATGATAGGGGACACCAGCAAATTTTGCAATTGGATTTGATGGCGAAAATCGGGGAGCCTTATTGGGTGGAGAACTTGAACGAGTCGGCTGCCGTTTCGTGGTTCGGCGTGGCGGGGTACACGTTTATGAATCGCTACACGGTGAGTTTCAATGCCCGCACGGACGGCTCGAATCGTTTCGGGGTGAAGACCAACGATCTTTTCCAACCGCTGTGGTCTGTCGGTTTCAACTATCAGGTGAAGGAAGAGAATTTCTTGCGGGACGTGAAATGGTTGACTTACCTGACGCTGAAAGGTTCTTACGGCAGTCAGGGGAACGTGGCGGATGCTTATTCCGATCTAGTAGCGAAGGTAGGTACTATCGATGCCGTGAAGAAGGAGAATTATCTGGTGATCGAGGCGCCGAAGAACCCGAATTTGAAGTGGGAAAAGAATTACTCGACGAACTTGGCTTTGGAGTTCGGGCTTTTCAACCGGAGGGTGTACGGTTCGTTGGAATACTATTACAAGAAGGCTGTGGATTTGTTGGGTAAGAAAGAGGTATCTCTCGTTTCCGGTTTCCCGTCGGTGTCGGTGAACTGGGCTTCGATGAAAAACACGGGGTGGGAGTTTGCCTTGAACACGGTGAATATTGATTTGCAGGATTTCCGGTGGACGTCCAATTTGAATTTCGGTTATAATAAAAACGAGATACTGGACGTGTATTCCACCCCGACGTATGGTTCTATGACCAATGCCCAGCGGACGGATTACGCGTCGGCGGCTATCGTGGGTAAGCCGATCAACGGATTGTGGTCATACCGCTATGCCGGGTTGAATGAAGATGGACGGGCGCAATTCTATGACGCCGAGGATGAAAAAGTGTTGAAGGGTATGAATGATGTCGAAGGCTTGGTGTATTCCGGGACGACGATGCCGAAGATACAAGGGGGATTCACGAATACTTTCGAGTACAGGAATCTGGCGTTGTCCGTGTTGCTCGTGGGCAATTTCGGGAACGTGATCCGCTTGAGGAATATGACCACGGGACAGGCTTTCGCTTACCCGGAAGCGACACAGAATATGTCGAGAGAATGGGCGAACAGATGGCGGAACCCGGGTGACGAGGCACACACGGATATCCCGCGGTTGGAAGCGAACGAATTTGACGATGCCGTGTTCTATCCTTACCCGTCAAATGCCACGATGTACAATAATAGTGACCTGCGGACGGTAAAAGGTGATTTCGTGCGGTTGCAGAATGTTTCTTTGAGTTATGACCTGAAACTGGCAAAGTTGAAAGAGTGGGGGATACAGAGTATCCGTTTCATGTTGCAGGGAAATAATTTGCACGTGTGGAAGAATTCTAGGCTGAAAGGACAAGACCCGGAAGCGACGGGAGCTATCATGAAATACAGTTCGGCGAGTAACGCGAATGTTTCTTTCGGGAACACCTATTTACCGTTGCCCCGTTCTTATTCGTTTTCAGTATCTGTACAATTTTAATGCTTTTGATTATGAAGAAGATATTTTATACATCCGTGTTTTTGCTGCTGACGTTGTTCAGCGGTTGTGATTTGCTCGATATAAAACCGGTGAACAGTATGTTGCCGAAGAGCGTGGAGGATTTCGAATCTGTCCTGCTGGGCGGCTATCCCCGGGAGAATTTCTTTATCAATACCGATTTGGCGACCGATAACGTGTACGCGAACCTGAGCGCCACGTCGGCTGTTACCAAGTCGTATGAACCATGGTTCGTCTGGGCGGCAACGCACCAGTATAACGAGGCGGAGGATACGTACTGGAAACAATTGTACTCGTCTGTATTTTACGCCAACACGGTGCTGGACGAGTTCGCCGGGAAGACTCCCACCACGGAAGAAAAGGCTTTGTTCGAAACAGTTCGGGGGGAGGCTTATGCCCTGCGTGCCTATTGCTATTTTTATCTGGTGAATCTTTACGCCGAGAATTACGCGGACGAGAACATGGATAAACCGGGTGTCCCGATGCCGCTGAGTGCCTCGGACGTGCACCAGAATACCCAGAATAACGTGCGCGTGTCCGTCGGGAAGGTGTGGGAACAGATCGAAAAGGATTTGGACGAGGCTTCCAAGGACTTGGTAGGCAAGGAAAGTAAGGGCAAGTATCGTTTTGATTATATCGCCTTGCAGGCTTTCAAGGCTCGTGTCTATTTGTTCACGGGTAAGTACAAGGAAGCGATCGAGGCGGCAAGTTACGTGATCGACGCGAAGTCTTTGTTCGACATGAACGAGATACAGTCTTACTTGGACGGGTTGGATAAGATTTCAAACGCTTTCAGCTATACTTACGGGTTTATTGACACGGATTACCGGAACGAGGTGTTGTTCTTCGTGGGCGGCAAGGGAAACGGGAACCCGTATTATTATTACAAAACCCGTTTTAAACCGACGGAAGAGTTGTTGAATCTTTGCAAGCGTGATCCCGGTGTGGTGGATTACCGGAGGTATATTTTCGAATCGAATGCCGATCCGGGGAGTGCCGATTACGCGGAACAGGGACCGACGGTGTACCGGATGTTCGCGACTCAGCAGAGTGATTGTTATTATATCGGGTTGAAGTTGAGCGAGGCTTACGTGACTCGCGCGGAAGCTTACGCCCGGACGGGAGAGAAGGATTTGGCTATCGAGGATTTGAACCGTTTGCTGGTGACTCGTATCAAGAAAACGGATTACGTGGCACTGGATAAGGCTGATTTCACGGCAGAAACCGCCTTGCAGCGGGTTTTGGAAGAACGTCGGGTGGAATTGGCATTCGACGGGGGAATGCGCTGGTTTGATTTGAGGCGGCTCGGTAAGCCGGGTATCCGGCATGCTTACGAGAACGGGCAGGTACACACGTTGAATCAAGGGGATTTGCGTTACGTGTTACAGATACCGTTGTCTGAACAATTGAATAGCCCGAATATGCCGATAAACCCGAGATAGATGACGGATTATAAATTTGTAAATGTATATCATGATGAAATCTAAGACTATATATTTGATGTTGACCGCGCTTGTGTTGTTTTTGAGCGGTTGTAACAAGGAGAGTAAATTGTCCCCGACGGATGATTTGGGTATCGTCGAGATGTTTGGTCCGGACGAGAATGCCGATCCCCGGGTGAAATCGATGTATAACGATTACGGGGTTTGGGTGCGTACTTATTTCAGTAGTATCGACGAGTTGACGAATGCTATTCTTGCGCAGGACGCCCTTGTGGCCATGAGAGGGGCGAAGAATCTGGACGAGGAGAAAATCCCGGAAGTGTTGTATTACTCGGAAGCATTGTTGAGTAACGTGTCAAAAGAATACGCTAACTCGTATTTCCCGCTGGAGTTGTTTTACGTGAAGGAATACGGTTCGCTTTATTGGATTTACCCGGTGAAAGCGTTGGGGCGGAGCAGGCTGATTCTGATGTGGCCGAACACGTCGGAAGGGGCGATAGAGGTGACCGATCCCGTGAATCACTATTACCGGGATTCCGTGTTGGCGTCGGAGGTGTGGAGAAAAATAGGTACCATGATTGTTGCCCGGATGGAGGAGCCTCTGAAAGATTTCGTGGCGGCAGGCAAGGCGTATGATGACGGAGTGGCTTACGAGAAGCTGGGAGATGAGTTCGATAAGGATGAGGATGCTTGGAAAGAGGAGAATCCGGACGCGAATGATGATGACGAAGATGAGGTGAACAGTCGCCCTTACGTGATCAAGTATAAAAAAGCCGTGGCTGAATTGTGCCGGAACGGGGGATATATTACAGGAGGCTCTTCCCGCTCGTTCGAGGGGGATTTCGCGGAATGGCTTCGCTTGTTGGTTATGGAATCTTACGAGAATATTAAGAAGGAGTATCTGGATAACAGTAAATCCCGTGCTTTGAAATACGAGGTGATTACCAAATATTTCAAGGAATACAATTGGGATATTCAGGCTGCCGGTAATAGGTATCGTGAGAGATTTGACGGGTATAAGGAGTAGAATGGGGGACTAAGGTCCATAAGGTCTATAAAGTCTGTAAGGTCCATAAGGTCATGGGTATCCTTCAGACAAGTCTATCGGCAGCTTTGCTATTATAAAAAAGCACCCCGCAGGGGAGACCAAAGACCTTACGGACCTTATAGACTTTACGGACTAAAAAAATACATCATGAAAAGAACATTTTTAATATTGATAATATCTCTGTTGTCCGGATGGCTTTGGGCGCAGGAGGGGGTGAAGTTTGAAGAGTTGACATTTCAGGAAGCCTTGGAGAAAGCGAAAGCGGAGAATCGTTGGATTTTTCTGGATGCCTATACATCTTGGTGCGGTCCTTGCAAAATGATGGCAGAGAAAGTGTTTACACGAGCGGAGGCGGGGGACTTCTTCAATATCCATTTTGTCAACGTGAAGTATGACATGGAAAAAGGAGAAGGACCCGCTTTAGCAAAGAAACTGGGAATTGGAGCTTACCCTACATTCGTGTTGATAAAACCGGACGGGACTGTGCATGATAAATTGGTCGGCGGTTCCGATGTTGCCGGAATTATCAACCGGGTGGAAAATTCCATGAAAAGCGAGAAGACCGTGGGGACTTTAAACGTGCGTTACGAGCGGGGAGAACGGGATAAACAATTTCTATTGGAGTATGTGGAGGCTTTGTTGAAGGTAAGCGATATCCGGCAAGTGAGGGAAGTTGCCGCATTGTTGACAGAGCAATTGACTGACACGGAAAAGGTTGAACCGGCGTGTTGGAGTTTGTTTGATAATAATGATCTGGCTCCTTTCGGTTCTGCTAATTATCATTTTTTACTGGAAAACAGAAAACAGTTCTATCGGCACGTGGGGCGAGAAAAGGTAGATACCCGCTTGGCAAATCTATACGCGGGAGTGCTTTCCTCTATTGTTTGGGGGCGGGATACTAAAACGACTCCGGACGATGTTAAAGTGATGGAACGTGTTATCCGTGAGTTGCAAACAGACCAGAAGAAACGATTATTAGCCTACGTGGCTATGGCAAATGCCTATAAAAAGAAGGATACGGGTAAGTTGTTGAAGCTATGCCGCAAGGAATTTCCCCGCTTCTCGGATGCCGATGTGATGATGATGGTTATGCCTGTGTCTGTTTATTTCCGGTCACAGGAAGATAAAGAGGCGTTGAAGGAATTCGTGGAGATTGGGAAAGCGTTTATTCCGAATTTGAATATTCAGGCTAATGTTGATTACGTGTCGTATTATTTCACGGAGTTGGAGAGGCAGTTGTAAGATTATTTGTTTGTTTTCGGTTTATAAGACCGCCCTGTTTACGGGGCGGTTTGTTCGTTTTAAATAAACGGTTCAAAAAAAAATGAGATGAGGTGTTGTGTGAACGGAATTTCTAGCTATTTTTGATAGCAAGAAATGAACGTTTGATGATGTGCCAAAAAACGAATTTCATTATTTACTAAGGTCTAAGTCTTTTTTATACATTAATTTGTAACACAACAACTTATCCATATTCGATATTTTGGATAATCTTTATGATTTTATATCTTAACAAACGTTCATTTAATGGAATTTAGATGTGAATATAAATAATTGGAGTTGACTGATTTATCTAATCCGGATGATGTACATGGGTTGCGAAAGCGAGATCCTCGTGTTTATGAGATAATATTTAAGAAATATTATCCGAAACTTCTCGTGTTTGTGAATCGACATGTTGGAGATCAGGATGTTGCGCAAGATATAGTACAGGATATTTTTTTCAAATTGTTTGAGAGCAGTCGTTCTTTACCGGATAACTTTAATTTGAAATCGTGGCTTTATAAAGTTGCTCGAAATGCCGCACTGGATTATTTACGTCATTTGCAGGTGATAGATCGTCATAAATTTCTGATGGCTGACGCTATGATCGTGGCTGAGGATGTGGATGAGAATGTTGATGAGGAAATATATGATCGGGTAAATCAAGCTGTTGAAAGTTTACCGGAACAATGTCGCTTGATTATAAAATTGAATGTAATCGAGGGTAAAAAATATTTGGAAATCTCGGAAGAGTTAGGAATATCAATCAATACGATTCGTACACAAGTTTCCCGGGGATACAAGAAATTAAGGGATATATTGTCCAATGAAAGGGATACATTAATTCTTGTCATTTATATACAGTGAAGAATACTCTTTGATAGTAAATTAGTTGTAATTTTCAAAAAAAATAAAATTCTTGTCACACAAAACAAGAGGCAAGCCGTTATAGGAGTGCGTTTGAACATTGAATTGTGAGAAACAAGGAGGGGAGTATAGAAGACAAGTTTGTACTTTTTTATAAACAACTCAAAAGCATGAACAAAAGTAACATTTGGATTGAGGCATTGTACGAATTTAGACGTGCACGCAGGAGTATCTTATTTCGATTATTTCTGGTTTTGGCAATTTGTGGGCTTATCCTTTACCAGTTCACATCTTTAGGAAGCAGTGATTCCGGTTCGGTAAAGTATGTGTTGCAATTTGCTCCGGATTGGACTTCTTTGGCCTTATCCTCGGCAATACCTTTTAAAAGTGCTTATTACTTTAATGTTATCCAGTTACTTTTTGTCGTGTGTTTTGTGGTGAACGATTGGAGAATGCTAAACATGGGTACCAGAGATGCGTTGTACGTTCGTTCACAGGGGAACAGCGAGATGGTTACGGGGTATGCTTTGGGGCTATTGCTTGTTTTTACCCTGCTCAATTGGTTTTTATTCCTGACTTCAATTATTTTTAATCTTGTCTTGTATCCCGGGTCTTTTAATTTGTTTTATTATTTATTCTATTGGATCACTCTTACGTTACCTGCTTCTGTTTATTTTCTTGGTTTTTCTTGTCTTGTAGTTCGTGTTATCCGTAATCCGGGGATAAGTTTAATTGTGTCGTTTTTGTTACTGGGCGGGATAACTTTTTTAGGTGCCGGATTTTTACATGGGGTGCTGGATCCTTGTGCCCGTTATCTCCCGAATATGTTTTCAGATTTCACGGGACACGTGAATCCGGGGAATTATTTGTTGCAAAGAGGAAGTATTTTGTTGATGGGAGGTAGTTTCGCGGTGTTCTCGATTATTCCTTACCCGAGAATCTTTAATTACGTGCGGACTCGGAAAGTCTGTTTAAGCATTGCTTGCATTTTACTCGTGTTTGCCGCAGGAGGAGTGTTTATTTATCTTGGTCGGTACGGGAAAAAAGAAGAGTTAAGGGAAGTTTACAAGGGGGTGTACGAGAAATATGAACGAGATTCCAAGATTCGGGTGGCAAGCAATGACTTGCACGTGAAGGAACTTGCAGACGGAGGGATTTCCGTGAATAGCCGGATGACCGTTGAGAATAGGACTTCGGGCGAGATGCCTTTGATTATGTACTTGAATCCGGGTTTGAAAGTTACTTCTATCAAGGTGGAGGGGCAGCCTGTTTCTTTCCGGAGGGAGCATCAGGCTGTGCTTGTGGACGAAAAACTGGTTCCCGGCGATTCGTTGGAAGTTTTGATTGATTACGAGGGGAATATTGAAAATGCCTTTTGTTATTTGGACGTATCTTCCGACGAGTATTATTCCCCGGACGTGAATGTCGGCGGGATCTTTCGTCACGGTAATACTTCAGCCTTTTGCGAGAAAGGGTACAAATTGTTGCCCCCGAAGTGTTTGTGGTATCCCGTGGGACTTCCCCCGTACGGTGCCTCGGGAGGAATGGATTTGAATTTTACCCGGTATTCGTTAAGGGTGGAGCATGATCCCGCGTTAATCGCGATAGCCCAAGGAGAAACAATTGAAGAGGGAAAAGGGGTAACTTCGTTCCGTTTTACTCATGACATGCCCGGCATTAGCCTTTGTATTGGTAATTACAAAAAGCGGACAATAACGATCGCACTAGGTCTTCAGTTTGATACAACCCGATTGACACTCTATTATCATCCGGGGCACGAGTATCTTCTCGAACGATATGATTTTCCCGATGAAGAAATTGCCATGAAATTGAAGGATATGAAGGGTATATTGGAACAAGAGGAGTGCTTGAGTTTTGGTGAAGAATTCACGAAGGAAGATTGGGCGATGGTGTACAAGTTGAAAGACAGTTCCAGAGATTTAAAAGAGGCTTTTGAAATCGTTCTCGAGAGGAAAGGTTTTGACCCGACCCGTCATTACCCGTACCGGTGGTTTACCCTTTTGGAAGTACCGTGTGGCTATCATGTTTTCCCCGATTTGATGCAATTAACCGGGGAAAGAGAACAGGCCGGTCTTGTGTTTCTCCCAGAAAAATTACATACCGTGAGAAATTACCGGTATGAGGTTCCAAAGGGGGAAGAGGAGAAAAAAGGAGTAATGAGGATGTTCAAGTACGAGACGTTTGACCCGATTTTCGGGAAAGGAAGTTGTAATATAAGACCTGCATTCCGCGGAAAAACGACTTTTATTTCCTCTGCCGAGATACCACTAATCAATGAAGCTATAAATTATGCGTTGTTTCGTTGTCAACGGAGTATTGTTTATTTTGAAGAGAATAATTTTGATGTGATAGAATACTTGAAACATGGAAGTTTAAAGGATGCGTTGCATGATAGGTCGTTATCCCCGGAAGTGTTGCGAAGTATAATTCAAAAGAAAAGCGAAGAATTATGTATGTCTATCATGTTAAATGTCAAAAGTGACTCATTCCTTAAATTTCATCATGACATTTTGAAGAAAAATAGTTTTAAAGAGGTGGCTTGGGAAGAGTATTGTCAACAATTTTATCAATCTTTCGGTTTGCGTTTGGATTCTCTCGCTGAGCGCTGGTATGGCTCCAATCGGTTGCCTTTGTTTGACATCCGGGATGCACGTGCAATCAAGTTCGGAGAGAAAAATACCGACGTGGTGTTCTGTTTTAAAGTGTTTAACCGGGGTGATGTGCCGGGGCTTATTGCGACAAGTGACTTTCAGGTATGGACAATCCCACCGCGCGAGGGGAGGATGATCACGGCAAGGGATCGAGGGAGGATATGGAATTTTTATTGTATCGAGACACCTTTAGCTCAAAATCTTCCGGATAGTTGGAAGTTGTCGTTAGAGAAGGATGTTCGAGGATGGGTGGATACTGCGACTCGTGTGGTTAGTGTCGATTCTTCCGTTTTCTTTCAAAATAGAAATGCGGATGAGATTATCGTTGATAATGAGGATCCCGGCTTCAGGGTGGTGAAGTCAAAAGATTTTAATCTCTTGTCTTTGCTGCGAAAAGATGAAGAACGTCCTGAATATGATGCCAAATATTCTCGTCAAACTACATGGACTCCCGTGATAAATGGCGGTTTTTATGGTTATCCCATTCGAAGCGCGTATGTGAAGCAGGCGGGGACAGGCAAGCAAAAAGTGGAATGGAGTACCGAATTGCCTCGAGAGGGTAAATATGAAGTATTTTTTCATCATGCAAAACCAACGTATATCGATATGGATGGAAAACAAGAGTTTTATTACTCCATTTTCGACGGAAACGGGGAGCATGAGGTGGTGGCGTTCGTGAATGGAGATGACGTGGGATGGATCTCTTTAGGTGTGTTTGATTTTACGAAAGAGGCGAGAGTGACCTTAAGTGACAGGGATAGAAAAGAGCAAATAAAAATGAACGATAGAGTTATTTCTCAAGAGTTAACCGCCGATGCAGTGAAATGGGTTTGGCTAAAAGAATAATTTACACGAGTGAAAAATGATTTTTTCCCGAAAAAAATAAAATTCTTGTCACACAAAACAAGGGGCAAGCCGTTATAGGGGTGTATTTGAACATTGAATTATGGGAAACAGACAAATATCAACCCGGTTAATATATCGAAAGATAGAAGGATTTCTCTCTCCGGCAGAGGAGAAGATTTTTGACACGTGGTTGAATGAAGACGTGAAACATCGTCGTTATTACGAGAAGATACGGGACGAGTTGCTACGGGATGAAAAACGGGAGTTGTCGAAGACCGAGTTACAGGAAGCATGGTCGATATTTGAAAACCGGATGCAGAAGCAGAGAAAAGTAGAGAAGAAGCGTTTTTTTATCTGGGGTACGGGAATCGCAGCGGCTGTGGCTGTCGTGTTGGGTTGTTGTCTGTTTTTGTACACGTATAAACGCTCGGATCTCAAAATACAATCTGTCGTTCAAAAGATTGTACCTGGGCAGAATACTGCGGTATTGGAGTTGGCGGATGGGGCAGTGTATTATCTGGGAGAGAAACATTATTCACTTCAAGAGAAAACCGGAAATCGGATTATTGCGGATAGTACAAGATTGAGTTACGTGTCGCCACAAGAAGAACAAGGCACAAGAGAAATCGTGTATAATAAATTGAGTGTACCGAGAGGGGGAGAATACCAGATAGAACTGGAGGACGGGACTAGGGTGTGGCTTAACTCTGCTTCCCGGCTGAATTACCCGGTTGCTTTTGCCGGAGAGAGCAGAGAAGTGTACTTGGAGGGTGAGGCTTATTTCGAGGTAAAGCGGGATACGGCAAGACCATTTGTCGTTCATGCCGGAGAACAGGATATCACTGTTCTGGGAACAAGTTTTGGCGTTACTTGTTACGCGGGTGAGGTGAGCGACTATACGACTTTGGTTTCGGGAAAAGTGAAAGTCAATTTTAGAAAAACGGATAAAAGCTATGTTTTACAACCGGGGATGCAAGTTGCTTTTAATAAGGAAAGCGGTGTGGTGACGGAACGGAATGTGGATGTGGCGGAATACGTTGCTTGGAAAGATGGTGTGTACGTGTTCAAGCAAAAGCGTTTGGAAGATATTCTTACCACGTTAGCACGTTGGTATGATTTTCAAGTTTTCTACCGGAGTGAAGACGTGAAGAATGTTATGTTCTCGGGAGAAATAAAACGATTTGGTGATTTCAGCTATTTGTTGAGTTTGATAGAACGCACGAGTGATGTGAAATTTGTAATAGATAAAAAAGTAGTACAGGTGATGAGATAGAAAAATGAAACAGGAGAATACGGCAATATTCCCCTGTCACACGATAAGCCGGCAAGCTTATTCGATTGTTTAATTTTTACAACACAAATCTATGAAAAAAAGAGGTAAAATGTGCACGCCTTTCAAAAAAAGGTGGTGTAAAAAAATGATTTTATTAATGAAACAGCTTTGTATCTTTTTGCTGGTGTTTAATTTCGGATTGAATGCCGCCGTTCATTCACAAAATCAACGGGTCACGGTTGATTTGAGGAATGCGGGAATCGAGGAGTTGATTACCGTTATCAAAAGTCAGTGCGACATGGGATTCTTGTATGATTATAACAAGATTAAAACGGTGAATAATATCACTGTAAAAATGCGGAATGCCTTGTTGTCCGAAGTCCTTGTAAACGCTTTGAGAGGTACCGGATTTATCGCGGAGATCGAGAATGACATGATTATTATCAAGGAGGCTCCCAAGGATGAGAAAAAGGAAGCCAAGACGATCATGGGAAAGGTCACGGATCATAAAAAGGAAGTGCTTCCGGGAGTCACAGTGTTGATCAAAGGTACTTCAGTAGGTGTGGTGACGGATACGGCTGGAGTGTATAAAATCACGTTGCCGGATCAGAAAGACATTACGCTGGTATTCTCGTTTATAGGTATGATTTCCAAGGAAGTGAAGGTAACGAACCAGAAGGAGATTAACGTGATGATGGAAGAGGACGTGGAGGCTTTGGATGAAGTGGTCGTGACGGGGTACAACAATATCAGGAAATCGAGTTTCACGGGAAACGCGACTGCGGTGACAAGGAGTGAGTTAATGAAAACGAATAATAAGAATATTATCAGTGCGCTTCAGGTGTTTGATCCTTCTTTTCGCATCCGGGAAAATTCGATGTGGGGTTCAGACCCGAATGCATTGCCCGAGTTTAATATTCGGGGTGAATCGAGTATCGGTATGAAGAAAGGGTTGGATGTAGAACAAATGAAACAAGAACAACATACCGATTTGAAGGATAACCCGAATCTCCCGATATTTATTATGGATGGTTTTGAAGTAGACGTGCAGAAAGTGTATGATATGGATATGAACCGGGTGGAGGGGATTACCATATTGAAAGATGCTGCGGCCACGGCAATGTATGGATCCCGTGCCGCGAATGGTGTTGTGGTTATCACGACAATCGCACCCAAACCGGGACAATTGATGGTGAGTTATAATGGAACATTCTCTTTAGATCTTCCGGATCTTTCTGATTATAATGTATGTAATGCCGCGGAGAAACTTGAATTGGAACGTTTGTGTGGGGTGTATAGTCCAGATAATGAGTCTCTTGCTGTGGATTACGAGATGAAATATAATGAGTTGTTGCAACAAGTGTTAAGAGGGTATGACACGGATTGGATGGCTCAACCTTTGCGGAATGTGTTTAATCATAAACACAGTGTATATGTCGAAGGGGGTGTTGAAAGTATTCGTTATGGGGTTGATTTGAAATATGAAACGAATGGGGGAGTGATGAAGGGGTCATATCGGGATCGCATGGGGGCAGGATTAACCTTGGATTATCGCTATAATAAATTGCAAATACGTAATTATGTTTCTTATAATTCAACCCGTTCTCAAAATTCTCCTTATGGAAATTTTAGTACCTACGTTGATATGTTGCCTTATTGGCGAATTCATGATGATGAGGGTAAACTGATACAATCGTACAGACCTCTATTAGGTCGTGATATTGCTAATCCGTTATACAGTGCTACATTAGATAGTTATAGTGGAAAGACCAGATATAACGAGTTGATAGACAATTTTAATATTAATTGGTATTTAGCGGAAGGATTGCAGTTTAAAGGACAGTTTAGTATCACGAAAACGGATACCAAAGCAGAAACGTTTAAGGACCCTCGGGACCCGTATTTCGACACGCAAAGAGTATTTAATACTATTGACGAATTGGGACGACTGGATCGAGCTTTGACAGAAAGTTACAGTTGGACGGCAAAAGGTCTTTTTCTGTACAATCGTCAGTTTAAAAAACATTTTATTAATGCAACTGCCGGAATTGAAGCGGTGGAATCCCACTCTTCAACGAATAGTATGACTTTTGAGGGCTTTCCTATGGGAACGGTACATTCTTCCGAATTTGCCGCTCAGCAAAAGGACAAAACAAAACATGATGAAACGAACTCTCGTTTGTTCGGTTTATTGGCTAGTGTGAACTATTCTTATAATGATATTTATCTTTTTGACGGATCATGGCGTTTGGATGGTTCTTCTCAATTTGGTGCGGATAAGCGTTTTGCTCCTTTTTGGTCTGTGGGTGCCGGTATCAATATTCATAACTATGATTTCTTGAAAAACATGGGAATGATTACCTTGTTAAGGATTCGCGGATCATACGGAAGTACCGGTAAGGTGAATTTTCCTTCTTATACGGCAGTAACTACTTATTCAATGGATAGTGACGCATGGTATTACACGGGACCTGCTTCTTATCTTTATTATTTAGGAAATGAGAAATTGAAGTGGGAAACGACTAACACTCTTGATGCCGGGATTGAATTCGGTTTATGGAATGGATTGTTGGACGTGAAGGTAAATTATTACCATAAGGAAACGGAAGATATGATTGATGAAACTTCAATACGCCAATCATCGGGTTTTTCAACTTATTATTCGAATGCGGGGACTGTTGTGAACAAAGGTGTGGAAGTTGATTTAAGAGCCACACTATATAGGGATAAAGACTGGATGGTAACAGTTATCGGTAGTGTCGCATCCAATCGTAATGAAATAACTAAATTAGGTAAAGCGGCAGAGGCTTACAATAAGGCTTTGGATGAGAACTATAATGATCAAAAAGATTATGGTTATTATGTCGATTTACGGAGTGCTCCATTAAAAAGATACACGGTGGGGGCTTCTACAACAGCAATTTATGCCGTTCGTTCTGCCGGAATAGATCCGTCTAACGGTAAGGAAAAGTTTATTAAAAAGAACGGGACCAGTACCTATACATGGGATGCCAATGATCAGGTTGTTGTTGGCGACGAGACTCCGGATGCTCAAGGGGCTTTCGGGTTGAATGTATCTTATAAAGGATTTTTCCTGAATGCCTCTTTCCTTTTCCAATGGGGGGGACAGACTTATAATGAGACTTTGATCAATCGGGTTGAAAATGCCGATATTACAAATAAAAATGTGGATAAACGGGTATTGGCTGAACGTTGGAGACAACCGGGGAACAGGGTGCCTTATTATGATATGAAAGCGAATCCTTATATTCGTCCGACTTCTCGTTTCGTGCAAGATTATAATTATTTGTCTTTTAATAGTCTGTCTATGGGATATGACTTCCCCACTAATTTGATTAGCAGGTGGCATTTGGCTTCTTTGGGAATACGTTTTAATGCGAATGATTTGGGACGTTGGTCAAGTGTGAAAGAGGAACGGGGAATCAGTTATCCTTATGCCAGAAATTATAGTTTAACCTTGAATGTCGGATTCTAAAAAATAAAGAGATGAAAACACGTATAAAATTATTATTATTCGCGATGGCTTTTATCCTGTCTTCTTGTGAAAGCTGGTTGGATTTGAAGCCTGTGACGCAAGCCACGGAAGAGCAAATCTTTAGTACGGCGGAAGGTTATCGTTCTACATTGAACGGATTGTACAAGAATATGGGAAAGTCATCGCTGTATGGAAAGAATCTGTCATTTGCGATGTTGGACGGTTTTTCTCAGCAATATGATCTTAGTCCTGAAAATAATGGGGCGGAAGAATTTCAAGCTTGTGGAGAGATGAATTACGGGCAGGTACAACTGGCAGCAAGTATCGAAAAAACTTGGATGGCTGCTTATAATGTTGTTGCCAATGCAAATAACCTGATTCAGAATTTAGTGGAAAATACAACTCCTGAATTATTTGAATTCGGGGCAATGGAGCGCAATATGATATTAGGAGAGGCTTACGCGTGCCGGGCGTTGATGCATTTTGATATGTTACGATTGTTTGCTCCCGCTCCGATAAGCGATGACGGGGCAAATTATGTTCCTTATGTAGAGCAATATCCTAATATTCAACCAGCAGGAATATCAGTAAAAGAGTGTATCAATAAGGTTATAACCGATTTGGAGCAAGCGAGAGAACTTGTGTTTGATTTTGATACGTCAGCACTTGCGATGAATGCCGTGTGTACGGGGGATGCCCGGTTTTATAATAAATTCCCGTCTTACACGGAATTAGGGAGTAAGCCTAGTGCGTTGACGGATTTTTTCAAGGGACGCGGCTATCGATTAAACTATTATTCGATAACGGCTTTGTTGGCTCGCGCATATCAATACGCGGAGAGATATGATGATGCTTTTGAAGCAGCAGATGCGGTGTTGAAATTTAAATATGAAGCCAGCCAGTGGGATAAATTTACATTTTATGAATTCAAGACCACGGGTATAACGAACGGGACAGATAATAGGGCTGAGACCTTTGAAGGTAAGTCCAACCTGCGTTTGGTCGACAATCTGATATTTGCAGTGTATAATGCGAAAGCTTATGACGAATTGTGGTTAGGAACGTATTTCTTGAAAGAATCCACGGGAGCTGGGGCACAATATTTTGTTGTGCGGACAGATAATATTTTTAAATCTTCAAAAGGTAGCGATGAATCTGCCAACGACATTCGTTACTCGAAAATGATTTTCTTGGCACAAGACAAGTATCCTGTTTCCGGCAAATGGTTCTATCATGAAGATGAAGCGATGCGTAAAAAAAATGTGACGATACTTCCTGTTATCCGGGGCACAGAAATGCAATATATCATGGCGGAGTACTATGCTCGAAAAGGAAATTGGACAGAGGCTACTAATATTTTGAATGAGATTCGCAGGGCTAGAGGATGTTGGGATGATATCTCTTTTGATAAATGGGAAGATTTTGTGAAAGAGTTGGTTATTGACGCTCGTCGGGAATGGATTTCTGAAGGACAATTGTTCTATCTCTATAAACGATTGAATGCGGATGTCGATTTCGGAAAAGGCGTGAAACGTCCTTTTAAACGGCAGGAAGCTGTTGTTCCTATGCCGGCAAGCCAATCTATGTAAAATTTAAAAGTAAAATGAGATGAAAAAACAATATGTGATATTTATGTTATTGTTGGCTGTCGTGTTCGGGGCGTGTGACAGGAGAGAGATTGAAATATTTACTGATAAGAATGAAATTTATTTCGAGAAGTTCTATATCGATGAAGTGTATCCCGGTTTGGCGCAAGCTGATTCCACTGTAGCTTCTTTTTTCTTTTATCCCGATGGAACCAAGGATATTGAAGCAGCCTTGACCGTATTATTATCCGGGGATACGTTGAAAGAGAATCGAGAATTTCAATTGAAAGTGGTAGAGGAGGAAACTACGGCTAACCCGGAGGAATATACAATAGATCCGGCGTATGTTTTTCACACCAATACAGTGAACAAAGACTCTAATGATGTGCGTGATGTAATCAAGATAAAATTTCACCGGAGTGACCGGATTGAGTCCATGCCGAACGGAGTTACTTTGGTTGTTGAAATTATACCCAACGAGTATTTGAAATTGGGACAGATTGAGCGGACTCGGGCTAAACTGATCTTGACAACGGTAGCTGATAGACCAACATGGTGGAATAAAGAGGTCGAAAATAATTTATTAGGAGATTATTCAGGGAAAAAATATAAATTGTTTTTGAATGAAATAGATAAAAAAGCGGAGATGAGTGAGGAGTTAATCGCTAAACATCCGGATAGAGCTATTCAATTGACACTGGAGTTCAAAAATTGGCTGTTGAATCAAGACCCAGTAATTCTGGATGAAGATGAAGAGCCAATGGAAGTTGCTTTATAATTTTTAATTAGATATCCTATGAAAACCAATATATATATAACATTATTTGTTGCACTGTTTATGGCAGGGTGTTTTGAAGATGAGGGAAATTACACTTATCTGCCTGAATCATCTCCAACTTTTCTTTTTAAATCGCCCAACCACATGTATTGTTACGAGGGAGAAACGACAATTATGAAAGGGGAATTCCGTTTTGATACGCCGGATTCGTTGGAGAGAATGGCTGATTTGAGTTTTGAATGGAAACTGAATGGGGTGGTGTTATGTACGGAAAAAGATTTTAATGTTCCCACGGATGAAGCGATGGAAATGCTCGGGCTTTCGGAGTTTCCTTCGTCACATTTAGTCGGGAGTTATAGTATAACGGAAAATTCGACAGGATTAAAGTATATGACTACCGTGTTATATAATTTTGTTCCTAAATATGGTAAAGGAAATTGGATGATTCTTTCTAAAGACGGAGGAAATTCAAAACTTTCTTACCAGCGGATGACGAAAAAGAATAACGGAAATAAAGTAGATACGACTTTTGAAAATACGATAGGGATTTATCGGATGATGAATGGAGAGCCGATACCCGGGAGTCCACGGAAATTATTAGATCATCACGCTCCTGCGCTATCTGCTTATTCCGGTGCCACGTTGATTCTTACGGATAAAGTCGCTTATGAGGTCAGTAATGAAAGTCTCAAGAAAGCAAGTGATTTGAAAGATGAGTTTCTGGATGGAACTCCGGTGAATTTTAGTATTGTTGATGCCTACTATACGAAGCAGCTGACTTTTTTGGTGGCAGAAGACGGTCGTCTTTTCCGTCGGTTATTTTCCGATAATTATTTAGGCGGGAAATTTTTGACGGAATCGTATGAGGTGGATGCTAAAGGATATGAGATAGATTTTATTGCCAATGGTCAGACGGCAACGTGGACTTCCCATCGTTTAGTTTATGACAGAAAGAATCATAGAGTATTGTCAATCAATCAGTGGTATACTCCTTTTGGAGCGATTTTCCCGATAACACCTTTGGGTTCAGGGCATAGTGTTCCTGTTTGGGATTTGGGTGAGGAGGTCGAGGTTTTGGCTATCAGTGAAAAAGGAGAAGAGTATTTAAGTCCTTATACAGCCAAATTGTTTAAGATGATTTATAATAAAGCCGGTAAAACTTATATTGCTGATTTTGTTCTGGATAGTAATCCTCCAGCCTATTATGCTAGTGCACTGAATAATTCTTATATGAAAGAGGTGGAATGTCCGGTACAATTGACAAAAGCGAATAAAATTTTAATAACATCTGCCAATAGTCCGGGTAATTACGGAAAGTTTATTTTTTACACCAAGGATAATGAATTGCGCTATATTGATTGTGGAAGTAATTATCAAGAAGGTATATTTATGACTTTTCACGATAAGGTGACGGCAATACATTATGACTTATCTTCTTCTAGACACAAAGAATTTGGTGTCGGATTGGCTAACGGAGATTTTATGAGAGTGGATATTCGAGATAAAAATAAACCTTTTATAATTAAAAAATCGGTGTTTAACGTAGGAGGAGAAATTGTAGATGTTTCTCAAACTTCGACACGAGAGTATAATGCAGAATAAGAAACGTATTTGTATGTAAATCACTAATTGTATCGTATGGAAAATTCTATTGTAAGAGTGGAACATTTGTCCCACAGGTACTCTGTGCAGTGGGCTATCAAGGATATAAACTTTGAAATAGCTGAAAATGGGGTAGTTGGCTTGTTGGGTTCGAATGGAGCGGGGAAATCTACTACCATGAATATCATTTGCGGGGTATTGAATCAGACTGAAGGGAATGTGTTTATAAACGGAATTAATTTGAGGGAGGATTCGGTTGAAGCCAAAAAGTATATCGGTTTTTTACCTCAGCAGCCGCCGTTGTACACGGACTTGACCGTGGGAGAATATTTAAAGCATTCGGCTTTTTTGCGGTTAATGCCTGCCGAGGAGGTTCCCGGGGCTGTTGAGCGAGCTTTGGAACGTTGTGCCATTACCCATTTTCGGGATCGTTTGATAAAGAATTTATCGGGCGGTTACCAACAGCGGGTGGGGATCGCGCAAGCTATCGTGCACAATCCCAAGTTCGTGGTATTGGATGAGCCCACGAACGGGTTAGACCCGAATCAGATCGTGGATATCCGGAATTTAATCCGGGAGATTGCGGAGGATCATGCTGTTTTGTTATCCACGCATATTCTGTCGGAGGTGCAGGCTATTTGTGACGAGATCAAGATGATAGAGCACGGGCGATTGGTATTTTCCGGCAGTATGGAAGATTTTGACAATTATATCGCTCCCGAGAGTTTTGTCATCAAACTCGGACGTTCTCCCGGTAAAGTTGTCTTGTCTTCTTTGTGTGAGAATAAAGGTATCGAGGAATTGGAACCGGGATGTTTCCGGATTTATTTTAAAGAAGATAGCGGGATCACGGAAAAATATATAGAAGCAAGTGAAGCGAATGATTGGGAATTAAGAGATTTGGTGGTAGAACGTTGTTCTTTGGATGAAATATTCGCACAATTGTCAGGAAAAACAAAAAATATGGAGTAAGATGAAATGGAATAATAATATAAAGACTGCTATTCGCGTAGCGAAGATCGAGTTGAATTCGATGTTCTATTCCCCGGTGGCTTGGCTTGTTTTAGTGATATTCGGTTTTCAGATCGGGATGGCTTTTGCCCGGGTGTTTGGCGAGCAAATCCGATATCAGGATATGGGATATGATTTGTGGCAGGTTACTTCTGCCGTGTTCGTGGGGATGAAGGGTATATTACCTCCTATTCAAAGATATATTTATTTGTATATCCCGTTAATTACCATGGGATTGATGAGTCGGGAATACCAGAGTGGGTCGATCAAACTTTTGTATTCTTCCCCGGTAAAGAATGCTTCCATTATCATGGGGAAATTTTTATCGATGATGATATACGGTTTGGCATTAATGGCAGTGTTGGGTGTATTTGTGTTGTTTGCCGCGATTACCGTCGTGAACTTTGATTACCCGATGATACTTACCGGAATGCTGGGGTTGTATTTATTAATACTGGCTTATTCCGCGATAGGATTGTTTATGTCGTCAATTACCAAATATCAGGTGGTTGCGGCTATTGGAACATTGGCGATACTTGCAATTTTGAATTTTATAGGCGGTGTCGGACAGGAGTATGATTTCGTGCGTAATATCACGTATTGGTTATCTATCACCGGGCGTTCGGATTCATTTATCGAGGGGTTGATGGCAAGTGACGACGTGCTTTATTTCTTGATTGTCATCGGTTTCTTTCTCTCGTTGTCCATACTGAAATTGAACACGGAAAAGAGTATTATGTCTTTCAAGACAAAGGTGATGAAATACAGCGCTATTGTTGTGGTGGCAATAGCCTTGGGGTACGTTTCCTCGCTTTCTTCGATGAAGTATTATTATGATGCGACGTACACGAAGTCAAACACGCTTTCCAAGGAAAGTCAGGAAGTGCTTAAAAATTTGGAAGGAGATTTGACGATTACGACTTATGTCAATTTGTTGGACGAGAGTTTTTATTACGGTTTACCCCGTAACAGGAACAAGGATTTTGAACGGTTTGAAAAGTATTTCCGATTTAAGCCGGATATAAAAATGAAATATGTCTATTACTATGATAAGGCTAATAACCCGAGTCTGGAATGGAGGTACCCGAATAAGACGGACGACGAACGGGTTGATCTGTTATGCAAAGCGAACCGTTTGGATATAAAGATGTTTATGACGCCGGATGAGATCAAGGGCGTGATTGATTTAAAGCCGGAATTGAACAGGTTTCTCCGCATCGTGGAACGGGAGAACGGGCAAAAGGCTTATTTAAGAATGTTCAATGATAATAATAAACATCCGGATGAGGCGGAGATTTCAGCTGCTTTGAAACGTTTTATTTCACCTTCACCGATGGTTGCTTTCTCCACGGGTTACGGTTCGCGGGAAATGGATAATTACGGGGGAAGAGGATTTTACCTGTTTGCCAAGGATAAGTGGTTCCGTCAATCGTTGTTGAACAATGGTTTCGACACGAAAACAATAGATTTGGATAAAGATGAAATTGACGATTCGATCCAAGTGTTGGTTATATCCGACCTGCGGGAACCATTGTCTGACGTGGCAATGAATAACGTTCAGAAATATATTGACAGAGGAGGGAATTTGTTTATTTTAGGTGAATATAACCGGGAAGTGAATATGAATAAACTGGTTGCGTCTTTAGGTGTTAAATTTGAAGAAGGCGTGGTGGTGAATAAAAATGAATACACTTCTCCGACAGTACTTGTCGGTTTCTTTACCCCGGAAGCGGCGAAGAAATATCCGACATACGAGAAATTGCAGAAATATGCTTACGTGGTAGCCTTACCCACGGCACAGGCGATTGATTATTCCGGCGTTAAAGATTTTGAGGTGACTCCGGTATTGGTTTCAGATCAGGATGCTTGGATCGAGAAAGAAACAACGGATTTTGTTGACGGGGAGTTTGAGTATAACCCGGAAGCGGGAGAGAAAAAAGGAGTACATGCCGTGTTGGTCACGTTAAGCCGAAAGGTCGGTGATAAAGAACAGCGGATCGTGATTTCAGGGGATGCCGATGTGGTGGCTAACGAAGCGTTGACCTCTCAGTTCACGGGAATTAGTGCATCCAATTACAGTATTATCAATGGTTCATTCCGTTGGTTGTCGAATGAACAATTCCCTGTTGACACGAGAAGAGCGGATTATATAGATACCAGCCTGCGTCTTCCGAAAGGATGCCGTTCGTGGGTAAATTGGGGTAGCATGTGTGTTTTCCCTTTGCTTATCTGTATGTTAGGAATCGTGGTAATATTTCGTAGGAAACGGAAATAAATAAGTTATGGCAAATAAAATAGTTGAAGTGAAAGGTCTTTCACACCGTTATAGTGTGGATTGGGCTATCAGAGATATAAATTTCGAGATTGAAACGAAAGGAGTGTTTGGCTTGTTGGGCTCCAATGGAGCCGGTAAGTCCACGACCATGAATATTATATGCAATGTATTGACTCAGACGGAAGGAGATGTTTTTATCAACGGGGTAAATCTTCGGAAAGATCCGATTCAGGCGAAGAAGTTTATCGGGTTCTTACCCCAGAAAGCCCCTTTGCACACGGATATGACCGTTGATGAATACCTGTACCATTGTGCTGATATTCGTTTGATGCCGAAGGCGGATATTCCGGCTGCAGTGGAAAGGGCTAAAGAAAAATGTGGCATCACTCATTTCAGCAAAAGGGTGATTGGTAATCTTTCCGGGGGATATCAGCAACGCGTAGGGATAGCGCAAGCTATTATCCATGATCCGATGTTTGTGATTCTGGATGAACCCACGAACGGGTTGGATCCCAACCAGATCATGGAAATTCGCCATTTGATTCGGGGAATAGCGGAAGAACGGGCTGTATTGATTTCGACACATATACTTCCGGAAGTACAGGCGACATGTGATTATATCATGATGATCGAACATGGAAATACGGTATTTAAAGGAACGATAGAAGATTTTAATAACTACATGGAACCTAGTGTGCTATTGGTGATTATGCATAATGCCCCGGAAAATGATGCCGATCTTTTGAGTATAGAAGGAATGAAACGGGTGGAGCGATTGACACGAACCCGTATCCGTTTACACTTCACGGATGGGGATACCGCGATTGTCGGGAGAGTTGTAAATAAAGCGATTAGCAATAACTGGCATCTGCGAGAGATATCTTTGGAAAAAGAGTCTTTGGATAAAGTATTCGCTAAATTATCTGGAAAATCATTCTAAAAGAATTTATATTGATGAGGACAATAACAAGAATAATGAAGACAGAACTGAGAGTTCTGTTCTTTTCCCCGATAGCTTGGATGGTACTGATTGTTTTTGCTTTTCAAGCAGGATTGGCTTATTGTGATGAATATGCTAATCAGTTGCGTGATCTGGCGATGGGATACAGACCTTATTATTTGACGAGGTCTTTGTTGGCAGGATATGGTGGGGTATTTACACAAATGTTGAATTATCTCTACTTGTATATTCCACTTTTAACGATGGGGTTAATGAGCCGGGAGTTGAGCAGCGGTTCTATCAAACTGCTTTATTCATCTCCGGTTTCAAACTTGCAGATTGTATTGGGAAAATATCTCTCGATTGTAGTTTACGGTTTGATATTGGTATGTATATTGTTGATTCCCTTGTTCTTCACGGTATTCACGATAAAGGAGCCGGATATTCCGTTAATGTTCACGGCTTTGTTAGGTGTGTTTCTTACGGTATGCGCTTATGGGGCTATCGGTTTATTTATGTCCACGATCACGAAATATCAAGTTGTAGCGGCAATCGGGACTTTGGCGGTACTAGCCGTGCTGAATTTTATCGGCGGTGTCGGGCAAAATATTGACTTCGTGCGGGATTTGACTTATTGGTTGTCCATTTCCGGTCGCTCGAAGATATTTTTGGAAGGTATGATTTGTAGCCGGGATATTTTTTATTTCGTGTTGGTTATTTTCATGTTTTTGGTATTCACGTTCATTAAATTGCAAGGGGAACGGTTGAAGAGGACAGTGTGGCGGACGTCCGGTAGTTACTTGTTTGTTTTCGCTATGGTGTTATTGGCAGGATATGGTTCTTCACGTCCTCAAATGATGGTTTATTACGATGCAACGGCGACGAAATTGAATACCCTTACAGAGAATAGTCAGGAGATAGTGAAACAACTGGACGGGGGGCTGACCTTGACGACATACGTGAATTTATTGGATGATACTTGGTACAACGGTGCTCCGGATTCTAAAAATTACGATATGGAGCGTTTCGAGAACTACGTGCGCTTCAAACCTGAGATGAAAATCAATTACGTGTATTATTACGGGAAGGGTACAAACCAGCACTATGACAAGGTGTACAAAGATTTGTCCGTGGAAGAACGAATGAAAAAAGTATGCGAGGGGTACGATTATAACCCGGAAATGTTCATTTCTGCGGAGGAAGTACAGAAAATGGATGACATCTCGGAAGAAAACGGACGTTTTGTTCGGGTTTTCAAACGGGATAACGGTCAAAAAGCATTTTTGCGTATCTATAATGATATGTATGTCCATCCCTTCGAGAGTGAGATCACGGCGGCATTAAAAACGTTGGTCGGCAAATCACCTCTGGTAGCGTTTGTCAAGGGACATGGGGAACGTGAATGTAACGATTACGGGGATCGGGGATATGCCGCTTTTGCCAAGAATCCGACGTTTCGGAGTGCACTGATTAACCAAGGTTATCAAGTTCGGGAATTGACGCTTGGGGAGTCCGTTCCGGATAACGTGGATGTATTGGTTCTTGCCGATATGAAATCAGCTTTTACCCCGGAAGAACAAGCGAATTATGATGCTTATGTGGAGCGGGGTGGTAATTTGATTGTGTTAGGGGAACCGAAACGCCAGATATTCATGAACCCCGTGGTGGAGAAGTTGGGATTGCGTTTTTCTGATGGAATTCTGGTAGCTCCGTCCAAAGAATATTTAGATGATATTATTGCCGTGAATGTCATGGAGGGAGCGTTAAAAGCTTCGCCCTATTTTATGGATATGATAAGACGGGGATATACCGTAATAACCCCTTCGGCGTGTGCCGTTCAAGTGGTGGATGGGAATAAAGGTTTTGAAATTTCGGAAGTATTGGCAACTTCTCCCCGGGGCTCTTGGCTTGAGTATGAAACAACGGATTTTGTGAATGAAACTTCCCAATTGAATCCGGAAAAAGGAGAAATCGAGCAATCCAACTCGGTCATGCTATATTTGACACGGGATATACCGGATAAACCGCAGCAACGGATATTCGTGCTCGGTGATGCCGATTGTTTGTCCACGAAAGAATTATCAACCCAACGGGCTGGATTGAACGGTGCGAATTTTAGCATGATCACGGAAATGTTCCGTAGCCTCTCTTATGGAGAATATCCGATAGAAACTGCTCGGGTGCGTCCACCGGATGATAATGTCTACATCCCGCAGGATTCAATGTTCTGGCTTCAGCTATTCTTTATTTGGTTGATACCATTGTCTATTCTGGCGTGGTGTATCATGTTCTTGATCGGGAGAAAGAGAAAATAATTTTCGAAGACCGTAGATGTGTTTTGTGAAGGAGGTGTCCGTTAATTTCGGATGCCTCCTTCTTTTGTCAAAGTGTTTTCAAAATTATGGGAAGGTTTTGGTATTTCAAATTAAGTCGTATATTTGTACAAGTTACGTGAAGGTGTACAAATGAATACGGATGATAATTTATTGATCAAACAAATTGCCCGAGGGGATGAGGGAGCATTTAAAGCTTTGTATGAAGAGTTTTTTCATGTATTGCTGGCAGTTGCTTGTAAATACGTGGAACGGGAAGTGGCGGAAGATATCGTGCAGGATGTGTTTTTTAAATTGTGGAGTACTCCTCAAAAATTTCTGCACACGACAGATTTACGTTTTTATTTGTATCGTTCGGTTCAGAACGGGTGTTTGAATTATATCCGGAACAAGAAAGTTGAGGAGGGGTATAGAAATAAAGCAGAGATGGTCACGGAAGATTTCTTTTATAATGTTTTGTTGGAAGAAGAAATTTTTATTCGGTTGAGAAAAGCTGTCGATGAACTTCCGGAGAAATATCGCGTGGTAATAAACTTGAATTTAGATGGATTGAGTGACAAAGAAATTGCCGAAAGGTTGGGTATCACGCTAGATGCTGTCAAACAGCAGAAAAAGAGAGGAAAAGAGCGATTGAGAGAGCATCTGGATCATCCTTTCTTGATATTGTTTTTGATTTTTCTTTAATTTTTTGTCACTTTTCTTGTTGTTCCGTGTCATTTAATAAAAAAATAAAATGACGGAACGATTTCAATATATTAATCACATTGCAGATTTAATTGCTTTAGAGCTAACAGGGAAAATTAGTGGAGAAGAGCAACAAGAATTGGACTGTTGGAAAAAAGAGTCTCCGGAGCATATGGAGTTATACAAGAAATATCATTCGGAGATTTTTGTGGCTCATAAATTTGAATTTGTAAAGGAACATGATCTTAGAGAAGCCTATCAAGTTTTCGTGGAGAGAACATATAGAGCCGTACGACGTAGACGGAGAATCATGTTTTATCGCTACGTCGGAGTTATTCTTTTGTTATTTACGCTTGGAAGTATCGTTTTTTTGACTCGGGAGAAAGAAGAAGTTCCTGTATTTTTAGCACAAAAGATAATGCCTGGGACTTGTAAAGCTGTCCTAACCCAACCGGACGGTTTGAAAGTGGATATTTCAAATACATCTTATTTGGATTATATTACAAATAAGTCTTTGCCTGTAGTTTCCATGGAGAAGGAGGAACTCGATACACTTCCCTTGCGTTATTATACTATTACTATACCACGGGGCGGAGAGTATTCGTTGACATTAAGTGATGGTAGTATTTTGACAATGAATTCGGAGTCAGAAATTCGTATTCCGGAGAATTTTGATAAAAGACAACGGGATGTTTACATGAGTGGGGAGATTTATTTCGAAATAGCTCGGGATACGGCAGTCCCTTTTATTGTTCATACTGATCGCGGAAATATTAAAGTCTTGGGGACTTCTTTTAATGTTAGGGATTATCAGGACGAAACTTTTCTGGAAACAACTCTTGTAAGTGGAAAAATTGCATTTAATCAATCCGAAAAGGAGGTTTATTTGAAGCCTAATGAACAGTTGCGTTTAAATAAAGAGAACGGAGAAACTACCGTGGAAATGGTTGATGTTCGTTTATATTGTTCGTGGAAAGAGGGGCGTTTTGTTTTCGAGAAGGAACGTTTGGAAAATATAATGAATACAATATCCCGATGGTATAACATTAATGTTTCTTATGAAGATCAAGCCGTGAAGGATATTTTATTTACCGGAAATATCAAACGGTATGGTGACTTGGAACAAGTGATTGAAATGTTGAAATTAATAAACAAAATTGATATCGAAGTAAAAGGAAATGATGTTTTTATAAAGGATTGCCAATAAAAAAACAGGTGATACTCTCAATATCACCTGTTTAATTCTCCCGGAGAATGTCCGGAAAAATAGTATTTATTTGAATTACAAATGTATGAAAAAAAAGTTCAATTACAAAGACCATAGATGTGGTCTTCGAAAATGTTCTATTATGATGAGGTTTACAATCTTATTTATCTTGTTGTCAGTTCTCCAGATCAGAGCTGAAGTGAAGTCACAGGAAACATTGTTTAATCTGAAGATGGATGATGTTTCATTGATAGAAGTACTAAAGGCAGTTGAATCTCAAGGTAATTATACTTGTTTGTATAGTTACAGCGAGGTAGCTGATGTATTACATCTGAGTATAGATGTAAAGAATGCAAGTGTCCAAGATGTTTTGAAACAAGTGTTGAAAGGAACGAATTTGCAGTTCAAAATTGTAGATCAAACAATTGTTATTCAGAATGTGAAATCTAAATCTGAATCGACGAAAACCGAACAGAAAAAAATTAAAGGGCGTGTGCTGGATAAAGAGCGGCTTCCACTTCCCGGGGTGACTGTTTTGATTAAAGGAACACTTGTGGGGTGTGCTACTGATACGGCGGGGCGTTTTACTTTGGTGTTGCCTGAAAATAAAGATTTGACACTAGAATTCCGTTTTGTCGGCATGGAGCCCAAAGAGGTGAAATTGAAAGATATCACAGATCAGAATATTCTGGAAGGGAAAACTGATTTGTTGGTGGTGCTTATGGAGCAAGCAGAGAGCCTCGATGATGTTGTTGTGACGGGATACGCTAATGTTAGAAAAGAATCATACACGGGTACGGCAGTCAGAATAGAGGGGAAAGATATATTGAAGGTTGGAAACCGTAACGTGATATCGGCTTTACAAGTATTCGATCCTTCATTTCGGATTATGGAAAATAATTTGATGGGGTCGGATCCCAATACTATACCGGAGTTTTATATTCGGGGACAATCGGGTGTCGGTATTCGAGAATTGGATGTCTCGGATGTTTCTGAAGCAAAGTTAAAGAATAACCCCAACTTACCTATTTTTATTTTGGATGGTTTTGACGTGAGTGCTGAAAAAATCTATGATATGGACCCAACCCGTATTCATAGTATCACGATATTGAAAGATGCGGCAGCAACAGCTATTTATGGTTCCCGGGCTTCGAATGGTGTCATTGTTGTTGAAACGAAAGCCCCGAAAGCCGGGAAGTTAAATGTGAGTTATAATCTAGTTGGTAGTATCACAACCCCGGATTTGTCCAGCTATGATTATTTTAATGCAAAGGAAAAATTGGATGCGGAGGTTGCTGCCGGATATTACGAGGTGAATGACCAGCAATCACTTCGAGAGGTTTACGCCCACTATATTGATAAGATGAATGCTATCAATAAAGGAGTCGATACTTATTGGCTGAGTCAGCCGTTGAGAACCGGTTTTAATCACAAGCACAGCTTGTACGTGGATGGTGGTAATGATGCTGTACGTTATGGGATAGAACTTCGGTACGATAACGAGAACGGGGTGATGAAGAAATCATACCGGAATCGGGTGGGAGCCGGTTTTTATATTGACTATCGTTTGAAAAATATGCAGATACGTAATCATGTTTCCTATGATCGGGTAAATGCGAAGAATTCTCCATTTGGTAGTTTTGCCGATTTCGTGAAACAGTTACCCTATAACGAGATGAAAGATGAAACGGGACACTACTTGCCGACTTTGACAATGTATGGTAGTGGTAATCCTCCCGTGAATCCGATGTTCGAGGGGAAGGAAACAAAGAATTTCGACAAGAATTATTATGAGGAATTCACGAATAATTTTATGTTGGATTGGTATATTACAGATGCTTTCCGATTGAAAGCCCAATTGGCGTTGACCAAAAGAGTAGAAGGTTCAAAGACGTTTATAGATCCGAAATCAGGTACTTTCGCAAACGTGAGGGATGATCTTGGTGAGTTGAAAGGTTCTTTAGCTGTTTCTGACGGTAAGGATTTTCACTGGACCACGAATTTGTTGTTAATGTATAACCAAACTTTCGGCAATCATTATTTAACAGGGACATTGGGCTTAAATACAACCGAAACGACGTATTACAGTACTTCAAGTGCTTACAAGGGATTCCCTTCCGGAAGTTTGAATTCCATCATGTATGCCCAGCAGCAAGATGGAAAAACACAGGAAACGGATAATCATACCCGTTTGTTTGGAGCATTTCTGACGATGAACTACTCGTATAAAGATATTTACTTGTGTGATGTATCTTGTCGTTTGGACGGTTCCTCTGAATTTGGTGCGGATAAAAAGTGGGCTCCATTTTGGTCTGCGGGAGTTGGTTTGAATGTACATCGTTATAAATTTTTAAATGATAACGAATGGATTTCTCAGTTAAAGCTTACGGCTTCTTTCGGACAAACCGGTAAGGTAAATTTCCAACCCTATGCGGCCAAAGATATTTATGAAATCTATGATAAGAATTGGTACATCACGGGAATGGGCGTACAATTAATGGCTTTAGGGAACACCACACTGGGATGGGAAGTGAAAAATGCCACGAATGTAGGAGCGGAAATCACGTTGAAAGAAGGTTTGCTTTATTTGAAAACAACTTACTATCACGAGAAAACCACGGATATGATCACGGAGATCGATATTCCGTCATCATTCGGTTTCAATAAATATTTTGATAATTTGGGAGAAATCAAAAATACAGGTTTTGAATTCCAGTTACGTTCGGATATATTGAATAAAAAAGATATGTTGTTTTCGGTATTTGCCAATCTTTCCCACAATAAAAATGAGATATTGAAAATATCCAATTCATTGAGTAATTATAACGATAAAGTAAATGAACATTACGAAGGTTATAATCAATGGAATTCCAGTGACGAGAAATACGCGAAACCATTTATGAAATATGAAGAAGGTGGTTCGTTAACCTCCATTTTCGGAATGAAGTCTTTGGGGATTGATCCGTCTAGCGGGCAGGAAGTATTCGAGAGAAAGGACGGAACAATTACCTATGATTGGGAAGCAAACGAGCAACAGATAATAGGAAACACTGAGCCCGATGCTAAAGGTTCATTTGGTTTTAACTTCATGTGGAAATCATTATCTGTTTACGCTTCTTTCATGTATGAATTCGGGGGAGAACGCTACAATGATACTTACCCTACTCATATTGAAAGTGTGGATTTATGGAGACATAATGCGGATAAACGAGTTTATTCCGATCGTTGGATGCATATCGGCGACCGTACTCCATTGAAGAATATTGCAGACCGTTCGGCAGTATCTCGTCCAACTTCCCGTTTTGTTCAAAAATATAATACCCTTGATTTTAATTCATTGAGTGTTTCATGGTCATTTGAAGGCAATTGGATTAAGAAGTTAAAAATAAACACTTTGAAGTTACAATTTAATACGACAGGATTGGCTCATTTTTCAACGGTAAAACAAGAAAGAGGGACATCCTATCCTTATGCCAGAGTATATGATTTGACATTGAATGTTAGCTTTTAATCGTAAAAGTGTTGATTATGAAAAGAAATATTGTTTTATTATTATTATTCGTGTTGACGGCTTCATGTAATGATTGGCTGGAAATTACACCGAAGAGTCAAATAAGTAAGGAAAAATTGTATTCTGACGAAATTGGCTTTCAGAATGCATTGAATGGTATATATCAAGGAGCCTCTGTTTCAGATTTGTATGGTAAAAATCTGACTTGGGGTATGTTAACAGCTATTTCTCAGACTTATAATCCGGAATCACTACAAGAGGCGGAATCTTATTTTTCTGAATACACGTATGACAACGAATATACGAAACCTATTGTTACTGCGGTTTGGGAGGGGCTATACAAATTAATTGCTAATTGTAATTTACTATTGAATGAGATAAGTGATGCTTCTCCCTCGTTATTTACTTTGGATACAGTATCTAAAAATGTGATTACCGGGGAAGCGTTAGCGTTGAGAGCCTTCTTCCATTTTGATATTATTCGTCTTTACGCTCCGGCTCCGGTGACGGAGGATGAAACTCCCTTAATTCCGTATCAGGCAGAATGGCCTTCGGAGATTAAAACGAATCTCGGCGTGACGGCTGCGTTGGAGGAGGTCATCAAGGATTTGTTATTGGCAAAAGACTATCTTGCTTTATGCGATACTTCGTTTAACAAGTCGGCCATGTCTAGTTTTGATGCTCGTTTTAACGGTAATTTCTGGCCCGCTCAAGGTGGTACTTTTATGAATTACCGGGGAATGCGGATGAATTATTGTGCAGTTTTGGGAATGTTGGCCCGCGTGTACCTTTATAAGGGAGATAAGGAACGTGCTTATCAATACGCGTGGGAATTTTATAATAAGTTCGTGTTTGGTAAAAAATGGTTTAAATATAATGCTCCCTATGACTTTACAGATGATTTGACATATCGATGTAAGAAGCATTTGTCTGATTGTTTGTTTGCTTTCTATAATTTTGACTTGCTGGATAATTATGCTGATTATACGGTATATTGGGGCGACCCGATGATGATTCAAGGTGTGGATGAAATTTTTGAAAATGACGGAGATGATTATCGTAAAAATTATCTATTGGAGAAGAAGGAGGACTGGGAGACGACCTATACCTCTCTAAAATACAGAAGAGTGAATTCATTCTCGATAGATTCCGGGGAAGGACGTGTATTGCCCAACTTGCGAATGAGCGAAATATATTATATTCTGATCGAGTGCTTGTATGAAAAAGATCAAGCAAAAGCTTTTGAATTATTACAGGAATTGAGAAGGGCTAGAGGGTGCAAGCGTATAGTGAGCTCTGCTTTGGGAATTAGTGATTTACAGGATATTTTGATTAATGACGCTCGCCGGGAATTTATAGGGGAGGGGCAGTTGTTCTTCATGTATAAACGATTGAACAAATCTATTTTGAGTGTCGGTGCGGCAGTTAATCCCAGCAATAAGGTATTTGTATTTGGAATCCCGGATAGTCAGAAAATCTATTAATTAAGAAATTATGAAAAGATATTTATATTTAGCATTGTGTTTGTTGGGGATGATTGGATGTTCAACAGACAATATTGATTTGTATCAATCAGATGGATATATTTCTTTTGTGAATAAAGAGGCGGATACACTTATGATTTCGTTTTTCCTTTTGGGAAATTTGCAGGAATACGACTTACCTGTTGCGGTTCGGTTTACAGGAGATCCTCTGCTGGAGAAAGAGGCTATTTCTCTTTCTGTGAATAAAGAAGGGACAACAGCTGACACTAAATTTTATGATTTGCCTCAACCCGAGTTTCAGGCGATGAGCCATTTGGATACTTTCTACGTGAAACTTAAAAATTTCCCGGAATTGCAGCAGAAGACGGTTACCCTATGTTTGGAACTGGCGGAAAACGAAAATTTTAAACTGGGAGATCGTTATTATCGCCGGATGCATTTGAAGATAAATGATAATGTTGCAAAACCTTCGTGGTGGACTCCTGATGTCGAGACTTATTATTTAGGGGGGTATTCCGATAAGAAATTTCGGGAATTGATGACAGCGGCACAACCCGATTTGAGTAAGGTGGACGAAGGGTTAATTCGTACTTGGGCTTTGAAATTGAAATATCATTTGGAAGAACGGGCATCTTCTCCGTTAGGACCTGTCACGGAGGTTGACGGTTCATTAATGAGTGTTCCTGTCAGAGGTTAATCTAAAATGAGAAAACGATGAGAATAAATAAATTACTTTATGGAATATTAATTGCCGTTTTCGGTTTTTCATCTTGTTATGATGACAAAGGCAATTACGATTACAAGGAATTGGGCGTTAACGATATCACAATATCATTTAAATCTTATACGGTAACACCGTTTTACGGTGAGCCTGCAATATTTGTTCCGATAATTAAATATGCCAATAAGGAGGTTGATACGACAATTTATAAATTTGAGTATTGTTTTGAGAAGTATGGTGTTGTGTGTACGGAGCGGAACATGAATTATGTGTTTCAAGGTGAAACGGGTAGTGTGTCCGGAATTGTGATAGCAACGGATACAACCACGGGTAAGAAATGGTATCAGTCGGTTTCTGTTTCCTATCAAAGTCCTTACGAGAAAGGATGGATAGTTTTATCCGATGATGGAGGGAAATCTCGACTCAATATGATACGCTTGAGGAATGACGAGTATGTCACAGACCAGAAATTGTACACGACGCTTTATGGTGAAGATTTGGGTACACAACCTTATCGCTTATTCTTGAATACAAAGGGAATGTCTTGGAATGAAAATAAGGAATTGCGTGTGCTACAATATGGTCCGGAGGGTTCGGTTTCCTTGAATCCGAAGAATTTGGAGAAAACAAAAACACTTGCATCGGAATTCGCTTCCGGCGAGGAACCCGATGGTTTGAAACCTGTTACTATGGGATTCTCGGCTAATGCTGCTGTTGTTGTTGGTGACAAAGGGGATATGTACACTCGAACTTATAATAATGATAAACTGAATTATAGTATGTTTGTGGATATACCGATGAAGTATAACAATCGGATATTGGATATTCAATATGTTTTGACTGATCATCCGCTCCAGACTATGTATAATATTATCATATATGATCGGGCAACCCAACGTTTTATGACGATTTATGCGGCAGCTTATTATTACGCAGGTACGCCCAGTGTATTGAATCCTCCGGTTGTATTGCCTCCTAATATTCCTACACCGAACAAGCTGACAGGCTACGAGAATTTATATTCCCAGTTGTTCAACACCAGTTATTATGAAACGGGAGTGTTCGCTTTATTGAAAAACGAGGAGGGGAAAATTTTTGCTTACTCTTTTTCTTATGACACTGGCGATGATGTATGCACGGCTTTATCCATGAGTGAATTTACCGCAAGTGACAAGGTAAATGAAAATACAAAATTTCATCGTTTGAGATCCAGACCTTATTTATTTATCGCTACGGGTTCAGCCTTGTATTATTATGATTTGAACACGAATATAGCATATCCTTACAAAACTGATTTTTCCGGGAATATCACTTGTATCGAATCGGATTATATAAATAAAGACTCTGCGGTGGGTATAGGTTTGGATAATGGTGAGTTTTATTTGTTGGATGTGTCGGAAGATGTATTTATGAGCGGACAAATTCCGGAACCGATATATCATACGAAGGTGGCGGGGAAAGTCGTGGATTGTTTGTGTAAGTAGAATTTTATAAAAAATGAGATAGGTGTTATCAGGACAGGGAAGACAACCTGTCCTGATATTAGAGAACACGTGTTTTTTTACATATATGTAATTGTTTCAAGATCACTGCTATGAGATTTAAAATCATTTTTGTTTTGCTGACAATGTTATGTATTGCCACTACAGTGGATGCTCGTAAAAAAGATAAGAAAAAAGCGAGTCAGGAGGTGAAGTTAGAGAAGAAAGACTCTAAATATGAAGAATTATTTAAAGATAAAGCTTGTGAATCGGTAAAAGGAATGCTTACGATTCATAAAATGGATGGAAAGGTATATTTCGAATTACCATTGAGTTTGTTGGGGCGTGAGATGCTGCTTGGCTCGACGGTAAGTGAGATTACGGATAATCGTTTTTCTATCGTGGGAGAAAAGCCGTATGACCCTCTACATGTAGTGTTCACGAAGGCAGATTCGATGGTTAGCCTGCGTTTGGTTACGTCTGATTTTGTTTCCCGGGATGAAAATATAATCGAGAGGATTCGGGAAAGCAAAGTTCCTGCTATTTTGAGAAATTTCGAAGTAAAAGCCTATACTCCGGATAGTACGGCAATTGTGATAGACGTTACAAGTTTTTTCTTGGATGATATCGATAATATGGGACCTTTTAATCCATATAGTCCTATCACCGGGTATGGTAGAGCTTGGATAGAGAAAGAATTTAAAGCCGGAGATTCTCGAATTGCAACAATCAAGGCTTTTTCTGATAATATTAGTGTGCAGTCTTCTATGGTGTATACCGTGAATGTCAGGGATGAGCGATATTATTATGTCTATAAGCAACCTTTCACGGCACTGATGAATCGTAGTTTGATTTTGTTGCCGGATGAACCGATGAAACCTAGACTGGCGGATCCTAGAATCAATATATTCGTGACAATGAAAACTTTATTCCGTAACGAGGGGAATGGGGTAAAAAGAATTTATTATACCAATCGTTGGCGGTTGGAACCTAAAGACGAGGAAAAATTTCGTAATGGTGAATTAGTCGAGCCTCGTAAACCTATTATCTTCTACATAGATAATGCGTTTCCGGCAAGTTGGAAACCTTACATTAAAGAAGGAATTGAAAAATGGAATCTGGCTTTTGAAAAAATAGGTTTCAAGAATGCTATTGTTACGAGAGATTTTCCCACGGATGATCTGGAGTTTGATCCTGATAATCTGAAATATTCTTGTGTTCGTTATTCTCCTTCTCAAGTAGCGAACGCTATGGGACCTTCTTGGACAGATCCGAGGAGTGGAGAAATATTAAATGCTTCTGTCTATTTATATCATAACCTCATACAGTTGGTGCAAGACTGGCGTTTTTTACAAACTTCTCCGGCAGATCCGGAGGTGAGGAAGATGAAATTGGGGGATGATATGCTAGGAGAATGTATTCGTTACGTGGTGAGTCATGAAGTCGGTCATTGTTTGTCCTTAATGCATAATATGGCTGGTTCTTCAGCTATCCCGACAGATTCTTTACGTTCCCCGGCTTTCACCCAAAAGTATGGAACAACGTATTCTATTATGGATTATGCGCGCAATAATTATATCGCCCAACCGGGAGATAAAGAACGAGGGGTACGCTTGACTCCCCCGGAATTGGGAATCTATGATTATTTTTCAATTAAATGGCTGTATACTCCTTTTTTAGATATGCGGACTCCGGAAGAAGAAGTACCGGTCTTGTCGGCTTGGATCAGTGAAAAGTCCGGAGATCCTATTTATCGGTATGGAAAACAGCAGCTTGATGTGCACATTGATCCCAGTTCCATGGAAGAGGACTTGGGAGATAATGCCGTGAAATCGGCAGAATACGGGGTGAGAAATTTGAAATACGTGTTGGAGCATCTCAATGAATGGGTAGGAAAGAAAGACTTTGATTACTCTTTCCGGGCAAGAATGTATAATGAGGTTTTATACCAATACTTGCGGTACGTGAATCACGTGTTAAGTAATATCGGGGGTATCTATTTGAATGAACGCTATGCAAGTGACAAACGCCCGAGTTACCAGCCTGTACCCAAAGAGAGGCAAAAACAAGCATTGCACTTCTTGTTGCAGGAGATGAAAGATCTTTCATGGCTGAATGGCGAGCAGTTTAAAGAGGGGTTTGCGTTATCGGGGAATATGTCGAATTTAATTGAAGATGAATTGTTTGAATCATTGATGAACTGTCCTTTTGCTTTAAATCTATGTGCCGAAAAAACAAAAAGTAATCCTTACACGGAAGAAGAATTTATGGAAGATTTTTCTCGTTTCGTCTGGGAATCAACCCGAAAAGGAAAAACATTAACAGAAACCGAAAAATCGTGGCAGATTAAATTCTTGACTCATGTGTTTGGAAATGCAGGTGTACAGAAGGGACTGAACGAAGAATCAATGGGTGCTTTAGCTTTTACCGCGAATCAATGTCAGGTTGCTATACCGGAGGTAATCAAGGAAAGAAGTCGTTCGTATTTCGGAATATTGCCTCCCTCTATTCTAGGGCGTTTCACGAATCAAGTGGAGCAGGCTGTTCCGATTTGTACAGATAATATGACACCCCGGGAAAAAGCCGGATTCGGTTTCTTTGTAGCGGCGCAACAGAAAGGTAAGCCTATGGAGCATTTTTATTTCTCTTTATTGAAAGACATACAACGTTTATTGAAAGAAAAGGCGAACACTGGGTCTTCAGATACTCGTGAGCACTATCGTTTACTCTTGTATAAGATTGAAAAAGTGTTGAAATAGTAAGTCCTGAAAATGTGAAATGAGATATGAAAAAGATTCTATATTTTAATATACTTGTTTTCTTGTTGTGCGGATGGGGTATGCCTGTTGCCGCGAAACAAAAGAAAGAAGAAGACCGACAAAAAACGGAAATAAAGACCCCTTATCAGAAGTTTTTTGAAGGTAAGAAAAAAGTGACCAAAGAAGGATGGATGAAAGTACACCGGATAAATGGAAAAGTGTACGTGGAGTTCCCCTCTGTTTATTTAGGAAAAGATATGTTGTTTGCTTCTTCCATTGAAAATACCAGTGATAATGGAGAAGGTGTTGTCGGGCAATTTGCCGGTGCAGGAATTGTTTTCCGGTTTATCAAGCAGGATTCGGTGATACAGGCGAATATGATTAGAAATCTTCCCTTTGACACGGGTGATAATCGGGACTTGACAGATTTGCTGCAAAAATCAAATTGTGGTGGTGTGTACACAAGTTTTAAAATAGAAGCGATAAACCCGACAGATTCATCCTATTTAATAGATATGACACCTCTCTTTCTGGAAAGTTCTTACAATACCAATCCGTTTTCCGGTTTTTCTGGAAATTCATTGTTCGGTTTTGTATCCAGAATTCATAATTACAGGGCGGAACGTTCGTTTTTGAAAGATATTGATGCTAAGGCATGGAACATAAATGTAAAATGTGAATTGAGTTATAATGTCGACCGTTTAATATTCGGTGCGTTTTTGAAAGATAAAGATGTACCCGTAACGGTAACAGTGAACAAGATGCTGACCCTGTTGCCGGAAAATATGATGCGTCCTCGTTTGGCAGATCCCAGAATAGGTGTGTTACCCGAAAGGAAAATGAATTTTTCGGATTCGAAGGACGGGGCAAAGCAAATTTACCTTGCCAAGCGTTGGAGAATAGAACCAGTGAGTGAAAGCGATTATAAACAGGGGAAGATAGTGGAACCCCGTCAGCCGATTGTCTTTTACTTGGACTCTCTGATGCCTGAATTTTGGAAACCTTATGTCAGGGCTGGTGTTGAGGCTTGGAATCAGGCTTTTGAAAGAATCGGGTTTAAAAATGTTGTTCGAGTGAAGGATTTTCCCGTGAAGGATACGACTTTTGATGCTAATGACATTCGGTTTTCCACGATACGTTTTTCCCCGTCAGTATTATGGATGACGAATATACAGACTTCATTACATGAAGATCCGAGAAGCGGGGAAATTTTGAATGCGTCGATCTATATACACCAGAATTTGATTTATGCGATGATAAAAAATCGTATGGTGGCAACCATGACGGCGGATTCCTCCGTGAGGCATGTCTGTTTGCCTGATTCGGAAGTCGGTAATATGATGAAGATGCATGTGATGCAAGCTGTTGGAAAATGTTTGGGGTTGGCGGAGAACTTGGGTGCATCCTACGCGTATCCGGTGGATTCATTGCGTTCGGCTTCGTTTACAAAGGAATACGGGTTGAGTCCTTCGATAATGGATGATCTGGTTTATAATTATATCGCTCAGCCGGAAGATGTGCAAAAAGGCGTTCTTTTGGAGCCTAAAGGTTTAGGAGTATATGATTTTTTTGCCATAAAATGGCTGTATGAGCCTATCTACGGGGTACAAGATTTCCAAGAGGAACTCACGACACTTGACCGATGGATTAAAGAGAGCCAACAACAACCTTACTGTCGATTCGGTAGCAAGCAGATAGGATATCCTGTTTATGATCCTTCCGTGGCGCGAGGAGATTTGGGGGATGATCAAGTAAAAGCGTTGGGGTATTTGCTGAAGAATGCGAAAATAGCTGTTCAACACTTGAATGAATGGTATGCGGAAAATGACGAGAACTTACAGATGCGGGCAGAACTGTCCCAGTATCTGGACGGTCTGCTAACAGGTAGAATACAGGATGTGGCTAATATTATCGGTGGTATTTATCTCCGGGATGTGAGAAATGGTGATGATAAGCCTTCTTACGAAGTTATTCCTCGCGAGAAACAGCGTGCCGCGGTAAAATGTTTACTTCAATTGACAAATGAATTCTCTTGGCTTGACGATAATATATTGATGAATGAATTAGAAATTCAAGACAGTCGGGGAGATTTAATGCGACAGTTGGTCGTGTCCAGTTTGTTTGCTCGAATTAAACCGGTTGCCTTGTGTACGGAAAAATCTAAAGAGGCTTATTCGATTCGGGAATATATCAGTGATCTTTATCAATGGGTCTGGGGAAAAACTTTAAAGAACCAAAAACTGACTAGGAATGAAATGGATGTGCAAAGAGCTTTTTTGACAAGCGTTATACAAACTTCTGCGGTAGATGCTTCCGTATCATCTTTCGAACCAGTCGGTCAGGTTGCGTTAGTTACTCCTGAAAGAAATAATTTAGCCGCACGTTACTGTAAGACTGTTTTGGAACAAATGGTTCGTGACAGGGCAAAAATGCAGCAAAGTGGTTTCAGTCCGATACCCATGATTCAACAGAATAATTATCCTGTTGCCCATATTTATTACAAAATGTTGTTGGATATTCAACAGTTATTGAAAACGAGAATACAATCTAGTTCCGGGGCTACTCGTCAACACTATGATTATTTGTTGTTTAAGATAAGACGGGCTTTGGAATTGAAATAATCTATGTAAACTGTATCAGTGTTTATTCGATTTTAAATAAAAATCCCATTACTTCCCGAAAAAGTAATGGGATTTATTAAGTTGTATTTACTTATTCTATATCCTTAATAATATGTATCGCATTCAATGCCAGAGGAAAACCGATATATGGCAGGCATTGAATCATGGCAGCGATGAGGGTTTCCTTGTTGTTTCCCGCTTTAAGGTTGCCTTGCGCGTGCGATTCGATTTGCCGTTCTGCACCGAGGGTTGCCAAGATGCAGAGGGATAATAATTCACGAGTTTTAATATCCAGCCCGCTCCGGGTGTAAAAGTCGCCGAAACACATTTCCGTGAGGAGGCGGGGAAGAGTGTCATTCATTCCGGCGGGGAGAGTTTTCAACGCTTCTTTCATTTTTTCGCCGTAGAGCGCGTGTTGGATTTCTTTCCCTTTCTCGAATCGTTCTTCCTCTTTCACGGTTTCTTGGGATTCCAACGGTAGGGCGATACCACGTTCTTTGAATACCTCGTTGATCGTGCCAAGTGCGTTCAGTGTTTTCGGGAAACCGATAAACGGGGCGCACAAGTAAACTAATTCCCGCAATTCAACGGGAGTTACTCCCGCGTTCAAGGCTGCCCTGGCGTGGGCTTTCAGTTGTGGCAACGTCTGCATCGCGGTTAATGTAATGCAGGTGATCATCTCACGTGTTTTCATATCCAGATTACCGGTGCGGAAAATATCCCCGAAGATGAACTTCTGGAGAATTTCCATCATTTCCGGATCCGAACCTTGTCCGGTTAATGCTTCTCCGCCAAACAAGGTGGTATAGTTCTTTTTGCATAACACGATTCTATTCGTATCTTTTTCATTTTTAGGCGTTTCTTGCGCGAAAGTCGAAATCGCTTCCGAGTATTCCTCGTCAGTCACTTCGCCCATCCATTCCGTGTTGTTCTCGCTGACTCTGGGCGTAATTCCGATATGCGTGAAGCGGCTGTCCGGGGCGGCTCCATGCCAGTGAATCGTGTTGGCGGGGATATTCACCACGTCGCCGGGTTGTAAGCGTCGTGCCGGTTTACCTTTTTCTTGGTAGTAACCGATGCCTTCCGTGCAAAGCAAAATCTGACCTATCGTGTGCGAATGCCAGTAATTGCGTGTTCCCGGGGCAAAAGTGACATTGTACACGTTACACTCGTACTCCGGTTGACCGGATAGGTATTGCAACCAAGCTTCCCCGGTGAAATTTGCCGTAACGGGTGTGCCTAAACCCAGCACCGGCTCCGTTTTCTTTGTAGATGCTTCCATCATTAATTTGTTTTGATTATTATTTTTACTGTAAGTGCCATTCTTGCATGAATTTGTAAATGTCATGACCATGCAAACCATTATTAAAACGAAATTCTTTCTCATGTGTATTTTGTTTTAGGTTAAAATTTCAGTTTAATTCTATCCGGTTTCTTTATTACAAAGATATTTCACCTCGTGCGACAGGATGGTATATGGATTACGGATGTTTGTACCCATTTTACAGGTCGGGAATAAATTCATGAAGAAAATTTTTAACTTTGTATCAGACATATAATAGTAGAACTCATGGACGAGATATTGAATATTGAAACAATAGACCAGTACAATAAGCTGTACAATCAGGA
This sequence comes from Butyricimonas muris, assembly GCF_046365375.1. Classification (NCBI taxonomy): domain Bacteria; kingdom Pseudomonadati; phylum Bacteroidota; class Bacteroidia; order Bacteroidales; family Odoribacteraceae; genus Butyricimonas; species Butyricimonas muris. The sequence goes on along the minus strand of NZ_JBKEIT010000009.1, from coordinate 31,142 downwards.
AACGTTGCACCCTCTCGTGAGTGTTGTCGATCTTTCGAAATCAAAAGAGAGAAGGTATTGCCGGATGAATTTTGGTCTTTACGCTCTTTTCTTGAAGGAAGTCAAGTGCGGGGATATGCGTTACGGGCGTAATTATTACGATTACCAAGAAGGGACGGTAGTTTGTATCGCCCCGGGACAGGTGGTCGGTTTCGAGGACACGGGCGAAGTCTATCAGCCGAAGGGGCGGGGATTGGTGTTTCATCCCGATTTGATTCGGGGTACGTCATTGGCGCAGAATATCAAGAATTACTCTTTTTTCTCTTACGAGTCGAACGAGGCTTTGCACCTTTCGGAGCGGGAGAGGGGAATCGTGCTCGACTGTCTGAATAAGATATTGATGGAATTGGAGCACTCGATTGATAAGCATAGTAAACGGCTTATTGTCACGAATATCGAGTTATTGCTTGATTACTGTACCCGTTTCTACGAGCGGCAGTTTATCACTCGCGAGAGCGTGAACAAGGATACGCTCACGAGGTTCGAGAATCTGATAAACGAGTATTTCCAAAATCAGGTACAGACGGAAGGATTGCCTTCCGTGAAATATTTTGCCGATAAAATATGCTTGTCACCCAATTACTTCGGGGATTTGATTAAAAAGGAAACGGGGAAATCGGCACAGGAATATATCCAGTTGAAATTGATAGGTGTCGCCAAAGATAAAGTGCTTAACCCGGCTAAAACGATCAGCCAGATCGCTTACGAACTGGGATTCCAGTACCCGCAGCATTTCGTGCGTGTTTTCAAAAAGCGGGTGGGGTGTACCCCGTCGGAGTATCGGTTGCAAGGTTCGTGATGTTTTTTTTCAATGTATTATGGAGAATAAAGGCTATCGAAAACAACCTTCGCGAAATTAACTTATCCAAAGGCGAAGGGAAGTTACCAGATTCCATAACACGTGTAGAGCGATAACATGACCGAATCCTAGCTGAATTCTTGTGTGCCCGAAGATTAAGGCTCCGGCGAAGATAGCCAAGAAGAACGTTATAGGCATGTTATAGATATGGTATATCGTGAAAAGAGTTGCCGATAGGTAGAAAATAACGGTAGGGTGGGGATTCCATTTGTAAAAGAAATGGAAGTTTGTGGTGATAGATATGCATAAATATCGATTACTGGGTGTGGTTTCCGGTAATTATAGTTTATTGTATAAAATAATATAAAAGACATACTTCAATAGGGTATATTACTGTAATATTATAGTTATTTTCTAGGTATCCGCTCCTATTCACTTCCCATTCTACTCCCATTTAAAGTCTATTTTAATAAAATATTTATTGTATTTTATTTGCATTTAGATGGATTTTATTATATATTTGTTCTATCGGATATTTGTTATAGATAACGGTGAATGATAGGATTTTCTTATGATTTGACCGATAAGTAGGTGTGTATGGTGTAAGTAAAACAAGGAAGGTATGGCTACATTAAATGATTCTTTATTGAGTGGGGCGTCAGGGAAACTTGATGGCTACGTGATTTATCGGGTGGGGAAGAAGACGTATATGCGGAAATTGGCGGAGAATGTGTCTAACCCTCGTACGGACGGGCAGACGATGCAGCGGGCGAAGTTGCCGGGGGCACAGACGATGTATCGTGCGATGCGGGATGGTATGTTGAAAGATGTGCTTGATGTTGCCGCTCGCGAGGAAGAGCGGCGTTCCGGTTATCATTGGTTTTTGCACGCTAATATGAACGTGTTCGGGAAAGAGCATTATATTGATTACTCGAGATTGGAATTGACGGCAGGGAGTTTGCAATTGCCTTTCGAGATGAAAATGATCGAGGGGGACGAAACGTACGCTTTGTTTAGTTGGATAGATAATTCCGGTTCGGTGACGGCACAGGCGACAGATCGGTTGCTGGTAGCCGCGATCTTTGACGATGAACCGTATAGTCCGGTGGTGTTGGAGATGGATAGGTCGTGCAGGGGTGACGGTGCGGGAGTCGTGAATTTGCCCGAGGGTACGTGGAAAACGGTACATTTATATTGTTTTTTCGCTTCGGAAACGGAGAGGCGTTATTCCCCGTGCCGGTATTTTAGTATTAGTAAATCTTAAAAAGAAACGGTTATGGCTATATTCGATTCAACTATTTTTCGAGATTTGTCAGGGTCCGTGGGAAACGTGACCGCGTATAAATTGGGTGACAAGCAGGTGGCAAGGGCAAAGACTTTCGTCGTGCGGGATGCGAAGTCTTTGGCTCAGTTAAAGCAGCGTTTGCGGATGAAAGAGGTTGCCCGGCTTAGGCGGGGGATTGTGGGGGTGTTGCCCTTGGGGTTTTGTACTTCGTCAAGGAAGGTGTGTTTGAATGGTTTCTTGAAAGAGAATATCAAAAAAGTGGAGGTTGATGATGATTTGAACGTGACGTTCGATTTGTTGTCCCTTTCGCTTTCTGCCGGGGAGTTGGCGTTGCCGTCGATACAGGCGGAGGTTGACGGGGATATGCGGCGGGTGATGTTTCATTGGGTGAAGCAACCGTTGATGCCTTACATGTTCAAGGATGACCGTTTGTACGGGGTGGTATATGAAAGTGGCTTGCGGAGGTGTAGGAAGGTGGAGTTGGGGACGAGGGGTGTGAGTGGGGATATGGCGTGGGAGTTGCCGAGAGATTGGGACGCGGGGAAGTTGGTGGTGTACGGTTTTGCCGTGAGTGCCGACGGGAAGAAGGCGTCGGGGACGTTGGGCGTGTGCCGGAGTTGAACAGGATGTGGTGGCTCGTAAAGATGTCGTAAGATGGATGATTTTCAAGATAGTGATGTGTTGGTGAAGTCCTTGCGGAGTGGTGAGGAAAGGGCATTCGTGTATCTTTTTGATAATTATTATGACGGTTTGGTGAATTATGCCGGGCGTATCGTGAAGGAGGTGGAGTTGGCAAATGATTTGGTGCAGAGCACGTTTTGTAAACTTTACGAGGATAGGAAGGTGTTGGATGTGCGATTGTCGATTAAGTCGTATTTGTATAAGTCCGTGTATAATAGTTGTTTGAATGCGATTAAACATCAAAAGGTTGTCCGTAATTATATCGACCGTGAGATGTTGGATTTTTATTTCGAGGAGGTTGTTCAGCGACCGGAGGTAGAGGTGGAATTGCTGGAACAGGATATAAGAAAGGTGCTTGAAGAGGCTGTAGAACGGTTGCCTGAGCGTTGCCGGGAGGTATTTGTCTTGAGTAAAATGGAGGAATTGTCTAATAAGGAGATCGCGGAGAAGTTGAATGTTTCCGTGAAAACGGTTGAAGCACAGATGACTAAAGCTTTGTCCCGTTTGCGGAAGGATTTGGAATGGTTACTTTGTGTTATTTTTGTTACAAATTTTTGATTCGGGCGTAGGGGTTATCCTTTTCAGAGTTGTCATATATGTATAAAGGAAAATACTATGGCAAACGAGATGGATGAATTGATATGGCGAGTGCTTGACGGGAAGGCTTCTCCCGGGGAGATTCGCCGTGTGGCGGAGTGGGTGAAGGAGTCCGGCAATAGGGCGTATTTCCGACAGTTGCGGAAGGTCTGGAATCTGGTGAATGGTCCGAGTGTTACCCCGGAACGGAAACGGGTGGAGTTGGAGCGTTTTCGGAATTTCATGCGTCAACAGCCCGTGAGAAAAGAGAGGCGTTTGGTTTGGAAAGAGGGGTGGTACAAGTATGCTGCCGTTATAGTTATTCCTGTTTTGATAGCTGTTTATTTGTCGTGGTACGAGTTTGCGCGGGAGGATACGCGGGTGCTTTTGAACGAGGAACCGGTGTATCCGGGTACTCGTCAAGCGATATTGACTATCGCGGGCGGGGATACGATAGCCTTGCCTCCGAATCGGGATGTGGATATTCAATTGGCTGGTCAAGTGCGTGTTGTCGGTTCGGGAGAGAGTATCGCTTACGAGTTGGGCGGGGGGGAGTGCGCGAGTGAGGAGCGGTATAATACGTTGACGACTCCGGTCGGGGGTGAGTATCAAGTGGTGTTGTCCGACGGGTCCCGGGTGTGGTTGAACGCGTTGACACGACTGCGTTACCCGGAGATATTCAAGGAGGATTGTCGTGAGGTGCATTTGAGCGGGGAAGCTTATTTCGAGGTGGCGCATGATCCGGAGCGTCCGTTCGTGGTGGTGGCGAATGGGGTGGAGGTGACGGTTTACGGCACGCGGTTTAACGTGAATAATTACGGGACGGACGTGGTACGAACCGTGTTGGTTGACGGTAAGGTGGGAATACGGGTTATGGAGTCGGGCAAAGAGGTGGTGTTGAGCCCGAATGATTTGGCGGAGTTTTTCGAGGTGTCGCGGTCTGTAAAAGTGAGGAAGGTTGACCCGTACGTGTACACGGCGTGGAAGGAGGGTAAATTCGTGTTTGAGGATGAGCCTATCGAGGAGATTATGAAGCGTTTGAGTAACTGGTATGGCATAAAAGTTCTTTATGCTGACGAACGGGTGAAGAAGCAGACGTTCACGGGGGTGATTACCCGTTACACGGAGGTGAGTAACGTGTTGCATTTGATCGGGGAAACGGCTGTCGTGCGCTTTCAGTTGAATGGAAATGTCGTGACCGTGGGTACGTGATAAAAATAAAACCGGTAGTTATTGGGCTAACTACCGGTAGTAGATTGATGCGTTTGCATCAAAATGTCAAACTAATTGCAAAGTTATGAAAAAATTTGAAGAATCGGGAATTTATGTCGCGAGAGGGTGTGTATTGCTGTTATTTTTGTTGTTTACGACGGGAGTTATGGCGCAACACCAGAAGGTGACGATCGACGTGAGAGATGTCGGTGTACAAGAAGTGTTTAAATCCATTAACAAGCAGACGGGGTTGGATTTCGTGTACGGGGCGTTGCAGTTGAAGGAGCTTGATACGGTGACACTTCAGATGAGGGATGTGACGGTGGAGGAGGTGATGGCGAAGTTGTTTGCCGGGACACAGTTCGAGTACAAGTTTGAAATGAAGTCGATTGTTATCAAGAAAAAGGAGAAGAGGGATGAGGTGAGGAACCGGAGTTTGAGCGGAAGCGTGAAGGACGAGAATGGAAAACCGTTGCCGGGCGTGACGGTGGCGGTGAAGGGGATTAGTTTGGGTACTGCCACGGATAAGGATGGGAAGTATAAGTTGGTTTTCCCGTGGGTGGAGAAGCCGGTTATCGTGTTTTCTTTTATCGGTATGGAAACTTTGGAGGTCAAGTACGCGGGCAATGACACGATTAATGTGGTGATGAAGGAGTGTGTCGCTGAGTTGGAGGAGGTGTTGGTGCAAACGGGTTACCAGTCGATTGACCCGAGAAAGAACACCAGCGCTGTTACCACGATTAAGGCCGCGGATATTATTACTCCGGGGTTGCAGACGATAGACCAGATGCTGGAGGGGTACGTGCCGGGGATGGTTTTTATGCAGAACACGGGACAGATTGGTGCCGCACCGCGTTTGCGCGTCAGGGGGACTTCCACCGTGTTGGGATCGCAGGAGCCGTTGTGGGTGATTGACGGGATCGTGCAAGAGAATCCGGTGAACGTGGATCCCTCGCAGATTAATGATTTGGATTTCGTGAATCTGTTGGGGAATGCCATATCCGGCTTGAATCCGGAGGACATCGAGCAAATCGACGTGCTGAAGGATGCTTCGGCAACGGCTATATACGGTGCCCGTGCGGGGAATGGCGTGATCGTGATCACGACGAAGAAGGGGAAGGCGGGTCCGCCCTCGGTGTCTTATTCGTTTTCCGGCACGTATACCCGTCGCCCTTATTACACGGACCGTGCGGTGAACGTGATGAATAGCGAGGAACGGATTGATTTCTCGCGTGAGTTGATTGCCAAGCAGACGGTTTACCCGACAATTAAGACTTGGATCGGGTACGAGGAAGCGATCAGGAAGTATTACAGGGGGGAGATTTCTTTCGAGAAGTTCCAGCAAGACGTGGGGTATTACGAGCGAGTGAACACGGATTGGTTCGATCTGTTGATGCAGAATTCATTCTCGCATAAGCACACGCTGAGTTTGTCGGGCGGGACGGACAAGACGAAGTATTACGCTTCCGTGGGGTATAGCGATATGAAGGGTGCCGAGCGGAGGGAGAAGAATAAGTTGTACTCGGTCAGCTTGAAGGTGGATGTGAATTACAACCGTTTCGATTTGCATTTTGATATGAAAGGGAACGTGGGAGAGAAGAGATACACGCCTTCGGATGTGGGTGTCACGGAATACGCTTATAATACCACGAGGGCTCTTCCTGCCTACACGGAATCGGGTGATTACTGGTATTACGCGCGGGAGGGAAGCGATAATACGGGGTATTATCAATTGTTTAATATTTTGAAGGAGGTGGAAAACAGCACGCAGGATATTGATTCCCACGGGATGACTTTTACCGGAACGTTGGGGTACCGTATCATGGACCCGTTGAAGTTTGCCTTGACGCTTTCTTATTCGGTGAATAACACGGAACAGGATATCTGGCACGGGGAGGATACTTATTATTGCAGGAAGTTGAGGTCGAATATGCCGGATGGCTCGGAGAATCTTAATTATAATAGATTGCCCGTGGGTGGGGAATTGCAGGAGAAGAACACGAGAAGGAATGCCTATACTTTGAGGGGACAGTTGAATTTTAACAAGTATTTGGATGTTGCCCGGAATCACATGATCGTGGCGGCTTTAGGTGGGGAAATGTCTTCTAATAAGTATAAGGGGCTGGAACAGACTTATCGCGGTTTTTTGAAGGAACGCGGGTTGCAGATGGCGGAGATTGATTTGAAAAAGTACGTGAAGTACGCGGAGTGGTTGCAAACGGCAGAGGCGAAGGGGATTCGTACTGATCAGTTGACGAATATGATTTCGGGGTATTTCACGTTGTCGTATAGTTACAAGGATTACTATACTTTGAATTTTAATACCCGCGTGGATGCCTCGAACAAGTTTGGTTCCCGCGCGAATGATAAGTTTTTGCCGATATGGTCGGTTTCCGGGAGGCTTAATTTGAAGGAGGCGTTTATGGAGCGTGCCAATTGGGTGAACACGTTGGCTTTGAGGGCTTCGTTCGGTTATCAGGGAAATATGCTGGATTCGGAAACGGTGGAAACCGTGATAAAGCGGGGAACGCATGACAAGTATTTTAACGAGTACGCTTCTACGATTTACAAGTATCCCAATCCTTTGTTGAAGTGGGAGAAAATTTCCAGCGTGAATACGACTTTGGATTTTGCTTTTTTGAAAAATAAGATACGGGGTTCTGTTTCTTATTATTACAAGAAGACGAGGGATGCTTTTTTGAGCAAGAAGGTTTCGGAGGTTAACGGAATAGATGCTTACGTGGTGAACAAGGGTACGTTGACGAATCGGGGGATGGAGCTCGCGTTGAATTTTATCCCGGTGAACACGTTTGGCGGTGGTTCGAAAAACGGTTTTCGTTGGAGTTTTGATCCTCAGTTCGGTCAGGTGATTAATAAGTTGCTTAACAAAGCTATAAATAACGGCAAGAAGCAGAGTTTGCGCGACGAGGATAATATTACTTACACGGATTATTTGAATGGAAGGGTAGAAGTTGCCGGTCGACCGTTGAATAGTTTTTTCTCTTACCGTTTCGCGGGTTTGGACCCGGCGGATGGCCGCCCGATGTTCAGTGGCACAGAGGTTAATTACACGGTGAATGGAGAGGAAGTGCTGGGAGAAGATGGCGAGGTGATCACGAACAAGAGTCGTTACGCTGAGATGACGAAGGAGCAGGTGTTCCTGGAAGTGATGGATTATTCCGGTTGCCGTGTGCCGAAGTTGCAGGGAGGTGTACGTAATACATTTTCTTATAGAGGGTTTGCGTTGGCGTTGAATTTGAGTTATAGTATAGGTTCTAAGGTGCGTTTGTTGAGAATGTACCCGAATATTGCCAAGGAGAACGGAACGTTGGCTCCACAGCCGATGGAGAACGTTCGCCGGGAGTTTTTAAGGCGTTGGAAGAGCCCGGGGGATGAGGCGTACACGAATGTGCCGGGGATTATATCGGATGATGAGTTCGTGAAGTCTTTGTCTAACGGTTGGTGGCGTAAAGAAACGTATTCGTTCGGGACGAATATCTGGCAAATGTATGATTACTCGGATATTCGTGTCGTGAGCGGGAATTATCTTAAAATACAATCGGTGTCGTTGCGTTATAATGTGCCGACGAGATGGTGTAACCGGTTGTTTTTGAAAAGTGCTTACGTGAGTTTGTCGGGTACAAACCTGTACACTTGGGGGGCTAAGGCGTTGAAAGGGCAGGATCCTTCCACGCAAACGGGTAGTTCGACGAAAATCGCGCAGTCCGTGCGTCCCACGTATTCGTTTAGTTTGAATGTAACTTTTTAATCGAGTATGGTTATGAGAAAGATGATTTATGTTTTGTGGCTGTGTTGCTTGGGTGGTCTTTTTTCCGCTTGTAGCGGTTTTTTGGAAGAGTACTCGCAGGATTTGACTTATATACAGACTGTGGATGATTTGAACGAGCTTTTGGTGGGAAGCGGTTATATTTCAAACACGTCGGATTTTTTGCCTATGTTGCACGTGATGGATGATGACACGGAGTACGTGAGAAAACCCACGACGCCGGGATATTGGGGGTTCCATTATTGGTTGGCTAATCCTTTCGTGTCTAGTGCCGGGGTGGAGCAGAAGGACGGGGTGTGGTCGACGTTTTATAAATATCTGGCGGCGATTAACGTGGTGATGACTAAAGCGGAGGATTTCGCGTCGGAAGGCGAGGCGTATAGAAAAGTGAAGGGTGAAGCTTATTTCTTGAGGGGGATGGATTATTTTTATCTGGTGAATTTGTACGCGAAGCCGTATTCCGCCAAGACGGCGGCGAGTGAACCCGGTGTGCCGTTGAAGTTGACGGAGTATGTCGAGGATAAGCATTACGTGCGGGTTTCGCTGGCTGAGGTGTACGCTTCGATTGTTTCCGATTTGAAGAGTGCTGCCGTTTATCTGGAGGGAACGACGCAAACGACGAAGAGAAGGGCGAATGTGGACGCGGCACGTGCTATGTTGAGCCGGGTGTACCTGTACATGGCGGGAGAGGAGAATTGGGAGAATTGTGTGGCGATGTGCGATTCCGTTTTGAAGAGTAAACGGTACGATTTGTATGATATTAACGAGCATGAGCCCAAGAAGGATTTCATTTTTCTGGATTCCCCGGAAACGATATTCACGCAGGGAAAGTGTAGTGCCCGAAACCCGATATTCATGGGGCAATCCGCAGTGGCTACTTATATGCTGACACAGGATTTGCTGGGGAGGTATGATGCGGATGTCGATTTGAGGTATTCTCATTGGTTTAATAACGTGAGGAATATCGGGTGGATATGGATGAAGTATTCTCCTTTAACGCCGGTTGTTTCGACGATGGTTTCGAGCGAGTTTTTGCTTCGGTTGCCGGAGGTGTATTTGAATAAGGCGGAGGCATTGATTATGTTGGGACGCACGGAGGAGGCGGTAGAGGTGTTGAGGGCGTTGAGAGAAAAACGTTTGGTGGAGGGGACAATGGATGTTATTCCCTCGAATCAGAAGGATTTGGTGGATTTCGTGCGGCTGGAACGCCGTTTGGAGTTGTGTGGGGAGGGGCACCGTTGGTTTGATTTGCGGCGTTACGCTGTTCACCCGACTTTCCCGGAAGAGAAGGAGATTATACACGAGTATGTGAATCAATCGGCACGTATCGGTTATTACAGGTTGGCTCCTTATTCCGAGAATAGCGGGAATTGGGTATGGCCGATACCGGAGTACGCGATTACTTTTAATGACGGTACGTTGGTCGCTAACGAGAGGGATGGTGCGCCTTTGGTTGAATATTAAAAAAGAGAGAGATGAAAAAGATTTTATTTGTATGGATGCTGTGTTGCGGGCTGATGGCTTGTAACCGGGATGATAAGGATACTCATGTTTCTTATAAGGATATGGAGTGGTACGTGGTGGAGGATAGCGACGACGAGTTAGACCATTTGATTTACGAGGTTTATAAATCTACGGGGATTCCTCTTTTTTACAAGGACACGATTCGGAGTCGTACGGAGGTGAATGAATGGGGGGGAGAGTACACGCTTTACCAGATATTGAACCCGAATTACATGATAGAGGGTATGTCTAAATTGTGGACATTCACGAAGTCGACGGACCGGGAAAAATTGAAGAAGGGGGTGGAGTTGTTTCGGGATGAGGTGTATCCCAAGCTCCCGAAAGGATATCGCTCGGCGTGTTATCTTTTGGTGGATCAGTTGCGTCAAAAGGAGTTTTATACGGATGTCGTGGGGGCTCGTAAGGGGATGAATACGACGGTTATCGGTCGGGTGGCAGAAGTGGACGAAATGTCCGAGGAGGAGCGGGAGCGTTTGGCTTGGGAAGTTGTCGCGGAGGAAGTGTATGATAGTATCCAGTTGAATTATTCCAAGGAGGTGGATGCGTTTTTTCAAGTGAGTTTCGTGCTGTGCAAGAAAAAAGACGTGTATTCGGATATTATCACGAAGTTCAAGAGTAATATTCCGAATTATAATGCCGGATCGAATGGGGCGGCGACAGACCCGAGGGAAGCCGGTTTCTTGCGCTGGTGGCAGAGTAAAAGGTATACACCGGAGTATAAGGATGATGTGTGCAGTTATCTGATAGAGGTGTTGATGGGTGATGACGAGGGGTTCGCGGAAAGGAACGCGGGGTTTAAGGGATGTCTCGAGAAATATGATATTATAAAAAGTATCGCCGTGGAGATGGGGCTTAGGAGGTAAGTTTAGTCTATAAAGTCTGTAAGGTCCATAAGGTCAAAAGTCCATGGACCCCTGCGGGGCGCTTTGCTTACGGCAGTGTTGCTGCCGATAAACTCTGTCCGAAAGACTTCAGTGACTTTACAGACTTTATGGACCTTATGGACTTTACGGACTAAAGGTGTGTTTTGACACACTGTATAATAATATGTTGTATGTAAATGAATTGTATGAAAAATCCAATTGTAAGAGTGGAACATTTATCTCATCGTTACACGGTGCAGTGGGCGATAGAAGATATTAATTTTGAGATTGAAGCGGGAGGAATCGTGGGATTGTTGGGATCTAACGGTGCGGGTAAGTCAACGACCATGAATATTATTTGCGGGGTGTTGAATCAGACTCGCGGGGAGGTGTTTATTGATGGGGTTAATTTGAGAGAACATCCCGTGGAAGCAAAAAGGAATATCGGTTTTTTACCCCAAAAGCCACCGATTTATCCGGATTTGAATGTCGAGGAGTATTTACGGTTTTGTGCGGACTTGAGGTTTGTCGCTAAAAAAGATATTCAGTCGGCGGTGAACCGGGCAATGGCACGTTGCGGTATCACGCATTTCAAGGATCGTTTGATACGGAATTTATCCGGGGGATACCAGCAACGCGTGGGAATAGCCCAAGCTATCGTGCATGACCCTAAGTTCGTGATATTGGATGAACCGACTAATGGTTTGGACCCGAATCAGATCGTGGAGGTTCGTAATTTGATTCGAGAGATAGCCTCGGATCGTACGGTTTTGCTTTCCACTCATATTTTGTCGGAAGTGCAGGCTACATGTCGGGATATAAAGATGATCGAGTGCGGGCGTGTTGTTTTCTCCGGTACGGTGGATGATTTTGACAATTATATCAAACCTAACACGTTGTTGGCATGTTTTGAACGCCCTCCGCTGGAAGATGAATTGTTGGCCGTGGAGGGAATCACCAAGGTGAAAAAAGTGAACGAGAAGAATTATCGCCTGTGGTTTGACGGTGGGCGGGATGTGTCAAAGGATGTGGTGAAGTGCAGTGTGAAGAATGGTTGGGAGTTGGAAGAGATTCGTTTCGAGAAGAGTTCTTTGGATGCCGTGTTCGCAAAATTGTCAAATAAAGAGATTCGTGAATTATAAAACGTGGAATGATGAAAACAATATATAAGATAGCGAAATTAGAGTTAGCTAACCTTTTTTATTCTCCGATCGCGTGGTTTATATTGATAATATTCATGTTGCAGATGGGTATTAATTTCGGGGAGATGATGGGGTCGTTGGGACGGTTCCAAGAGTTGGGGCGGAATTTAATGAATTTGACGGCGAGGGTGTATTACGGGGGAATGGGTGGTTTGTTGCGCGGGGTGTCAAGTTCTTTGTATCTTTATATTCCTTTGTTGACGATGGGGTTGTTGAGTCAGGAGTTTAGCCGGGGATCGGTGAAATTACTTTTCTCTGCCCCGATTACCAGTTGGCAGATTGTGCTTGGAAAGTATGTCGGTATTATGATATACGGGTTCTGTTTGATGCTCGTTATCGGGGTGTATGTTGCTATCGGTTGGGTGACGATTGAAAATTTTGACTGGCGACCGGTGCTGATCGGGATGTTGGGGTTGTATTTTTTGCTGGGAGCTTACGCAGCTATCGGGCTTTTCATGTCTTCGTTGACTTCGTACCAGATTGTTGCCGCTTTGGGGACTTTTGTCGTGTTCGCGTTGTTGAATCTGGTCGGAAGGGTCGGGCAAGATATTGAATTCGTGCGGGATATCACGTACTGGCTTTCTTTGGGAGGGAGAGTGAACACGTTTTTGCAGGGCATGGTTTGTAGCGAGGACGTGTTGTATTTTATTATCGTGATCGCGATGTTTCTTTCATTCTGTTTTTTGAAGATCCAGCTGGGGCGTGCCCGTTATTCCGGTTTGTCCAAGATGATGCGTTACGGGGGAGTGTTCGCGGTGGCGATGCTTGCCGGTTACGTGACTTCTCGTCCGGTGTTGAAAGTGTATTATGACGGGACTTACACGAAGGCGAATACTATTTCTGAGGCTAGTCAGGATATCGTGAAACGACTGGATGGGGGAATGACGATCACGACTTACGTGAATCTCTTGGATAATGTTTATTCTTTTTCCCGAAAGGGTGTTTTGAGTGATATGGCTTTCTTCGAGAAATACGTGCGCTTTAAGCCGGATATTAGGATGAAGTATGTTTTTTATTATGATGAGGTGGATAATCCGAAATTGGAGCAGATGTATCCCGGTTTGAGTGCCGAGGAGAAAGCGAAAAAGGTGGTGAAGGCTGCCAACTTGAATTTGGATGATTATTTGTCCCCGGAGCAGATCCGTGAGCGTGTGGATCTCTCTGAGGAAGGGAATCATTTTGTTCGTATATTGGAAAGGGATAACGGTCAGACCGCCCGCTTGAGGATATTTACCGATATGCAGAAGCATCCTTCGGAAACGGAGGTTTCTGCAACGTTGAAACGTATGGTTATGAAGTTGCCTAAGGTCGGTTTTTTGAAAGGGCATGGGGAACGTTCTATCACGAGAAATAAGAATCGGGATTATTCTTTGTTCGCTTATGGCAGATATTTCAGGCATTCGTTGTTAAATCAAGGGTTTGATGTGGTGGAGTCCGAATTGGAACCGGAAAAGGATAATTTGCAGGATATTGATATTCTGGTGATAGCAGATCCGTTGGAAGCGTTTGAGGATTGGGAACTAGAGCAGTTGTCGGATTATATTGACCGGGGAAATAATTTGATTATAGCCGGAGAACCGAAGAGCGATGAGTATTTAGCTCCTGTGTTGGAAAAGTTCGGGATTCGATATGTTCCGGGGACATTGGTGCAACCGATGGAAGAGTTTCCTGCCGATTTGCTGGTGGTTCGTTCGACGTTGGCGGGAGCGAGATTAAGCAGGGTGAGTGCCGGTTGGCGGCGTTCGATTTTTACCATGCCGGGGGCTATGGGAATTGATTCGGAGGCAGACAAGGGATTCAGGATGATTCCTTTGTTGGTATCTCGGGATTCTGGTTGTTGGAATGAGGTGGAAACGACGGATTTCGTGAATGGAACCGTGAAGTTGAATCCCTCGGCAGGAGAGAGGGAAGCCCGGATGGTAACGGCGATGGCTCTTGAAAGGGAATGTAACGGGCGAAATCAACGGGTGTTGGTGCTGGGGGATGCCGATTGTATTAGTATGGGCGAGCTTTCTGCAGTCCGGAGAGGTATACGGGCTTCGAATTTTTCGTTGATTCAAGGGGCATTTTGTTGGTTGTCCGATGAGGAATTGCCGGTAGATATACGACACCCGAACCCGATTGACAATAAAATCTTTTTGGGAATATCTTCGGGAACATGGGTGAAAGTGTTCGTGAAATGGATTCTTCCTTCTGTTTTGTTGTTGTTAGGGATGATTTTGCTTTTGCGCAGGCAAAGGAAATAGAAAGAGTGTTATTTATAGGAAGAGCACGTCAATTTTTTTTGACGTGCTCTTTTTGAGCTTTTCTTATGTTTTCTATTGGCAAAAATGGAGTAGGAGATTATGTCCGATCCGTTGTAGTTTGAGCATTTGTTTTTTCCGGGGAGTTTGTAGCGGGTGTTGTCGCCGCTTCGGCTTGGGCTTGTTCGTCACCCGGGAGGACAAGGTTGATCTTGTACTGGTTTTTACCGTTGTAGATTTTTAAGGCTTCCGGCTTTATCGTTTCCACCCGGAGGTTTGCTTCGGGTATTCCTTGGGTGATAAGGTAAGTGGCGGCTTTTTGATTCCTTAGGCGGATGAAGCGGTCTACTTGGTCTTGCAGGGTTTGTTCGGGAACGAGGGACAGGGCTTTGTCGGTCACGGAATTATTTTGGTGTTCCGGGGCGACTATACCGGACAGGTAGGTATTCAAGTTTTGATCTTTGGTTTCTATTTCGCCGATTTTGGCGTAGTCGATTGCCAGAAGGGTGGAATCGCTTTTTTCCGGGTGTTGTGACAGGTAATATTTCTTTTTGGCGTTGAATAGAGCCAGTTCTTCCCGTGCTCGCGGGAGGTTGATTTGCTGTTCCAATACCAGCGTCATGGCGGGTTTGTCCTTGATGATTTTTGCCAGATCGTTGAACGTGGTGAATTGTTCCGATGTAAATTCCCATTGACTGGGGTCGAGAGGGATGGATTGTAATTTATCCGGGGATAATCCTAATGAATTTGCCATGAAGGTGACCGGGGAGACGGCTATTTTCACGAGCAGGTTGGTAAGCGTCTTGAAAATCAGTTTCCGGTAGGAGAATTCCGGGGAGGTGATGTTGCCTTTTACCGGGAGTTCCATGTTGATTTTGTCGTTTTTATCCTTGATCAGATAAAGGGCGGTCTTCATCGGGATGTTGTATTCCGCTTTTAGGTCTTTGCGTTTGTTTTCCAGCTCGAACCGGAAAGCATCCAGTGTATTTCTTCCTTCAAGCATGTTGTCGGTAATCACGTTCACGCTGGTGAAAGCGAGATTCCCCTTCCGTATCGGGTAGGCGAAGTAGGCGAGGCAATAGGGAGCAAAGCCGCGCAGGTCTACGTTTTTGATGCTTAATGTCAGCATGAGGTTACTGATGTCGTCGAGTTTCCCTTTCCAGTTGAGGAACGCGCTTCCGCCTTGCCCCATGTTCATCTTCATTAGAATATGGTTCGTGCCGGAAAGAGTCACGGAGTCTGCCTGCACGGAGATGTGTGTCATGGGAAAAGAGAACGGTTGTGCCAGCGTGTGGTCGTTAAACGTGAAGGAACATTCGGCGATGTCGAGTTTGTTTAATTTCAACCGCGTGGGTGTTTCCGCCACGGAATCCGTCGTGACCGTGCTTCGTGTCGTGTCGGCGGGGGAGGCTTTCATGAGGTCGGAGAGGTTGTTGTGATCTTTGTACAAGTCAAATGAGGTGGTGAGGCCTCTCATGGTGAGGGTGTTGAAATAGAATGTGTTTGTCGAGGGATTGATTTCCTGTATGTCTATCCCGATGGTGTCAAGAGTGAGCACGTTCTTCTGGTGCATGTCCGCGAGAGATAGTTTCTTTAATCCGGTTTGTCCCTTGACCGAGAGATCGAGCACGTGATTCACGTTGCCCGTTATATCCATGTCGGCAGATAGTAACCCGCCGAGTTTGCTGATATTCAAGTAATCGGTCAAGTAGGCTTGCAGGTTGTCTATGGCAAGGTCTTGGAGATTCAAATGGATGAGGTAATCGCCGTTTGTCAAGTTGTATTCGGTTTGAGTTTGCAGGCTACCGCCGTTGCTGAAATTCAGGTTGATGCCCACGTTCGTGTTCTCCCCGCTGAAGTAAACCCCGGGAATGTGGAGGTTCATATCTTCCATGTCCCAGACGGATTGGCGTATTTTGTCCTCGTAGTATACGCGACCTTGCCGGAGATTGATGTTGCTTATGGCTATTGTCATGGGGGAGGAGTTTGTTGTGTCCTTGGAGGATGCCGTTTCCGTGGTGTCGGATGAGGCTAGTGCCAGCAGGTCGTTGAAGTTGAATACGTCCCCTTTTTGCCATACCATGACCCGCGGGTGCACGAGCGTGATTTCGTTTACCCGTAATTCGTTAGCGAGTAACCTGTATAAAGACAGGTCTACCACGAGGGTGTCGAATGACACGAACGCCGTGGTGTCGTCCGGTTCGTAAAGGGTGAAATCGGTGATCCGGTTGTACCCCGTGAAAAGATTTGAATAGAGCCCGTTGACTTGGATTTTCCTGCCGACGAGTTCTTTCCCGTGTTTGTTAATGTAGTTTTTGGCTATCGGCGGTGCGATAATTGCACAAATTATAACTAAAAATATAATAATTATCAATGTGATACCTAGTATTTTAATAAACTTCTTCATAATTTCTTCTAAAATAAAATATTCAATATATACAAGAGCGAAACTAGTGTAAAAAGGTGAAACTTCGCTGTTTTAGTTTACGTATTTAACAGTGTTTACGTTACCATTTTCTCTAAATAAATGAAAAGAGGTCTAAAGGTTATAGATTTTTATTTAAGAGCTAAAGGTTTGGAGGTACAAATATTTATATTACGAGTACGAAAAGCCCGTGAGGAAACGTGTTTTTGTTTTTTTTATTCCGCGGGTGTAAAAATCGCGGATTTTTGTGTAAGTTTGTATGAATTATAATTGCAATTCTAATCTATGGTATATAGCGAGTCGGAAATTGTACGTGAATTGGAGGCGGGCAATGAAACCTGTCTGAATATGCTTTATAATAATTATTATCGGGCGTTATGCGCGTACGCGTTTCGGTTTGTTTCGGATGGGGATGATGTGGAAGACATTGTACAGGAGGTTTTTGTTTCTTTTTGGATGAATAAAAAACGAAGTGTTTTTTCCGGTTCTGTCCGTTCTTATCTCTTCGGGGCGGTAGCCAAAGCCGCTTCTAAATTTGCCGTACGCCGGAAAAAGATCCTGTTTGATGATGTGGAGAAGTACGTGGATCACTTTTTGGAAGAGTTGGGAGAGTGTGATGAGGATGAGTTCAGTCGATTACGTGATAAGGTGAACGCCAGGGTTGAGGCGTTGCCGGGAAAAACAAAAGAAATATTTAAAGCCGTGGTGCTGGATAATATGACGTACCAGCAAGTGGGAGAACGGTTCGGGGTGACCGTGAATACCGTGAAGACAATGTATTACAGGGCATTGAAACAACTAAAGGAGGAATTAGGCGGGAATACGTTGGTTTTGTTTCTTGTC
Source organism: Butyricimonas muris (assembly GCF_046365375.1). Lineage (NCBI taxonomy): Bacteria > Pseudomonadati > Bacteroidota > Bacteroidia > Bacteroidales > Odoribacteraceae > Butyricimonas > Butyricimonas muris. The sequence goes on along the minus strand of NZ_JBKEIT010000009.1, from coordinate 13,663 downwards.
ATTCAACAATAATTTTTTTCAAAAAGTTGTCATCTCTTTTTCGTTCTTCTGGTATATATATAAAAACGAATCAGTATGAATGATAAAATTTGGCAATGGATAGGTGATTATTGTTCCGGCGTCTTGAATAAAGAGGAGGAACGGGAATTGCGCACGTGGATGGGGGAGTCGGAGGAGAACAAGCAATATTTTATGGAGGGAGTGAAAATGGTACGGGAGTACCAGGTTGTTGCTTGTTTGGACGAAAACGGTTCGGGTGTGTTGGAACGAGTGCGGGAAAAGGTTCGGGCACGCGGGAGGAGAAAGGTATGGGTTCAGGTTTCGGCTGCAGCTTCCGTGGTGATTTTGCTTGTTGGGGCGCTTTTGTTGTTTTATTCTCCGGGTGGCAAAGAGATGGCACCGGTGTTGGCTAAAGTTCAGTCGGGAGGAATGAAAGCTACTTTAACGGTGGCGGACGGGACACAAGTTGATCTTACACGAGATAATTTGCAAGAGTTAATCGGGCACTACGGGGTGGTGGTCGTGAAGAATGAAGAGAATGAGTTACGGTATGATTGTGTGGAAAACGAAGGAAAAGAAGAGAAACCGGTATTCCACACGATTTCTGCTCCGGTTGGGGGTGAGTATCATTTTACTTTGGCAGATGGTACTATGGTGTGGTTAAATTCCTCTTCTCAATTGACATTTCCCACTCGATTCACGGGTGATACTCGTGAAGTGAGCGTCAAGGGGGAAGTGTATTTTGAAGTATTGCATGACAAGGATAAACCTTTTATTGTACGAGTGGATGACGTGAGCGTGCGGGTATTAGGGACGAAATTTTGTGTTTCTGCCTATCCTGAAAATGAAAGTATCATGACGACTTTGGTACAAGGGGCGGTGAGGGTGACGTCCGGGAATGATTCTGTGGTATTGGAGCCGGGTTATCAGGCTGTGGTGAACCAACATAGCGGGGCAATAAGCCGGCGGGCTGTCGAACTCTCGTTGTACACTTCATGGGTGAAGGGAATATTCGAGTACGAGAATATGAAATTGAGTGATATTATGATTCAACTTGCCCGCTGGTATGATGTACAATTCATTTTCTCTTCCCCGGAGTATAAAGAACGTCGTTTTACAGGTGTGATTCGGAAATACGAGGATTTGAATGATGTGCTGGATATGATAGAAAAGACTACAAACGTGAAATTTATTATAAATGGAAGAGATGTGACGATAACTTCAGTGACAAGATGAAAGAATGAAAAAACGGGAAATGTTCCCAGCATCTCCCGTTTTATTTGAAATTTGATGGCAGCCTTCGGTAAAAGGCTACGTTTATTAATCAAAGTACCCAAATGTATGAAAAAAAGACGAAATTTTGAACAATCCTCTCCGGAAAATGTGAGAGGGAAAATTTATTTAGTGATGAGATTGACTTTGTTTTTGACTATGTTCTTTTCTTTTACGGCGATAGCTAACGTGTCGTCGCAATCTGTGACGTTGAAATTAGAAAACGCAAGTTTAAGGGAAACGATTAAAGAGTTGAAAAATCAGACGGGAGTTTATTTCGTTTTCAACGAGGAGGAAGTCGCTAACTTAAAGGTGAAATTGAATATGGTATTGACCGATGAGCCTTTTGAAAAAGCATTGGAACGTATTTTCAAGGATTTGCCTTTTAGTTATGAATATCTGAAAGGAGTGGTGATTATAAAACCGAGTCCTTTGAAAGATGATGAGGTGAAGTTGAAAATGGTTAAAGGAAAAGTGATGGACACGGAGGGTTTTCCTCTTCCGGGAGTGACCGTTCAGGTGAAGGGAAGTACTAGTGGTACAGCCACGGATAAGGACGGGAAATATAAATTGCTTTTACCGGAGGAACGGAATCTGACGCTTGTATTTTCCTTTATTGGAATGGAATCTCAGGAGTTGAAATATACAGGTCAGGATTCGATTAACGTGGTGATGAAGGAAACTGCTGCCGAGTTGGAAGAGGTGGTGGTGAGCACGGGATACACGAGCCAGAGTGTGCGGAAAATTACCAGTGCGGTTACCACGGTGAAGGCGGAGGATGTCGTGTTGCCCGGGTTGCAGTCGATAGACCAGATGTTGGAAGGGCGTGTTCCGGGGATGATATTCATGCAAAACACGGGGCAGATTGGGGCGGCACCCCGGTTGAGGATTCGCGGAACTTCCACGATATTGGGTTCTCAGGAACCGTTATGGGTGGTAGACGGAATCGTGCAGACGGATCCCGTGAACGTGGACCCGAGTCAACTTAACGATTTGGATTTCGTGAATTTGTTGGGTAACGCTATATCCGGGTTGAATCCGGAGGATATTGAGCAGATAGACGTGTTGAAGGATGCTTCGGCAACAGCAATTTACGGGGCACGTGCGGCTAACGGGGTGATTGTTATTACCACGAAGAAAGGGAAGGCGGGTCCCCCTCGTTTCAGTTATTCCGTGTCGGGCAGTATCACCCGTCGTCCACATTACTCGGACAAGAGCGTGAATATGATGAATTCGACGGAACGGATTGCTTATTCCAGGGAGTTGATACAGAAGAGAATTGAATATCCCACGATTGAAACGTGGGTGGGGTACGAGGATGCCATGAGAAAATATTGGAATGGCGAGTATTCGTACAATCAGATGGCTGATGTTGTCGGTTACTATGAATCTTTGAACACGGATTGGTTTGATATTCTCACGCAGAACGCTTTCACGCATAAACACACGTTGAGTGTTTCCGGCGGAGCTAATCAGTTCGGTTATTATGCTTCCTTGGGATATAGTGATATAAAGGGAACCGCGAAAGGGGAGTCGAATAAAATGTATACTGCGAACGTGAAACTGACTGCCAATTATAACCGTTTTGCCATGCAATTCGGGCTTAATGCCAATATTCAGGAGAAGAAATACACTCCTGACGACGTGGGGCTGGTGAATTACGCCTATAACACGAGTCGTGCCGTGCCGGTATATGACGGGGATGGCGGATTGCTGTATTATAATCGCCCCTATGCAGCTCCGACAAGAGCGGATGGTGATGAAAACCAGTTGGCTGCTTTTAATATTTTGAATGAGATTGCCAATACATCGCAGGATATTAATTCCAGTGGAGTAACGTTGAATGCCACGGTGAATTATAATTTATTTGATTTTTTGAAATTAAGCACGACGCTTTCCTATACGTTGAATCACACGGAAATGGATGTTTATCATGGAGAGAAGTCGTATTACGCGGCTTGTTTAAGGCATGATGGCGGAACTTCCTCTTTATTGCCGGTCGGTGGAGAATTAAAAGAGAGTAACACCCGGAATAACAGTTATATGGCTCGAGCTCAGTTAGATTTTAATCATTATTTGGATCAAGTCCGGAAGCATTTGGTGTTTGCTTCGGCTGGATGGGAAGTTTCTTCAAATAAATACACGGGAATAAGTCAGACTTACCGGGGATACGTGCCGGAACGCGGATTAAAGATGACAGCCGTTGACTTGGAGAAATTCCCGTATTACGGTCAATGGACGCAGACGGCTGAGGCTTTAGGTCAACGCACGCATCAGTTAACGAATTTGATGTCGGTTTATTTTTCGGGATCTTATTCTTATAATGACGTGTATATGTTCAATGTAAATGGACGTATGGATTATTCCAACGCGTTCGGGAGCCGGAGTAACGAGAAGATATTGCCTATATGGTCTGTTTCGGGACGTTGGAATGTAGCACAGGATATTTTGAAGGATGTGCATTGGGTGAATGATCTTTCACTGAGGGCTTCTTTCGGTTACCAGGGAAATATGTTAGAGGGGGAAGGTCCCGATATGGTGATTCAGCGGGGAACGATGGATCCTTATTTTAACGAATATAAGTCGACGGTGTATAAGTTTGCCAATCCTTTCCTGAAGTGGGAAAAAACGGCTTCGACAAACGTGACTCTTGATTTTTCGTTGTTTAATAGTAAGGTGAATGGTTCTGTTTCCTATTATTTTAAGAAAACGAAAGATGCTTTCTTGGAAAAAACGGTATCAGAGATTAACGGGGTGACAGGTTACATGGTGAACCAGGGTACGTTGAAGAATAAGGGAATAGAGGTTTCATTGAATTTTGTCCCAATTGATCAAATTTCAGCCGGTAACCCGAACGGTTTTCGTTGGAAGCTTGATCCGCAAATAGGTCAAGTTATCAATCAGTTGATCGATAAGGCGATAAAAAATAAAGATGCGACAGTGCAGGATGAGATTGTTTATCAAGATTATCTGGACGGAAGTATCAATATCGCGGGTCGCCCTTTGAATAGTTTTTATTCTTACAAATTTGCCGGTTTGGATCCTGCAGACGGGCGTCCGACATTTCATGGTGTTTCGGACGAAGAGTTGAATAGTTATATCACGATGGATAAAGAAGAGATGTTCAAATCCGTGATGGCTTATTCCGGATGCCGGGTGCCGGATATTCAGGGAAGTGTACTAAACACGTTCACGTATCGCCGCTTCACGTTGTCGGTTAACCTGGCGTATAGTTTCGGCTCCAAGATCCGCTTGTTGCAGTTGTATCCGAATGTATCTTTGGGTAATGGAACTTTAGCCCCGCAACCTCTGGAAAATGTGAGACGTGAATTTTTAGACCGTTGGCAACGACCGGGAGATGAAAAGCACACGAATATACCGGGCATACTTCCGAATTCCGAGTTTGTTAATACAGTGGGAGGAGGAATGCAAGGTGCCAACGGTGTTTGGCCGTCTGAATTGAGGAATAAGAGCTTTGCCGAGAATATATGGCAGATGTATGATAATTCGAATGTTCGGGTCGTGAGTGGGAATTACGTGAAGATGCAGTCTTTTTCTTTCCGCTATAGTTTCCCGGACAGGTTTTGTAAGAAAATACATTTGAAATCTGCCTATGTCGGATTTTCGGGGACGAATTTGTTCACGATTTGCAGTAAGGAGCTGAAAGGGCAAGATCCGACGACGCAAAGCGGTAGCGCGGGTACGATTAATATGTCAATACGTCCGACTTATTCATTTAATTTGAATATAGCATTTTAAAAACAAGTGGTTATGAATAGATATATATGTTTGATGTTTGTGTTTTTCTTGGGGGTGTCTTGTAGCGATTTTTTAGAAGAACAATCTCAGGATCTGGCTTACGTGACTTCCATCAATGATTTGGATGAGTTGTTGATCGGGAGTTGCTATCCGGATTTAGGAACCGGAACAGAGGCGAATGCTTACAGTATAGCTTTGCAAAGCAACGATTATGGCTATTATTTACATGCCATGGATGACGATACGGAGCCTTACGCGGCGAGATATGACGATAATTCTACTTTTTGGCGGGTGGCCGGTTTTCATTGGTGGCAACAAGATCCTTTTTATGCCCGGACTCAAGAAATAGAGGATCTTGCTTGGAAGACTTATTACAAGCATATTGCGGTGTTGAATGCTTTGTTAGTGAGTATTGAAGAGTTTCAAGAAGAAGATAATTATAAGCGCGTGAAGGGGGAAGCGCATTTTTTAAGGGCTTATTATTACTTTATGTTGGTAAATATATATGCCAAACCATATTCGAAGGAAACCGCGGCAACGGATTTAGGGGTTCCTTTGAAAACGACGGAGTATGTTGAAGATATAAAATATGGGCGTGCCACGGTAGAAGAAGTGTACGCGTTGATCACGGATGATTTGAAGGAGGCGATAACTAATTTGACTGGTGTGGAACAGAAATCGGTAAGACGGGCTTCCGTTTTCGCGGCGAATGCTTTGTTGAGCCGGGTTTATTTGTACATGGGGGAATGGGAGTTAGCGGAGAAACAGTGTGACGAGGTGTTAACGCAAGGAATTTTCCGGTTGGAAGATTATAACGGATTGGCTCATGCTTGGTGCGGGTTGAAATCAACGTTTGACCAGTTGGTGCAGATGGGGTACACGGAAGCAATGGCTTTGCAATATTTGCAAATGGCAGCTATTCCTGTAGATTTGACTCAAACTGCGGCGGGAGTGGTTAGAACGACTTCTCCGGAAACTATATTTGCACAAGGACTGAATAGGTTGCATACTTATGTTATGGTACCGAATGTATCGATCGGAGGGGCTCCGGGGGGCGGACCGAGGGGGATTGCGATGTCATACAAAGTATCTGACGAGTTGCGGAATTCTTATGAAGAGGGTGACCGGAGAGCTAGATTGTACCTTCCTGGGGATCAGCTTGCCATGTTTTGGATTTCTTCAAAATACGGTGATTTCTATGAACAAGTGGGAATGAATAATGATGTTACCGCTGATGTCGGGACCATGCGTTTGTCCGAGGTTTATTTAAATAAAGCGGAGGCATTGGCTATGCAGGATCGGGACGGAGAGGCGGCTGCCGTGCTGAAAGAGTTGAGAGATAAACGATTTGAGTCCGGGAAAAGCCATGAAATTACCGAAACGGGTAGGGATTTGATAGATAAAATTCGTTGGGAACGTCGTTGGGAGCTCTGTTTCGAGGGACACCGCTGGTTCGATTTGCGTCGTTATGCCGTTAGTCCTAAATATGCGGATAGTAAGAGTATACGTCACGCCTATTACGAGAATGGCGGGAATAATACCGCGGTACTTACCGGGTATTACGTGTTGGGCACGTACGATGCGGACGCGGAAGCTTACGTGCTGCCGATACCCAAGTACGCGATGGAATATAACGACGGAGTGATGGTAGATAATGTTAGAAAACCGAGAAATTTAAGTGAATAGAATTATGAATAAGTTTTATACTATATTTTTATGCGTGCTGGCGCTTTGTTGCTGGCAATGTAATGACGACGATGATAACGTCGGACCTTCCGGTGAGGATAAGGATTGGTATGTGGTGTATCCTTCCGATGATCCGTTGGATGGGTTGATCTATGATGTTTACACAAGTTATCATGTTCCTGTTTTTTACAATGATACGATCGGGCGGGAAAAGAAAGTAGACCGTTTCGGACAAGAGTGGGTGTCTTATGAAATATTGGATCCGAATTATACGATAGAAAGTGTAATGGCTGGCGTGAAGTATGTGTTGTCGGAGGAGCGGGAGAAGTTGAAGGCCGCGGTTGAATTTCTTCGGGACGGGGCGTTAGAACGTTTGCCGGAAGCCGTTCAACCGAAGTGTTTCTTGTTGGTGGACTCGGTTTATTTGAGGGGTGTCGGTAGTGTTAGCTGGAATATTAATTGGATTCCGGGTGCGATGTACCGGGGTGCCGGATGCACGGTAATCGGAGTCGATACGCTGGGTAAGATGTCGGAAGATGAGAAGTTAGCATTAACTTATGATATTATAGGCGAGGAGTTCGGTGCTTATTTGAGATATAATTATGCCGATACGTTGAATGCTTTCTACCGGTATTCCAATAATTCAGTGTCAACGGGGTCTGCCTATAACGTGAGGGTTTCTAATTATGACTCGGAGGCTGCCGGGGAGGCTTACTGGAAAGAGTTCGGCTTTTTAAATTGCAGTCACGGCAGTTTCTCTTATTGGGATCTTCCGGAGGATTTCCCGGAGGTTATGCCTGATTTTTATAGCTACATGACACCTTCCGAACAGGAGGACGTGAGGGATTTTGTTATAGCTGTATTGACCATGACAGATGAGGAGTTCGAGGCTGAAAACGGAGAATATTCTGTTGTGATGAGTAAATATGAGGTGTTGAAGGATATTGTCAGATCGTTAATGAACCAATAGCCGGGAATTTAGTTGAATGTGTAATTGTTGAAAGAGAGTGAAATATCTCTCTTTCAGGGTAATGTGCGTTAATTTTTAAATAAAAAAATGTATGAAGAAAATTATTGTATTGTTAGTAATGACTTTGTTTGTTTTGCCTTTCGTGCAAGACGCTAATGCTTTAGGGAGAAAAAAGAAAAAGAAGAATGCCACGGAACAAGCTACTCCCGTGAAACCACCCGTGAAGAAAAAGGATCCTTATGCAGAATTGTTGAAAGGGGCTGAAACGGTGAAAGGGAATTTTATCACGTTACATAAAGTGAAAGGTAAAGTCTTTTTTGAAATGCCCGTGAAGTATTTCAATCGGGATATGTTGTTGGCATCGACGATGACAGCATCAAATAATAGTATGTTCTGTTTAAACGGTTTCAAGTCAAAAGATCCCATGCACATTAAGTTCATGATGATCGATAGCACGATATATATGTGTGACGTGAATGTGTCGGCTACTTTCGACGAGAAAGAGCCGGAGCGGATGGCAAAGGTGAAAAAGTTGAATTTTTTGGATCCCATGAGGCGAAAGTTTAAACGGGAAGCCTATAACCCGGATAGTACAGCTGTCGTTTTTGATGCTTCCGTATTTTTTAACGGAGGTGAACCTGCGTTAGCACCGGCGGAAAGTGTGAGTTCCGGACTTTTGCAAGTGTCGGTGACCCCTAAAACGGATTTGACGATCGTGGGTGAAATGAAAGCTTTTGATGACAATATCATGGTGAAATCTACTTTCTCGTATGATTATTCGATGCGTGTCATGATGTTTGATCTGGGAAGCGGTCCTTTAACGATTGAAGCTACCCGTACATTGTTATTATTGCCGGAAGAGAAAATGCGCCCGAGAATATCAGATTCCCGTGTAGGTGTATTCTTAACCGCGAAGCAATATATTTCGAATGAAGAAGACGGTTTGCAGGATTACACGCTGGCTAACCGTTGGCGATTGGAGCCCAAAGATATGGAGGCTTGGAAACGGGGTGAGTTGGTGGAACCGGTAAAACCGATCGTGTATTACGTGGATGATGCTTTGCCGGAATTGTGGCAGAAAGCGGCAAAGGAGGGAACGTTGCGTTGGAATAAAGCTTTTGAGAAAATCGGGTTTAAGAATGTTGTCCAAGTGAGGGATTTCCCGAAAGATGATCCTGATTTTGACCCGGATAACCTGAAATACTCTTGTATTCGTTACGTGCCCTCGTACACGGCAAATGCGATGGGACCATCGTGGGTAGACCCAACAACCGGGGAGATTATTAACGCTTCAGTAATGGTGTATAACAACGTGATAAAATTGAACAATCAATGGCGTTTTGTCCAAACTTCCCAAGTGGATCCTTCCGTGAGAGGAAAGAAGTTACCGGATAATATTGTTTACGAAACGATGGCTTACGTGATCGCTCATGAGGTGGGGCATACGTTGGGTTTGATGCATAATATGTCTGCTTCCGCTGCCTATCCGGTGGATTCATTGCGTTCGGTATCCTTTACCCGGAAATATGGGACTACTCCGTCTATTATGGATTATGCCCGGTTTAATTATGTCGCGCAACCGGGTGACAAGGGGGTGAAGTTGACTCCCCCGGATCTGGGGGTGTATGACGAATATGCTATCAAATGGTTGTATTGTCCGATTCCTGAAGCCGCTACTCCCAAAGATGAAGTTGCCGTGTTGGAGAGTTGGATTGACGAGAAAGCAGGTGATCCGCGTTTCCGTTACGGACGTCAGCAACTGTATGCCCGCGTGGACCCGAGTGCCCTTGAAGAAGATTTGGGGGATGACCCGATTAAGGCCGGGGAGTACGGGATAAAGAATTTGAAATATATTTTGTCGCATTTGGACGAGTGGATTCAAGATGATCCGAATGCCGAACATAAAGCGGAATTGCACAAGGTTATCGCAGAGCAGTATTTGCGTTACGTGAATAATGTGGTGATGAACATCGGGGGGATTTATTTGAACGACGTGAAAGAAGGACTTCCCGGGAAAAAACACGAGGCTGTTTCGAAATCCGTACAAAAAGAATCTCTGAAATGGGCGTTAAACCAATTCAAGAATTTGAATTGGTTGGACGACAAGAAGCTGACGTCCAAATACGAGTTGTCTTTCCCGATTTCGTTTATGGTAGGCAATCAAATCACGTTAAGTATATTGAATGCCGTGATGAACGTGTATGCTGCGGAAGCCGCTACCGGTAGCAAATATTCCGTGAACGAGTATTTTGACGATTTGTATTCAGGTATGTGGGATGCAACACTGAGAGGGCGCAAATTGACCATGCACGAGAAACAAATGCAACGTCAGTTTTTAGCATTGACGATCGGTTTGGTTGAACAGGCTACTTCGGCAGCTAGCGGTGGCGGCGGACAACAACGGTTTGCTTTGGATGCTTATCTGCCTTCTGTGAATGATATGTGTCTTTACGGTTTGGATGAAACCGGGTTGATTTCTCAATATAAAGAGATTTTCCAGAAATTGGAAGAAGAATATGGAACCGGTTATGTGGCGCAACAGATGAATCTGGCTAATTTCGGAAAAGGTTACGGGTGGCAACAGCCTCTTAATGTACGTGCAATTGCGGATTTGGAAACTTATTTTTATAAAATGGGAATTAAGGTAGCAGTTCTGTTGTCAAGCCGTATGGATACCTTGCCGGTAGAAGACAGACCTCATTATCAAAAGATATTGTTTGCTTTACAGAAATTAGCGAAAAAGTAAAGATATGAAAAGTAGTATATGGATATGTTTGTGGATTATATCCTTTTTGAGCGGTTGTAAAAGTACCCCGTACGGCTTTGCCGTACGGGGGTATGCCGCAAGAGTTGATGGCAAAAAGGTCTATTTGCTTGCGGATGCAAACTTTAGGTCGGTTCAAGGTAAGAAAATTGATACGTTGGGAGTTGCCGTTGTAAAGGATGGCGAATTTTCTTTCCGCGGATCGGTTGATAGTTTAACCATAGCACAGATCAGTATTGACGGACTGGGGGGAGGATTCCCGATTTTCTTGGAAAATAGGGAATTTGAGGCGAATATGGACTTCGGAAGATTGGAAGGTACTTTGATTACCGGGGGAAAGGAGCAGGGCGTGTATAATCTTTTTTGGGATATTGACAAGAAACTTTTTATCGAGGGAGGAAAATTACGAATCGCAAGGAATAAAAGTGTAGCGGAAGATTTGACACGAGAGGCGGAAGAGCTTACGCGAAGACTTGAAAATTTGGAGGAAGCGATGGATCGAAAGGAGAATGAGATACTTTTTCAAAATCCGGATGCGATAGCTTCTGCTTATCGATTGAAAATGAAAATCACTAAATTGTCATTGAAACAGTTGGAAGAAAAATTCGCTTTACTCGGACCGAAAGCAAGAGCCGCAACGTATGGTCGTGAAGTGGAGGATCGGATTCGGCGATTGAGGGCCACGACTCCCGGGGTACAGGCTCCGGATTTTACGGCTATGACGCCGGAGGGGAATCGCATTTCTTTATATGATATAAAAGCAAAATATAAAATTATTGAATTTTGGGCTTCTTGGTGTGGTCCTTGTCGTGCGGATATGCCGAATATGGTAGAAATTTATAAAGAATTTCATCCTAAAGGTTTGGAAATTCTAGGGGTTTCGTTGGATGGGGATTTGGAGTCATGGAAAAAGGCTATTCGGGCAGATGGGCAGAGTTGGTTGCATTGTTCCGATCTCGGGTTCAAGCAAAGTGCTTTAGCTCACTTGTACGTGATAAATTCAATTCCGCAGACCTTGGTACTGGACGAGAATAATGTGATCGTGGCAAGAGGTTTGAGAGGAGAAGAGTTAAAAGCCAGACTGAAAGAGTTACTTCCTTGAATATGTGGTTGAAAGGAGTCAAATTATTGGAGTTTATGAGAAAAAGAGCGCTCCTTTTTTGGTGTATCATGTTGTTGAGTGTTTTGCTTCGGGGACAGGAAGTAGCAAAGATGGGGCAGCCCGAGAAGGAAATCTCGATAGAAGAATGCCAGCAATGGGCAATGGATAATTATCCTGCGATACGGCGGTATGGTATGTTGGAACGGATAAGGAAATACACGTTGTCGAATATTTCGAGGGTGTATATGCCGGAGTTCGGTTTGTCAGGAATGGCGTCATGGCAATCAGAAAGGATGGAGCTGGACTTGAAGATGCCGGATAAGATGAATGTCAGCATGGATTTGAGTGAGGTAGAACAAGCTCAGAATTTTAATTTGTCGACGGTGAATATGCCAATATCTATTCCCCCGATAACGATTCCCGTGAGTGATCGGGATCGTTATGGGATTTCACTGTCCTTGAAGCAGACGTTGTGGACAGGAGGGAGAATGAAAGCCGGGAAAGAGGTGGTGGAACGGGAAATTGACATGATGCGTGCCGGGTTGGATGTGCAGTTGTACGAGATCAAGGAAAGGGTGAAACAATTATATTTCGGTTTGTTGATAATAGAGGGAAGAGTGAGGCAGTTGGACCGGACGGATGAGGTTTTGGATAACCTGCGGGCACGAGCGGAGGTCGGGTTGAAAGAGGGAGTGGTTTACGAAACGGATTTGGATGTGATTGACGTGGAACGAATAAAGTATAAGCAAATGCGTGTAGAGTTGGAAGCCAAGCGAGAGGCTTGCCTGAACGTGTTGTCGACTCTGGTTCACCGTCCTTTGTCGAGAAAAACCAAATTACGGATACCGTCGGTAGAGGTCGGAATGGACGGGAATGAGATCAAAAGACCGGAATTGAGATACTTGGATAGCAAGGTCAAACGGTTGGATGCCGATTTGAAAATGCAGAATGCCGAGAATATGCCGAAGTTGGGATTGTTTGCTATCGGCGGGTATAGTAAGTCAGGATTGAGCACGTTTGATAGTGATTTTAAACTTAATTTTATCGGAGGTGTGAGGTTGAGTTGGAATTTCGGGAAGTTGAATACGTTAGGCAATGACCGAAAATTGGTGAAGGTACAACAGGAGAGCGTGAGAAATGAGCGGGAAAGTTTTATCTTCAACACGAGGATAGAGGTGTTGAAGCAGGATGCGGAGATTAGGAAATTGCAAGAGTTGGTGAAGAGTGACGAGGAGATTGTGCGTTTGCGGGAGAGTATCCGGCAGGCATCCGAAGTGAAATACATGAATGGGGTGTACACGATCTCGGAGTTAATCACGGATGTGAATCAAGCGTTGATAGCGCAGCAGGAGAAGGTGTTGCGGGAGGTAGAATTGCAGATGATGGTTTACTCGAAGAAGGTAATATTGGGTTTATAAAGTTCATAAGGTTTGTAAAGTTTATAAAGATGAAAAATGCGGTATTAGGTTTGGTGGTTTTAGCTTGGTTGGGAGTTGGTTGCAAAGACAAAACGGAGGAGCGGGATGCGTCGGGAATGTTCGAGGCGAGGGAGGTGGTCGTGTCGTCGGAGATAAGTGGAAGAGTGGAGCGTTTGGAGGTGATGGAGGGGGATTATATTGAGGCCGGCAAAGTGGTAGGATTGATTGACACGATGCAGTTGCATTGGTTGAAAGTTCAGGCTCAACAGGCGGTGAAAGTTGTGGAAGAGCGAATACCGGATTTGGACAAGGTACTGGAAGTGTATCGTTTGAAAGTTGAGAAAGGAGAAAGGGAATTGAAAAGGGTGGAGCGTTTACTGGAGGGGAAGGCGGCTACACGGAAACAGTATGATGACGTGAAGGCGATGGTGGACGAGGGGCGTTCGGTATTGGTGGGACAAACACATCAGGCAGAGGTGATGATTGCCGGGGCAAAGGCGGAAAGTGCGGCAATGGTTTTGAAAATAGAGCAAGTGAACGATCAGATTCAGCGTTGTATTGTGAAAAATCCGATATCGGGAACGGTACTGGCGAAGTACACGGAAGAGAAAGAATTGGCAGCCCCGGTAAAGGCTCTGTATAAAATCGGGGATTTGAAAAACATGACGCTTCAGGTTTACTTGGAAGGCGGG
>NZ_JBKEIT010000008.1:0-307168 GCF_046365375.1 Butyricimonas muris | reverse complement strand
AATCAACGGTATCATGCCGTTCCCGTCAGAAGGAGCGAGGTAAGCCGCCACGGGAGCGTTCACCTTGCCAGTGAAGACAAAAACGCCGTTTTTAACCGTCACGGAACCCAGCGTATCGGGCTTCTCCCGTTCGTTAGCGATTAACAGAAGAGGCCCGTCTGTCATCCCGCTCACCTTGCCACTGATTCGGTAGCTATCCTGCGCTCTACAAGCGAATGCGGAAAGCATCGCCAAACCAATTAAAAATAAAATTTTTCTCATAATTCTATTAAAATACAACTCTCTTTTATTCTATTCTCGTCAAGAAAAGAAACTCCCCGCCAACACGGGAAACACATCTTGTTTCAACGTGTAGTAAACATCACCTCTCCCGCCTGCCACAAGCAGGAGAGGATAGAATATTAAAAATTCAATTTAGAAAGCGGAATAAATTTACCAAGACGCAAATTATAGGCTCCCTGATCGTCCACCTTGTGAGTACTCATGGTCAAGCGGATATAACGCACGGGTTCTCTACACAAGTCTTCAGGTACGACAATATAGGTCTCCTCGGCGGGAGAGTTACCAATAATAGCACTACCGTCCGTATAAGTGGCTTTTGTCCAAGAGTAACCATCATTAGAAAATTCTATCATCAAGGATGACAACAAGTATTTCGAGTCATCTTTCTGATTCCGTTCAGGCTGTTTCACCTTGAAACCTCTCACTATTTGCGGTTTATCTCTTCCCATATCGTAGGTCACGGTAACAATACTGGCTCCCAATGTCCACCTTGGTTCAAAATAAACCTCCTCGTCCCATTCATCCCAATCGTTCTCGAAGTGAAGTTTGGCATCATAAAGCAACCAAGCCGCACCATTATCAGCGTAACCATTGCAAAGAGTATCAGAGCAAGTCACTTTCCACCCCGTGGTATCACACGACTCGTAGGTCGGTTTTGCATTCAAGTTAGTCGTCCCCAACTCGTTCACCATAATCTTTCCGAGTTCTTTAAATTTATCAACACTGTTATAAGCCTCGTAATCAGCAGAAACAAAGTAATGATTATTGTAATGTTCCACAGAAAACCCTGGGCGTATAGCCTGCAAAAACGCCAACGTTACACAAGCCACATATTTATCCGTCGTGCTCGTGAACGAACGCACGAAAGAGGGTTGCATATAACGGTTTTTACCCAAAATAACTTTTTTCAGATTCGGGAGATACAACAAATCTAGGAAAGAAGTAAAATTATAATCCAATTCCACGATTTCTACCTCATTCATCTTTTCTTCCCAACCATTACCATAAAGTTTCAACATCAATTGAGCGAACTCCGTGGACCACAATCTCTCCTCGAAATTCAAATTCATCGGCTCGAATTTAATCGTATCCACGCAACCACTCAACAATCCTCTTCGCTCAATGAATAACGGCTTCGTAAAATCAATTTTTTCTCCCGACCCCACAGGCAAAAGAAACATATTATCGGGCTCCTCAATCAGTTCCCATCCACCCCTCACGTACGATAACGTATCATCCATGTGCTCCTTGATGTTCCATCTGCACACTTCATCTTTTCCTTCAACGTGATAGCACAATTCCAATTCCCTGATATTCTCGTTATCTCGATCAAGCACGATTGCCAATTTGTCTCCCAAACGGCTAAAGAATGAAATCCCCCGCGTGAAAGTTCCCAAATCCTCGTGAGCAAACGTGTAAGGACGCCCGTACTTTTCCTCAATCAAAGACTCTGAATCGTCGGCAACCACATTACACACCCGTACCGTGTACATAGAATTACCCAATCCTTCAAGGTAAATGGTATCCATCAAATCTCCCTCGTGGTTCAGCTCCGCACGCTCGATATAACGCACCTCGGGAATCGTTTCGTTTTCTGACTGCCAAGTAACTTTCACCCGTTCAATTCCAGCATCAGCATGATTTTTCCAAATCACTTGTAAACGCTCCCAGCCGGCCTTCACCTGCACGTTCGAACATCTACCCACATAACGAATCATTCCTCCCTTGGTAAATTCGTCATATGTATCTTCCAAACTCTCGTTGCAACTCCCGGTAAAAAATGCAAACAGCATACCGAGCGCATAAATTGCGTATTTTCTCATAATTATTACTCCTTTTCTGTTTTAGCTTGTACCACTACATCGATCTCGTCAAATGTGACATACTCCTTTGTATTTTCGTTCCAATCAGCATTATAACGATTCGAACGATAAGTATCCTCCACCACAAGTATTAGATACTGGAATTCCTCTTTAGTGTAGTTGCACATCAATCTTAGCACGATGGGATCCTTGGTAGCATACTCCGCATCTGTCAAGGCATCACAACGTTCACCGCTCCCATAAATGTTATCCGTATTTTTACACCAAGAATAATTTTTCCAATAATTGAATGTATAATCCTCCTTAAAATCGCAGAGCAACGTGCAAGCACTCAAATCAACCGTATTCGGGTTTTCGCCCGCTTTCACGCCATACACCTTTGCTTTACTCGGTAAACGACTTTGGTAGTTACCACACCACAACTCTCCAAGCACTCCACTCCCCGGTTGCGGGTAATAATTACCTAAATTCAAGAAAGCGTAGACATAAAGGGCTGCCGGCACTTGCGGTGTACCAAAATCAAAAATAAAGCGTTCACTATAAGCATAAGGTCCCGCCATAAACGTGTCATACACTCGGTTTTCACCTTTCAAAATATGTGAACGATACCCCTCGCCTTTTTTCTTACCGTCAAAAAGATACTTTTCACTAAAACCATACTGCTCATTCTCCACTATATCTCCCGTGAATTCAAAACTAAAATCACCTGCCTCGTAAGACAACGTATCCATCAAGAGGTTCGGTACATCTTCTTTAACGACTAATTTCACGCGATGTCCCTCGTAATCATCGGTCCTCACCACCACATCCAAACGATCGACCTTTTGGTTTAATTCAAAATTCAACGTATCTCCACCTTCCACGATAGGATAACTTCCCATCAAAATGGAATCCAATTGTTTTGTGGTAGGATTCATCCCAATGTAAAACACGTGAATCGTACCATCCACCGTTTTGGGACTCTGGTAGGTCACGTTAAAACCACCCCAGAACGGATTGATTTCCAAATTATCGAAAATCGACACGGTAGCAGCCGGTTTCGTGCTAAAGTTTTTTTCAATAAAAGCAGACTCTACCATATCACGATTAAAGAAACTCAACCGCACAGGCACTTCCGATCGTGCTTCCGTGAATCCACCTAACAACAAAGAATCGGTGAGGTAAGAACCATCTTTATATAACTCTTTCCCAAAAGCATCGTTGTAACGCACTCTCACCCCAAATACATCCAAATTCGAGGGTAATTTATAACGCATAATAGCTCCACCCGGCACCGGTTCAAAAGCAAGATGCTGAAAGTCCACCGGTACATCGAACGTGACTTCATTGTCATCACAGGCGATAAAACCACACATCAATAGTACTATCAATAATATACTTCTCATAATCTTTGATTTATCATTCCATAATTCATATTACCATCCTATGTTCTGCACGCATCCCGCCCTTTGTACCTCTTCACTCCGGATAGGCCAGAAATAATCACGAGGAGCCACAAATTTGTTTCCCGAATAAACGACCATCGGTCTGCCATTATTATAGAAAGTATTGGCATTATTACCCAACACGTTCCAACCAAACGCTTGCTCGTTCAACTCTACATTGGCAATTTTCCAACGACGAACATTCCAAAAACGATAACCCTCGAAAGCAAACTCTATATTCCACTCCCGACGAATAATCTCACGTAAACCGCTCCGGTCTTGCACCAATCCCGGGTTCCGGGCATTTCTCCATGCCACCTCCACGTCCGGAATACCAGCACGTGTCCGAATCACGTTCAGATATTTGTAAACTTCCGCAAACGGAGCATCACACTCATTCAACGCTTCTGCCGCCGCCAAATACACCTCGGCTAACCGGAATACCGGATAGGGTGTCGTCCCGAAGCTCTGCAATTCTCCCTCGTGAACAGCCAAATTTCCCCTCGAATCACACCACTTTTTCATCCAATAACCGGTAATATTCTGTGGCTCCAAGGCATTTAAACGTTTTGCTTGCAAACCGAAATCTTCCCCTTGATAAGCTTCTACCAAATGCAAATTCTCGTCCGCAGAACCCAATCGCCAATAACAGCGATCAGCAACAATATTAGCATAAAAACGAGGTTCACGACGACGATGCAAATTCAATACCGGTTCATCAAAAGAAACCACATCCGTGTATTTAGGATCACTTTCTTTATCAAGCGCATAAGGATTACCTGCTCCCACCCATCTCAAATCCTGATCAATAGGCAGACCATTCTCGGTATAGAACATCTCAACCATCTTCAACGTGGGAGCAAAACAAGTTCCTTGCAAGGAATGACTCGAAGCATCATCATAAGCAGGCAGGGCATATCCCAACAACGAGCTACCCATAATAGGATACTTCACCATCCACAAAACCTCATCATTCATAAAATTATAAGTGTGCACGGAGTTTTCTATATCGAGCATCTTGGATTGCAAACTCGTGTTTGCCACACTTCCCTCGACTAATGATACACCACCGACTTCATCCACCAAAGCTATCAACTCTTTGGCAGCGTTGGCAGCCCGTTCCCATTTCGCTTTTTCAACTGTTACGGAGAACAGGGGCTCCCCATTTTTATTCACGAAATTCGCATAATCTGTATTACCGTTAAATAACGGGGAAGCCGCATAAAGCAACGTCCGCATTTTAAGAGCCAGCGCAGCTTCTTTGTTAAAATAAGCTCGACGGTCACTTGCCTTCATGCTGCCCGGGGGCAACACTTTAGCGGCTTCATCACAAAGACGAACGATATAATTGAAACAAGTATCCACGTGACTACGCGGGTATTTCAATGATTCCACGTCTGCGTTCGGATCAAGGTCTTCCGGTACAATAATAACAGGACCGTAACGACGTACTAATTCAAAATAGTAATACGCTTTCACCGCTATCACCTCGGCTTTCCATAACTCTTTATCGTTATCCGACAAATTATACACGTTGTCAATGCGAGTGATGAAATGATTGCACATCACTATTGCCGTGTAATAATCAAATCGATAAGAGGTATTACCAGAAAATTTCTTATCATACCATTTATCATCGAGAGGAGCAAGAACACTTTGCATCCCTTTCAGAATATCAATACCATCCGGATGATTGGTCGAGTTTCTGAAATAGTTATCCGCCACCATTTCGTCTGTCGCCCAAAAAGCAACATTATTGTACGGGTTCATGGGGTCCTGCAAAAACAAATAGCAGCTTTTCAACCAATCATCGGCACCCGCATACGTTTCAAAATCGGTGTCAATAGTTGCGATATCGTTTTCTGGTACCACGTCTAACCAACTATCACAGGACGCAAGAAAGAAAAGCGGGAGTGCCCAATAAAGTAATATTCGTCTTTTCATTTTATTCTTATTATCAAATATTAGAAACTAAAATTCAATCCGATGGCATAAGTTTTTTGAATCGGATAGTTGAAACCATTCTCTCCCAATTCCACATCCCAAGTTTTAAAATTGGAAATCAAAAACGGATTATTCACCCGGGCAAAAAATTTCATATTCTGCAAACGTAATTTCTTGTTTAAATCCCCGGGTAAATTATAAGCCAATTCTAAAGAAGTACAACGCAAGAAACGACATTCTCGCATAAAATAAGTAGACTTACGTACATCCGTTTCATTCGCGTACCAATCTTCCTGCTTATTGTAATCCACGATATTAGTCACTGAAAGACGAGGCCAAAACGGGTAATTATCTGTCGTTTTTTCCGTCCAGTGACTCTCGTAAATTTCCTTCAGCATGGCATGATTGCTCACGAACGGAGACAACGCTTTCGGGTTTATGAAGAACCCTCGTTTACCGGATCCTTGAAAAGCGAAGTTAAACTCAAAATTCTTGTAATTGATGAAACCACTGAACCCGTACACCAAGCGCGGAGTTTCCGGGAAACCGATACGCACGGCATCCTCAATATCAATAACACCATCTCGGTTGACATCACGATACCGAATATCCCCGGGCATCACCCCGGTACTTGCTTGAGGCGAAGCATCTATTTCCGCTTGATCTCGGAACAATCCCTCGGCGATATATCCCACCGGTTGGGAAATCTCGTGCCCATTCTTCAATTGATACCACGGTCTATCTACCGGTTCTTCCAAATCCTTGTAAACAGCTTTACTGTACGTTAAGGTTCCATTCAAAATAACCCAAAGATCTTTGGAGAAAGCATGTTGAACTTTAGCAGACAAATCTATACCACGAGAGCGCACTTTCCCGATATTATCCAACGGGTTAACCTCTACTCCTGCCTGAGCGGGTATTGTCACCCTGCTCTCGATAATATTATGGCGCACTTCCTGATAAAAATCAGCATTAATTTCCAAAACATCCTTGAAAAAACGGGTTTCCAAACCAAGATTAATTTGCTCAGCTATTTCCCATTTCACATCCGGATCGCCATAATTCTCAACTTTCTTACGCTCAAAGGACTCATCTTTCCCGGGACGAGGATCTTTATTACCTAATTGTGCCGTTTTAATTTCCGGCATATAAACGAAGCGCGGTGTTTTAATAATACCGTCATTTCCCACTTTTCCCCATGAAACACGAAACTTCATAAAAGAGAACCAATTACTAATATTTTGCATGAAATTCTCCTTCGACACAACCCACGCACCTCCCACTGCCGGGAAAAAGCCCATTCGATTGTTCTTGGTGAAACGCTCTGAACCATTGTAACCAAAACTAGCTTCCACGAAATAACGATCCAAATAACCGTAAGAACCACGCATCGAGAAACTCAAATTACGTGTCTCGAAACTATCAAAAAGTTCGTACGCAGGCATCGAATTTCCTTGTTGTGCCTGGAATACTGCGGTCAGTGAAGTTTGGTGATCACCCCATGCTGCAGTGTGCAGCAATCTTCCCTCGTAAACCCACTGTGTCGAGGATGACATACCTTGATTGTTACCACTCGCCGGCTTCCGCAATGTCCGGTTACCCTCCGTGGGATTCAATGCCGTTAAGGTATGCACGTCTTTTTCAAAATCATACCCGCCATTTTCCAAGTCCAAGTAATAATAAAAAGGGTTATTTGCAAATATATTATACTCGTAACCGGACTTTGAGAAAGAAACACTCGCCCGCAACTCCAATCCCTTCACGAGTGAAGAGAGGTTATGGATATATTCCATGCGACTGGTTAAACTAAAACGACTACGGTCGTTATAACCACTTTGTATGGATGCATAAGGATTATTGGCAAGATTGCCATTCTGACGCATACTACCAAAAAGCAAGTGAGGCCAGTTATGGCCCTCGTCAGCAGGATAAGTCACCGCAAAATCCACGGGTGAAGCATTAAACGCCAACTGATACGCCGAGGTCATGTCTTGCATGGGACCATGGTACTTGTCGTACGTGTACGACGTATTTACCAGCAAACAAATACCGGCACTCAAGTCCACGTTCAAATTAAGGCGGGAAGAAAGAGTGGAATTCTTGATATTCACATCAAACTGGTTCAATTTATCAGTATTTAACATACCTTGATCGTTCACGTAGTTAATAGACGCATAGTATTGCATCACTTCCGAACCTCCACGTACATTAATACCAGCACGATGATTAATCGAGAAATTCTTGAACAGAATGTCATACCAATCGTTGGCGGGATACACATACGACGGATAACGAGGATCCCCCGTGCGCTCAATTTTCATCAAGGAATAAGCAGGCGTTGCACCCGGATTACGAGCTAACAAAGCCTCGTTATACATACGCATATAGGTCTTTGCATCAACTACTTCAATTTCATCCGTCGGTTGAGACATTACCGCCTCGTAACGTACTGAAGTGTAAACACTCCCCGCTTCACCTTTTTTCGTGGTTACCAAGATCACACCGTTCGCACCCCGGGCACCATACATCGCCGTTGCTGAAGCATCTTTCAACACGGAAAAGCTCTCGATATCTTCTGGCACCATACGAGCCAAATCCAAACGGGAAGATTCTACCCCATCTATCAATACTAAAGGCTCGGACACCCCATTGGAAGAACTAACTCCACGAATGTAGAATTTCGTGTTCATTTCCTCCTCAGTCAAAGCACCCGGGAGTCCCCCAGTCTGCCAACCAATGATTCCAGAAATTTTACCGGTTAAAGCAGTTGTTAAGTCGCTACTAGATGATTTCAAATCCATCGGACGCACTGTCGTGATTGCCGAAACCACACTCTCTTTTTTCTGTGTACCAAAAGCAACTACTTGAACTTCCTCAAGGTTCTCCTCTGTGGGAACCAAACGAATATTCAATTTTTCCTTCCCCTTGATTTCAACAACTTTTGTTTCATACCCGATGAAGGAAACCCTCAATACATCGTCTGGCTTGGCGGCAATGATATATTGACCTTCAGCATCAGAAGCAACCCCCTGTGTCGTTCCCACGATCACAACGGTAGCCCCGGCTACTGGATTTCCCTTTTCATCCACAATACGACCGCTGACTTGTAGCATCTTTACTTCCGATTGAGTCTTCGCTTGTTTCTTTATAACCACCGTCTGCCCCGTGATACTATACGCCAAGCCTTTCCCTTGCAACAACGAATCCATCGCTGTCCGTAACGAAACATCTTTCAACGAAAGCGACACATCCTTCACGTGCTCCACATCCGGAGCGTTAAACACGAACTCGTATCCCGTCTGTTGACGCAAACTCTCGATAACTTTCACGAATGTTGCATGTTTCAGATCAAGGCTGACTTTGGGCACAGCCTGCCCCCATACACGGGTATTGCCACCGCATAACAACCCGCCGATTAGAAAAATAGTTTGCAATAGCAAAATAAATTTTCTGTTTGGGCTCGTCCCAAACCATTTTCGTCGATTTTTTTGCATAACTTTGTACTTGAATTTATTTAATGAATAATTCAGCCTTAAAAGCGAGAGATGTGTGCGCATCTTTTGCTTTTTTTATTGCTGTCCTACAATCACTTTCTTTCCATGTATTTTGTATTTTATTTTTCCGGTCAAAACCACTTTATCCAATACCTCCTCCAGTGTCTTGCTCCGCTCCACGTATATATAATAACGATCGGTTTTCAAATGCTCCGATTCGTACTCCACTTCCATATCATACCAACGGGAAAGCTCATTCATCATATCTTCCAAGGTCACATCCTTGAACACGAATTCCCCGTTCTTCCATGCCAGCACTGACACCAAATCAGCCTCTCGTACAGTCAGAGCACCGCCACCCGCCACACACTGCTGACCGGGATTCAATATCAAAGAATCCGAGCCCGCCGCCACGCTCACTCGCCCTGTAACCAATGTCGTTGAAACATCATCTCCCCGGTAAGCATTCACGTTGAATTCCGTTCCCAACACTTTTACCGTTACCGCTGCCGCCTCCACCAGAAAAGGACAGTTTTCGTCACGAGCAACTTGAAAATACGCCTCACCCTGCAAATATACCCTACGTTCGTCTGGTTGGAATTCATCGGGGAAACGAATTCTGGATGCCGAATTTAATATCACCCGCGTACCGTCTGCCAGAGTCAACTGGTATTCCGCTCCCCGGGGAACAATCACTTCACTATAGGTTATCTCTTTCTTATCAGACTCTAGCACCTGCTTTTGTTCCAACTGCTTCAATCCATTGTTCTTCACCTCGAAACCCGGCACCTTCAAGGTAATATTTTCACCCGTCTTCACGACATGAGTTGTACCATCAGACAACACCAAGCGAACCCCCTCTGTCTTAGTCATCTTAACCATTGGTGATACTTTCGGTTCTCCATCCATCATCAAACGGACACCGAAAAATACCCCGACAACAACAGCTGCCCCGGCAATCCATCCCATCACACGGCGAGATATAAACCGACGCTTCCGTGTCCGCTGCCTCACTGCAAGCCAAGCCCTTTCAATTTCCTCCCGGGACAGGTCATTCACCTCCTGCCCCTCCCGGTAGAAAGCCTCGGCATCTTTGCAAAAGCGTTCTCGTTCTTTGTCCCCCCCTTGCCATTCCGACACTTCCTGCTTTTCCCGCTCGGAAGATTCATCGAGAGCCATTCGCTTTATTTTTTCCCACTCGATTTCCATGATTCATCATTTGCTTTACATGTATAAGACGACACACTTTGAAACCGGGGGACAAAATTCACCAACTTTTTTTTCAAATTAATTTCAAAAGCTACAAGCAGAGCAAAAAATTTTGGCTAAAAAAATAAAACTACCTCCCAATGCCCTGACTTATTAGAGCCGATACGCCTAATGAGACCTTTCTCTTTTAACGTCGCCATAATGCGCTCACCTTGTCGTAAAGAAACCGAGAGCGCTCCTGCAACTTCTTTCGCAGTTATTCGACTATTAATTCGAATAAGTTCTAATGCACGTTGTTCGTTTATACCGACATTTATACCGACATTTATACCGACATTTATACCGACATCGGAACGAGATTCTATACCTTCGTTCTCTATTGAACCCTGATAATTACGAATTGTTTGTTCAAGATTGTGGATATGTTCATCAAACATAAAGTTACGGAACAATTCAATATTATCATTCTCACGCGTAGCAATAAGAGCTTCAATGTATTCAGCTTTACGCTCTTTATTGATATTTGTCGGGATAATCTCAAATTCAAACTGTAACTGATTCATTAATAAACGAGACATCCTGCCATTACCGTCAGCCCACGGATGAATAGTTACCAAATCAAAGTGAGCATCAAAGCTCAATTTGTAGCACTCAATAACATTCGCCTTTGATAGAGTTTTTCGTCTCTGATTTATACTTTCACAAAGTTCCGCAAGCTTTGTAGGCACCTTTGAATAATTCATATAGGAATACCCCCCGGCTCCTGCCGTAACATTCAGTAAACGCAGCTCTCCATTGGCTGACGAAAATTCACCTAAAGCAGTTTGATAAGTTGTCCCTGTATTTTTCAAAACGATAGAAGATAGCTTCTTAAGCATCGCAACCGTAATATCGCTATGGCTCTTTGCAAAGTCTATCGATTGCTCGTATGCCGCTTTGAGGTCTAAATTCATCAATAACTCAGCCATTGAGCGACCTTTGGCACTAATACCTTCGTCAAATAGAAGTTGGTTTTCAATCTCAGTGACTGTTGAACCTTCAATAGCCGTCGAATGGGTAATAAGAGAATACAGATAGAATTTATTGTAATCTATCTGTTTATCGATACCCAACTCCTTAAATTGAGCCAATAAGGATAATAATTCTTGTTCTCTGGTCATGATACACCCCCTTTCTGTGCAAACTCTTCACGTGAATATCCAAGTGCTTTGTTCTCACATATTCATTTATCGGTAGATTATCTATATTCGATGCCTTTTCGGGTACGAATATAGTGAATATTTTTAAAATAACACCCCAAAAAATAGCATTTGGAAAAATAAGCATCAACAGAAAAGAATCATCAAAACTTTATAAGGCACGGATTCGCGCAAATATTTGTACGCTCTTTTAACATAGGTATGAACGGATTCTTCCGTAATATCCAGTTCTCGTGCGATTTCCTTGTAATTCATTTTTTGGAAAACCTTCAATTCCAACACTTTTCTCTGCTGTTCCGGCAATCCTTGCATACATTGTTTTACCTTGTCCAGTAATTCTTGATTATCCTCGTACTCCACCGTACCGGAAAAAATCAAAGCCTCAGCCAATTTCTCCTTGTTGGCATCAATCACTTGCAGATGTTTTATATAATCAAGGCAGCCATGTTTCACGGATGAATAGAGATAGCTTTTCAAACGGGTATCAACGGGCAACGAGGGTGCGGCAGCCCAAAGGGACACGAAAGTATCCTGCACCATATCCTCGGCTAAATTCTTGCTCATCAAATAGGCATAAGCCAACCTGTAGAGGCTGGGATAATAGGTTTTAAAGATTACCTCGAAGACCTCATGCGATTGATTTCTCAACCCGTTGACCAAATATTCATTCACGTCTCCAATTTCACGCACGGCACAATAGCTTAATATTGGTCAAATGTAAATAAAATATTGATTTTTCATCTATTCTTGGAATACTTTTAACAAGAATTTTTCGGCAATGTAAACCAAAATGTAGAACCTTCGCCTTCTACCGAGTTCACCCCGATTTCCCCACCCAGTCTTACCACGATACTCTCGCAAATGGAAAGTCCCAATCCCGTACCTTGTTGGAAGGGATTCAACTTGACGAAACGCCCGAACACTTCTCGCGTTTTATCGGCAGGAATCCCACAGCCGGTATCGGAAACAAAGAAATAGATTTTCTCATCGTCCAACATTCTATACCCAAAACGGATATATCCTTTTTTGGTAAACTTTATCGCGTTCGTGATCAAATTATTCATAACCTGCATCAATCTGTTGGCATCCGAATAAATCGTACATTCCGGCAGGCGTTCCGTGAATTCAACGGACACCGCATCATTCTTCAGGCGTAACCGGGCTGTTTGTTCCATTTCTACCAGTAACAAGTTAAGATTTACCTTAGAATAAACGAACTCGAATACCCCCGCCTCTATCTTTGACAAATCGAGAATATCCCCAATCAGTTGCAACAACAGGGTATTATTACTCTCTATAATCTGTATATATTCTTTTTTCTCTTCTTCGTCCACGGTTTCCGCCAACACGTTCGAGAACCCGACAATAGCATTCAACGGAGTACGAATCTCGTGACTCATATTAGCCAAAAAGGCCGATTTCAAATGGTTCGAGATTTCTGCCTGTTCTTTCGCCTTCACGAGATCCATTTCCAATTTCTTGCGGTCATCAATGATTATAGAACCTCCCACTAACATGCTCGGTCGACCGGATTCATCCCGTTCCCCCACGATAACAAAACTCTCGAACCAATAATAAACCGGGTCCTTGATGGAAAATGAAGCCCGATACTCTTCTTTTATCACATCCACCCGTCCCTCTAGCAAATCGTCATACGCCTTCTGAATCAGTTCTCGATCATCCGGATGCACTCGCGACTGGCTATCCGCTTCCGACATTATTTTCTGATCGCTCCCATCTTCAATATATTGATTTGAAATATAGGCAATATTGTATTCCACCGTGTGTTTCCGAAGATCCCAAGTCCAAGGTATCAATCCGGTTGCATCCAGTACCAAATCATATTGCCGGTTCAATCTTTCCAACGACCGCTGGTATTCCCGGGAAGCCAATGAAGCAAAATATTCATCCGTCCGATCAATGAAAAATACATCCCACACCCCTTTTTCAGTACTGGGGAAAGTCAATTTATCAAAATATCGCGTTTCATTGCCTTCCCCGGGGAAAACAAAAGAAGCCAACCGTCCGGATTCCTTATCCATCATGTAATCCAGCAACTGATTATCCACGTCAGCTTCCGATAACCGTTTACCCACGACCTGCTCCCGTGTCGTTTTGAACACGTTCTCAAAAGTAGAATTCACGTCCAAGAAAATGAAATCGGAAATATGTCCTTCCTTATCTGTCAATAACTGTTTTCTCACGTAAATCACAGGCATATTATCCACGAGACAGCGATATTGCGAAAGTAATTGATACTCGCGAGTTTTTTGTTTCTGTCGCTGCAACAAAAGATGAAAACGCATTAAAATCAGAGCCCCAAACAGAATAATTACAGCAATAGCTATCACGAAATAAATCTTATAGCGCTGGAAAAAATCCAATGGCATCTGATAATATACCGCATCTTGGGGAAATAAATCCGGCTTTACCCCGTGATGCTCCAAATGATGATAATTCAGATACGCACGAGGTTCTCCCCCGTTCTGAACCGGTATATCGCGGGCAGCTTTACCACTCAATATTTCCTTAACCGCGGCAACCACAGTTTGCCCGAATACCGAAGAAGAAATAAAATAACCACCCGCGAAGGTTCCCGAATTCATATCCATCTCGGACAAAGTAAAAACAGGTGACTTCGAGAAACCATAAATTATTCTTTGGAGATTATCTCCCAAGTACCGATTATCCCCTTGCTGACGTCCCATGAACCAAGAATAATAAATAACTCCCACCCGTTCATCATAGAGCATCAATGAATCCAGCAGACACTCTGTCGTGATTTCTTGAGAGGAAAGCAAATCCAATTGCAGATAAGGGAAACTCTCGTTTATTACTTGACGCACCTCTTTACGTATCATCGAACTAATATACCTCCCGTCTGAAATAAAAGCGACCTTATTCATACCCGGCAATAACCCTTGCATCAACTCCACCATCTCTTTTATAAAAGAAGGCTGCTTCAAAATTGTCACGTTATACGAACGGATCATCTCCTCTGTCGGCACAAATTCCACCTCATTATTCAAATCACCCAAAAGCAAATCCTCTAATCGAGAAGGCATTGAATCCCTAGAAAAACAAATAACAGTAGGCACATCCTTCCACTCCCGGTCAAACAGAGAACGACACAACAGCCACGCGGGATCCCCTATACACACGACAGCCTTGGGCGGCTTCGTGTATTTCTGCGATAAATCCGCCTTCTTCAAACCCGCCTCTTCCAGCGTTTTTATCATTGGTATCAACAACTCCTCCGCCCGAACCTCTATCTTTTCCGAAGAAACATCAGCCAGCACTTCTTGATACAAATTATTTGCCCATGCCTCGTTAAAATTTATCGAGTTCAAAATAAGTATATAATCTTTCTCTCGTGTATCTCCCGCGAATACATTAATACACGAACAAAAAAAGATAAACAATGCCGATATTCTCCTCTTCATAGCTAAATAATCCTACACTAAGCCTCAAAGCTACGAAATAATCATTTACCTATGATAAAGCGAGGAGAATATTTTCAGTTTTTCTACCGATATAAAAAATATTATATCCCTTTCAATCCCTCCAAAATCTTCTCAAACTCCGGACTCGAAGGTTTCGGTAATTTCAAATTCATCACCCGCCCCTTTTTATCCAATAAAATCAACCGGGGTACTGCCAATACCCGAAAAGCGATCATGGATGATTCGTCCCCCGCTATCCACCATTGATGACCGTTCATCTTCCCCCAATAGAGTTCATTCCGCCAACTCTGTTCCCTCGTATCACAAGAAAGACCAACAAATTCGATCTTCTTATTTTTGTATTCTTCTGCCAATCTCTTCAACGCCGGGTATTCTTGTTTACAAGGATAACACCATGATGCCCACACGTCGATCACCACATATTTCCCCTTGAATTGTTTCAAAGACATCTCCCTATTCGCCGTATCACGAAACACGAATTTCGGGACACGATCCCCTATTTTCAATTCTGCCGTATCTCGCAAAGGCAATACCTCAGCTTTCATCTGCGCCCATCCGAAATAAGGCAAACGCAATAAAACAACAAATAAAATCTTTTTCATCGCAAATATTTTTGTTACATACAATACACAAAATATTCCAAAACAATACATTCATAAAAATATCAAAGCATCACCCGTTTCATCTTACAACCCCTCCAAGCCTTCCAACACCTCCCGTGTCCTCACGTCCGAGGGACGAGTCATATTGGCATTTATAAAATTACCGTCCCTATCGATCAGCAAAAAGCGGGGAATCCCTTCACAATGAATCTCCTTCATATATTTCTCATCCTTCCCCATGTGAAGCTGTACCCCCTCCATTTCTCTCTCTCGTACATACTTCTCCCACATTTCCCGCTCCTTATCACTGGAAATACTCACGAAACAAATATTCCGTCCCCGGAAATGCTCCTCCAATTTCTTCAAATGAGGAATCTCTGCCACGCAAGGTCCACACCACGTGGCCCACAAATCGATATACACGTACCGTCCCTTGAAATCCGACAAACTCACCTCATTCCCCTCCACGTCCTTGAAAGTAAACGGCACAGCAGGTTGCCCTTTCATCAATTTTCTTCCGGTAACATACACCTTATCATACGCCGCCACGAATCCTGTATCCCGCACGTGTTCCCGAAAAACACGGTCAAGCTCTTCTGCATTCTCCACACCCACGTTCTTAACATACTCCAGTACATTCCTGTTCACGACATACTCCACCAACCGCTTATCCTTGTAATTCTCCACAACCCGATTCACCACCTCCAACACCAAATCATGCCCCGACTTCCCCGCTCCCTCCAATTTAGCCAATGCCATCAACGACTTATCAATCATTTCCCTGTATTCAGGAATCCCCCAAGACAAACTATCCTCCCGGAGTCCCTCTCGCAACACCTGTATGGTATTCTCCCGCAAATTCTCGTTCCAATCCTTTATCTCGCCATATACCACCCCACAAGCCACATGCCGATATCGAATAAACCGAAGCCGTTTCGCCTCCTGCTCTACAAACTCCACATCCAATGCGGCATTCTGCAATGTATTCGCCTTTTCAGAACTCACGAACTCCAATTTCGTCCGAAACTCCTCGTTCGGGATTCTATAATAATCCGTGAAATACATTTGCAACCCGCGGGAAGTATTCAAATAACCGTTCACATCCACATCCTCCCCCTCGAACAAACATTTATTCCACATAAAAGTCGCACACCACGATTTACCCGGTCGCATCCACACCGTGTAAGGCATATCACCCACCCACAAGCGGGCAAACACACCCCTCGACAAAGGAAGTTCCACAACCCCCTCCCGTAACGAATCCTTCACCTCGAACGCAATCGCCCTCCGTCCACCATCCACGGTCTCCAACTCCACCTTTCTCTTCTCTCCCACTGGGAAAACAACTTTAAACATTGTATTCTTCTCTCTGCCACAAGCGCTCAACACAACCCACAAAACCAAACCTATCAAACAATTCCTCATCATATCTCGATAACATAAAAACAGCGGGGGACTCCACTTCACGCGAATCCCCCCACCTGTACAAACCATTCTGTTATTTCAAATAGCACGCACCGAATCAAATATTCTCGAGCACCCCGGTCTTAAAATTGCCTAACGAATTTTTCAACTGGGACATCTCCACCTGTTCTATCAAACGGTCGGTTAAGGATATCAACTCCTTCGCCTGCCGCTTGTTCCACTTATCCCTTAAACTCATAATTGGGGCAAAATACAGATAAGCGATCTTCTCATCCGGCAATTTCGGAAATACATTTTTACAAGCAGCCAACATCTCATCCGTGTTCTGCGCGTACAAAGCCTTGATTAAATCGATATAACCGTACAAATAATCCTGCCCGCTCAACTTGTAAGTGTCCAGCATCTCTTTAAAAGCGACTATATGCTCCTCTTTCACGTTCTTATCCTGTCCCCGCAACACCCCCTCCAGTTGAAGCGCAAACATATCCGCCAACCGCTTATCCACGCGCTCGGCACCCACGTGCTTCCGGAACTCGTTCACGTGCTTTTTCAAGTAAGCCACGTTACCCGAGCCGATAGGCGAAAGAGCCGGGGCCTCGTAAATAAACCAATAAGGTTCCGTGCACTTCTGCCCGTCCTCCAGCGAAGTAATAATATCCAAAGCTATCCCTTTCGCTTTAGCCACATCACCGGCAGCGACCAACGCCTTCGTGTATTGTAATAAAAAATCCAACTTACGATTACCGGCCATATATTCGGCATCCATATTGGCGGCAGAATTCGTGTCAAAAGCGGCATCAATCTTCTTGATAAACTCTTTCCCGTCAAGCGTACCACCCACGACACGATGCACGAGCGTCCCGTCCGCCTTCAACACGAGGAAAGTCGGATAAGCCGACACACTGTACTTCTGTGCCAATTTAGGTCCTTCCCCTTTCTCCATGTCAATCTTGACACACACGAAACGGCTATTCATATACTCCCCGACCTCCCTCTGCGGCAGCACCTTTTCCGCCATCATCTTGCAAGGTCCGCACCACGAAGTATAACAATCGACGAACACGTGTTTATTCTCTGACTTCGCTTTATCTAACGCTTTATCCAACGACAAATCCTGAAAATTCGTTTGCGTGAACCCAACTACAGCCACCAACACGCCGATACACGATAATACCAATCTTTTCATATCACATCATTTTAATATGCACTATTCGTGAAAGTCACGCATCCTCTCGTCCAACCGAATGTCGTCACGCCAAAATCCTCCGTCGGCACTAGACGAACATACAAATGAAAACTCTTCCCCGCTGACTCCGGAGAGGGGTCATACTTAACCACCACAGGAATATGCGCCAAAGCGGTATCAGCCGGAATCACCATCCGTTCCATCAACCCCGGCTCCCCGAAAGGAACAAAATTCACATCCGGCACCGCCTCAAGATAACCACTCTCTTCTCCCACGGAATATTGTTCAAACATCACCTGTCTTGCACCGGAAGAGGGGTGTCCCATGGCATGCACGATAAACCATGCCGTATCCTGCAACTTGGATTTACTCACGGTTATGTAATTATTTTTCTGTGGAGAAACAACCGACATCCCACTATCCACCCCCACGGCATTCTCCCCTCTCCACATCTGCACGTAACTATCACCTTCATAATAACCCGGTTTCTCGTAATGACAAGAAACAATCAAACCGATTAATCCCAATATTAAAATTATATGTTTCATCATTTAATCTTTTAAATTACTTCAAAAATTCCTTCTCCGGTATCGGCAACACGTATTGCTCATTCGTGATCTCCACGGGATTAAAATACATCCTCGTCACCCCGTAACGTTTATAAGTATAAAAATTCTGCCCCTCACCTATCAACTCACGAATCCACTCCTTGTACACACGTTCCCCCCGGTCCGCCTCCGTGTAAGGCACATATTCCAACTCTCTCGCCGCACTAAACACCTTCCAAGCCTCATTCGCCTCCGCCAGCGGGGCACACTCCATCACGATCAAGTACATTTCAGACAAACGCACGATTGGGAAATTAGCCGGGAACGGAGACGACGGATTATTATAAAAACGCTCGTATTTTCTAAAACTCCGCCGGAAAATACCCCAACTGGGTCTATCCGCACTCTGCCATAATTGAGCCTGACGCAAATCATTCGAATTATTATCAAAGAGAGCCTTAAACTCTTCCACATTCTCGTAGCCATCAACAAACAAACTTGCCTGTGCCCCGGACCATCCACTTTTATTAATATCCCAAGTATACCAATCGTCACACTTCATCCCGCACAGATGTTCCGGGTAAGCCGCACCATCTGTCATCGAGCGGGCAAAAAAACCGGGCAGAACCGTAGATTCAACCAACGGGAAATCATCTTCAAGATTCATCAAGCGCACTTTAGTGCTCCCGTCCGGATTCTTGGCGTCAATCACCAAACGGGCATAACGCAACGCCTCGTCTTTATCTCCATACCACAAGCGAGCACGCGCCTGCAATCCCAACACACCCCAGTAATTAATCCTGCTTTTGCGAGATGTCCACTCCGCTCCATTCATTTCTGTGCTCTCGAACGAAACTTTCACCACGGGATCAGATCCCCCCAGCAACTCCTCCGCACGATCCAAATCTTCAAACAACAACTCCATGTACTTCTCGTAAGGGAGATAATCATACAAAGCCGTACTGTTCACCCTCACGTAAGGAAGATAATTTTTACCGGCATCCACGTGCGCCGGCATCGGTCCCCAGAGGCGGATCAAATCCAAATGACACAACGCCCGGATAGCCAACGCTTCTCCCATACCGATATTATATACCGAATCCGTCAACAACCCCTTGTGCAAATCCGCGTTTTTCACCAGATCATTCGCCATGGCAATCACGTCATAAAGATCGCGAAACGTATTATTCAACAAACTAATCACACTCGGTTTTGTCTTATAATCTCTTGCAGCTAAAGCAATCAAACGTTCCCCCGCGGGAGTCCAAGTACACGCCAACCCCTCCGGCAAGCAATCACCCCCGCCTAAAGTCATTCCCGGGTGATACAACGTTCCTCGCATCTTCAAATACATCCCGTTCAAAAGTTGTTTCACCCCCTCGTCCGTGGTACACATATCCTCTTCCACGATCATGGTATCCGGTTGCACCGTCAGCCAATCATTACACGCACTACATCCCAGTGCAAACGCTATTCCTAAAATTATATTTCTTACTTTCATCATTTTCATCCGTTAAAAGGTACAAGAAATAGAAAAATTCGGGTTCCTCGAGAACGGGTAAGCAGTTCCTCGCTCCCGCTTAATCGTCGACAAATAGAAAATATCACTAATAAAAGCACTTACCGACAACCTCTCCATACCCAAATATTTTTTCGTGAACTCCCGTGGAAACTGGTACATCACGTTAATATTCGTGCAACTGAACACATTATCTTTATGCACAAACATATCATTCGGGTACGAGGCTACCGTCCCGTATTTTTTATAACGAACATTATCACCCTGCTTCAACCAAAGATTATCAATAATACGGGAATCCACGTTATTTTGTAAAGTCAAATTCTCGGCCTTGTTCAACTCCGTAAAATTAATTTGATAACCTCCCCACTTCACGTTAAAACCCAAGTTCACCGTCAATCCCTTGTAAGCAAATGCCGTAGTTATAGAACCATTGATCTTCGGCTGGCGATCTCCCAAGTAAACATAGTTTTCCATACCATCATAGGTAGTTACCTGCCCGTCTTTCGTCAAATAAAGGCGATTCCCCGTCATCGGGTCTATACCCAAACTACGCATCCCGTAAATAGCATCCATCGAATGTCCTTCTTGGTACTTGAAATAATCCGAGGAAGCCACCTTCCCTCCATACGTTTGTTCCAAAGTCTGCTTAAACGCCTCCGACAATTTCACCACCGTATTCTTATTCCCGTAGAATCTTCCGGTAAGCGACCACATCAAATCTTTTTCCGTATTCCGAACCACATAACCGGTCACGTTAAAATCCCATCCCTCGTTACGTATCTTCCCGATATTTCCTTTCATCATCTCCTTCCCGTGAGATATCGGCAAGTAAACATCAGCAACAGTATTGGCTGTCAACTTGTTAAAATAGTTCGCTTGAAACTGCAAGCGTCCGTTAAACACCTCGAAATCAATCCCCAAGTTATGCTGATACGTGTTTTGCCATTTCAAATTAGGATTGGCGAACGTGCTTCTCATCAACCCGAAGCCATTCAAGTAAGTCTCGGAATTAGCGTTCGAGTAAGTCGTCATAGCGTCCGACGGGTTGAATCCCATGTTACCGGTTACCCCGAAAGAATAGCGTAAACGCAAATTGCTTATCCAACCCACGTGATCGGCAATAAAACTCTCGTTCGAGATATTCCAACCGCCACCGATAGCGTAGAAAGACCCCCAACGACTGTCAGAACCAAAAGAAGACGAGCCGTCCGTGCTATACGACAAATCCAAGAAATAACGCATATCATAATAATAGTTCAATCCTGCACGCAAAGAAATCCGCCGGGTTGTCGTTTCCTCTCCTTGAGTCCCCGTCGTGTTCGGGTACCCCAATGACATACCGGCATGATCGATTTTATCATTTATAAAACCCGTTGCCGCCCAATACACGCGATCGTTCAAATCTTCCTGTATCTCAGCGTTAAAGTTCGCCGTCACGGAATGCTTCTCCGCAAAAGTCTTTGTCCAGTTCACTGTCAACGATGCCCTCCAGCTATCCTTCTCGGTTTCATTCCTACTGTAACGTCCTTTCTGAGTGATATCCGTCACGGAATTAAACATCTTGTGAGAGGGAGGCGTAAACTCATCCCGCTGGGAAATCTGTCGGGTTAATCCTAAAGATCCCATCACGTCAAAACCTTTTCTAATAGCGTAACGAATAGAAGTTCCACTGCGGAAAATCGAGTATTTTGACTTATTCCACACCCCCTTTTCCCAATTATACACCGGATTTTCAACCATCGTCGCAAGAGGGTGATTGAAATACTCCACCAGATTCCCATTCTCATCATAAGGTTCCCAGTAACGATTCATGCTGGCAAAAGCGGAATAACTCCCGTAAGGACTATCCTTAGCAGTATTCACTCCCACGGAAAAAGACTGAATCACTGTCCATTTGTCCGTCATGTAATTCACTTCCAACGTTCCGTTATAATTATTCCGCTCGGACCCTTTCATCACACCAACTTCCCCGTCATACGATAAGTCCAAACGGAACCGCCACTCCTCGGCACCTCCCATGAAGTTCAGCCGATGGCGTTGCCCCACACCCGTACGTACCGGAACTCCCAACCAATCGAAATTCACTCCGCGGTCAACGGCATCCTTCACCTTGTCATAATACGTTTTCCCGTTCACCGTCTCATATATCCCGTAGGCCTCTTCCAATTCGAACTTTTCTCGTGCCGTGGCTAAATAATCATAAGAACTTAAATCGGGAGCCTGCACTTTAATCGTACCATCATACGTCACTTGCAATTTTCCGGACTCCGGGCGGATTGTCGTGATCACCACCACCCCGTTCGCACCCCTCGAGCCATACAATGCCGTGGCACTGGCGTCCTTCAATATCGTGATGTTCTCCACCTCGTTATCATTCAAGTCCATCACACGCTCCAGCGACACCTCGAAACCATCCATGATAAACAAAGGCGTATTCAACTCCGCACGACTTGCCTTCTGCAAATCCGATACATTGGAAAACGTGGAAGCTCCCCGCAACTGAATCTCCGGCAAAGCATTCGGGTTAGACCCCTGCTCGTTATTTTGAATAATCCTGAAACTGGGATCCAAATTAGACAATGTCTGAATCAGATTTCTAGAATAATTCGCTTTCAAATCCTCTTTCGAAATCGCCGTCACCGCCCCCGTGAAACTCTCCTTCGGCTTGTTAAAAATACCGGTAATCACAACCTCATCCACCTTCTGCACATCTTCCTTCATCACGATCGTCAACGGCTTCATATCATTTTTCACCTGCACTTTTTGCTGTTGGAATCCCACGAAAGAAAAAATCAATTCCATACTATCCCGCTTCGGCAAGTCAAAATCAAACTCACCTTTAGCATTCGTCACGAAACCCAACGTTGTTCCTTGCACCCGAATAGTCACCCCCGGCAAGATCTCTCCTTTCGCGTCTTTCACGATTCCTTTCACCGTGATCTTCTGCAAAGTATCGGCAGCCACAAACGCAGCCCGCTGAATAATGATCGTGTGATTAATCAACTTGTACGTCAAATTCGTACCCTTCAAACAAGCGTCCAACACCTCCTTTATATCCGCATCGTTATAATGCAGATTCAAGTGCTGCACGCCCTCCACGTGTCGGTCTTCATACAGAAACGTGTAATCCGTACTTTTTTCCAACAACCGAATAACAGACTCGAACGAAGCATTCTCCACTTGCAGGGTTACCTTCGCCTCCTGACTATACACTCCTGCAGTCACTTGCATAGCCGATACCAATAAAAACAGTATCACAAACCTCATAACTAACCATGTTTTTAACCACCTTCTTTTCGAAAGAAGGTCTAAAATCCTAATTTTTTTCATACATTTGTACATTAGAGTAAAACAAATACCGGTTCATCCGGTAACGAAAGACGGGATAGTGCCAATATTCCGTCTTTCATCTTTTCAATTCATTTTTTGGTTATATATATCACATTGTCCTTGATATTAAATTTCACACTTCCGGTTACCTCCAACATCTCCACCAACTTATTGAACCCGTCATAACGCCGCACGTTTCCGGAGAAACTAACCTCCCGGCACCAATCGTCCACGAACACCACTTTCACGTCATACCACCTCTCCACGATATTCATAATATCTTCCAGACGTTGTTTACGGAACACGAAATTCCCGTCCTTCCAAGCCGTGTAAGGATACACGTCCACTTTTCCCTTACTGATACCTTTTTCGCCTATCACACCTCGCTCTCCCGGTGTAAGCTCCACGCTCTTTCCTTGCTTCGAGGTCAATAACACCTTACCCGACACTAAGGTCGTCAATTGCTGTTTTTCCTCCTTGTACGAACGGGCGTTAAACTGTGTACCCAACACCTTTATTTCACCTTCTTCCATCTCCACCACGAAAGGCATTCCCTCGTTTTTCTCCACCTCGAAATAAGCCTCTCCCGACAGATACACCCGCCGTTCTTCTCCCGTGAATTTCACCGGGTAACGCAATCGGGAAGCGGAATTCACGTAAACCACCGTACCATCCTGCAACTTAACCTTGAACTCTCCGCCTCTCGGGACTTTCAAGGTATTATACGCTAATTCTTCCTTCCCCGCACTCTCTCCCTGATAAGAAATTCCTTGCCCATCCTTCAAAATATCCACGCCATTCTCGTTCGTCAACGAATCCTGTAAATTTCCTCCCAGCAACAATCTTTCTCCCCCGGCTAATTCCAACTCCGCTTTCATCTCTCCCGGCTTTATTTCCACCACGTTCTCCACCTTTGCGACAATCGTTTTCTCCTTTTTCCCTAGAAAATGGAAAGCCACTCCCACACACAACAGCGGTAACATGATCCCCGCAGCATACTTCATCACTTTTACCATCGAGAACAATCGCCTTCCGCCCGTGGCCTTATCCACCCGCTCCCAAGCGGCACGTTTATTTAATTCCCGAACCACCTCTCTCCGGCGTGAACGCTCTCTTCCCGCACGCAATCGTTCATACACCCCTCTATTTTTCTCGTTTTCCCGAATCCATCCCTCCAATCGCACCTTCTCATCGGGAGTAATCTCCCCTTGCAGGTCGCTCGCTATTAACCGGGGAATATCTTCTATATATTCGTTCAAATCCTTCATTTCTTTCAATTTTACACACCTATTACAATTCACATCCCATCCGGGGTGAAAAGAAAAATAAAAAAAGAATGATTTTTTTATTGATTCAATAAAACGACCAGCATACCTATATCCGCAATGTTCTGTTTCAAGCGTTTATAAGCAATCTTTTTTTGTGTCTTCACCGTGTTTTCCGACACGCCCAACAATCGCGCTATCTCCTCGTTATCCTTCCCTTGCATAGCCAACACGAAAATCTCCCTACATCTAGGTGGTAAATCCTGTTCCGTCCGAGCCAGAATACGCTCCGTCTCCTCCTCGATCACGTAATTGATAAAACAAACTCGCGAATCCAGTTCATTTACCATAGCGGCGGCATATTCATTTTTAATCCGCTCATGCTTCAAATAATTTAAAGCATTATTACGGCAAACTTGATAAAGAAAAGATTTTAAATGAACCGTCGACGCTATACTTTCCCGGTTATTCCACAACGAGATAAAAGCCTCTTGCACGCAATCCTCACAAACGGCAACATCTTCCACGAAACGATGAACAAACAAGCACAAACTATCATAGAAAACATCAAAGACCTGCTGGTACACTTTCCGGTCACCAGACACTAATCCTTGTATCTCTATTGAAGTATCCAACTTCATGCTCACACCATTTAATTCATATCTCGAATTTGACAAAGGTAATAAAAAAACAAAAAGGACGGTCTAGTATCATAGACCATCCTTTTTTATTTATAAATAAACGAAAGGATTCCCTTCCCCCGTCTTTATCTCTTTTTCATCTGATCCAACAGAGAAATCCCCACGTTGGCAAAATTCGTCAGTGAATGTTTTAATTGAGACATTTGCACCTGCTCAGCCAATTGTCTGGTTAAAGCCTCCAATTCCTTTTTCTGCTTCTTATCCCACTTCTCGCCAAGCGACGTGATCGGGTTAAAATACAGATAAGAAATTTTCTCATCCGACATTTTTGGAAACATCTCCTTACACAACCGTAAAGTTTCATCCGTATCTTCCGCCATCACGGCTTTTATCAATGCAATATACCCGTTCAAGTGTTCCTGTCCCGTCAAGTGGTAAGATTCCAACAACTTTTCGGCATCCTCCACATCGGCAAGAGTTGCGTTGCGATTCCGTCCCCGCAGAATATCCTCCAGTTGCATTTCAAACAATCCCGCCACGGCAGCATCCACCTTCTCAACACCCACACCTTGCTGAAATTTCTCCACGTGCTTCAACAAATACACCATATTTCCCGAACCCACGGGCGACAACTCCCTGTTCTCGTAAATAAACCAATAAGGAGCCGAACACTTCTCGTCATCGTCCAAAGAAACCAATACTTCCTGAGCAATCCCTTTCGCTTTCTCCACGTCACGAGCCTGCACCAGCGCCTCGATATACTTCATCAAGAAATCCATATTGCGATTACCGGTCATGTACCGGACTTCCAGTTTTCCGATAGAATTTTCATCCAGTCCCTCCCGTACCTTCTTCAAGAACTCCTCTCCGGTTCCGGTACCGCCAATAACCCGGTGCAACAAACTTCCGTCCGTTTTCAACATCAAAAACGTCGGGTAAGACGTCACCCTGAACTTCTTCGCGATATCCCGTCCTTCCCCTTTCTCCATATCAAACTTCACGCACACGAAATGTTCATTCATATAAGCCCCGACCTCCTCTAACGGCAAAATCTTTTCCGCCATCATCTTACAAGGTCCGCACCACGAAGTATAACAATCTACAAAAACATATTTATCTTCCGCCTTCGCCTTCTCCAATGCCTTCTCCAACGTCAAATTCCGGAAATTCGTCTGTGCAAACGCGGATACAATCACAAACATACAAGTGAATGTTAATATAAATCTTTTCATTTTCAATACTTACATTTGATAATTAATAATTAGAATACATACAACGCCCTTTTAACAAAGTCGGCATACCAAGTTCAAAATCATCAGTGGATACTAATTTAAAATTCAACGCAACACTTCCCCTGGTCCCGGTATCATACAAAATCACAACCGGAATATTCATGTGAACTGAATCCGCGGGAATAACCATATATTTTTGAATCTCCGGATCATCAAATGCGACATAATTCACACCCGGAACAGCCTCTATGTAATTTTTATCCGCTTCATTTGTATACTGCTCAAATCGCACTTGCCGTTCCCGACTCGAAGGAGTCCCCACTGCTTTCAACCGAAACCAAGCCGTATCGCGCAAACGGGTAGAACTTATATAAGGATAATTCACAGGAGACGTCTTCACCTCATTGGAATCTTTATGTAGCAAATTTCCACTATAATAGAATTGGATATAATCACGTCCTTCATAAAATCCCGGCTTCTCGTAATGGCAAGAAGCGAAACTTATAACACCAAAGACAAATATAATAATAGATAATCGTTTCATAACTTCTGATTTTTTATTCACTTATATATTCTTTTTCCGGAATAGGTAATACGTATTGTTCCTCTCCACATTCACTTATACCAAAAAACATATCTTTCACGCCAAAACGTTTATAAGTAAAAAAGTTCTGACCTTCACCAATAAGCTCTCGAATCCATTCTTTATACACTCGTTCCCGGCGATCAACTTCGGTGTAAGGAACATATTCAAGATTACGAGCAGTACAAAATTCCTTGTAAGCCTCATTTGCCTCACTCAAAGCCCCCTTCTCCATAATTATCAGATAAACCTCGGACAAACGCATAATCGGGAAATTCTGGGCTGCTTTAGTTCCAGAATAAAAACACCTCCATTTTCTTAGCACATAGCCGTACATCATCATTAAAGTTCTTTCATAAGTCCAATATTTTGTATAACGCATATCAGAGGTATTCCCATCAAATAACACGCTTATAAAAGTCGGATCAAAATTGGCTATTGCCGCTCTTCCGGACATCCATCCTCCTTTCCCATAATCATAAGTATCACATTTTGTCCCGAACAAATGCTCGCTGTAAGAAGTACCATCCGTCCATGAACCGTCAGGAAAATCATCCGCCTCATTTGTCAATCGGAATTTCTTTGAGCCATCCGGATTTATTGCTTCTTTCACAAGTCTTGCATACCGTAGGGCCTCCTCTGTGTCCCCATACCACAAATGAGCTCTTGCCTGTAACCCCAAAACCCCATAATAATTCAATCGGCTTTTCCGATAAGGCCATATACTATTCGTGGTCTCGGTGGATTCAAAAGGTTGATTCAATATAACATCTGACTTCCCTAGTAACTCCTCCGCCCGATTCAAATCCTCAAACAATAATTCCATATATTTATCATAGGTCACGTATTCATACCTCTCGGAACTATTTACCGTAACATAAGGTAAATAAGTCTCTCCCGCATTGATCTTCGAGGGCATAGGCCCCCATAAACGGATCAAGTCAAAATGCGCCAATGCTCGTAACGCGTGGGCTTCTCCAACACCAACATTATAAACCTCATCTGAAATTTTCTCCCGATTAGACTCGACACCCTGAATCAAATCGTTCATGGTCGCAATTATATTATAAAATCCTTTAAACGTCGTATTTAACGGACTTTTCACATTTTCCGTTGTATAATCATGATTTCCCAAATCATACTCTTTGTTGCCTTCGCTTACAGACCATGAACACGCCAATGACTCCACCAATCCTCCACCGCCCATTTCACCCGCGGGATAATATAATATTCCTCTCATTCTTAAATACACGCCATCTAATGCTTGCTTTATTCCTTCATCCGTTGAATATAAATCCTCTGCCAGAATGGAAGTTTCCGGTTGAACTGTCAACCAATCGTTACAAGCCGTGCAATTTAATAGCAACGCTATACCAAAAACATATATTTTCTTTCTCATCTTTTTAAATTTTATATCTAGAATGAACAAGAAATTGAAAAATTGGGATTAATCGAGAACGGATAATCTGTACCTCTTTCCCGTTTAATCGTAGATAAATAGAATATATCACTCAAGTAAGCACTTACAGTTAACGTTTCCATACCCATCTTTTGGCACCATTTCCGGGGAATAACATAGGAAACATTAATATTCGAACAACTGAATATATTATCTTTATGCACGAACATATCACATGGATACGTATACTGGCTTGCCGCATCAGAATTAACATTGTAGGCCTTATACCGAGATTTATCCCCGGGTTTTTCCCATCCTTGAGTCAAAGCTCGTTTGTCTATATTATACAATAAATACAAATTCTCGCCTTTTGTCATTTCCGTAAAATTCACTTGGTAACCACCCCACTTCACGTTAAAACCTATATTGACAGATATTCCCTTGTATGAAAAAGAGGTATTTACATTTCCACTTACTTTAGGCTGACGATCCCCTAGAAAAACAAGATCATTCGAACTTTGCGTAAATGTAATATCATTATTTTTATCCAAGAACATGCGATATCCTGACAATGGGTCAATCCCTACCGAACGCAATCCATAAATAGCATCCATAGAATGTCCCTCTATGTAACGATAGTATTCTTGGGCTCCGTTCATCGTCTTCACATCATATTTAACAGATTCTTTAAATCCTTCTGACAACTTGACAATCGTATTAATTTGTCTGCTAAACCTACCCGTAATACTCCAATTAATATTTTTACTCGTATTACGAATTGGATATACCGTCACGTTCAACTCATATCCCTCGTTTCTGATTTTCCCGATATTCCCCATATAATATTCAAACCCATGGGATATAGGCAAATTGATACGCTGTACTGCATTGTCTGTCAACTTATTGTAATAATTAAACTGAAATGTCAAACGATTACTGAAAAAACCCAAATCAAAACCGGTATTATGCTGGTATGTATTCTGCCATTTCAAATGTGGATTAGCAAAACTCACCATATCAACACCAACTCCCGCCAAATAAGTTTCATTTGTATTCTGGCGATATACAGTCATTGCATCCGCGGGACTAAATCCCATATTACCGGACACCCCATAAGAATAACGCACTCGAAAGTCACTAATCCACCCCAAACGCTCTTTAATGAAACTTTCATTATATATATTCCACCCTCCTCCGACAGACCAGAAAGATCCCCAACGACTCTCCGAACCAAAAGAAGAAGAACCATCCGTACTATATGAAATATCAAAGAAATAGCGCATATCATAATAATAGTTTACAGAACCTCGCAAAGAGATTCTACGAGTGGTCGTTTCTTCCCCACTTGTCCCCCAAGAATCCGGGTAACCCAATGACATCCCGATATTATCTATCTTATCAGTTAGAAAACCCGTGGCAGCCCATCTTACATTTTCATCTACATCTTCTTGTATTTCTCCATTCAGATTTACAGTTAACATATGCTTCTCTTTAAACGTATTCGCATAGTTCATAGTTAGACCCGCTTGCCAACGATCTGTTGTTTTATCCGTCCGATCATAACGTCCCTTTTGCTCCAACTCTTTAGCGATATACCATTTATGAGAAGGAGGCGTAAAATTATCTTTACGTGATATCTGGCGGCTTAATCCGACTGAACCCGCTAGCTGAAATCCGGGTTTAATCGTATAACGGATTGAGGTATTACTTCTCAATGAAGTATACTCGGAATCATTCCAACATCCCACACTCCAGTTATACAAAGGATTATCAATAGGATTTGAATTTAACGGATGATAATAATAGTCCATTGCATTTCCATTTTCATCATAAGGATTCCAATATCGATTCATCCTCGCATAATCAGAAAAACTACCATAAGGACTATCTTCTGAAGTATTCAAACCAACGGAGAGCGATTGCATCACCGTCCATTTATCCGTCATATAATCCACCTCTAATGTACCGTTAAAATTGTTCCTATCAGATCCTTTCATCACACCAACCGTAGAATCATACGACAAATCAAAACGAAAACGCCAATCATCTGAACCACCCATAAAACTCAAACGATGTGTCTGCCCAATCCCTGTCCGAACAGGTACCGACAACCAGTCATAATTTTCACCTTTATCAATAGCGGCTTTTAGTTCTTCATATAGCATTTGATAATTCTCATTATCCCAAACACCATTCTTGCGTTCAAATTCCAACTTCTCTGTAGCCGTAGCCAAATTGTAAGAACTCAAATCCGGGACCTCTATTTTTACCTGTCCGTTATAAGAAACCCTTAATTTCCCCGCGGAAGGACGTGTGGTCGTAATCACAATCACACCGTTTGCCCCTCTTGAACCATACAAAGAAGTCGCACTTGCGTCTTTCAATATCGTGATATTTTCAACTTCATTATCATTCAAATCCATCACCCGTTCCAAATCAACTTCAAAACCGTCCAGAATAAATAAAGGATAATTTAATGATGCACGATTCGCATTCTGTAAATCTTCCACACTTGATAATGTTGAAGCACCACGTAACTGAATTTCCGGTAAATGATTTGGGTTAGAGCCCGCATCATTATTCTGAATAATCCGGAAACTAGGATCAATATTTGACAATGTTTGTAAAAGATTTCGAGAATATTTAGCTCTTAACTCTTCTTTTGATACAGCCGTAACCGCTCCCGTAAAACTCTCTTTCGGTTTATTAAAAATCCCCGTTATCACAACTTCATCTACCGATTGTACATCTTCCTTC
Organism: Butyricimonas muris; assembly: GCF_046365375.1. Classification (NCBI taxonomy): domain Bacteria; kingdom Pseudomonadati; phylum Bacteroidota; class Bacteroidia; order Bacteroidales; family Odoribacteraceae; genus Butyricimonas; species Butyricimonas muris. The sequence continues at coordinate 275,839 of NZ_JBKEIT010000008.1, read as the reverse complement.
ATTACAATAGTCAATGGTTTCATCTCATTCTTGACTTGTACTTCCTGCCGTTGAAATCCTACAAAAGAGAAGATCAACACGAGATTATCCCGCTTCGGCAAATCAAAATCGAACTCACCCTTGGCATTCGTCACGAAACCTATGGTTGTTCCTTTCACGCGGATTGTCACCCCCGGTAAGATCTCCCCTTTCTCATCTTTCACAACACCTTTCACGGTAATCTTGGCAATTGAATCCGTAACCGCCGTGTACACCGGTTGAATCACGATCGTGTTGTCCACCAAGCGATACGTCAACCCGGAACCTTTTAAACAAGCGTCCAGAATCACCTTGATATCAGCTTCCGTGTATTGCAAATTCAAGTTCTTGATTTGTGCCACTTGATGATCCCTGTACAGGAAAGTAAAATTCGTCGAATTTTCCAACACTTTCACCACATCCTCGAAGGACGCGTCCTGTAAATGAACTGTCACTCTAGCCTCTTGGCTATAGACACTCGCTGACAAATGCAGCGTCGATACAAACAGAAGTAAGACTACAAATTTCATAATCAAGCATGTTTTTAGCAACCTTTCACGCCATGAAAGGTCATGCATTTCATTTTTTTTCATACATTTGTAAACGTTTAATGAAACAATTTCCGGTTCATCCGGTTTTAAAAGGCGGGATACGGCCAATATCCCGTCTTTTTTATTTCTCTCTGTAAACTCTTTTTCAATCGCTCTACACCTCCATGACACTTCAAAAAGAAAAAGGAGGTATGTCAAATATCATTTTTTTATTTTTCCCGGATAAAAATATTATTCCCCTTAATCTCGAATCCCGTGTTTCCCGTCATTTCCAACATCTCCACGACTTTAGAAAAGTAGTCATAACGACGCATTTTTCCGGTAAAAGTAACTTCTTTTTGAGAAGCATTCTCCCAAAAAATGTTCACGTTATACCAACGGGAAACAATATTCATAATCTCCTCAAGGCGCTGTTGTTTAAAAGCGAAAACACCGTCTTTCCACGCCGTGTACAAATAAGTATCCACCTCCCGCATTTCCAACTCGCCCGATTTACCCAGTACAGCCTGTTCTCCCGGCCTCAACACGACAGATTCCTTCCCGGCAGAGAACGCCACGGAACCATGTACCAAGGTCGTCAATATCTCCCCCTCATCTTTGTACGCCCGAACGTCAAACCCGGTACCCAAGACTTTCACGGCAGAAGTTTTCAAATCCACGACAAACGGGTGTTCCCCGTCAGTCGTCACCTCGAAATAGGCCTCTCCGGACAGGTAAACCCGCCGTTCTTCTCCCGCGAATTTCACGGGATAACGTAATACCGATTCGGAATTCAAATACACCACCGTACCGTCACACAAGGTGATTGAATACTCCCCGCCGCGAGGAACCCGCAACGTATTATACCGTACTTCTACATCAGAAGAATCACCCACGTAACTGACACCCCGTCCTTGAATGACAATATTCGCACCTTGCTGTAAAAGCAAAGAATCCGTAACGTTCGTACTCAACATTTTGGTTGTCCCGTCAGCCAGAACTAACTCCGCTTTCACCTCCCCGTGTCGGATAACTTCTGCCACTTGTTCCGGAACGACATCTTTCTTCTCTTCGTTACTCAACCAGAAGACAATAGCGCATAGCGGTATCAATATCCCGGCTGCCACGGTAGATATCCTTCGGATTCGTCGTACCTGAACATTACGTTTCCTCTTCCGCAGAACTCCCGTGTACCCCTTCACGACATCCACCCGTGCCGTTTCCCGGCATTTACGCTCTATATACCCGGCATTCACCACTTCCCCGTAAAGACGCTCGTTCGCCTTATCCGCCTCTCTCCATGCCTGCAAAGCCTCCTTCTCGTCTTCGCTCAACGTTCCCGCGATGGCTTTTGCCAACAAACCGGGAATTTTCTCGTGTATTCTATCGTTCTTCATATTTAAACTCGTTTACACTTGTATGACACTTCAAAAAGAAAAAGGAGGTATGCCGCCTTCAAAAAAAATCACGCCCATGACCTACCCGTATCATACCTATAACCTGCACGAAAACAGGGATAATCCCGTATCAATTCCGGTTCACTTCCGTGTAAAACGCTATTAGTTCCCTATTAAAACGCTATTAAAACCCTATACTATAATAGCGTTTTAATAGCTTATCAAAAACTTACTAATAATATTTCAAACGGAAGTGAACCGGAATTAATACGGGATTCATACTCGATTCATATAGGTCACTGGTAGAACAATACCTTGACATCCCATTGTAAAATACAAGATGACATTACCCGAGATATCAAAAAATACCTTATAAACAGAAAAACATGAAAAGATTACCCAATCGTTCTTTTAATACCCGACGGGCATTTTGTTTCTGCTTCTTCACCGTTTCTATCGTGATTCCCAGTTCATCCGCGATTTCTTTGGCGGAATAACCTTGTATTGCACGTGAAAAGACATTCCGACTACCGGGAGGAAGTTCTTCAACGATACTCATCACGATACGGAAAGTTTCCTCCTTTATATACTCGTTCATCTCGACAACATCCATTTCTTCCGTAAATGAACGAGTCGCATCATGACGAATCTTTTCCGCCCGTAAATGATTAAAACATTTAAAACGTACCATCTGATAGAGATAGGCGGAGAGATTTTCAACACCGCGCAATTTCTTGCGAGTTTCCCAAACCTTCACGAAAACGTCTTGTACAATATCTTGGGCAGCCTCTTCCCGTTCAACATATTTTATTGCAAATGAGATTAATGACGGATAATAATCAACAAACAGAGCTTGAAAAACATTCTCATCACCCCCGATTAAACGACCGATATCTATAGGTGGTTCCTCTATCATAAAACCAACGTTTTATTATAGTTCTATTATTTCTAGCACTGGATTTATGTTGAATGATAAGACGTTGATTATCAATTTGTGTTTCAGTCGTGAAAATGCGTAGTGTTTAATTTTATTAATATCAACAAACGTTCGATTATAGCTACAAATATATGGAAATAATTTGCATAACAGAAATCCCGTTTTCAAATTTATTCCCATTTCTATGCTATTTTGTCAGTTTAATCTGCTAATTTTGCAGATGAACAATTCATGGATGGGGGATTCACGCTTTACCGTTCGGCGGCGTAAATCACAAATCTTTAATTATTTAAATGGGATATGGAGGATATCAGGAATATCAAACAACGTTTTGAAATTATCGGTAATGACGCGAAATTAAACCGGGCGATAGAGAAAGCTGTACAAGTTGCACCCACGGACTTCACGGTACTGATTTCCGGGGAAAGTGGGGTAGGAAAAGAAATATTCCCGCGAATTATTCACAGTTACAGTACCCGCAAGCATGAACAATATATTGCCGTCAATTGTGGCGGAATCCCGGAAGGGACGATTGATTCCGAGTTATTCGGCCACGAGAAGGGTTCGTTTACCGGAGCTTTAGCCGACCGGAAAGGATATTTCGAGGTAAGTAACGGGGGAACTATTTTTCTGGATGAGGTAGGAGAATTACCCCTTTCCACGCAAGCGAAATTACTGCGCGTACTGGAAACCGGAGAATTTATCCGCGTGGGTTCGTCCAAAGTACAAAAAACAAACGTACGAGTGATAGCTGCCACAAACGTGGATCTCCCGACGGCGGTGAAAAACGGGAAATTCAGGGAAGACTTGTATTACCGAATCAACACGATTCCTATTCCCATCCCTCCCTTAAGGGATAGAAAAGAAGATATTTCTTTGCTTTTCAGGAAATTTGCCGCCGACTTCGCGGAGAAATACCGGATGCCCCCGGTAAGACTGACAGAAGATGCCGTGCAAGTGCTTGAAAACTATCGTTGGCCGGGTAACGTACGGGAACTGAAAAATATCACGGAACAAATCTCTATCCTCGAGCAGGAGAGAGCGGTGGATGCCCTGACGTTAAAAGGGTATCTTCCGGCACACAACAATAGCCTTCCGGCTTTAACATCCATCCCGGAAAGCGACCATAGTTTTGCCAATGAACGGGAAATCTTGTACAAGATTCTTTTTGACATGAAAAAGGATATGAATGATTTGAAACATCTGGTGTACGATATTATGCAAAAAGAGCATATCACGCCGGAGCCGGAACCCCCGACCTCGATCGTGTTACGCAATCTTTACGAGACTCCTCAATCAGAGTTTCTTGCCCCACAACCACCAAAATCTTTCTCGGCAGAGAAGGAAAGACATATAGAGGACACGGAAGCCGTTATTGAAGAATCGTTATCCCTTGAAGAGAAAGAGAAAGAAATGATTATCAAAGCTTTGGAAAAGAACCACGGCAAACGAAAACTGGCAGCACAAGATTTGGGGATATCGGAAAGAACGCTGTACAGGAAATTGAAGGAATATAATATTGACAATTGAAAATGAGAAGATGCCCCCATGAAAGATGATTCTATTAACGCGATAGACAGCGAATATATAGAGTGGTTAAAAGCCATCAAACAGCAAATTCGTTCCACGAAGATACGAATGATAAAAACAGCCAATACAGAGTTAATACACTTTTATTGGCAGTTAGGACAAATGATTTCTCTAAAACTGAAAGAACAGAACTGGGGGGACAAAGTTATAAACAAACTTTCAGCAGACTTACGCAATGAGTTTCCTGATATGCAAGGCTTTTCTCGTCAGAATCTATATTATAGTAAGAATTTCTACGAGTTCTATGCAGAACAAATACATATTTTGCCCAATAATCCAATTGTCCCCCAAGCTGAGGGACAATTACAAGCAGCTAATAATTATGACATTATCTTCAACATACCTTGGGGACATCAAAAGGTAATAATTAGCAAAGCCCAAAACATAGAAGAAGCGTTGTTCTACGCACACCAAATCCTGTCTAATAATTGGAGCAGAAGTGTTTTGGAGAATCAATTCAAGCAACAATTCTACAAACATTACGGGCAAGGACAGACAAATTTTTCACAGACGTTACCAGCCCTAACGGCAGATATGGCTCAAGAAGTTGTTAAAGACCCATATTGGTTTGATTTTGTGTCCGTATCACAAAAAGCACGAGAAAGAGATATTGAAAAACAGCTTGTTACTCACATTACCCAATTTCTTCTCGAATTAGGTAAAGGATTTGCATTTGTAGGAGAGCAATATTGTTTGAATCTAAATAACAAGGAATACTTCTGTGACCTTCTGTTCTATCATATTCCTTTAAAAGCTTATGTCGTTATAGAACTTAAGAATGGAAGCTTCAAGCCGGAACATTTGGGACAGCTAAACTTCTATCAAAACCTAATCAATAACTCGCTAAAAGGAGAATATGATAACCCGACTATTGGAATGTTACTTTGTCGGGATAAGGATAGGATTGAAGTTGAATATGCTTTGCAAAATATATCTTCACCAATTGGAGTTAGTGAGTTTAATGTTAAGGAGCTACTTCCTGAAAACTTGAAAAGTAAATTACCAACAATTGAAGAAGTTGAAGAAGAACTTAACAAGATTCTATAAAATTTAAAATCTAAAATTAACAAGAGGTGGTTTCTAATTTTATTATCTTTGTCGAAACGATAGATTTACTCATAGTTCATTATTAAGAATCAGATGATTAAAAGAATTTTACCTATATTATTATTAGCCGTGACGTTCAGCGGGTGCAAGTTGTCAAGCGTGAAATACGCTTTCTCGGGAGTATCTCTGACCAACGGGGAGAAGACTTTCTCGGTGGATTATTTTTCGAATAAAACACCTTTTGCACCGAACTTGGGTTCTGATTTCACGGAGGCATTGAAAAAATACTTGAGGGACCGTACCAGTCTGACGGAAGTGACAGACAATAACGGGGATATCCGGTTCGAGGGACAAATCACGGGCTTCACACAACGCCCGGTGGATATCCAACGGGATGAAGTGGCAGCACAGAACCGCCTCACGATCACTATCCGGGTGAAATACACGAACACGAAAGACGAAACAGGCAAATCCGATTTCGACAGTAGTTTCTCGCATTACGAGGATTACGGGATAGACGTGAATTACGACGCGGCGGAACCGGAATTAATAAAGAATATCACGGACAAGATTATCGAAGACGTGTTTAACAAAGCACTTGTAAACTGGTAGAATTTGAACACGGAAGAATTAATAGATATTATACGTTCCGGACGTAACGAAGGAAAGCTTATCGGGGAGGTTGAATCACTGATAGAGCAATACCCTTATTTCTCAACGGCACGTGTCGTGTACTTGAAAATGTTACATGACACGGGACACCCGGCATACTCGGAGAAATTACGTCAAAACACCATTTTCATCCCGGATCACAAACAATTCTACCGTTACCTGAATAACCTGTTATCCCTTGAGAGTACTTCGCACGAGCAAGTTTACCAGCAGGCACCCGTCGCCATTGAACTTCTCGAAGATCGGGAAGAAGAGAAAAAAACTCGTTTACCGATGCCGTATTACCAGCTGGAAAATGAATTTCCGGAAGAAAAAATGTTATCACTTGACGAACTCGCGAACGAGTGGTTGACCAAAAAGAAGCAAAAAGAGGAGCGACGGGACACGTTGATCGAGAAATTTATTGAAACGGAACCTTCTATCGCCAAATTCACGGGCGAAAACGTGCCTTCCCCCGAGATCACGGCAACTGACACGGATTCGACAACAGAATTTTTCTCGGAAACATTGGCTAAAATATACATCCGTCAGCAATTATATGACAAGGCTATCGCAACTTATTCGAAATTAAGTTTGAAATATCCGGAAAAAAGTGTTTACTTCGCGAGTCAGATTGAAAAAATAAAAGAGAACTTAAATAATAATACGAATTAATATGTACTTAGTTGTTTCTATTTTGATCTTTATTGTTTGCGCTTTATTAATATTGATCGTATTGGTGCAAAACTCAAAAGGCGGTGGTTTATCTTCAACCTTTGCTTCTTCAAATCAAATCATGGGTGTAAGAAAAACAACCGATTTCCTTGAAAAAGCAACGTGGACACTAGCCGGCGCTATGCTCGTTTTATGTATCGTGGCTGCCATGGTGATCCCGAGAGGTCAACAAGGTGGGAAACAATCCGCAATTCAAGAACAATTGAACCAATCGGCTCCGACTCAAAGTGTTCCTGATTTCGGCGCACCGGTTAGCACGACTCCAGTGGATGACAACAGCGGAGATACCCAAGAATAACTAGAAGATTCTATATTTTATATTATAAACAAAAAAAATGTCAGTATGTCAGTCATACTGACATTTTTTTGTTTGGCACGGAATGTGTACCGTCAATGACGTATTTGATTTTAAAAATAGAGATAATTTCAATTAATAATAAACTTTTAAATTAAGAATTATGGCACTTAAGACAGTTCTTAACAAAATTATTGTAGAGCCGGTAGAGGCTGAAACTAAAACTGCTTCAGGAATCATCATCCCTGATTCCGCAAAAGAAAAACCACAAAAAGGCGTCGTAGTTGCAACCGGAAACGGAAAGCATGACGAACCGATGGAAATCAAGGTTGGCGACACCGTTTTATTCGGTAAATATTCAGGCACGGAAGCCACGATTGACGACAAGAAGTACTTGATCATGAATCAATCCGACATTCTAGTGGTTCTATAACAATTGAAAATGGAGAATTGAAAATTGAAAATGAATTACACGCTATCGATTTTCAATTTAAAATTTAAAATCTAAAATCTAAAATTAAAAAGGTTATGGCAAAAGAGATAAAATTTAATGTTGAAGCCCGCGATTTATTGAAGAAGGGTGTTGACGAGTTGGCAAACGCTGTAAAAGTGACACTCGGTCCCAAAGGACGTAACGTGGTTATCGAGAAAAAATTCGGTGCGCCGCATATCACGAAAGACGGTGTTTCCGTGGCAAAAGAAATCGAATTATCTGACCCGTACGCCAACATCGGTGCTCAAATGGTGAAAGAAGTGGCTTCCAAAACAGGTGACGATGCCGGTGACGGTACTACTACCGCTACTATTTTGGCTCAATCCATCATCAACGTGGGATTGAAGAACGTTACCGCCGGAGCTAACCCGATGGATTTGAAGAGAGGTATCGATAAAGCCGTTGCCGAAGTGGTGAAGAATTTGGAAAGCCAAAAAGAAGAAGTAGGAGAAAACTACGATAAGATTCGTCAAGTGGCACGTATCTCTGCTAACGGGGATGACAATATCGGTGCTTTGATTGCCGAGGCAATGGAAAAAGTAACGAAAGAAGGTGTTATCACGGTAGAAGAAGCCAAAGGAACTGAAACAGAAGTGAAAGTGGTTGAAGGTATGCAATTCGACCGCGGATATATCTCCCCGTATTTCGTGACCGACACGGAAAAGATGAACGCAGAATTCGAGAAACCGTACATCTTGCTTTACGATAAGAAAGTTTCCACGATGAAAGAATTGTTGCCCGTTCTGGAGCCCGTTGCTCAAGCCGGACGTGCATTGATTATCATCGCAGAAGACGTGGAAAGCGAAGCGCTGGCTACTTTGGTTGTAAACCGTTTGAGAGGTTCTTTGAAGATCGCGGCAGTGAAAGCCCCGGGATTCGGCGACCGCAGAAAAGAGATGCTGGAAGACATTGCCATCTTGACAGGCGGTGTTGTTATCTCCGAGGAGAAAGGTTTGAAGTTGGAAACTGCCACTTTGGATATGCTGGGATGTGCCGACAAGGTAACCATCGACAAAGAGAATACCACTATCGTGAACGGTTGCGGTTCCAAGGAAGCTATCGCGGAACGTGTAAACCAAATCAAGAAATTGATCGAACATTCTACTTCTGATTATGATAAAGAAAAACTGCAAGAGAGATTGGCTAAATTAGCCGGAGGAGTTGCCGTTCTTTACGTGGGTGCCGCTTCTGAAATCGAAATGAAAGAGAAGAAAGACCGCATCGACGATGCTTTGAGCGCAACGCGTGCCGCTATCGAGGAAGGTATCATCCCCGGAGGTGGTGTTGCATATATCCGCGCTACTGCCGCTCTTGAAAACTTGAAAGGCGAAAACGAAGACGAAACTACCGGTATCGAGATCGTGAAACGCGCTATCGAGGAACCGCTTCGCCAGATTGCCGCTAACGCCGGAGTAGAAGGCGCCGTGGTAGTTAATAAAGTGAAAGAGGGTGAAAAAGACTTCGGTTATAACGCTCGCACGGGTGTTTACGAGAACTTGTTGACAACCGGGGTTATCGACCCGAAGAAAGTGGCTCGCGTAGCTTTGGAAAACGCCGCTTCTATCGCCGGAATGTTCCTGACGACCGAATGTGTATTAGTCGAGGAAAAACAGGAAAATCCCGCTCCCGCAATGCCGCCGATGGGTGGAGGGATGCCGGGTATGATGTAATACCGACAATTAAAATAAAAAAAAGCTCCCGCATGGGGGCTTTTTTTATTTAGATTGTTATACCTTTACGTCGCAAATTCTATTTATTACAAATAACTGTTTATGAATTACACGATTCTCGATTTCTTGCAATTGATCGGATCATTGGGTGTGTTCCTCTTTGGAATGAAGATGATGAGTGAGGCCTTGCAAAAGGTAGCGGGTAATAAAATGAGAACCATCCTCGCCGCAATGACATCCAATCGCGTGAAAGGTGTTATCACCGGTCTTCTAATTACCACAATCATTCAAAGTTCGTCAGCGACCACGGTAATGGTCGTCAGTTTCGTGAACGCCGGGTTACTTGACCTTGTCGGTTCCATCGGGGTTATCATGGGAGCCAACGTGGGAACCACGTTCACGGCATGGTTGATTTCCATCCTCGGCTTCAAAGTCAGCATGGTAAGCCTGTCGCTTCCCCTGATCGGTCTGAGTTTACCGCTTCTGTTCTCGGCAAAGCGGATACGAAAGAGCTGGGGAGAATTAATCATCGGTTTCGGTCTTTTGTTTATCGGGTTGAACTTCTTGCAGGAGAACATGCCGAATATACACGAGAATCCTGAAATTCTAAACTTTCTGCATAATTACACGGACATGGGATACGGTTCCTACATCCTGTTTATGCTGATAGGAACAGCCTTAACGATATTGATACAATCCTCTTCCGCCACGATGGCATTGACGCTGGTCATGTGTGCCAACGGATGGATCGGGTTCGATATTGCCGCCTCCATGGTGTTGGGTGAAAACATAGGAACCACTATCACGGCAAATCTTGCCGCCATGGTTGCCAACACGACAGCGAAAAGAGCCGCGTTCGCACATTTCCTGTTTAACGTGTTCGGGGTATTATGGGTACTGGCTATCTTCCCGATATTCCTCGGCTGGGTGGCAAAACTCAGTATAATTCTGGGTATCGGTAACCCGTTCACGGAGGTAGGTTCCGTGCCGGTTGCCTTATCATTATTCCATACTTGTTTTAATGTCGCTAACGTGTTCTTACTGATTTGGTTCACGAAAGTGATTGCCCAGTTGGTTACCCGGATGATTAAATCAAAAGAATCGGCAGACGATGCGTTCACGCTGAAACACATCAAAATCGGGTTGCTTTCTACCCCGGATGCTTCTCTATTCCAAGCGAAACAAGAGATTTCACATTATGCAAAGAATACGTTGGACATGTATCGCCAAGTGGTAGAAATCATGCACACGCCGACAAAAGAGTTCGAGAAGAAATTCAACCGCATCGATAAACTGGAAGACGAGAGCGACGTGGTGGAAGTAGAAATCGCCGATTACTTGACCAAGGTTTCCGAGTCGAAACTCTCCACGGAAAATACACAACGGTTGCGTGCCATGTTTAGAATCGTATCGGAAATTGAAAGTATCGCGGATTCCTCGTTGAACGTGGCAAAGGCTATCGGTCGCCGGAATGAACAGAATATAGAATTTCCCGACTTTCTTGACGAGAAGTTACGCCACATGATGGCTATCGTGGACGAAGCTCTCGTTGTCATGTGCGCCAACCTTGCCCTTGAATACAAGGAAGTAAAAGCAAAAAAAGCTTACGAGGTGGAGCAAACGATCAATGATTACCGTACTATCCTGCAACAGGAACACTTGACGGCTATCGAGGAGAAGAAATATAATTACGCGACAGGTATCGTTTACAGTGACATATTCTTCGAATGTGAAAAAATCGGAGATTACGCTATCAACGTGACCGAAGCGATAAAAGAAATTGGAGTAGACAATTAATTTACGATTTCAGATTACAGATTTACGATTACAAACGCAAACTGAATCTAAAATTTAAAATCATAAATCTAAAATTAAAATGGCACAAGAGGATGTTTTTAAGAAGCTGGTAGCACACTGTAAAGAATACGGGTACGTGTTCCAGTCATCAGAGATATATGACGGGTTGGCTGCCGTGTACGATTACGGTCAGTACGGGGTGGAATTGAAGAATAATATCAAGAAATACTGGTGGGACTCGATGGTACTCCTGCACGAGAATGTCGTGGGACTGGATTCCGCTATTTTTATGCACCCGAGCATCTGGAAGGCTTCCGGACACGTGGATGCATTTAACGATCCGTTGATTGACAATAAAGATTCCAAGAAGAGATATCGTGCCGACGTGTTGATCGAAGACCATATCGCCAAATACGAGGATAAGATCGAGAAAGACGTGGCAAAGGCCAAGAAAAGATTCGGGGAGAAATTCGACGAAACGTTATATCGCCAAACAAATCCCCAAGTGCTGGAGAATATCCGAAAAAAAGAGGAACTCACGGCAAGAATGGCAAAGGCGTTGAACGATAACGACCTGACGGAAGTGCGTCAGATTATCATCGACAATAAGATTGTATGCCCTATATCCGGTACCTGCAATTGGACGGAAGTACGCCAGTTCAACCTGATGTTCTCCACGGAGATGGGTTCCACAGCAGAAGGTGCCAGCAAGATTTACCTGCGCCCGGAAACCGCGCAAGGTATTTTCGTGAACTTTCTGAATGTTCAGAAGACAGGACGGATGAAGGTTCCTTTCGGTATCGCTCAAATCGGTAAAGCGTTCCGCAACGAAATCGTGGCTCGCCAATTTATTTTCCGTATGCGCGAGTTCGAGCAAATGGAGATGCAATTTTTTGTACGCCCCGGTTCGGAATTGGAGTGGTTCAAGAAATGGAAAGAAACCCGCATGAGCTGGCATCAGGCTCTCGGTTTCGGGGCTGAAAACTATCGTTTCCACGATCACGAGAAATTGGCTCACTACGCGAATGCAGCCACAGACATCGAATATAAATTCCCGTTCGGGTTCAAGGAAGTAGAAGGTATCCATTCCCGCACGGACTTTGACCTGAAACGACATCAAGAATTCTCCGGCAAAAAATTACAATATTTTGATCCGGAATTGAACGAGTCATACGTGCCGTACGTGGTAGAAACATCTATCGGGGTAGACCGTATGTTCCTGCAAATCCTTTCCGCCGCGTACAAGGAGGAGGAGATCGTGAAAGAAGACGGTTCAAAGGATGCGCGTGTCGTGTTGAAATTGCCGCCCGCCTTGGCTCCGGTCAAACTTGCCGTTATGCCATTAGTGAAAAAAGACGGGCTACCGGAGAAAGCGGAAGAAATCATGAAATTATTACGTCTTGATTTCAGATGCCAATACGATGAAAAGGATTCTATCGGTAAGCGTTACCGTCGGCAGGATGCTATCGGAACCCCGTTCTGTATCACGGTTGACCATCAAACACTGGAAGACAATGCCGTGACCATACGTTATCGTGACACGATGGAACAGGAACGCGTGGCTATCGACCAATTATATGACATTTTGAAGAAGAAGACCGACTTACGGGAAATCCTGAAAGAGGTCAAAATATAATTCGATGAGGGCGTGTTTTGACACGCCCTCTAGTCCATAAAGTCTTAAAGTCCATAAAGTCTTAAAGTCCATAAGGTCGTAAGGTCAAATCACTGAATTACCTGAACTTTTACTATCCTCCCCCGTATATAGTGTTACTAAATTAACCAACTAATTTGTAGCACTATGAAAAAATTGACATTGCTATTGTTGATTGCTATCTCTTGTGGAATCTACACGGGAGCACGAGCGCAAGTCAACGTGACTTCCGTGTCGGCAAAAAATGATGCGGATAACTTTTACAAAATGATGAAAGAAGCTTTTCCGCTATCCTTTAACGATCCCGCTTCCCCGAGATTTGTGTTTTTCAACAAGGATAAAAACTTCGTATTCGGCGTGGGAGGGTTTGTACAGGTGCAGGGAATTTACGATTTTAACGGAGTTCCCAATGACAATTACTTCGAAACGAACTCTATCGCCCTGAAAGGTCATCAATCCGGCGGACGTTACGGTATCGACGTGGGACAGTCCCGGTTATTCTTCAAACTGGTAGGCGATACAGAAGTCGGCAGACTGGTTACTTACATGGAAATGGAGTTCGAAGGCTCACAAAACGCTCCTATCCTAAGACAGGCTTTCATTAAGTTCAGAGGCTTCACTATTGGTAAGACATGGAGTACTTTCTGTGACATTTCCGCAGGTCCTGCCACAATCGACGAGGAAGGTCCGACCAGTGAAGTTGCCTTACGTCAACCGCAAATCCGGTACACGCAGGATTTCAACGAGCATTGGCAAGCCTCTTTAGCCCTTGAATACGTGGAACCGTCTTACACGGAAGGAGAATTCACGGATTATATTCATCAAAGGATTCCCGACATCCCACTTAACGTGAGATACAGTTTCAAAAACGGCAGCCACTTGCAAGCCGGAGCAGTATTAAGAAACATGTATTACAAGGATGAAATCAAGGATAAAGACCAAATCGTAACGGGCTGGGGCGCCTCTTTAAGTGGAATCTGGCAGTTCTCGGAAAGCACGTCTTTCTGTTTCCAAGGTGTTTGCGGCAAAGGTATTTCCAATTATATACAGGATATATCCGGTATAGGTCTTGACCTCGTACCCAGTGCCACTGCCGAGGGAAAATTGAAAGCATCCTGCGCGTGGGGAGCCTATGGAGGTTTCTCTCACAAATGGAATGAAGAGCTTTCTTCCAACATCATGTACAGTTACGCCCGTGTAGAGGAACGGTTCGGCATGCCGACCACCTCATACAAATACGCTCAATACGCCGCCGCCAATCTATTCTGGGATTTCAGCGAATACGGTTCATGTGGTATCGAATACGTCTTCGGACGCCGTAACGACTTCAACAAAGACTACGGTAACGCAAGTCGTATCAACACGATGATACAGTATCGCTTCTAAAGTAGCGGGTTCATAAAGTTCATAAGGTTTATAAGGTTTATAAAGTTTATAAAGTTTATAAAGTTTATAAAGTTTATAAAGTTCATAAAGTTTATAAACCTTATGAATTTTATAGACTCCATTATTCGGTTATTTATATTACTTTCGCGTCAAATTGTTCAACTCATTTGAAATGAAAGTTCACCACGGAGTCGAAGGTATTAATATCAAGAACCCGGTTGTCACTATCGGTAGTTTTGACGGAGTGCATTTAGGACACGCCCGCGTGATTCAACACTTGAAAGAGAAAGCTGACCGTATCGGCGGAGAGTCCGTTATTATCAGTTTTGAACCTCACCCACGGGAAGTGTTGTATCCTCTGGAAAAGAAACCGGGTATACTGACAACTCTCGAGGAGAAAATTGCCATACTGGAGCAATACGGGGTAGACCATTTGATTATCTTGAAATTCACACTCGAATTTTCCCAACAACCTTATCAAGATTTCGTGAAAAATATTCTGGTGGACAAGATTCATATCAAAGGTCTTGTCGTGGGATACGACCACCGGTTCGGGAAGAATCGGGCGGGGAATTTCGAAAGCCTGCAGGAATTATCCTTGAAATACGGTTTCTTTCTGGAACGGGAAGTTGTATTCGAGGAGAATGACGTGAATGTTAGTTCCACGAAAATACGAAACGCTTTGGCAGTTGGCGATATCAACACGGTAAACCGTTTTCTCGGTTACCCCTACTCCATTACCGGGAAAGTCGTGGACGGACGCAAATTAGGTCGGGAAATTGGTTTCCCAACGGCAAACGTGCAAATCCCGGAAGAAAGAAAATTACTCCCCGCGATAGGCGTTTATGCCGTAGAAGTTTTCATCGGGGAACAGGTTTTCCATGGGATGTTAAATATCGGAATACGCCCGACGGTGAGTAAAGAAGGCATCGTTTCCCACGAGGTTCATATTTTCGACTTCAACCAAAATATCTACAACCGGACTATCACGATAAAACTGATTACCCGCCTTCGGGGAGAACGAAAATTCGAAGATATAAAGGAGCTTCGGGAACAATTGGAAAAAGACAAGACCGAGGCTATCAGATTGTTTCAGAAATAAAAATCCTTTTGATTCCTTGAGGCGGTTCAATGATTCGGGAAAATCATTGAACCGTCAATTAAAGTACCATTCAGTTTTTCCATCGTTTCAACGTGGGGAAAAATTTCCTCATCTCGGCTCTGGCCTCTTCTCTCGTGAACGGACGCTCCACATCTTTATTGAATTCATCTAAAAATTCAAGATTATGGTCTATCATCTCATTCATGGTATAGTTGCCGGTGAAAGCCCCGTCTTGATAACAATATGTACAATACTCGGTATTCATACTACCGTCATCATTAGTACCGAATTGCTCCTCTGCCATCATGGGCATACCGCAACTCTGACAAATTTTATTCTTCATAATATTTGATGTTTAGATTCTAACATGACAAATATATCGAATTTCTACCAAATAAAGATTCACTCTATCAGCGAATAATATTTGATTTTCATATAATTTCAAGAAACTTGTCAAACGTAATTTCCGTTTAACACATAAAACATTAAAGTATGAAGAGGAAAACATTATTTATCGCAACATTATTACTGGCAGGAACGCTGGTATCGTATACCGATGCATGTACCCGAGTGGTATATATCGGACAAAACGGCATGGTCGTAACAGGCAGGACGATGGACTGGAAAGAAGATTTAAAGTCAAATATTTACGTGTTTCCCAGAGGGATTGAGAGAGCGGGAGCCGACAAAGGGAACACGATGCATTGGAAATCAAAATACGGTAGTGTCATCACCGCCGGATATGATATCGGTACTTCCGACGGGATGAACGAGAAAGGATTGGTTGCCAACCTCCTGTATCTGGCTGAATCCGATTACTACCGTCCGAATGACACTCGTCCGGTAATGGGAATCAGTATATGGACACAATACGTGTTGGACAATTTCGCCACGGTAGACGAGGCGGTAAACGAATTGCGCAAGGAAACTTTCCGCATTGACGCACCGGATATGCCGAACGGAGCCAAATCAACATTACATCTTGCTATCTCGGATGCCTCGGGTAACAGTGCCATTTTTGAATACATCAAAGGCAAATTGGTCATACACGAGGGGAAAGAATACCAAGTGATGACAAACTCTCCTTCCTACGAACAGCAAATCACGTTGAACAATTACTGGAAGCAAATCGGCGGTCTGGTGATGCTACCGGGCACGAACCGTGCAGCCGACCGTTTTGTCAGGGCTTCCTTTTACATCAATGCTATCCCGCAAACAGACAAACAACAGGAAGCCGTGGCTGGAGTATTCAGTGTTATCCGAAATGTATCGGTTCCTCTCGGGATTTCAACTCCCGATCAACCGAATATTTCCTCCACGCGTTGGAGAACTGTTTCAGACCAAAAGAATAAGGTTTACTTCTTTGAATCTACAATAACCCCGAATGTATTCTGGCTTGACTTGAAAGGTCTGGATTTCACGGAAGGAGCACCGGTAAAGAAACTGAACTTGGCAAACGGAGAAGTTTACGCCGGAAATGCCGATAAACACATAGTTACAAGTCCCTCGTTCAAATTTCTGTTCGAAGCGATTTATAATTAATAAAACCATAAAGAGGGGGAATTAAAATCCCCCCTCTTTATGGTTTTATAGACCTTATTGTAATTGCCGGATTCACGACAACGGGACACGAATCACAACGTGGCGACTAATTCTCTTTGACTTTTAAAGAAATGTATCCGCTGTAAATCGCCGCTCTCGGATATCAATGTCGAGAATCTTTTCAAGGAAAGAATCCAGCTTTTCACGCTCTCGAAGGTCTTATCGTCCAAAGACGCTATCCCGTTCAACGTGAATGCCTTTATCAGACTAAGGTTATATTTCTGCGTGTGAACATAGGAGTACGTCGTGTCGAAATTAATATTGGATATATAAAAATGTATCCTGTTCCCGTTATCGAATCTCCCTTTTGCCGCCAAGCGTTCCAAACAATTCAAAAAATGGAACAATTCTTCTTTCAATTCCTGCACGTCGGCATTGGATATCAGGTTCACGCTGGCAAAATATTTGATATCATTGATCAGGTAAAGGAATATCATGTTATCGAATATATAACTCGTGTCTTTTACCCGACGAGCCTCCACGACCAAATCCTTCTGTATACGAACTAACCGTTCCTCCGGTACGATTTCATGTAATGTCTTCACGGAATCCAACCCGTCCCTTTGGGCTTTCCACTTGAACAGGTAGAACCTTGAAAGAAATTTGTAATCCTGATAAAGGGGTTGCGGCAGTATGTTCGTGGAAGATGCACTCTCGGAATAGGTTTTCTCGTCAAGAGTCCGGAATACATCCACGTAATTCTCCATCATCAGGAAATCCGTTTCCAACGGGTTAAAAAACTCTGTCAACTTCAACTGGAAAGGCCTGCTTTTCGGGGACACGGATTCCAAAAGACTATCCACCGAAATATTCATTTCTTTCGAGATTAGCGCCGTTTCCAATAACGTGAAAGGAACATCCCCCCGTAACCGACGATATATCGCCTCCTTCCCAATACATAATATATTTCCCAGAACACTCGCCAAATTTTCCTCGTGAGGCACTTTCGTTCGTATGGCATTCAATAAGTTATCATGCAAAACTTCTTGTTTCATTTTTCCTTTCCGTATTTTTAAATATTCTTTTGCCGATAACATACGCCTCCTTCGGATGACTCGACCAAGATACGATATTTTCAAAATAAACCAAACAAGATTTTATAATATCATTTCCATTTTTTCCTATAAAATCAAATTATCGAAAATAATCCCGATTTCCGGTAAGTATCATTCCAAATGACATCCATTTCAAAAAATGAGGATTCCAACATTAGACCAAGGCTTTATTTTCAAAAATAAAAACACACGCCTGATTTTCCTTTATATTTAGAACTGACAGAGGTGAAAATCCTCATTGATTCCTACTGTAATTAGAAAATCACTCTATACATTTGTCATGTCACATCACTAATGGCCACATCCAATTCCACATCCAGAAATAATCCGTAGAACGGATTATATCAATATCGTGTCCCAGGCCAGGCGATCAGATCTAGCGCACCTCAACTACCTTCAATGCCAGACTGGTCGCCATTTCTTTTTTACCCGTGCGTGCATTTTTTTCGTCTTTAAAGACTTACTTTTCAAACTCATTTTTATAACTTTGTGTTCGTGCAAAAATTTCAAGCAAATGCTAACATTTATTATTTCAATCGGATTACTAATCGTCGCTTATTTCACCTACGGGAAATTTGTTGAACGATTTTTCGGGGCATCATCCACTATCGCTACCCCAGTAAAACGTCTTGCAGACGGAGTGGATTACCATGAACTGAAGCCTTGGCGTATTTTCGTGATTCAGTTTTTAAATATTGCCGGATTGGGTCCCATCTTCGGGGCAATTCTCGGTGCCGCCTACGGTCCCATGGCTTACGTGTGGATCGTTGTCGGTTGTATATTCATGGGCGCCACTCATGACTATTTTTCCGGAATGCTATCTACCCGTCACGACGGGACCAGTCTGCCCGACATCGTGGGCAAATACCTCGGTAACGGGGTGCGCAAGTTCATGACGTTCTTCACGGGCTTTCTGTTGCTAGCCGTCGGGGTTTCTTTCGTGAACGGTCCGGCAGAACTATTAGGCAGCCTGACCAAGATGAGCATGACGCCTTGGTTATACATCATATTTGCTTATTATATTATAGCGACCTTATTACCAATCAATAAGATAATCGGTAAAATCTATCCGTTCATGGGTGCCGCCCTGATATTTATGGCTGTCAGCGTGGGAGCCTATTTGCTTTACGGCGGATTTAGCGGAGAACTTGTTTTGGAGAACCTGACTTTCGATTCCATGCGCAATATGCATGCCGATCCGCAACACAATATTCTTTTCCCGATGTTATTCATCGTGATTTCCTGTGGAGCCATTTCCGGTTTCCATGCCACGCAGTCGCCCATGATGGCACGCTGCATGACAGACGAGAAGTACGGGCGTCCGATTTTCTACGGGGCAATGATTTGCGAGGGTATCGTTGCCATGATCTGGGCCACGGCAGCCATGGCATTCTTCGGTGGAGCGGAAGGGCTGAATACGGCAGCAGAAGGAGGTGCAACCCCGGCAATTATCGTGAACCAGATATGTAACTCTTGGCTGGGACGCTTCGGAGCAATTATTGCCATCATCGGCGTGGTCGTTTGTCCCATCACTTCCGGCGACACGGCATTCCGAAGTATGCGATTGATTATCGCCGACGCCTTGAAATTTAACCAGAAACCGATTAAGAACCGCTTGATGGTATCCATTCCAATTTTCGCGGTCGCCTACCTGCTCTGCAACGTGGATTTCTCCACTATCTGGAAATACGTGGGAATAGGTAATCAAGTATTGGCAACCATCACCCTATGGACAGCCGCCACTTATCTGGCAAAGAAAGGCAAACCGCATTGGATGATGTCGCTTCCGGCAACATTCCTGAGTGTCGTGTGCGCTACCTATTTTATGATTGCCCCCTACAAGGTCGGCGGATTATTTATTGCTCCCGCCATCAGCTACCCGGTAGGAATCGTGGTCGGACTCGGGTTATTCGTGTTATTTATTACGAAAGTAGCAAAGCATAAAACTACCTAAACACGCCTAGAACAAGAGCGGGGAATTTGCAATGAAGCCGTGCGATAGATGAGAAGCAATAATATCTCTCGTTATGCAAATCCCCCGACTCTAAAATTTTATCTCATCATCATGGATGTTTTGGGTTTACTTTCGTTTACCAATTCTTCCAATTTATCCATCAAGGCTTTTCCTCGCAAATTGGTTCCCACGATACGTCCCTCTTTATCCAACACCAAAATATAAGGTATTCCCGAGAATTGATACTGTTTCATCACGTCTTTCCCGGCTTGTGGAGCGCATACTTGTTCCCAAGGCATATTTTCCTCTACCAAGGCTTTTTTCCAAGCGGCATCGCTCTTGTCGATAGACACGCTGAAAAAAGCCACTCCTTTGTCCGCGTACTTCGCATAAGCCTCTTTCAAGTGAGGAATCTCACCCCGGCAAGGACCACACCATGAAGCCCAAAAATCCATGACGAGATATTTCCCTTTAAAATCTTGCGGACCTAAATTCTTTTTCCCGTCGGGAGTCGGACAAGAAAATTCAGGTGCCATTCCACCTTGTTTTATAAGCTCCTGTTGTGCACGAGCCGCTTTAAAATCTTTCACTGCCACGCTAGTCGGATATTTTGCCTCCAGTATTGTCAAGACTTTCTGAACTGTTTCGGTATACTCTTCTCCTCGCAATTTGGCAAGGACTGTTACCACGGCTTCCCGGTCTGCATATTCCTCTGCCCAATGCAGCAAACGTCCGGACATATCATGACTAACTACTTCTCCCAACCGTGTCATCAACTGTTGTTTTACAGAATCTGCAACTCCCGCCTGACTATATACCGGACGGGCAAAAGCTCCCGCTAACTGTATATTCCGGAAAGCCTCCCAATTCAATTTATCCAACACTTCATTGTTTTTTCCTCCGGCAACACGAATATACACCGGACGAATAACTTTAATTTTGGCATTCCCGAAACCGGGGAAATCAACCTGCACGTCTTCATCACCTGCCCAAAATTCAACTCGCTGTCCGCCCTGACACTCCAAAATATACACACCGGGTTGTTCCACCCTCATTTTCAATTCATAAGTCCCATCCGATTTTGCCTCACAAGAATCTATCGCTTGCTTGGAAAACCCTTCCTTCTTGAGGACTCTGATGATATTTCCTTTATCACTCAAAGCCGCAATCTTTCCGGTTATCACGATCGTGGGACGGTAATTCTTGTCATTCTTCTCCGGGTGTCTTAGCTTATCGGCAACAGCTAAAAAAGAATTCTTTAATGACGCCGATTCCTTTGCATCCGGCTTCCGGTCACAAGCCATAGCAAACTGTTCCATCCACTTTGCCACCTCTTCACGCACGGTCATATCCTTGCATCCGACATTCACTCGTAACCCCCAATTATACACGACAAAAGTATTATCTTCACCCGCTTGCAAACGTTCATTTCCCAACTGCACGTACTCTTCCCAATCTCCCGCTTTCATGGCATAATTCATACGGGCATCACTGATAATCTGTCCTTTCCTATCTATATCCTTTTTCATCAAATCTCGGACATACTTCTCGAATCCTTTTTCATCGAATACTCCGATCCCGTCTTCTACCTTCCAGTATCGGTAAGCACCACCATTGTACAATTGGAATAATTTCTTTCCTACCTCTTTCTCCCCGTACAAATTAATAAACTCTTTCCGATTCTTGTACACGTATTTAGCCTCATCAGAATCGACATCCTTCACGTATTTTATAAACAAATCCCAATACTCCCGTTCTTTTAACTTGGTTTTATCCAACGTGTCAAAATAGTCCAAACAGATATCTGCCGATTTCTTTCCCTCCCCGGCAACATCCAGCACTTCCATGTACTTCTGTATAAAACCGGGCTGACGATTTCCTTCCGCATACATCTTATTCATTGAAGTATATCCGTTTCCTTCAATCGCCCGGACTGCTTCCCTTAACAGAATCTTCCCGTCCGGAGCCCCCACGATACGATGTGACATATTGCCGTCTTCATCCAAAAAAAGTAAAGTCGGGTACCCTGTCACCTTGTATCGTTTGTTCAATTCTTTCCCCTGAGCGGTTCCCATGTCCATCTTCACGTTGATAAAACGGGAATTAAAATATTCCCCAACTTCCGGCTTGGTAAATACTTCTTGTGCCAACCTTTTGCACGGTACACACCACACGGTATAGCAATCCATAAAAATCGGCTTACCGGTTTTCTTCGATTCGGCTAATGCCTCATTCCAAGAACCTTCAAAAAAACGTATACCCGTTTCTACTTCTGCTTTCGTTTGCACGGGCTGGGCAACTGTCATTTGAGCCCGAGAGTCTTTCACATCAGCCAATAACATCCCAATGATACTTACGATCGTAAGTAAATAACAATACTTCATATCCTTTTAATTTATAAATTAGTTTACTTTATTTTCCATCCCATGTCTTTCACTTTCCCGAAACCATAAAACGGTTTTTGAGTACTCAAATCCACCGCACCGCTGGAAGGATTCACTCTTAACTGGTACACCGTTCCTTTTCCTTCCTGTTCGTTATACGTGGCAATATACAACACTTCACAAGCATTAGGCGGAGTATTTGCCATCATCATCGAACCCTGATAATATTTCTGCAACCGGATACAAGTCACCTCATCCCCGTTCGGGTCTTCCCACACGGCATCACCGGTACTGTTCGTAGACTTATAATCGTACAGGTACACTTTACTACCGGCTGCATAATAGAGTATTTCCCCCTTGTATCCGGCGGTCATAGAAGAAATCCCATCCGACAGTCCTTTACAATTTGCCATATCATACTTCCCGACGCCTATCATATTTTGAGTCATTATACTACAAAAATCGGCTGCCAGCAAATAGTAATGTTCTTGCCTGTCTTTCATGATCACGTATTCATAATGACTCCAACCGTAATCACTCATGACCAGTTCCAATCCCACATCATTACAATCGAACGCAATCCCCGCACTCTGAATAGGCAAAGCGACAACCTCCGTCCGATTCGATTTTATACACATAAACTTCCGGTTCTCCTGATCATACACGACACCGCTATAACCGGAACTCATATTCGCGCACCATTTTGCCAGTTTTCCATACTCCCCGGTGCAAGGTACCCCGAAAAACAAATTCGTCCGGTCCGCCCCGCTCGTGGAAAAATTAACCGTGTGCATCTTCCCGTCATTCATTACTAATTCCCGTTTATTGTAAAAAGCGGTATAACAATCAGGAGCCTGTACAGAAGGAGTCGTCCAGAACATATCATTGAATGAATATAATTTACTGAAGGAAGAGGGTGCCACGCCAACCATATCTTTATCGGTCACCGCTATTACTGCCTGCGGATTCGTGGAAACGGAATACAGCAAACGAACAGGTTTACCGTCCAAAGGGACATCATTGAACGTCGAATATATATCCACCCATGTTTGTTCCCTAGTCACGTTCGGGGCTATCAGTTTATCCACGATCAAACCGACATCCGTTTTACCATCCCGTTCGTACAACACCATCCATCCCTCGCTCAACGCCGCATTCACTTTCAACCCGAATTTCATAAACTCCCGGGTATTCGTCTGTTTGTTCAGTACCGTGAACACCAATTCCCAGTTCCGCTCTTCCAACTCCACGGGAATCTTCAATTCAATCTGTTCGGCGACTGTATCCCGATCCGCGATCGGGGTTCCCATGCCCTGTTGATAAACTACCCAACTAAATTCCAACTCCGGGTATTGCGCCTCGGAACCATTCACCAGTTTTCCCTTGTAATACACCTTCAAAGGAATGTCCAGAACATCCATCCGGGCAATAGAATAGTCCGCTTGAATCAACCCGCCTGTCGAATCAATAACAATCTCGTCCAATTCCCGGTAATCGTAATTACCCTTGTCGTCGTAACACGCCCATAATCCCGTACAGGCAACAATCAGCGATATAATATATTTCAAAAAATTCATAGCCTTACACTTTAGAAAGTTATCGGTCCGTATTCATCCGATAGCGGACGATCCGGGTTCTCCGGGTTATTATTGTACTCCTCAACGGCAAGCCTGCATTTCGCCTGTAAATACTGGGCTTCAAAATAAGATATCTCGTAAGGTGGGGTAGGTGTACCTTGATAGATCACCCGAAGAATTATTTTTCCCGTCACCTTAATCATAAATTGATACTTCTTATGACTATACGTGCCAAAAAACTTCTTTAACGGCTGGTACGTTTCCGGATCGTCATCCCAATATTGAGGTTTTTCCTCCTTATCCTTGATATTCAATTTTAGAGAAGTATATTCCTTCGCTCCTGTTTCAAATCTTTCATTTTCCTTCAAGCCGAAAGAAAGAGAGAATATCTTATTCTTAAAATCTGACGTATTCTTCAAATATATCGGGAAACTTCCCCCGGTAGTCCCTGCCTTTAACACGTAAGACGGCAACACGTAATGCTCCCCGACAATCACTGTCGAGGCATCACCTCCCGTGGCTTCCAATTCAAACGTGTAATCCTCTTTCAACGGCACTCCCGCCAACTTCACGTAGAACATTACCGAGTCCAACTCCGTATTCAGCGGGCGGAACGCGTAATTGTATTCCGTACTATCCACTCTTCCTTCCAAAGATTCGGTTCCGAACCAAAGATTCAATGCACGCGACTCCTCATCAAACATCAGTTTGTCGTCTTCCTCGCAGGCACACAACACCAAAGCGATGATAACACCCAAATATATCATTTGTCTTTTCATAATACCTCCTTATTTATTGCTTACCCAACCCGGATTCTGTAACTCTGCTTTCGGCATCGGCAGTTTGTACACCCCCTGACCGATCACGTCCGCATCCGTCCCTTTGATCATCGGTAAATTCAACCGCTTGTAATGAAAAAATAATTGTCCTTCCCCGATTATTTCCTTCCGGAATTCAGACAACAGAACAGCATCAAAATCCGTCACATCAGCCTCTCCCAAGTCTGCAACGCCCCTGTGATGCCGTACTTCATTCAACGCTGCCAACACATCCCCGGATGTATAATGACGACACTCGGCAAGGATATAGTACATTTCCGACAAACGGAGCAACGGCATCTTGTTCCGGTAAGACGCCGGCCAAGCGGTAGTACCATTCCCTTCCAACTGATCGTATTTTTTGAGGTAGCGCAACGTATTACTCAACCCGGTGCCGGTTTTGAACTGGTACAAATAACGATAATCCTGAGCCGACTCGTAATACCCCAATAATGTTGACTCGCTCACCGCGAAAACAGAATTACTCCCGGAGAAATACTTCTCGGCACGACTTCCCAGCGTCACCACGTTCAAAGCAAACAAATGTTCCGTGGAAAAAGAAAGATCCGCCATTTTCTCGTCCGTCAAATTGGACTGTTTCACCCACTCGAACTTACCGGACTCGATGACCTCCGAGGCACAACTTGCAGCATTCGCGTAATCTTTCTTGTACAGGTACACCCGTGCCTGCAATCCTTTCACCGCGTAATAGTTCAAGTGAACCTGTCGATGAAGTAAATACCCGTTATCGTCGGTTTCCGTGACGGTCTTTCCCGTGTATATCGGGTCATTTTTCAAGTACTCCAATGAAGCTCCCAGCTCCTCCAGCACCTTGCCGACAACCTCCTTCACCGTTCTCTGCGGGAAGGTTTCCGGCGTGTAAGCCGTCACGTAAGGAATTGCCATCTTATCCGGATTCTCCGCGTAGCTTGCCCCGAACAAACGTAACAAATCAAAATGCAGGAATGCACGCAAAGCCAAAGCCTCCCCTTTAATCACGTCATAATTCACACCCGAAAATACCGACTTTTTGCCGTCAATCTCTTCCAGCAGTTTATTGGCATTGGCAACCGCGTTATACAAACCGTTCCACACGGAATCAATCCGCACCTCCGGTTTCGTATTCTCGTATTTATAGTCCTTATCGTCAGTATAGTCTGTCGGCAGATTATCCCACTCCTGAGCCAACACGCCCAACATCCCGAAAGTCAACTCTTTGCCGTAAAGATATTCCTGTGTCATGATACTGTAGACACCCGCCAACGCTTCCTTGAACCCGCTCTCGGAAGAATACAGGTCCTTGTCCTTCACCTGTGATTTCGGCTCTACGTCCAACCAATCGTTACATGATGCGAACATCAGCAAAACCAAGCCGCAACACAGGTATTTTCCGTAATTATTTATTTTATTTCTCATAATCCTGTTCTGTTATCGTTAAAAAGTTGCCTGCAATCCCAAAGAATAAGTTCTGGCGAAAGGATACTCTAATCCTCTTTCGGCCTTTACCGAAGATACCCGAAACACATCCGTCATATAGAACGACATTTTCAAACGTTCCACGAACTTCGATATATGTAAATGCCGGAAATCATACGACACGTTCAACGAGGCAAGTGACAATTCGTTCAAACGCTCCACGAATCGGTCAGTCGGACGGGTTGTCGTCGGCGTATCGGAAATCTTTTTGAAGAAAGTGACATCACCGGCTTCTTTCCATGTTCCCGTGAATACCCGCTTGTCCACGTTATACTGTATATCCACGTTCTCCACCCGGTCTACCAGAGTCTGGTTGTAATAATCACCCCCCAACTTGTAACTGAAAGAGCAATTCAATGAAATTCCCATGTATTCGGCATTAAACCCGAAATTACCCTGCATCTTCGGATTGGACTCGCCACACACCACTTGATCATTGATATTCCACACGTAAGTCTTCTTCCCATTACGGTCTAAAAACATCTCGCTACCAGTTGCCGGATCAATCCCTAGCGAGCGTACCGCCCAGATAGCACTCGTGGATTGCCCCTCTTCAAAACGGGTATACGGTTTCGAGGGATTCACGTCGTCATCATCCTGTGCCTCGTTCGATTTCGTCAAGGCGTCAGAGATTTTCACGATCTTATTCTTGTTGGAAGAAACCGAACCGAAAACCGTGAAATAGGAATCCTTCTCTATATTATTGTATAACTTCCAACTCAACGTGGCATCAAATCCCCTGTTCTGCACCTCTCCCAGATTTTCCTTGAACGTACTGAATCCCGTAGAACCCGACAAATCAAAATCCACCAGCAGATTATCCGTGTTACTGATATAATAATCGAAACGTAACGTCAACCCGTCCAATAAACGGGCATCGAAACCGATATTGATGTCCCTTGTCTGTTGCCATTTCAACTTATCGTTTGCCATACCCATCAAATACGCGCCCACGATATTATCATACTCGGCACTCGTGAAATACTTGTATGTAGCCATCGCTTGATAAGGGTTGAAATTCTGACTTCCGGTATATCCTATTGAAGCCCGTAATTTCAGTTGATTCAGCCATTCCTGATTGCTTAGAAAACTCTCGTAGTGCATATTCCAGCCGATACCGGCAGACCAGAAACTCCCCCAACGATTGTCAGCCCCGTACACCGAAGAACCGCTCAGACGATAGGAAAGATCCGCCAGATACCGGTTATCATAGGAATAATTGACGGCTCCCACCACACCGATTTCCCGGGTTGTGGCATCATCTCCCGTCGGGGTACCGTTCTCCGCATACTGCTTGGCAAAAGCGACATGATCTACTTTATCGTTCAAAAATCCCCATGCCTCCATACCGTGGTAATCATAACTATCCTGCTGTATATTCCAGTTCAGGTTGGCAAACAGTAAATGTTTGTCCCACTGCTTGGAATAATTAAATGTCGCATCAATCTTCAATGTCTTGTTCGTTCCGTCTTTGATATAATAAGACCCCCGTTTAAAATAATCATCCCCCGTCCAATCGGCAAACTTCGTGTGATTACCCGGGTAAAAATCTTCCCGGCTATCCTGTTTTTGCGTGTAACCGAAACGACCGATAAACTTCAAATCCGAGAACATCTGCCACTCGACGTAAAAATTATCGGTCACTTCCGTGTACTTCGAGAAATTCTTCGTCCCGAGGGTAGTATTATACAAGGGATTGTAATACACCGTTGCCGTTTGCCAATCTCTCGGTTGGAATTGTCCCAGCACCCGCTTCAGATTCCCGTTCTCGTCACGAGGGCTCCAGTAAGGATTCAATTTCGTGTACTCGGAAAAACTACCATAAGGCGAATCGTTCGCTTTATTGAAAGTAACGCTCAACACGTTCCGGAATAACAAACTTTTGTAACGATACGACAACGTGATCGCCCCTGCCACGTTCTCCCTATCGGAACCTTTCATGACTCCCGCGACCTTGTTGTAAGACACGTCAACCCCGTAACGCAGATAATCATCTCCCCCTTCCAGATACAAGGAATGTTTGTGTCCCACGCCTGTCCGCAACGGCTTTGCCAACCAATAGGTATTAACACCCCGGGCGATATCTTTTTGTATCTGATTGTATTGCTCCATCCGGAATTGAGTATCTTCCGGATAATAAGCCGTGTAACGTCCGGCATCCAGTTCTACCTGCAATTTCTCCCTCGCGTTACACAAATCATAACTCGTCAGATCCGGTCCCGTGATATTCAGGTCCCCGGAATAAGTCACTTTCAACATTCCCTTTTCCGGCTGTATCGTTTCGATTACGACCACCCCGTTAGCGGCACGCGAACCGTAAATAGCTTTGGCTGCCGCGTCTTTCAAAAGCGTAACCGAAGCCACCCGGTTCATGTCAAGGTCAAACACTTTCTCCGTGGTCGCTTCAAAACCATCCAAAATGAAAAGAGGCTGATTCGGGTTGGAACTGTAATCACCTTTCACGTTCGGTAAACTGGAAGCCCCCCGAATCTGAATATCCGGCATACGGTTCGGGTCGGAACCGAAATCCACGCTCTCCGTCACGATGAACGAAGGGTCCATGTTCTTTAAACTTTGCAAGATATTCTGATTCCCCAAGCGCTTTAAATCCGCTTGCTTGAAAGTCGTGGCAGCACCCGTGAAACTCTCCGCTTTACGGGTAAAGATACCCGTAACCACCACTTGTTCCATCTCCATCACGTCGGGTTCCATCGTCACGTTCAATTCCTTCTCACCCCGGTAAGTAACTTCTTTCGTCTGCATCCCGACAAACGAGAAAACCAAAACAATATCCCCGTCCGACGACACGGGCAGCTTATACTTCCCGTCCACATCCGTGGCACATCCCAACGTAGTCCCCTTTACAACAACCGTCACCCCCGGCAACGGTTCTCCCCGCTCATCCTTCACCGTCCCGGAAATCATACGCGGCTCCACGCGAGTAACGCTACTTTTCGTACTTTTTTTAACAACATACACGCCATCCACTTTCGAGAACTCGAATCCCGTTCCTTCCAGAATCTTCCCGAGAGCCACATCAACAGGAACGTTCTCCAGATTCAATTCTTTACACTTCTGATCGCCCAAGAGTTGCCGGTTAAAAAGAATCTCAACCCCGGTCTGATCCTTGAATTTGATCAAAACATTATTCAGGCTTTCAGCTTTAGTGCTAAAGATTACCACACGAGTCGAATCCTCCGTTGCCGCATGAGCCAACGAAACGAAAAACAACAAGTACAACACCAACAACATTTTTCGTGAAAATACAGACTGAATATGCCTGTCAGGTGTCTTTTTTTTCATACATTTGTTTTATTAATTCGTTAATATTAATGAATCAGTGGAGAATGTCATCTAAAGTTTGCCGACTACAGAATGCATTCTCTACTTTTTTTACTTCCTTATCACTTTTATCGTGTCACTTTCAATCGTGAACTTCACTTCAACCCCTTCCTCGAAAAGTCGTAACATGGTTTCAATCTTCCCGTAACGACTGAGAGTCCCCGAAAAGACCAATTCTTTCAGAGCCGGATCGGTGAAAACAATCTTCACGTTATACCATCTTTCCAGTTCCCGTGCAATCTCTTCCAGCGTCTCGTTTTCAAAACTGAAACGTTTATCCCGCCACGCGATCTCGTTATACACTTTCACTTCTCTGATTTCCGGCGTTTCGGAACCTTCCGCCAGACTCAACCGGTAACCCGGTTTAAGTTTCAATTCCGCGATTCGATCACTGCTGAACCCGATTACACCTTCGACCAAAGTCGCTTTCAATTGCCCGTCGTCCCGGTAACGTTTGACATTAAACTCCGTACCGTACACCTTCACGTTACCCAAATCCGTCTCCACGATAAAAGGCTTACGATCATCCTTAGTAACGGCAAAATATGCCTCCCCCGATAAATACACGCGTCTTTCATCTCCCGCGAACACGGTCGGAATCTTCAACTCCGTATCGGAGTTCAACCAAACCATTGTCCCATCACTCAATTCTACCTGATACTCACCACCCTTCGGGATCATAATCGTGTTGTACGTTACTTCCGATTTTTGAAGACCACTATACTTGATAACGCCCGCGTCTTTCTGTACCTCAATCCCGTCCACCTTATACAACATCGTATCCGCCAACATCTCCACATCCACCTTTTTCCCGTCAGCCAAAAGAATAATCGCCTTATTCCCACCGGGTACCCATTCTTTATTCACATTAGCCAACCGATCCGGCTGCTTCTCTCCTTTATTCAAGAACAAAATACCTCCGCCAACAGCCAACAAGATGAATAAACAAGCGGCAAAACGATACACGTACCGGACGATCTTCTTTCGCCTCGAATCCCGCTCTTTCCGTACATGCTCGTCAAATCCCGCGATCATCACGGATATATCCGTATCCAACTCACACGTCGTTTCGTCAGCCGACCAAACCCGATGAATACGCTCGTAATACTCCTTATGCCGTTCGTCCCTCGTCAACCATTCTTGAAACATTGCCTCCTCCGCAGGCGACAACGTCCGGCGAACTTTTCGCAACAAGATATCCCAACTAATATGATTTTTCTCCATAATTTTCAATCCAATCATTCGGTTTTGTCTATAATTAACACGAGATCAAAAAACGGATGACATGATTGAGGAAAAAAATTTATCTTTGTCAAAAATATTCTATCTCGGATGGACGAATTCTCGAAAAAGGATGAACTGGGCTCCCGAATAAAAAAGCGGGATGTAAAGGCTTTTCATGAATTGTACCGGACTTCATTCCGTCCTCTGCAACATTATGCCATGCGTTATCTTTATGACTGGAAAGAAGCAGAAGACATGGTACAAGATGCTTTTCTATCCCTATGGTCGTACCCGGAAAGGTACGATGAAAAGCAGTCCGTTTCATATTACCTGCTCGGAATCGTGAAAAACAAATGCATGAATTATTTGAGGAACCTTGACATTCAATATAAACATCAGGACAAAATCATCGAGGCAATGTTATTCTCAAATATTGAAGACCCGGAAATCGATGAAGATATTCACGAGCGACTCAACCGTATACTGGAATTATTGCCGGACAAACAACGCGAAGTCGTGTTATTGCACATCGTGGAAAAGAAGAAAATCAAAGAAATAGCGGAACAAATGGATATTGCCGAAACCACGGTAAAAACTCACTTCAAACGTGCCATGACAATCCTAAGGAACAATCTTAAATTCATTTTATTCGGGATATAAACATCATGCTGAACGCAACAAAAGACCTTGCGTTCAGCATGACACAAACAATAAAACGGACTTTCGAAACCTGTCAATCAGTTCATCCGAATAGCCCTTACAGCTTTTCCCCCGCTTCTTTTCTCCCCTTCTTTGTTATATTTTTCTTCTTCCATTTTGGCTTTGTCCGCACCTAAAGTATCGCCGTTTTTAGTCAACAGGCGGGCTTTGGAGTTCATCAAGTTAGCCTTGGCGAAATAGTCATTCGTCCGGGCACATCGAGCATCAAGCCAATCAATACCTTCCTGCACAAGGGCTTTGTCGTCACAACCGGTCAAAGCCTCGATATTGTTCTGGAAATACATCTGATCTTCCCCGCCACGGAACACGTTGTACTTGAAGGCTTCCCGCATACTGTTCAACATTCCCCGGTAATCACCCTTTCTTATATATTCGGCAGTAAATAAAGTTGCCAAAGAACCCGGCACGAAAGCATAATCCAATGACTGGAGAAGTTTGACCAATTCGGTATTTCTCGCCTCATCAAAATCCCCGTTACCCGGACGCCAATACGCGATCTCCGACACGGCTCCTTTTATTGCCATTTCCAATTTATAATCCACCACCTCTTTACCGGCAACTTCATAGAAACGACCGATATTAGCCATCACCTGCCGCAAAGGTTTTGACAACGGATCACTCACGTTCTTCTTGATCAAATCCCAGTTTTCCTTGGTCACGATCTCGTCGTCCGACAAAGCATTCAAGTATTCCGCGGCAACGGCACCCTGTTTTTCCTGCATATAGGCAGAAGCCAACGCGTTCAGATAACGACTCAACAGATCAACACTTCTCTCTCCCGCATCATAACGCATTGTCAACCCGCTCAAGTTATTCCGTGGATCATTGGCAATCTTTCCGCCCTCCATCAACCACTCGGCAGAACCGGCGCCAACCATCTTATGCACCACTTGTCGCGTGTTCGGGTCCACGAAAACCAAAGTCGGAAACGCCTTCACGTCAAAGGTGTTTTTCAGTATCACACCGTCGGCATCTTTCTCCATGTCATACTTCACGTTCACGAAATCCCGGTTAAATTGATTTCCCACGTCCTCACGGGTGAAAACATTGGCCGAAAGCATTTTACAAGGTCCGCACCATGAAGTGTAACAATCAATAAAAATCAACTTCTTCTCTTTCTTTGCTTTCTTCAGAATCTTTTTCCATTCCTTGGTTTGTTCGAAACGGATTCCCTGTTCCTGTGCCCGGGCACCCAGAACAATCGCGGTCAACAAAATGACTATCACGTACAATCTCTTCATTACATACAATATTAATTAGACATCCTTATGATTTAAACTTCTTTTTCAAGCCGGAAACGATATCGTCAAACTCCTTCGTGATACCTTCTTTAAATTCCGGGCTAAGTTCGTCAAACCCGAAGAAAACCGAAAGTACTACCTCACATTTTCCATCTCCCTTGGGATAAATGTCAAACGCGTACACCCATTGTTTTTCCCCGGCATAGTCGGATTTCGTCACGAAATAACAGATTTTGAAATTGTCATAGTCAATCACGCTGATGTGTTGACTTCTTTTCTTTCCGGCTTTCGTTTCCAATTCAATTTTGGCATTCAATGCCTTTTCCTCGCAGGTAAAAGTCTTCACTCCCGAGAATTTCCTGTAATTACCCGGTTCGGACATATAGTCCCATACCTTTTGCGCAGAAGCCTTCAAAACGACTTTCTTCTCCACCGCCGGCGGGATTCTTTTAGCCGCAGTCATTTGCGCGGAGGCGATGCCTGCCGTGCAAAGTATCATCATTAAGCACAAAAACTTTTTCATCTCTCGTTTTTTTATAGAGTTGAGGAATACCGTACGGTTGCTGTGTCGATCGAAAAGAAGCATAATATCTCTCGTTATACATGTATCCCTCAAACTCTTGTATTATTTACATGCCCATTGCCGGCATGGCAACACTCTTTTTCTTCCCGCTAACCAATTCCGCCAACTTGTCGGTCAAGGCTTTTCCCCTCAAATTCTTCGCCACGATACGCCCTTCCTTATCGATAACCAAGATATAAGGGATTCCCGAGAACTGATACTGTTTCATCACGTCTTTCCCGGCTTTCGGGGCACACACTTGCGCCCACGGCATATTCTCCTCTTTCATTGCCTTTCTCCAAGCGGCATCATCCTTGTCAATCGACACGCTGAAGAATACAACACCCTTGTTACTGTATTCCTTGTAAGCCTCTTTCAAATGAGGGATTTCCGCGCGACACGGACCACACCAAGAAGCCCAGAAGTCCAACACGAGGATTTTGCCCTTGAAGTCCTGCGGTCCCAGTTGTTTCTTTCCGTCGGGCGTGGGGAACGAAAATTCTGGAGCCATTTTCCCTTCAGCCAAACGCTCCTTCTGTGCTTTCGCCTCGGCTCTATCCGCCTTGAATCTAAGCAGGGGCGCGTAATTCGGGTTCACTTTTTCCAAACGGGCAAGCACCTGTTCTACCAATGCCTCGTCTTCCTCGCCACGCAACGCGGGCAGTACCGCCAACACGCTATTCCGGTCGGCATAATGCTCCGCGAGGAATCTTGCACGGGCACGGGACTCGTCACCCAACATATCGTAAAACTTCCCGGACACTTCCTGTTTTGCCGCATCGTCAATCCCGGGGATGCGATAAACTCCTTGAGAAATCCCGATCATCAACTGGTACCCCCGGTAACCGTCCCAGTTCATGAGATTCATCACCTCGTTGTTAGGTCCCCCGTTAATATACACGTAAGGGGGATTTTTGATTTTAATTCTAGCGGTATCCTCCCCGCGGAAATTAATTTCCAAATCTTCGTCCTCTGCCCAAAACGACACGGACTGCCATTTCTGGCAATCCAAGGTGTAAACCCCCGGTTTGTCCACTTTCATTTTAAACTCGTACGTGCCGTCAGCGTTCACTTTACATGAATCAAGAACCGTCTTGTCAAAGCCTTGACGTTCCACGATTTCCATGTTAAAACGGTTGTACGGGAATTTCACTTTTCCCTTGATCGTTATCGTCTTTTGGGCGAAAACAGAACTTGTAAGCATCACCATACAAGCTACAAACATTACACTTAAAAATTTCCTCATACTATTATTATTAAATCCATTAAAATTCAACGCAACTTATTTTAATTCAGCCGCCAATTTCTCGAAATAGGTACGGTACGACATCGATTCGGCGGCGGCATTCTCGAACCAACGGGCTGCACGTGCCCTCAACTCCTTGTCTTTGCAGTTCTTGGTTATCCTTAGCCCCCAGTTATACAATAACAAATCCGAAACCTTGCCATTTTTCAACAGCGCGTCACCCTCAGTCACGTAAGTTTTCCAGTCCCCGGTCTTCTCGGCATTATTCATTCTCGCGTTCGCCGCGATGTCTTCCCAACCGTCAACTTTCGCCTTTTTCATCCGCTTCACGTAACGCTCAAAACCTTTCTTATCCAACACCTTTGCGCCCTCTTTTTCCTGCACGAACCGATTCGCCCCGGTTGCCCACACGGATTGTATCTTACGATTCACTTGTTGTTCCCCGTAAAGTGAAACGAGATGTTCCCGGTTCGCGTATACATACCGGAACAAATCACTATCCACATCATTCACGTACCGGACAAAGATATCCCAATACTTTTTCTCGTTCAATTTCTCCCGGTCGAGCGTGGCGAAATACTCCAACGTCACCTTCTGTGCGTCCTCTCCCAAGTTAGCCATCCCGAGCACTTCCAGATAAGAAGTTATAAACTCCGGCTCCCGGTTTCCATCGGCATACTCGTTTTGCATATAACTTAATCCTTTACCTTCCAACACGAGTTTCCCTTGCCTGATTAATTCATCCGCACCCAATCCTCCTACCACGCAATGTACTATTTCCCCGTCACCATGAATAAAATTCAACGTGGGATAAGCTCTCACGCCATAACGCTTGCTCAATTCTTTCCCCTCGCCCTTTTCCATGTCCACCTTCACGTTAATAAACTTCTCGTTGAACAAAGCGGCAACATCAGGATCGACAAAGGTCGTTTGAGCCATTTGTTTACAAGGTCCGCACCAAGAGGTATAGCAATCCATAAATATCAATTTATTCTCTTGTTTTGCCTTTGCCAGAATCTCGTTCCAGCTCCCGGCGGTAAATTCTATCCCCTGTGCTTTTTTCAAAGCCTCCTGCCCGTACCCGATAAAAGGTTCCGCTTCGGTGTAACCACCTGCCAAATACACGAGCTTACCATCCCCATTCACGAAAACAAAAGCGGGATACCCCGATGTCCCGTATTTCTGTGCCAATTCCTTCTCTTTACCGAAATCCAACTTCAGATTGATAAAATTCTCGTTGTAAAAATCAGCCACTTTATCCAACGAGAAGATATTTTTCACCATCATCACGCACGGTTGGCAGTAATCGGTATAAGCATCGATAAAAATCAACTTCTTTTCCTTCTTCGCCTTCACCAACGCCTCCTTGAACCCGATTTCCTCGAATAGAATAGAACGTTTGTTACTTCTCTTTACTTCCGCTTCTTTCACCGCCTTTTGTCCCTTTTCCAAAAAAACTTCCGGTTTCTGTGCTAAAATAAAAGGACTGACGACACCCAGAATATCCCCGTCCGGCATAAAGAAACCGTAAGTGGGGTACATATTCATCACCAGCTTCGGGGCAAATGCCTTCCCCGCCTCCGTTCCCATATCTATATGAATGGCCACGATATTCCGGTTACAGAAATCCATAATCCCCGGCACGGAGAACAATTTCCGCTCCGCCTCATCCCGTTTCTTCCGGTCTTCGGGAGTACGAGCCTTCATCATCGCATCGACCAACACGATTTTGCCCTCCTTTTGAGCCAACTCCGCGGCTTGTTCCCACGTCAGATCCTTGAATACCGATTTATACTTCTGTGCTTTCACCGGCAATCCAAACATCACCAACAGGAGAACAACACTCAACCACGTTCCGATTCTACTATTCTTTTTCATGGATAATTCTTTTTGAGGCTGTCTGAAAGATTCTTTTCAAACAACCTCATTTCTCTATACTTATTTATTCTTTGTACAATATATCAACGATCTTGCCGAAATCGCCATAAGGTTTATCGGTTCCGTCCACGATCGCACCCGTCAATTCATTGAATCCTACCAAGTAGATTTTTCCTTCTCCGCTACCTGTCAACGTCGAAACGATCAACAGTTTCCCGTCTTGAGCATGTCCGGAGTTTTTAAATACTTTAATCCCGGTAATTGTTTCCCCGGTAAACGAGTGAACGACAGTTCCCGCGTTTGTCGA
Source organism: Butyricimonas muris (assembly GCF_046365375.1). Lineage (NCBI taxonomy): Bacteria > Pseudomonadati > Bacteroidota > Bacteroidia > Bacteroidales > Odoribacteraceae > Butyricimonas > Butyricimonas muris. Next base: position 239,151 of record NZ_JBKEIT010000008.1, on the reverse strand, counting down.
AGCATATTTATACTGGCACAAGTCACTACCGGAAGAATAGAAACACACGTTTCCTTGATTTCCGAAAGCGTAATAAGAATCCCCGTTTATTCCTTCACAGCTATCCATCGCGTATTTCTTCACCGGCGAGGCTTCCGTTCCGGAGAAATCCATCACGTACAATGCGTACTCGGATGTTTGCGTGTCGTAAAAAACAGCATAAGTGTAAGAATTGAAACCGTTATCCATAAACTTCAACTCTTTGGAAGCACCGATATCATCCAGATCGAACTCACCGCTTGCGGTAGATTCAAACTCACCCACCTGTGAACCGAATATATTTATAGGGGCAAAACGTTTGTTTTTCTTGTCGAAAATCACGGTTGAGAATGTACTGGTAGATATACGCGGCAAATAAGGAGCCGCTTCATAATCCCCGTTCAACCGGTCGCCAAAGGTTGTCACCCCCATAGACGTGTGATCCCAAACGTAAACCAATCCGTTATTGATAAGCATCTCTATCGGGCGACTTGTTACCATAAAAGCCCCGGGAGCGGGAGTTATACTCATCGGGAAAGAGAACCACGACGGATAATCACTCGACATAATCTCGTATGTATCAATATCCAAGGTTACACCTCCGGTTTCAGTAAAGAAATAAAGTGCTTTATTATCCGTTGCTGCATCAACAGAAACAAATCCCAGAAATTTCCCATCCGTTATTTCCAGATCATTAACACCGGAATAGACATGATAATAAGTCTGTTCGTCCGATTCCAAGATATCCGGCAATAACTTGGCAGACTTTATCAAATGCAAATCATAGATACCGTTATTCTCATCCATCACGCACAACCCGCGGGAAACGAGAGTTTCAACATTCAACTTTAACGTGAAAGCCTCTTGAATATTCTGAAGATGGTCGGTCACCGTCAAGGTCAGGTAATACGCACCCGGTATCTCGTAAATAATCGTATCGAACACCGCTTTCGTGTACAACACGACTGCCGAATCATATTTAGTCACATCTTCATCCTTCTGGGGGACTTGCGGGTAAATTTTCCACTCGTACGACAGATCTTCCTTGTTCCCCGCATATTTCACATCCACGGGTACTTTAAAATTCTCGAACTGATACGCCGTTTGTTGTGCCTTAATACCTGTCGTGTCGATCTGCAACGACGTTAATTCCTTGTAATCATAATTACCCTTGTCATCATAGCAATTACATAAACTGAAGATGGCAACCAGTAAAAAAATGATCTGTATTATAAATCTCTTGTTCATAAAATCATCGTTTAATTGTTAATCCGGGAATGTTACTCGATCTCCTGTTTTAGGATCTACCAGAGGTCCGTTCTCGGCTTCATATTCTGCCAATTTTTCTTTCAAGATTCTCTTCGCCGGCGAGAATTTCGCGTCATTACCCATGAATCCCATCAGATTCCAAGCTGAAAAATCCCAAACACCTAACTGCTCGTAAACGAACAAGTATTTAGTTTGATTACACTCCCCGAAATAATCACTCACTTTATTCATAAACCAATTTTCACCACCTACCCACTCTTCCGGAATGTCATCCGAAACCGTGATAAAAAGTGTTGTCCGAAGTCCCGCTTTCAAATCATCGGAATCCACGAGTTCAACCAAGAAAGATTTAGCCCCGTCCTCCAGCAAATCACTTGAACGCAAGACTTTCAACGGTATTTTTACGGAAACCTCGTTTTTAGGCAGCACAAGCCGGTCTTGTATCTCGTAATTAGTCCCGGCAACAGCTCCATTCTCGCTCGTGATCTTCAGCCCGATTGTCCGGTCGTAATTTTTAGCATACCCCATCAACAATATCTCAAGGTCAATGTCGGTATATTCATCCAGCACGAAGCCATAAACGACATCAATCGTGTCCCTTTGTAACCCCATACTCGTGTAATTAAAATTCACTCGCTCCACATCATTGTAATACGGGATTTTTTCTTTCTCGCAGGCAGTCAACACAAAGGTCAAACATACCGGAAGCCATAAAAAATATCTTATCATGAATTTCATAATCTCTGTTTTTTATTTTCCAAATTCCAGTTCATTCTCCGGTTTCGGGAATACATAATTCACCGTGTAGCCATTCAATTTCTCATCCTTCATCCGCTTATGATAGAAAAAGAGTTGTCCTTCACAAATAAATTCACGCTGGTATTCCTTCAAGATTTCTTCCTGCACGGCATCCCCGCTATTCACAACCGAAGCATCCAACAACTCCGTGTCTTCATATCCCCGGTTAGCGAGCACTTCGTTCAATCGGGCTACCGCCACGGAAGGCGTTGCCTTATCACACTCCGCCACGATATAATACATCTCGCTTAGACGGATCATCGGCATACGGTCACGCTTGGGCGTGTACAATTGACCTTCCACCGTAATTCCATCCATCTGCCACAGTTTAGAAGGTACATCCCCTATATAATTCGTGGTTTCGAAGAAGAAACTACGAAAATCATTCCCCGCGACAAACAAACTACCCGGGGAAATCCGCGTCAATAAAGGCACGCTCGTACCCGTGAAAGACCCCTCGATATAATCTTTCAACTTCCTTATATTTAAAGCGAAAAGATGTTCCGTGGAAAAAGTACGGTCACGCAACTCCTTTTTCTCGTTCAACACGTCGCCCCTCGTGCTCCAAGGAAACAACTCCCGATTTTCGTGAGCCTCGATCACGGCAATGGCACTCTTACGGGCTTCGGTCGGATTGCCCGCGTACATGTACACGCGTGCCATCAACCCCATAACCGCGTAATAATTCAAGTGATAATTCCGGTTTATCAAATAACCGTTGTCATCACTCGCGGAAACTTCCCGTCCCGTCAGCACAGGATCATTTGCCAGACACGTAGCCGCTTCTTTCAAATCCTTGATAATTTGTTCCGTGACATCTTTCGGGGAAACCGACACGGTTACCTGCTTCGTGAGTTCATTGACATAAGGAATCCCGTCTTCGGCGGAAGCACTTGTCGCGTCCGCGCAAAACAAACGTAACAAATCAAAGTGCATGAAAGCCCTCAAAGCCAACGCTTCCCCTTTTATAATCTGCTTATTATCCCCCGTGAACACGGCTTTTGAATTATCAATATAAGCCAGAATACTATTAGCGTTCGCTATGGCGTTATACAACCCGTTCCAAAGCGTGTCGATAATCGGTTTCGTGTTCGTTGCCTCGTACTCGTATTTCAACGCGTTCGCGTAACGATGATTGGAGCCGATTCCTCCCCATTGCTGGGCGACCACATCCACTATCCCGTAAGTCAACTCTCTACCATACAGAGAAGATTTTGTCATCGCCGTATAAACGCCCGCCAAAGCATCCTTGAACCCATCCTCGGTGGAGAACATATCTTCGGCTTCCATCTCGGTTTTCGGTTTTACGTCCAGCCAGTCGTTACACGCCACCATGCTGAAACAAACCAAAATCCACAAACTATATTTTAAAAAACCTTTTCTCATAATCTAGTCGAATAATTGTTTAGTATATTCATAGCCTACCACCTGTTAGAATGTCGCTTGCAGCTGGAACGAGAAAGAACGGGCAAACGGGTAATCCGTACCTCTTTCCGTCTTCACCGTTGACAGACGAAATACATCATTCATGTAGAAAGACAATTTCAACCGCTCGATAATACCATTCTGCATGAACTTACAATTTCTGAAATCGTAACCGACATTCAGAGAAGTCATTTGCAATTCGCTCAAATCCTGCACGAAGCGAGATGTCGGGCGCGTGAAATAATTCGGGTCGGTAACTCTCTTGAACTCGGCTTTTTGTCCCGGTGTGGTCCATCTTCCGGTATACACCCGACGGTCCACGTTGTAAGTCATATCGCAATTCTCAACCTTGTCTACCAACGTTTGATTATACATCTGTCCGCCCAAACGGAAATAGAAAGAGGTATTTACAGAGAAACCTTTCCAATCCAAGTTAAAACCGAATGTTCCCGTGTATTTCGGCAACTCGTCACCGCAAACGACTTGATCGTTGGCATCCCACGTGTAAGTCAGTTGCCCGTCCTTTGTCAGAAACAGCTCGTTTCCAGTACCCGGGTCGATCCCCAAAGACCGCACCGCCCAAATGGCACTCATCGATTGTCCCTCGGCGTAGCGAACGGACGGTTTCGTGGTCTTTTCTTTCGTACTTTGATCATAATTGAAATCTTTGTCGGAATCCTTATCATCATTCATGCTTGACAGAGCCTCGTTAATCTCTTTGATCTTGTTCGTGTTGTGCATCAAAGAACCGAACACGTTCAAGTGCAAATCCTTATCCGCATCATTAATCGCGCGCACGCTTACCTGCAACTCGAATCCTTTGTTCTGTGATTTTCCCAGATTCTCCGTGTAAGAAGAGAACCCGGCGGAAGGCGGTAACGTTACCGGGGTCAACAAGTTACTCGTGTTCTTGATATAATAATCAAAAGTCAAATCGACACGACCAAATAATGATACATCGATTCCGACGTTATTATCCTGTGTCTTTTGCCATTGCAGGTCGGGATTAGCCAAACTCATCAAGTAAGAACCGATAATGTTATCGTAAACTTCGTTTGAATAATACTTGTAAGTAGAAACCGCCTGATAAGAATTGAAGTTCTGTGAACCCGTGTAGCCCGTGGAAACACGCAATTTCAAACGTTGCAACCACCCAATGTCATTCAAGAATTTCTCGTTGTGCATGTTCCAACCCGCACCAACAGACCAAAAATGTCCCCAGCGGCGATCAGCCCCGAACAACGAAGACGCGTTCGCCCGATAGTTACCGTCGAACAGGTAGCGGGAATCGTAAGAATAGTTCACGGAAGCCAGAAAACTCGTTTCTCTGGACAAAGACTCGCTTCCACTCGGTTTTCCTCCGGCAAGATACTGTTGGGCATGAGTGATGTAATCCAACTTGTCATTGGCAAATCCCTCCGCTTGAAAAGTAACGGATTCCGATTTCGTTTCACCGAGGCTCCATTGAGCGTTGGCAAACATCACGTGTTTATCCCAAGTCTTCGAGTAATTCAAAGCGATATCCGTCGTTAGGGTTGTCATCTTCCCGTTCCCTTTCGTGTATTGACCTCTCTCGAAATAAGCGTCGTCCGTGATATCGATATCACGGAACATCGTGTGATCCCTCGGGTAAAAAATATCCGATTCATCCGTGCGGGAAGTGAAACCGAAACGCCCCGTGGCTTTCAAATCATCAAAGACACTCCACTCGATATAAAAATTATTTGTTATATCCGTGTATTTACTTTCGTCTTTCGTGTTTAAAGTTTTATTTATTAGCGGGTTGTAAACCGGGTTACTCCCGTAGGCCACCTCTACCGGGTTCAACACCTCCCGAATTGTCCCATCTTCATTGTTCGCCCTCCAGTACGGGTTCAGTTTCGCGTAATCGGAAAATGACCCGTAAGGGGAATTATCGGCTTTATTATGCAACAAAGAAAGTTGTTCCCGGAAAAGCAAAGATTTGTAACGATAAGAAAAAGTAAAACCTCCGCCGAATGTTTCCCGGTTGGAACCCTTCATAACACCCGCCACGTTGTTGTAACTCACGTTAATATTATACCGGATAAACTCATCGCCACCCTCGAAATTCAACGAGTGCTTGTGCCCGATCCCGGTACGTAACGGTTTGCTCAACCAATAGGTATTGACACCCCGCTCTACCTCTTTATTCAATCCCGCGTACAATTCATCCAACCGCTGTTGACTCACCGGGTGATTCGTGGACGAGGTATATACCCCGGACAAACGCTCCACTTCCAGTTTCTGCCACGCGTTACACAAATTATAACTACTTAAATCCGGGGCTTGGATATCCATACTCCCGGTATAACTTACCGTCATCTTACCGATCGCCGGACGTTTGGTCTCGATAACAACCACGCCGTTCGCCCCCTTGGAACCGTAAAGCGCCTTTGCCGTCGCGTCTTTCAACGTCGTGATAGACTCCACCCGGTTCATATCCATGTCCATCACCTTCTCGATAGTCTGTTCAAAACCGTCCACGATAAAAAGCGGCTGGTTCGGGTTCGTCTGGTATTTATCCTTCATGTCCGTGAAACTGGAAGCACCGCGCATCTGGATTTCCGGCACCCGGTTCGGGTCGGAACCGAATTGATTGCTCTCTATCACCTGAAAAGAAGGATCAAGGTTTTTCAAGGCTTGCAGGACATTCATATTACTCACTTTCGCCAGATCTTCCGCTTTCACGGTACGCGCCGCACCCGTGTAACTCTCAGCCTTCCGGGTAAAGATACCGGTAACCACGACTTCTTCCATCTCCTTCACGTTCTCTTCCAACGTCACGTCTATCGTTTTCTGCCCGTCGTACACGACCTCTTTCGTCAACATCCCCACGTACGAGAATACAAGTACCATATCCTTGGTCAAGGGAAGAGCCAACGAATAGCGACCGTCAATATCGGTAGCCCCACCTAAAGCCGTTCCCTTGATGACGATTGAAACCCCGGGCAACGTTTCCCCTTTTTGATCCCGCACCGTTCCCATCAACGTGATCTGTTGCACTTTCTCCGCCTTTACCGGGGCTTTCCGTATCACCACCACGTTATTGGTCAATTCATATTCCAGCCCGGTACCTTCCAGACATTCGCGCATGGCAGAATCCACGGTAACATTCTTTACCGCGTAATCCTTTCTTCCGACATGTTTCAAATCGTCGTTACTGAACATGAAACTCAACTTCGTCTGGCGTTTGATCTCGTCAAAAACCTCTGCCAACGAAGCATTTTTCATATCCACACTAACCCGATCCGTGTTTTGTTGAGCGAATGAAAATGATACTGACAACAGTACTATCTTCACGGATAACAACAATTGGCATAGCCACCGGGGATACCCCCGAAAACTTTCATGATCTCTCTTCATAAAATAATTTGTTTGATTTTACATTAGTCTATTTCACAATCTCTTCAATTCTGTTTGCGGCAGAAATGATCGGCTTTCTTTTTTTCTTTTAATTATTTTCCATAACTTTGTTTATTGATTTTACATTAGTCTGTTAGCAGACTCACAAGGGAATGGTATTTGCGGTACCGTTCTCTTTTTATTTTAGAGTCACATGGTTCCCCTCCACGACAAACGTGATCCTTTTGATTTTTTCCATCAAATCAAATATATCGGAAACCTCCTTGTACTTCAGGATATCCATCGTGAAACGCAACTCTTTCTGCTCCGGGCTGCTGTACGAAACCTTGAAATCATACCAGCGCTGCAACTCTCTCATGATATCTTCCAAACGGGCGTTCACGAACACGATCCGTCCCAGCTTCCAAGCAATATAATCATCCACGTTGACCTCTTTCACCTCTATATTACCAGCCTCATCCACCTTCGCCTGCTCGCCGGGTACAATCCGGTGCACGCGACTCTCGCTCTTCACCTCTACCGCCCCTTGCACCAGCGTTGTCAACAAATCCGCCTCGTCAGCATAAGCCCGAACCCCGAATTCCGTTCCCAGCACGGAAATATCCGCCCGCTCCGTTCTCACCGTGAACGACCGTTGTTTCTCGTGCTCGACACTGAAATACGCCTCTCCCGTCAACCAAACGACGCGTTCCTTCGAATTAAAATGCACCGGTATTCGCAGTTCCGACTCGGAATTAAGGTACACGGTCGTACCGTCCTCCAGACGCACGATATACTCTCCCCCTCTCGGTATCTGGATCACGGTAAAACTATTATCAGCGACAACCGCCTCGTTATTTCTCATGAAATTCAGCGTATCCTTCTGATTCACCATCACCGCCAACCCGTCATTCACGCGTACCGTCGTGTCCCCGAAAAGAGCAACTTTCTCCCCGTTGGATAAGGTTACCACGGCTTTGGAACTCCCGACCTTAATCTCCTCGTGTGCCAATAAAGTTGAAGAATCTCCCTGTTTTGAATCCGACATCAACCAAATCATTCCACCCACCATCAACGGGAAAATAATCGCCGCCGCCACTCGAAGCACCCGTGAACGAATCTTTCGACTCCTGATAGCCACCGTTTCCCTTCTCAACCGCTTCCACCGATCATCCCGCGACACGCGATTACGGTCCGTGACAGCCCTTTTCAAATATTTCCCCGAGTGCAAACCTTCAAAGAAATCCCTGTTCCGCCCGGATGCATTTAACCATTCATCCAACCGGCGTTGTTCATCTTCCGAAATATCATTCAAAAGTGCCTTCGTTATCAATCTCTCAATCTCCCGTGTATTCATCAATTACTCCTATCTTAAAATATTTTTCTATCTTTCTTATCTAAGAACTCCAAAAAACAAAAAAGGTAGTATAGAAATATGGCATTTTTTCAGAAAAAAAATCTATCCTGTTCAGTTATCTTACAATAATTAATAATATATATATCAGGTATTTTACTATTATTAAATTTTATATAAATACAATTTAAATTCTATTATTTTGCCTTTGGAATAGGCTTTGAATAGGAGTTGAATAGGAGATGAATGGGAGTTGATATAAATCAACTACAATACAAATATATCATATATACTTATTATTTAACTTATTTTACCTCGAAACCAACTCTCTCGGGAACTGACCTCTCCCGGATTTTTATTCTATTTATTTCCATCCCACCCCTTCCGAAGGAAAATTTTGGGATGGGAAAACTATAAAAGAGCAATAACGTGGGGAAATCAATTTAAAATCACGGCATTCACGAATACAAGTACATCATAAAACAAAGGAGATGTTTCAAACGTTCCCTCAGATAGTTATTCGCGTTTGTCTTATGTTTTTTAATGGTCGTAACGGCAATATTCAACTCCTCCGCAATCTCTTTATGACTCTTTCCTTCCAGACTCTTCGCGTACACGTTCCGACAGGCTTCCGGAAGTTCTTCAAAAATATCATTTATCAAGGCATATATTTCAGCCTCGATCATCTGGTACACGAACGACTCTTCCGCCTCCTCCACTTCAAAACCTTCCATTCGTCTATCTTGTCTCTGCTTATCCCGCAGGAACGTCAGGCAATGGTTACGCACCACCCGGTACAAGTAAGCCTTCAACTGTAACTCGTCCTCGAACTTATCCCCTTTTTCCCATAACTTAATAAAAATATCCTGCAAAAGATCACACGCCAATTCCTCATCCCCCACGTAACGCATGGCGAAATACTTTAAAGCGGCAAAATATTGTTCATATACCTCTTTAAATGTTCTCGAATCCGACAAACATATTCTTCCGCTCCGGATTGTATTTGTCATATATTCATATAATTTTAGACGAAGACAAATATAATTGTATTTCTTCAAACAAAAAAGCGGTGTCGTACACGACACCGCCTAATATCACTAAAGCATACACTATAATTCTCGCAAACTAATAGTAATATAACGCAACAGCTCCCCCGTCAAAATTTTTATTTACCCAATAATGTTTCTGTACCTCCCCGGGTTTCTGCGGATCGTCATACAATTTCAACACCCTAAAATCCCCGTTATCAAAAATAGCACCAAACACGCGCCCGTTGAAATATCGCTGGGCTGCATTGTCCCCGTCGCCTCTCCACGTTGCAGTGATAACAAAATCTTTCATATTGCCCTCTTCCGTGAATTCATGTATTTTTGAAATAGCAGTACCTTCCATACTCATCGAATACAGAGCCTTCCCCGCCCCGACATACATAAAGTCATTATAGCGCTTATCCATCGCTATTTTCACAAGACCATGTCCTTGTTCTATCAATCTTGCCGCGTCAACAGGTAATTTCAAATTAGAAACAGCTTTATAATTTATCGAATGCTCTGCCGTGTACAAAACAGTATTTAACTCGAACGTTTGTATATAAAAATCCGAACCGTCCTTATAGATAACATAAGTATTATTATTAAAAAAACTTTCATGGAAAAGTATCGCATAGATCTCTTTATCAAAATTATCAAGAAGCACATAACCGTCAGGTAAACTAGCTATATTGCTTGGACGAGATAAATCATGAACCGCATAATAATCCAGTTTTTGATTATACCCGTTTGAAGCTGTCATAGCAAGAATCCGTTTTCTTTCCTTTTCATAAATAATCGCTAATTGATCTTTCGCTGTCACACGTTCGGCTTTAATCTCTTCAGAACCTTTATCCGGTACATCATAAGGGTCGTCAAAGACCAATGGTTCAAGAATAAAACGTCCCGTGTTCGGATTCCCCGCGTCATAATTCACACGCGTGTAAATTTTCCCAGACTTATCCAACAACAGCGAGGTAGCTCCGACAGTTTCAAAATTTACCGGAATGCAATTAGTCGGTTCCCCCACGAACTCATCTTTCATGGAAACGATTTTTTTCATATCTTCAGAATTCACGGCAACGGATTTCCGCCAATCCCGGTCCAAGATTTGCAAAGCACTGTATCGATCAGCCGGATCCGGAGCCAATCCCGTAATACGGGATATTTCCACGGGATCTTGCCCCAATTCTTCTCCATCATTGTAAAGAGGATACACGTTTTCATGTGGAATATATTCCGTGACCGAGAAATTAGAATAAAGCCTTCCGTCAAGTTCCACGTTTTTCTTCTCCCAATAACGCTCGACAAAATCCATTTGAGTGACACCATTACTTTTACCCAACACGACAATTCCGGTACTAAAAGGTCGGCGTATCTCCACGAGAAAACCATAGATCGTGGCATTACCAGCATTTTTCCGATAAATAAACAACTGCCCGTTCCCTCCTTCCGTGAACACGTGCCGTAAATTTTGCTCTGTTGAAATCACTTTACCATCCATCCGCCACTCGTAAGTCAATTCATCATCACCGTTGTATTTCACCTCCAAATCTAATTGCAATTCATCACCCGCGGTCACCTTGAATCTGGCATCTATAGTATTTTCATGAAGATAAAATCTTTCTTGATCCTCTATATTTGTTATAATAACGGTATCAGGCAATACAATATCTTTATAATTCAAATTTGTTTTGTCATCCATGCAACCGGTTAATAATATATAGCCTAAGAAGCATATCATTAAAATCTTATTTCTCATAACCTATTTTTTTTGGTCCATTACAATACATATTTCTTAGTTCTATAAAAATCATCCTGTAATCGTAACAGACATTAAACGTCCATCCAACTCGTATCTAGGTGTTTTTTCCAAGGCTCTTTTAAACATGATAGCGTAATATCTCTTTTCCGAAGGATCCAAAATCCCAAAATCACGAATGCCTGTTTCTTTTACAAATTCATCATATTTCTCTTTAGAATAATCGCCCAAATAAGCCTTAGCGATATCATCTGTCCACCATTCAGGCCACGAGAAAATATCCAGCACCGTAATCTCTATAAACAGAGAATCTGCCATATAAACTTGAAAATCCGAATTAGGTACTAATTGCAATCTCAAGATTTTACTCCCTTCTTTTAATATAGCCTTTCGCTGTAATTTCACGCACATCGTGTCAATAAAATCTCCATCCTGTTGAAACGGTTGTTCTGTTTCCAAAATGAAACAATCCTCCGGGAGTGTCGTTTTTTCTTTATCCACGTTAACGGCAAAATACAACGTTTCAGTCAAATTGTAGCCTCGAAATTCAACAGGGACGGAAATAATTTTCTCCGTGGTATTATCACTCTCGTACGCGAAATTACACTCGACTTTGTAGTAATCCTCGCCGGATTCGCTCCCGAACATGAACTTGATAAACCTTTCGGGAGTAAACATTTCCGGTTTTTCCTCTTGACACCCGTAAAACGCCAAGCAACCTAATAAAAGAAGTAAAAATATGATTCGCATAATTGTTTGCATTTATATTACACACCATTTACTGCACCCCGGCTTCCGTGTCCGGTACCGGCATAACTAATTTCCCATTATGAGCGACAGTTGTTCCATTCTCTCTTAACGGCAGGTTCAATCTCTTGTACACGTAAACCATTTGCCCCTCGCATAAAAATTCCCTACGGTATTCCTTAACCAACGCCTCCATAAAAGTACCTTTATCCACGTCAGCCTTCAAGTTATAAACCGAATTATTTCGGGCGTCCACAACTTTATTAAATATCTCGACAGCCAAAGCCCGGTCTTTATCAAAAACAGCCTCCGCCGCGATATAATAACATTCGGGGAATCGAAGTACCGGTTCCAGAGATTTTGCCGCAATCATATCACTTTCTTCCCTTCCTTCCAAAGAAAATTTAGTAACCATGTTTTTGGGGATCGCTTTCAAACGCACATCATCCGCGTTCTCCGAGAAAATTCCACTTTTATCGTTCAGCACTAAAAGCCAATCTTTAGCCGAGGAACTAAAATATCCTTCCGTCCAAGTAGACAATTCCGAGTTATAAGGAGCAAAAAGTATTTCCGAGTGTAACCGGGGTTCAATCGTACTTAACTCCATCGGGTCCCCAATATACCCGGGAGCGACAAACCTAAAATTCGTTCCTTTGTTCACAACGTTTATCACCTCATTCGCGTGTTCGAACGCCTTATCATTTTCCCCGGCATACAAGCAGACTCGGGCAAGCAATTGAGATATAGCGTAATAATTCAATCGATTGGCTCGATAATTGAAAAACTCATCAACACCTAAAACTTCCCCCGCTCCGTTATCCAGTTTAACACGGGAGTCGTTCAAGTAACTAAAAATCTTTCCCCCGGGATATTGTACATCCGTGTCAAAAGGTTTAATCCACTCTTTAGCTTTCTCCAAATCCGCAATCAAATACTTCAGAATGTTCTTCGTCGCTACCGGAGGATTCACGATAGACGGGTATGTTGTCACGTAAGGAATAAAGGCAGACTCCCCGCCATTGTCAGCGATAGGGGCTTTAGCAAAGATACGTAACAATTCAAAATGCATGAGAGCCCGTATCGCATAAGCCTCGGCAAGAATCATATTTTTAGTAACATCCCCATACTTGAATTTTACTTCCCCGTCATTTTCCAATCCTTGAATCAAATTATTCGCCTCCGCGATAACTTTATAGCTATCCAACCAGATAGAGGCGGCTATCGACTTTGCCTCACTCTTGTCATACTCGAAATTAATCACATCCAAGTAGGGACGATGCGCTTTCTCGTTCAGACTATAACTACGTCCCCAAGCTTCCACCGCACCCCATGTCAACTCCTTCCCGTACAAATTCTTGCCGGACATATCAATATATACACCGTTCAACGCGATATAATACCCTTGTGCCTTCTCGAATAATGTTTCTTCATATATATCCAGTTCCGGCTTCACATCCAACCATTTATCACACGACGAGAATATAAATGCCAGCAAGACAATATTTATTATATATCTTTTTTTCATGACCTATATCTTTAAAAACCTACATTTACTGAAAAACTATAACTTCTGGCAAACGGGTAAGACAAACCTCGTTCCTGCTTGATTGATGATACACGGAATACATCGTTCATGTTAAAAGCCAACTTTACCCGGCTAAAACGAATCTTTTTTAGTATATCCGAAGGTAATTCATAACCGACAGATACAGATTGGAGTGTCAGCGTGTTGTCATCTTGTACAAACCTACTGGTTGGATTCGTGGGAACATTATATTGCTTCAAGCTCTTGAAGCCGGCTATATCACCTTGCTTTTTCCACCGGTCTGTAAACACTCTTTTATCCACGTTATTTTCAATATCAGCATTCTCTATTTTGGTTTGTAACGTCTGGTTATATTGCTGTCCCCCGTATGTATAAGTAAAATACACGTCCAACGTCACACCGTACAATAACAAGTTTGAAGACAAGGTACCATTCATTTTCGGTTCCGTATTCCCGATAGCAACATTCTCCGAAGCGAGCCATTCCGTACCGTAACTCCCGTCTTTATAACGGAATATCTCATCTCCTGTTTGCGGATTTATCCCCAATGACCGCATGGCGTAAATTGATGTTGTCGAAGCGCCTTCCACGTATTTCAACAAAGGTTTTTTGGTTTCGATTTTATGGGCATTATCCTGATACTTCTCTTCTATCTTTTGATTATATGACTTCAAGGACTCGGAAATCTTCTTTATCTTATTTTTATTGGATGCCACATTAGCCGTAAAATAAAGTTGAGCGTCAGATTTAGCTAATGCTTTTACCCGTAAACTTATCTCGTAACCATTATTGGTAATCTCCCCGATATTATCCTTGTAAGACAGAAATCCCGAAGATGAAGGAATGTACATATCAGCAATCAAATCCACCGTCCTGCGGAAATAATACGTTCCCGTAAACACCAAAAGCCCGTCCAAAATATTAATTGTAGTACCTAAATCCGTTATCTTCGTTTTTTCCCATTTCAAGTTTTTATTTCCCATGGCTGTAATATTTCCTCCCAACCCTGTAGGATAAACCGATTTGCTGTTAATCGTATACAACGTGCGAGCCGTGTTAGCGGGGAAATTAGCCTTACCCGTAACACCATATGAACCTCTGATTTTCAATTCCGAGAGCCAATTTACTCCTTTCATAAAAGCATAATTATGAATATTCAACCCCAGTCCCATCGACCAGAACGGCGCAAAACGGGTTTCGCTCCCAAAAGATGAATTTCCATCCATTCTCCACGTGGCGTCCAACAAATAAATATTCCGGTAGGTGTAATTCAAAGATACTATCGTTCCGAACAATCTAGTTTTTTGTTGAAAAGTTGTCGGGGCATTCGGAAATTCTCTCGCGAATTGCGGATTAGCAAACCCACCCGCCGGAATATCTCTCACGTACACGCTATGGCTCTCGTCTGAACTCTCTTTCACGTTGATACCGGCAAACAAATTAATATTATGATACCCGATCATATCGTTATAATACCCGAATACACTACCGTCTATCACTGTCGCGGTTGTATTTCCAACAGTCATTTCCCCTTTATAAGGCTTGTTGTGATATTGCCCGGCTTCGGGTGAGGTATAAGCATTAGAAGAGCCTGTCGTGTAAGTCAAGGCAAGAGAACCTTTGAAATGAATTTTATTCGTCAGATAATATTGGACAGAGAAATTATCTATAAATTCCTTGCTTTTCGTTTTATCGAAACTACCCAGATAGGCATCATACAACGGATTACTGGTCGTACCGTTCGGTGTTGCAGTCTTTATTACTTCGGCAACTGTTCCGTCTTCATCCAAATAAGAATAGTAGGGATTCATAGTGGTATATTTGCTAAACGAACCGAAAGGAGATTCCTCCGAATTAACTCCCGTGTACGTGGCACTATTCTTGAATAACAATTTCCCGATATTATACTGTAACTCTAAACCCAATCCAAAGGTTTTTCTTTCGGACCCCTTCATCACCCCGTTATTCCCTTGATAATTCACGTCGATACCATAACGAAAACCGTTTGTTCCCCCTTCCATTCTTAGATAATGTTTACTACTCGCCGTATTCCGAAGCGGCAAAGCCAGCCAGTCCGTGTTATTCCCCCGCTCGATTAATCTTAGTTTCGCATGATAGTAAGCCTGCTGATAATACTCCTGATCAAACAATCCGGCTTCTTTTTCCGCCTCTACTTTTTCCTTGGCATTCATCAAATTATAATCCCGCAAGTCAGGAACCTGTACATTTAGGTTATACCCGTAATTAATCAGTATTTGCCCATCTTTAGGAGTAACGGTTGTTATCACCACAACCCCGTTCGCGGCACGAGAACCGTATATTGCCGTGGCTGCCGCATCTTTCAATAAAGTGATCGATTCAATCCGGTTAATATCCATGTCGTACACTTTATTAACACTCACCTCGAAACCGTCCAAAATGAATGTCGGTAGATTCGGGTTATTCTGCAATGCCGTTTTAGACACATTCACCTCATCCAATTCAGTCAATCCGATACCGGAATCTCCGCGAATGCTTATTTTCGGCATCACGTTCGGGTTAGAACCCATCTCGTTATTAACAGCAATCCGAAAAGAAGGATCCAATACTTGAATGGATTTCAATACATTTACTTGGGAAATCTTCTTTAATTCCGCAGCCGTCATCGTTTTCACGTTTCCCGTGTAAGACTGTCGGGAAAGATTGGCATACCCCGTCACAACGACATCTTCCAATGCAACCTCACTCTCTTTCATAACAACATTAATCGTGTCTTGACCGGTATATCTTATTTCCACGGTTTCCATCCCGATAAAAGAATATTCCAGAACAATCTGCTTACCGAGAACAAAGCGGAAAGCATACCGCCCGTCTTTATCCGTTGCCGTACCCAACTTCATATCCTTTATCTGTATTGTAACCCCGGGCAATGGAAATCCTCGTTCATCCTTTACCACTCCCACTATCTTACCCTCCTTCACGCTATCCCGAACAACCTCGGCACGCCGCTTGAAAATGACGACATTACCCATAAATTCATAAACCAGATCCGTTCCCTCGATACATTTATCCAACACGGCAACGATATCCGCCTTTTTTAAGTCCATCGTTTTCAAACCGATCTGTGAGATATCCCGGTCATTATAAACAAAATTGAATGACGTTTGTTGTTTTATCTGGGCAAAAACTTGAAGCACAGATGCATTCTTCACCGAGATATTCAACTCGACTTTCTCAACAATCGTGTCTGCCCTTAAAGCATTTATCCCCATAAACACAAAAAGAAACAATACAGACAGCATACGCCTTATCTTCCGTGTATAAAAACACAAGCGTTTCATGTAGTCTTTTTTTTCCATAAAATTGTTTTTAGTTCATATTTAAATTATCATCTTTATAAAAGGCCGTACATTTCCCGAGGACTAAATATTTTCAGCCCCATAAATAATTGCCCAATTCCCTATTTATTTATTTTCTATAAACAAGAATTTGATTCCCGACTAATTCAAAATATACTTTATTCGTCTTTTCTATTGATTTCAACACGGGATTTATTTCCCCGTACTTCTCTATATCCAATGTAAAACATTCCTGTTTAATGTCATTGGAAAGGAAGACGACTTCCATACTATACCATCTTTCCAAAACTCTCATTATTTCACCGAGAGTTTGATTTATAAATACAATACGTTCCTCCTTCCAAGCAACATAAGGATACACGTCTACATCCGAAACAACAATCTTTCCCTCCGAATCGACTTTTGCCTGCTGATTAGGTTTCAATCGATATACCGATTGCAAATAAGCCACTTCAACACTTCCTCTAACCAAGGTCGTGGTGGCAATATCGCCCTGATAAGTATTAAAATCAAACTCGGTACCTAGCACCTTGACTTTCAGGTCACCCGATCGCACGACAAATGGGCGAGTACTATCCTTTGCCACGGAAAAATAAGCATGACCTATTAATTCCACCTCACGGCAATCTTTACTGAATTTTTGAGGGATAACAAGAGTGGACATCGCATCCATGTGGACAACCGTCCCATCCTCCAAGCGGGCTACATACTCCCCGCCGCGAGGGACTTCCAACCGATGCTTATTCATTGAAAGATTCTCGACCTCTTGTGCAAGAAAAGCAACCGTATCAAGACGATTTTCCACGGGAGCCTCGGTCACGTTCATCTTCAAAACAGAATCTTTGAAAACAACAAGTTTTCCGCCTTCAGCCAAATAGATCACGGCTTTCGAGTGAACAAAAGATTCATTGTTTACCAGATTCTCTTTTTTTACAGGCTCCTCCTGTTTCGTGTACGTGTAAACCAACATGCATACCATCGACAATATTACAGCTACTGCCGCAGGAATCATGAAAGCCATCCGTTTACGGCGTCGCTTGTATCGGATTTTCTTATCCAATAAAAACCATTGTTCTTGAAGCACTTTTTTATGTAACGGGTCCATGGCCTGTTGCAAATAATCAGGCGAGCCTATTTTGCGGAAAAGGACTTCATGACGATCGGATTCTTTTCGCCATCGTTCCAGTTCCCGGGTTTCCTCATCGTTTGTCCCGAATGTAAAATACTTCAATAATATCCGAGAAATTTTATACATAATCACTTTAATATAAATTCATCTATTTCATGTATCTATATTAAAGACGCCAAAATTCTATGGAGGTGTTATGCTTTTGGAATAATTTTAGACATTCAAATGTCAGGAGCCATTAACATCATCAATATCAACAACTTCTCCAAACGTTCCCGGATATAATGATTGGCATTATTCTTGTGTCGTTTAATTGTATTTATAGCGATATGCAGTTCGTCCGCGATCTCTTGATGAGATTTTCCTTCCAGACTTAAACGATACACTCTTTTGCAGGATTCCGGTAATTCTTCAAAAACCTGATTTATCATGGCAAAAACCTCTGCCTCTATAACTTTACTAACAAAGTCTTCTTCAAGCTCATCACAAGTATATCCCTCCAGACGCTTTTCCGCCCTTCTCTTGTTTCGGATATAAGTTAAACAATTATTACGTATTCCCCGGTAAAGATATACTTTAAGAGTTTCTTCATTCTGAAAGACTTCCCCTTTTTCCCACAACTTCATGAAAAAGTCTTGTAACAAATCAAAAACGACCTCCTCATCCTTTATATATTGCAGGGCAAAATATTTCAAAGCGGTGAAATACTGCTCGTATCCCGCCTTAAACTGCTTGGAATCGGAAAGATCCACTATTTTTACTGATTCATTACTAACCATCACTTACATATAAAAGATCCACACTCACTATCACACTTCAATAATTCAAAAATAACGAAAAATAAACACC
The DNA here is from genome assembly GCF_046365375.1 of Butyricimonas muris. Classification (NCBI taxonomy): domain Bacteria; kingdom Pseudomonadati; phylum Bacteroidota; class Bacteroidia; order Bacteroidales; family Odoribacteraceae; genus Butyricimonas; species Butyricimonas muris. Next base: position 220,525 of record NZ_JBKEIT010000008.1, on the reverse strand, counting down.
TTTCAACAATTACACTCCGTTTTAACATTCATTCAGGCAAAAAATATCCCGAAGCCACAAGCCCCGGGATATTTTCATGGTGTCGGCTCTCGAACTAAGAGGCGACTTCACCTTTGATTATCTCTATAATCTTCTCGTTATTAATAATAATCATACCGTGCTTGTCGCTCGTGATTCCCGGCTCTAACACGTAAGTATAAGTCGGCAACTTACCTTTCATCACGGTCGGTAGGTAAGCGAAAGTCACGTTATCACAATGCTTGCCTAACTCCTGCCCCACCTCGATAATGTGCGTCGAAATCATGAAAGCACTGTTACGTCTTTCCGCCAAGGCCTCGGTTACCGCCAAAGTGGCATCGAAAGCGTCTTTCACGTTCGTTCCCTTGAACAACTCGTCGAAGATCACGATCAAACGCTTGTTGCGGCTCACCTCAATAGCCACGTTCTTCACGCGCAACACTTCCGCGTAGAAGTGACTGTAACCCATATTAATATTATCCGGCACATTGATAGAAGTGTACATACCGTCCTGTATACGGAATTGCATTGTCTTCGCGGCAATCGGGAAACCCATGTGTGCCATGTAAACGGCAATACCGAAGGATTTCATCAAAGTAGACTTTCCCGCCATATTTGCCCCGGTCAGGAAGAAAATATTTTTGGATTTCGTCACTTCCAGATCATTGGAAATCGCGCCATCGATACGAGGATGATGCAAACCCGTTGCGGCAACCAGCACTTCGCCGTCATCGGCAGCCGTCGCGAAGCAGAAATTCTTCTCTTTAGCCACTCTACCCACGACCACGTTCAAGTCGACACCCTGCAATAACTCGATAACCTCTTTGAACTGTTTGTTCAACAAGCAACGAAATACCCGGTCAAAAGCGATCAGATTGACCAATCCCGGATTATCCTGACGGGGATGTCCTAACAATTTATCAATGCGGGAATCCTTCAATAACGAACGTCCCTTCTCGACAACGCTCTGGAACGGATTACCCGCTACATCGGTCGCCAGTTTATCGAAATATTCGCGAGCCTTCCGGTAGAACTTGATCGACATCAGTATCCGCTCTCGGATAATATTGAATTCCGGATCATTACTGATATAATGCATCGACTTCGCTTTCAAAAGTTGGAATATATTCCGGAAACCGTTTTTACTACTTGCACCGGTGATATATTGCTCGACCACGTCAAACTCGTCCTTCTCGAACGGGAATCCGAAATCGTGATCCCGGAAATAACGGAACACGGAAGAACGGTCATTAATAGCCTTCGCATCCGTCAGCGGGTGCAGGAACATATTTTCCATCATACGTTCCCCGCCGCGGGTAATCGTCCCCACGAACATGCTGTAAACGGAATTATTCTTGTACTTACCTAGCAGGTTCAAATCATCCAGCGTCTGTTTATCTGTTTCAAAACTCATGCCTCTCCGTTTTTAATGATTTCAATAATCCGTTCATTATTCACGATCATCATACCGTGGCGGTCATCCGTGATACCGGAAGCCAACGTGTAAGTGTAGATCGGTTTACTTCCTTCCATTTTCGTGGGCAGGTAAACAAAGTTGATATTGTCACAGCGTTCTTTAAGAACCTCACCCGCCTCGATGATATGTGTAGAGATAATAAACGTGCAATTTCGGATTCCGGCGAAAGCTTCCGTCACCGCCACCGTTGCATCGTAAGCATCTTTCACGTTCGTACCCCGGAACAACTCGTCGAATACCACGATCAGATGTTGAGTTTGACGCACTTGTTGTGCCACTTTCTTCACCCGCAACACTTCAGCATAGAAGTGACTATATCCCATGCTCAGGTTATCGGGCAGATTAATCGTCGTGAACATCCCGTTCTGCACGGAAAATTCCATCTCTTTAGCGGGAATCGGGAATCCCACGTGAGCCAAGAAGATAGAGATCCCGAAAGTTTTCATAAACGTTGATTTTCCCGCCATATTCGCTCCCGTCAGGAAAATCACGTTACTATTCTCGTCTACCTCTATATCATTACCTACCGGTTTTGTCAGGAACGGGTGGAAAGCACCCTTCAGCTTCAAGATATTGCGGTCGTTCGGATAAGCCTTACCGAAAACGAAATTGCGATCCCGTGCCACCTTCGCTACCGCCATATAAACGTCGAGCAGGTAAACGTAGTAAAGAATCTTCATCATCTTATCACGTTCCTCGAAACGGAACACGCGGTCGTAAACCACCGCTTGTTCGTAAGCCAATTTCTTCTTTCCTTTCTCGGAAGTATACCACGCCCATTTCTCGTTATCAAGCAACCCTCTCAAATTCGCCGTCAAATCGGCTATCGTCTTGTTGCCCGTGTCCGACTTTGAATTCTTCAGAAAATCACCCAAAGTATTCAACAACTCAATGCAACATACAATCCCGTTATGTAACTGGGTATATTCCGTGTCCGTTCCCACCAAATTCTTGAACTTGCGTCCCAACGTGTTATCCTGCGTCATCAATTGCGTGCGACGGTCAGTATTACCGAGGTAAAATTCCATGGTATCGAAAATCTCGCTCCGGAAAGGAAATACCGCCTCTATATCGCGGTAATAACGAATCACGTCACTCCGCTCGTTAATCTGGTCGGCATCCGACAAAGGGTAAAGGAACATCTCTTCGAGAATTCTCGCCCCACCGCGTGTTTGCGTGCGGTTAAAAATCTCGTAGACAGATTTGGTCCGGTTATTCCCGAAGATCGCCAGATCATCCAACGTTTGTTTGTCTATTTTAAAACTCATTCTATATCAATTAAAATTGAAAATTGAGAATTGAAAATGTGAATCATTACATATCCACATTTTCAAATTCTCTTATCTTTTCCATTTTAAATCTAAAATCATAAATCTAAAATCGGAAATCATACTATCTTCCTTTTCTGCGAATCCAGATAAGAACTCCAGCAGCAGCCAAAAGCAAGGGTATCAAGAGAGTAAACGACCACTTGATAATCCAAGCTCCCGTTTTCGCAACATATACCTTATCATCCGGTAGCGGCGGACGTCTCACGTCGATAGGCACCTCTCCATCCGACAACCAGAAGAATCCTCCCGTTACCAAAGTATAGTTAGAAGTACGCGCAGTCGGAACTCTTCTTCCGAACTCACCGTTACTGATACAGTCCGCATCACCCGTCAAGATAATTTTTTGTTCTTTATCCCCAACTTTTCTTGATAATGCCACAGCCGTGGAATAGGTTTTCTCTACTTCCCCGATAGCAGGATTCAAACGAATCGTGTCGTCGATAAAGTCCGTGGTTTCCAATTCGTTCCAAACACCAATGGTATCCGTCTTGAACATGGTCGTAACCTTGTATCCCTTATCCGCGATTTGCTCCAATCCGGCTACACTCGGGGTAGACATCACCATTCTATATCTACGCATCGTTCCGAAATCATAAGCGATACTGTCAGCCGCCTCTTTCGTCGGGTAAGACAAAATCACGTCAGCTTGAAGATTCGTATCCTGTTTAACCAGAACGCCCTCTGTCATCTCGAAACCGAATTTCGCGAAGAGCGGGTTCATCACGTCCCTACGTTTCGGTTCTCCCAAGATAAACAAATTACCACCGCGGTCGATATACTGTTGCAAATTAGCTTCCTCCGCAGGAGTCAACCACTCGCGCATATCGGAAATCACCACGATATTGATATGTTCCGGCACTTGTTTGTCCAAACGAACTTCTTCCACGTCAAACCCTTGATTTAACAAAGAATGACGGAAACTTTTATCGTCCGCGAACGCACTGTAATCCCGGTCTTTGCCACCATAGAAACTACGTTCCCCATGTCCCTGCACGATACCCACTTTCGGGAGTTCCATCACCATCCGTTTGAAAGCGGCAGAAATCTCTCGTTCACTCGGGAAACGTTGCATATCGTTATAAATTCGTAACCAAGCTTTTTCCCCGTTATCGCGAACGATTTGACGAACGAAAGTATTCCCTTCTCCGGACAAATCGATTTTCTTACGAATCTCTTCCGGTCCCATGAATCTGTTGGAATCCAAACCATACATCTTACAAACCTCAACCATCTTCTCGCGAAGGTTCTTATCCGGAAAACGTCTGTCTAACTGAGGATTCGCGCACGTGTCATAATAATACACGTATTTCAACTTCATATCCGGTTTGAACCGCAGATATTGTTCGAAACGATCCATATCCGGTTTCAGGAAATAGAAAGCGGCATACCACGAAGCACCCGGATCAAGCGCATTAATATACGTGGTGATAGTCATTCCACCGTCCAATTTAGCCACGATCTCTTGGCTATTCGGGGTCAACGTATTCATTTTAGTCGCGGTCGCATCATAATAAACCTTCATTTTCGGCATGGAAGTGATAAATCCAAGGACACAAACCAAAAGAATAACACCGACATTTCTTCCCAACGTGATCACGAAACGAATCTTTTGACGTACCGCATTCAAACGGATAATCGTCAACGCAAGGAACAAACAAACTACAAGGATGAAATAAAGTAAATCTTCACTACAAATCAACCCAGCGATAAACTTACCGCTTCGACCCGGCATAGCCAACCAATAGGTCACATCGCGAACGAAATCATACTCTTGCCACCAGTCCCCAATCATACTCAACACCATCAACACGGCAAACGTTCCGATAGCCGCCACGATCTGGTATGAAGTCAAACTGGACATAAAAATACCGATAGCCGCGTAAGCACAGATCAACAGGTACAATCCCAACAATCCGACAAACACCATTGGCCAATCGAAATCTTTAATAACAGACCAGCTACAAAGCGTGATTAAAAGAAGAATACCAATCATGAAAAGCCCGTAAATCATCATGGACACGAACTTACCCACGATAATCTGCAGATTGGTAATCGGAGAAGAATACAACAAACGAATAGAACCACTACTCAATTCCTTGCTGACCAAACTCATGGTCAAAAGAGGAATATAAAAATACAAGTAATTCTGCATATTTACAAAGACGGCCCCCCAAGGATTAGCGAAGATATTAAACGTGGCTCCCGCGACGCTATATCCCATTTCTTGAGAAACTACCAATCCCTCGATCTTACCGGCAAAAATCAAACCAGCCTGTATGCCGAACACGACCAAGATCAACCATGCAACAGGAGAATAGAATAACATTTGCAATTCCGTTCTCGCGATATTATATATCATTTTAAACATAACCTGATTATTTAATGTGCTTTTTTAGACAATTCCGCGAATATACTATCCAGAGAGCTCTTCTCTACCCGAATCTCGGATAGACGCCAATCTTTAGCGGCGCTCTCCTTCACGATACGATCAATAACCTCTTGCGCTTCCGTGAAACGAATACGGAATTTCATACTACCCAATTCTTCCACGCCCAATACGCCTTCAATCTTGGCAAGTTCTTCCGTTGCCGGAGGATCAACCATGGAAAGATAAAGGGTATTCGGGATAATATAATTGTCAAACTCATCAACGGATCCCATGAACACGAGCTTTCCTTCCTCGATCATCATGATATGATCGCAAACGGCTTGCACCTCGGTCAAGATATGCGTGGAAAGAATCACCGTACGATCCTGCGCAATATCCTTGATCAAATGACGAATCTCCATAATCTGGTTCGGGTCCAACCCATTCGTCGGCTCGTCAAACACCACTAGAGCAGGTTTATGAACAATCGCCTGAGCGATACCAACACGTTGTTGATAACCACCTGACAAATTCTTAATCAAACGCTTGCGGAAATGAGTGATACCACATCGTGCTAAAACTTCCTCTACAGCAGATTTAAGTTCACTATCCGGAACCCAGCGCAATCTGGCACAATGAAGTAAATATTCTTCTACAGTTAAATCACCGTATAAAGGGGGCTTCTGGGGTAAGAAACCGATATGACGTTTAGCATCCACCGGATGTTTACGGGTGTCAATCCCGCTGATAAAAACATTACCTTCCGTTTGTTTGATAACACCGCAAATAATGTTCATCGTGGTTGATTTACCGGCACCGTTCGATCCCAGCAAACCATAAATTCCCCGTACAGGAATCTCGAAACTAATGTCGCGTACCGCCCATTGAATGCTGTAGCGATGTGACAAGTGTTCGACTTTTACAATTGGCTCTTCCATAAATTTGTTATTAAAATTAATATGCTCTTACAACAACACTTTTGCAAACTTTATAAATAGACGTTTCAGAATTGATTTAGTGTTATTCCAAAATCAATTTTATGAAAACTTTAAGATTTCCCAACCATTCAAACAACTGGTTAATACAATATTACCCTTTTCTCTCCTAAATCTTCTTCACGTCATTATAAAAACACTTTTTGACATTCCATCACGTCAAAAGTAATAAATTACAAATCGCATCAACAATAAAAAATCAACTTTAACGTTTTGTTAATAACAACATTAAGAAAGTTTTCACAAACGACAACATGTGGATAAAAAAAGAACCACTCTGTTGCAGGTTAAAAGCAAATCACCTAACTTGCAAGCCTGAATCGACGCGATTAACCGGATGTAAGAAAAGAAGATGAAAAAGACGAAATGGATTTGGGCAGCCATAGGCCTTGTACTGGGGATTGTCATTTTTTGGCCGAGTAACAAAGGAAATAAAGAAGCGATACTGGAAGCCAACGCTGTTGACGAAGTCGTAGATACGACAGAGTTACAGCAAGTACATTATAAATATGGCATCCCCTCCGATAACTTCGAGATAGCGGAAGGTGTAGTGGAGAAAAACCAGAACCTTTCTCTCATCCTCGCAAGGTACAAGGTATCCCCTGCCAAAATACACGAGATTGCGCAACGCTGTAAAGATGTTTTTGACGTGAGAAGTATCAAACGGGGTCAAAACTATACTCTTTTCCTCGCAAAAGACACTCTTCGCACCCCCGAGTTCTTTATATACGAGAAGAACGCCCTCGAATACGTGGTAATCGACTTCAAAGAAACATCGGAAGTGTACGTGGGACAAAAAGACGTGGTAAAAAAAGAACACACTGCCAAAGTAGGCATAACCTCTTCTTTATGGAATGCCATGGTTGAGGCAAACACTGATCCGACTTTAGCGATCACGTTATCAGAAATATACGCTTGGTCTATCGACTTCTTCGGTTTGGCGAAGGGCGATTCGATACGGGTTATATACGAGCAATCGTACGTCGAGGACAAACCTCTACGTGACTTCAATGTCAAAGCGGCGATTTTCACGAACACCGGCAAAGACTTCTACGCTATCCCCTTCGAGCAAAACGACAAATTTTCCTATTTTGACGAAGAAGGCAACAGCTTGCAGAAAACCTTTTTAAAAGCCCCGTTAAAATACTCCCGTATATCCTCGGGATTCTCCAACAACCGTTTTCATCCCGTGCTGAAAAGATACAGGGCACATCACGGCGTGGATTATGCAGCCCCCACGGGAACGGAAGTGTACACCATCGGCGACGGGGTTGTCGTGAAAAAAGCATATCAGGCAAACGGCGGCGGCAACTATGTGACCATAAAACACAATAGTGTCTACTCCACCACTTATATGCACCTCTCCAAATTCGCCAAAGGCATTCAACCCGGCAAACGCGTAAAACAAGGCGAAACCATCGGTTACGTCGGAGCCACCGGACTTGCCACCGGTCCTCACTTGGATTTCCGGGTGTACAAAAACGGAACCCCCATCAATCCGTTGAAAATGAGTTCTCCTCCGAAAGAACCCGTTTCACCCGAAAACATGCCTCACTTCACACAAGTGAGAGATTCACTGGTGAACTTACTAAGAAAAATCTAAGAATGAAGAAAATCTCAGAATCATAAATCATAAATCGTCTCCCCCGTCACCTTATAGTAACGCCATTTTCCGGCATGCAGCCCTTCTTGTAACGTCCCTCGCACCACAAATGTCCCGTGCCGTAATAGAACTTGGCTTCCCCGTGCCGTACACCCTTCCGGAATCCGATTTCCGCCCGTACCGTTCCGTCCGGAAAAAATTCCTTGTAATAACTAATCTCTCCTTTCTTGTAACTCACTTGCGCCAACAACTCGCCGTTCTCGTAAAAGAAGGGTGCTACCCCGTCAATCTTGCCCGTGCTGTAAGGCAACTGCCCGATCAACTTGCCCGCTTTGTCAAACACGCACCATACCCCGTCCGGATACCCGTCCTTCAATGCCCCGCGAAAAAGCACTTTATCAGTTGAATACTCGTAATATTCCCGGGAACCAATCGCGATACTATCCGGCACGACAGGATAATAAAACCCCGCTTCTATCTGATCAATCTGATTCTCGAACTGCCGGTTCAACTCCCGCATACGATACTCCTCGGGAGCCTTGGCATTATAATTTGCCACAATTTGTGTCTTAAAAGCATCTCCATTCTTGGATAGAGCAAGCCCCACCGTCTCGAAACTCAAAAACGCCCCCTTGTTCTTCTCCAGCTCATCCCGGGAATCCGCTTTAAAAGAACCGTACAAATACTCGTATGTATTCGGAGCCTGCACGTACCCGAACACGTTATTCCTGCTCCCCAGACTTTCCATCGTCTGCAAATACTTCTCGTCACGGGACAGCGTGTTTCCCAACACGTATTCCTTGATCATCTCGGTAAGCGTCTCCGGGGAATTACTGAAAACAACGTAATCTTCCAGAAAAGTATAATAAGGTCGCTCGAACCTATCAAACATCCCCCCGAAAAAGAGATTGAAGAAACCCTTCAAACGGAAATAATGAATGGTGTGCCCGTTATATTCAATCACCCGTTCCTTCACGGGAGTCGTTCGCTGAATCTGTTCCGCCAGATAAGCCAACTGATCTTTCGCCAGATCAATATCTTTCCCCCGGACAGCCAACACGATATTATCCGCCCGTTGCCCGCTTTCCAAACGAGGCTTAATGATCGTCACCTCGTTCCCTATCCATGAAGAAAACAAATCCAACACATCCACCCCCAACCATTTATTCATCCTCTCCAAAGATTTCGTGATCTCCGCGTAAGACCGCGGATTATTTGTCTTGTAATTCTCCAACAACAAAGACTCCACCTTCTCGAATGAAGGGAAACAGAAAGAGATATAAGCCGCCGTATTCTCGCCCGCTATATTCTTCACGGAAGAAGTTCCGCCCTCGAGAGAATTCACCACATCCAGTAACGAAAAGCTACTTGAGTCGGGATTCGTTTCCCCCGTGAAACGCAGATTTTTATCATTCAACTGCAACATCAACCGGGTATTCTTCAATAAAGCGACCTCGTTTACCACCGCGGATTTTTCCATGACCGAGGCAATCCATTTTCCCAATTGACGATGATCGATATCCAGAATCATATCGCCCGATGCCGCCACCATCCCGGTATTCTTCTTTATCTTACAACGGGCAAGCGAACGGGAAACCAAAGAACGGGACAACGAGGCTATCAACAGATTATCTTTGATCGTGAAATAAAACTGCAAATCCGCCCAAGTCAATTCCCGAATCTCCCCGTTCGGGTCTTTGAACCGTTTCACCCGTATTTCATCATCTTCAACGAGCGCGAGCAACCACGATTCAAACAGGCGAATCACGTTCAGTTTACCCAAATCACAAACATACAAGAGATCGTAATCATTCAGCGCCACCTGATGACAGGATATGGTCACGGGACGATCCGTCACGATACGCTTCATCTTCGGGTAACTATTCGCCAAAGAATCTATATACTGTAAATCCGAATGATACTCCTCGAAATACGGATAGCTCTTCAACGAGCGCCAGATAAAATTCCTCCGCAAACGTTCATGAACACTATTCACGGAACGAATATTCACCTTAAAAACCGCATCCGCGGGCACCGCTTGCAGGGTATTAAACTTCCCCAAGTTGCGGAAAACACCAAGCCACACGACCAAACCGAACCCCAGCAAAAGGCCTGACACGACAATTAATTTCCTCTTTGTACTTTTCCGCATATATTTCACTCCGCTACACTATTTCGATACCACAATATTAAGAAATTTAGACGGGATTATCGTATCTTTGCGACAGATATTTAATACAAATTATGGCTTCATACTGGCAAATATTCATATCATTTTTCAAGATCGGTTCCTTCACCCTTGGAGGCGGTTATGCAATGATCCCTCTAATCCAGAAAGAGGTCGTGGAGAAAAAGGCGTGGCTGAAAGAGAGTGAATTTGTCGAAATGCTCGCCATCGCCCAATCAGCCCCCGGTCCGATAGCCCTCAACACGGCAATCTTCGTCGGGTACAAGGCACGGGGGGTAAAAGGTGTCATCTTTTCCAGCCTCGGTACCATACTACCCTCCTTTATCGTGATCCTGCTCATTGCCATGATCTTTACAGACTTCAAGGATAACCCCGGTGTAGAAAGAGTATTCAAGGGAATACGTCCCGCCGTGGTAGCCCTCATCGCCGCACCTCTCTACCAAATGGGAAAATCTGCCGGAATCACCCGCAAAACCGTCATCATCCCTACCCTTGCCGCCCTTATCGTGTGGCAAACAGGAGTATCGCCCATATATATCATCATCGCCGCCATCGCGGGAGGCATCGCGTACGGAAAATTTATAAAGAAAAAATGAAAAACTTTACAAACCTTATAAACTTTATGAACCTTACGAACTGATTACATGGAAAACCTAGAACTATATATCAGCCTATTCATCACCTTCTTCAAAATCGGCCTGTTCGGTTTCGGGGGAGGCTATGCCATGCTGTCCCTGATACAACACGACGTGGTAGAAACACACCAATGGATCAGTGTCGCGGACTTCACGGACATCGTTGCCATATCCCAAAGCACTCCGGGTCCTATCGCCTTCAATACCGCCACATACATCGGCTACACCGCGACGGGAAGCATCTGGGGTTCGGCAATATGCACGCTCGCCGTCAGCCTGCCGTCGTTATTCATCATGATCACCATCTCCAAATTCTTCTTCATATTCCGGCAAAACAAATACGTCGATTGGGCAATGACAGGACTGAAAACCACCGTTCTCGGTCTGATCGGTGCCGCTGCCCTGTTACTCATGAACAAACAAAACTTCGTAGACTACAAAAGCTATATCATCTTCGCCATAGCTTTCCTTGCCACCTTCAAATTCAAAATGGACCCGATCCTCATGATCGTTCTGGCAGGAATCGCAGGATATATACTTTATTAAAAACAACCCTATAAGTAACAATCCACCAAGACATAAATCGTAAATCATAAATCTCCAATAAAAAAACCGCCTTTCAGCGGTTTTTATATCTCATTAAAGCAATTTATTGATTTTGTCCACCAATGTAGCTTTAGGTACTGCACCTACTTGCTTGTCTGCAACCTGACCACCCTTAAAGAAAAGAATTGTCGGGATGTTACGGATACCATATTTAGCAGAAGCTGAACTTTCGTCCACGTTCACCTTAGCAACTACTATTTTACCCTCGAACTCTTTAGAGATTTCTTCAACGATAGGCAACATCATTTTACATGGTCCACACCATTCTGCCCAGAAATCTACTAACACGGGAACCTCTGCTTTCAGCACAACTTCCTCGAAATTTGAATCATTAACTGCAATAGCCATACTTCTATCTTTAAAGTTTATAATAATATTTTCATGCTAAAAGCGTTGGAGAATACTCGCGTAAAATCCAACGCTTCGACACGGCGAAATTAATTAATTTTCATTTTAATAGCATCATTATTCTCGAAATATTCGTACAATTCTCTTGAACGTCCTATCTTACAAGTCCTTGAAAACATCTTCACCCGATGCCCTGAATTATCATACAACACAAAACTCAATGGCAAATCTCCCTGCTCGTTCACGAACTGATTGTGTAACTCTGTCACGATCTCGTGCGTCAACTTCTCCACGTCCACCTGCAAAGTGATCGAGCGAATCAGATTCTCGCTAATTACGCTCAGCAAATCCATGCTCACCACGTTAAACGTCAGCTCCCCGGCTCCGCCCCACTTCTTCACCTGTACCCTGCCTTTTATATATACTGCCGTTTCCATGATAAAATAGTTTCTGAACTTGATAAAATCCTCCCCGAAAAACGGCAACTCGAAAGTTCCGCCAAAATCCTCGATCGTCAGTATCCCGAAATCATTCCCTTTCTTCGTTTTCCCTATCCGCATATTCACGATAATGCCCGCTATCGTCACGTCCCTGTCCTTGAACGGCGACAAATCCGTCAAACTATCCAGCGGCGTGCAAATCGCGTTTATCTCCAACTTATACGAATCCAAGGGATGAGAAGTTAGGTATATACCTATCAATTCCTTCTCCTTACGCGCCTTTTCCACGTCCGTCCACGGCTCGCACAACGGGATGGTCGGTTTCTTCACGTCGTACTCGTCCATTCCCCCGAACAACGTCGCCTGCATCAACATGCTATCCTGTTGCTTCTTTTGCCCGAAATTCACCAGATTTTCCAGAAAAGTCGTGTGACCGTCCGGCATATAAAAATACTGTGACCGGTCCAACCCGAAACTGTCCAATCCCCCGGCTGTAATCAGGTTTTCAAGCGTCTTCTTGTTCACCGTCCGGTAATCCACCCGCTCGAAGAAATCGAACAAATCCTTAAACTCGCCTCCTTTCGTCCGCTCCTCGATAATCGAATCCACGGCTGCCAGTCCCACACCTTTGATTGCCGCCATACCGAAACGGATATCCCCGTTATGGTTCACCGTGAAATCATTGTCCGACTCGTTCACGTCCGGCGCCAACACCTTTAATCCCATGCGCTTGCACTCGTCCATAAAAATCGTCACCTTCGTGATATCCGACAGGTTACAACTCAAGTTGGCAGCCATAAACTCCGACGGGTAGTGCGCTTTCAAAAATCCCGTCTGGTAAGCGATATAAGCGTAGCAAACCGAGTGCGACTTGTTGAACGCGTAAGAAGCGAAAGCCTCCCAGTCACCCCATATCTTCTCCACCAGCGGTTTGACCTCCTTGCCCACCTCCTTCGCGCCTTTCACGAACTCGGGATTAGCGTTACACCCGTCAAGGAATTGCGCCTTCAAAGCATTCATCGTGTCGATCTGTTTCTTACCCATCGCCTTACGCAAAGTATCCGACATACCTCGGGTAAAATTACCGAGAGCACGGGACTGCAACATCACCTGCTCCTGATACACCGTAATCCCGTACGTGTCCTTCAAGTAAGGTTCCATCATCGGGTGGTCGTACTCGATCGGAGCTTCCCCGTGCTTACGCTTAATAAAATCGGGGATATACTCCATCGGACCCGGGCGATACAAGGCATTCATCGCCACCAAATCCTCGAAACGGTTCGGCTTCAAGGCACGCAAGTGCTTCTTCATACCCGGCGACTCAAACTGGAACAGACCGGTAGTATCTCCTCGCGAAAACAAAGCGAATGTTTCGGGATCTTCCAGCGAAATGGCATCCACGTCTATCGTCATATGTCTGGACTTCTTGATATTATCCAAACACGTCTTTATAATAGAAAGGGTACGCAACCCCAAAAAGTCCATCTTAATCAACCCGATCGGTTCCACGAAATGCCCGTCATACTGCGTCGTTTTCAGACTCTCGCCCTCCGTGTTCATAATCGGAATATGATCCGTCAACGGGTCACGACTAATCAAAATACCACAAGCGTGCACCCCCGTTTGCCGCACGGAGCCTTCCAAAATCTCCGCCAACCGAATTGTCTTCGCCACCAACGGGTTGGGTGAATCTTTCTCTTTCTCCAGATCGGGATTCTCCTTGTACGCCTTCTTCAATGTCATTTTCGGCGCCTCCGGAACCATCTTCGCCAGACGGTTCGCCTCCGACAAGTCGAGCTTCAACACCCGCGCCACGTCCTTGATCGCCATCTTGGCGGCCATACTACCGAAAGTAACGATATGCGCTACTTTATCTTCCCCGTACTTCTGTGTCACCCACTCCAACACCCGTTGCCGACCGTCGTCATCGAAGTCAACGTCGATATCAGGCAATGAAATACGATCCGGGTTCAAGAAACGCTCGAACAGCAAATCGTACTTCACCGGGTCGATATTCGTGATACCCAAACTATACGCCACGGCACTCCCCGCCGCCGAACCACGTCCCGGTCCCACTATCACCCCCATATCACGAGCCGCCTGTATAAAGTCCTGCACGATCAGGAAGTAACCCGGGAAACCCATGGTTTTCATGATATGCAACTCGAAAATCAAACGCTCCATGATATCCGGCGGAATCTCCTCCCCGTAACGCTTTTTGGCTCCCTTCATCGCCAACACCTTCAAGTAATCCGCCTCCAGTTTGATACGGTACAAACGATCTATCCCACCCAATTTCTTCACTTTCTTCTCCGCCTCTTCCTGCGACAAAACGACTTCGCCCTTCTCGTTACGGGTAAACTCGTCAAAAAGGTCCTGCGCTGAGAACTTCTCCCGGTACTCCTCCTCGGTTCCTAACTCCGGGGGAATCGGGAATACCGGCATCAACGGGTCGGAATCCAACTTATACTCCTCCACTTTGTCCACGATCTCCTGCGTGTTCTCCAACACTTGCGGGATATCATGAAACAAAGCCTGCATCTCCGCCGTGGTCTTGAACCACTCGTGACGGGTATATCTCATCCGGTTCGGATCATCAATATCCTTCCGGGTATTCAAACAAATCAACAAATCGTGCGCCTCGGCATCCTGCTCGTTCAAGAAATGCACGTCATTCGTGGCGATCACCTTGATGCCCAACCTTTCGCCCATCTTCAGAATCTCGGCATTACACCTCACCTGATTATCGTACACCTCCGCCCTCTCTTTCGCCGATTCTGCCGGGTGACGCATCACCTCCAGATAATAATCCTCCCCCACCAAATTCTTGTACCACAAGGCCGCTTTATCAGCCCCCTCGATATCTCCCGCCATAATCTTCTGGCAAATCTCCCCTCCCAAGCAAGCGGATGAAATAATCAACCCCTCGTGGTGCTTTTCCAGAAGAGCCTTATCAATACGCGGGCGGTAATAATACCCGTCCACGAACGCCACGGAACACAGTTTCACCAGATTCTTGTACCCTTGCAGGTTCTTCGCCAGAATAATCAAGTGTTCCCCCGAACGGTCCACCGGTTTCTCCTTGCTATACAACGACACCCGTGCCACGTAAGCCTCGACACCCAGTACCGGTTTGATTCCTTTCTTCCTGCACAAATCGTAAAATAACTTCACCCCGAACATATTCCCGTGGTCGGTCAGTGAGATCGCCGGCATCCCGTCAGCAATGGCTTTATCTATCAATCCCGGAACACTCGCCGCCCCGTCCAAAATCGAATACTGCGAATGCACGTGAAAATGAGTAAATGGCATAAAAACTCCTCTTAAAAAATATAAGACAATCCCTCAATACATTGAACCTAAGCAATAAGATTCTTTGCATTTTCTTCAAATATCACAGGAACAAATATAATGAATATAACAACACGTACTCGTTAAAACAAGTTACTTTTTCCGAGTGTTTCTAACCAAACCTCTGAGAAACGATGAGAACAAGAAAGGAAGACCTTTCCATTACACACTGATTACAAGCACTATTCACACTTCAATAGTGCATCACTCCCGTATTATTTCCGTGTAAAACGCTATTAGTTCCCTATTAAAGCGCTATTAAAACCCTATACTACAATAGCGTTTTAATAGCTTACTAAAAGCTTACTAAAAACTTTACAAGCAGAATTGCACCGGAATTGATACCCTATTCATACTCTATTCAGAACTGTCTTGGGTAGTTCCTTGTCGTGAAAACAGCATTAAATCAAGATATTAAAAAGCGAAAGATTTACTATTAAGCCGGAAACCGATACCCAGCATCAAGAAGTTAGGATCATGAAAATCCCGAAGATTGTATCCCACGTGCAGAAACGAAGTTTGAGACATCGCGATTTTCAACGTGAGCATCTGGTAGAACATACTCAAATCCCCTTTCCCGATAAAATTAGTCCCCAACCCGATTCCCACGGTGAAGAAAGGCATCACGTACTCCACGCGTCCGGAAAGTCCCAACGCGAACTGCTCGCCAAGAGGCGGTCTGACAATCTGCGACTTATCTATCTGCCCGTACACGTCATACTCCGTGTAAAGGTTCGCACCCCCGTCATACGTGCCGTCAAGCGACATGCCAAATCGCAGTTTATACCCCGCGTTATACATCGGGGTAAAATTAAACCCAAACACCGGGTAAGATTCGGGAGAAGGCGAAAGTCCGTCGGCAGTCTTGATTCCCTGACTATGCCACGAACCGAAAAATACAAAATCATAGCTTATATGACGGCGAAAGGGGCGGCAAGGAGAAACATCATTCGCTTGCAACGGCTTCAAGTCATCTTTCCTATGGAAATTACATTCCACCCCGAAATTCCCGCCGATCGTGTTCAGTCCCGCGTTGGGGATCGCGGTATTACCATTGGAGAAGTGTGACACGGTAATGCCCGAAGTCAGACTCACACCCGGCGATAATTGCCAACGCAAATAAAAATTAGCATTAATATAGGCATTCACCTTCGAACCTATGATTTTATTATAGGGATTGTCGTACGTGTTGAAAGTCTTCCACCCCGCGGACAAACCCAGATTCCACTCGTAATGAAAAGACACCCGGGGCGAGAAGCGGGCAACACGAGCCCCTTGAAACAGATAGAATGCTAACGGGTCACCCAATAAGCGAGGTTCCCCGAAGGTATAATACCCGAAACCTATTCCTTGATAAACGTCACCATAAGCACGGGCGGCAACACTTCCCGGACGGTAACGGAGAAAATATTTCAAATGGTACGAGAAAGCACCCCGGATCAGTTTCCCCTCCGGATTATCACCTTCTAAAAAAGAATGTGTCTGAAAAATATACTCCGGACGCACCTCCGCTTTCATTCCATGAACGAACTTACGCGAAGACAAACCGACTGTACTGTCGCGTTCCTGTCCATGCGCCCGCGGGGCTATCCCGACAAATATTATTCCCAGAAAAACAATCGCTCTCCAAATCCTTTTTGCATTATTCATACATCAACTCCATTCATTGCAGTCCACTATAACATGCCACAAATGTAAGCAAAATAGAAGCCCAAACTATCCCGTTAACTTTTTTTCTTGGCATTTCCCCGCAACAATTCCGGTTCGGGCAAAGATACCCGCGTGAAACTTACCACCGCGGCAACGAAGGCAAATATTCCGGCAAGGTACAAGGAAGCATAAGTTCCGTCGACGGGAAACATGACAAACATCAACGCCACGAGGGAGGCTCCCGTGGTCTGCCCTGTCAGACGGGACATCCCCAACATACCGCTGGCACTGCCACTCCGGTTTTGCGGCGCGGAGGATATTAATATACTGTTGTTGGGGGTTTGGAACAGCCCGAAACCAAAACCGCACATCACCATAAACAAGGCAATTCCCACCCCGGAGACTTTATCCGCCAAAACCGCCAACAAGAATAAGCCTCCCGCGAATATCGACAAACCGATTCCGCCCAATAGCCCGGCATGAACCCGTTCGATCAGTTTTCCCGCCAAAGGAGCCGCTATCATGGTGGCCAAGGGCCAAGGGGTAAGCAATATTCCGGTAGCGACCTCGCTCTTTCCCAGCGTGTGCTGCAAGAAAAAGGGCAGAGATACCATTGCCAGCATCTGGGCAACAAACGAACAAATGGAAGTACCCACCGAAAGCGAGAATATCGGGATACGCAACAAATCGACAGGCAGCAAAGGATAAATTTGCGATAACTGCCGCCGCACGAAAAAATAACCGATCACGAACACCGCCGCGATCATCGGGAGCAATACTTTCCAGTTCATATCGTGGGTGAATCCCTCGATAGAGAAAATCAGCAACCCGAAGGTCAGTGCATTCATGATACCGCTCTTCCAGTCGAACGTGCGTCCCGAGTCCTTCACCGGATTGGACGGAAGAAACTTGCACGACAAAATTAATGCCACGATCACGATCGGCACGTTGATCGCGAATAACCACGGCCACGAGGCAATGGAAAGGATTCCGGCGGCGATGGTCGGTCCCCCGGCTGCCGACACGGCAACGACCAAGGCGTTTATGCCCAATCCCCGCCCCAAGAAGCGACGGGGATAGATAATACGAATCAGAGTCGTGTTGACACTCGCCAACGCAGCAGCCCCGAATCCTTGGAAAACACGGGCAACGGTCAGTTGCGTCAAAGAAGTAGAAAGAGCGCACGCCAGCGAGGTCACGCTGAATATCAGCAAGCCGGCAATATATACCCGCTTGTATCCCCAGATATCCCCCAAGGATGAGAGCGAGAGCAAGGACACGACTATCGCCAACTGGTACGCGTTCACGATCCAGATAGACATTGACGGCGTGGCATCCAAATCCCCGGCAATCGACGGCAACGCCACGTTGGCAATCGTACCGTCCAACACGGACACCGTGATTCCCATGGCAATCGCCAAGATTGCCCAATACCGCCTCGGGACGGGTATTCCGTCCCACTCAACCTCTTTTGTACTCATTTCCCTTTCAATTTACGCTACAAAATTACGAAATAAATCCAAGTTGGTTGCAAATTCGAGGTATACGGCTACATAAATAGCCTTTTATCCTACTTTTTCTTCCCGGACTTATCCGGGAAGGCGGGAATAGCCGGGATTTCTTTTTTCCCGGTTTTCAGTTTTTCGAGTATGATTCGGATGGCCCGGTTTAATTGCTCGTCATCACCCATGTATTCCAAGTAAGGATCGTTTTCCACGTCCACGTCGGGAGATACACCCCTACCCTCGATGATAAACTCGCTGCCGTCAGCGGCATACGGGGCATACGAGGGGGTGATGATGGAACCGCCGTCCACGACACGAATGGAGCCGCTATACCCGACAACTCCGCCCCACGTGCGGCGTCCCACGACGGTACCCAGTTTGTTGTACTTGAAACGATAGGGGAACAAGTCACCGTCAGAGGCCGAATATTCGTTTACCAGTAAGACTTTCGGACCGAGGAAGGTGCCCACGGGATTCACGGCGCCTTGGGTTTGATTCGTGTGCATGGTATAGAATGTCGGGGTACGCATCAGCCGCTCGGTAATCATAGGAGATACATTACCACCCCCGTTCCCGCGGTCGTCGATAATCAAGGCTTTCTTGTTCAACTGCGGGTAGTAATGCTTCACGAACTCGTTTAACCCGTCAACGCCCATGTCCGGGATATGGATGTAACCCACTTCGCCGTTGGTTGCTTCTGCCACCTTTCGGATATTGTTTTGTACCCAATTATAGTAGTATAATTTCGATTCGTCGGCAAGCGGGGTGACCAGCACTTCCCGGGCGTCTTTCTCGTCGGGAGCGGAGTTTACCTTCAGGGAAACGGTTTTACCCGCCATGTCGACCAGTTCGGAAAACAGGTTATCGACGTCCTTCAACGATTTCCCGTTGATAGCCAAGATATATTCCCCTTCTTTTACATCCACGCCCGGCATCGTCAACGGGGAACGGGTTGCTTCATTCCAGTTGGCTCCTTCGATAATCTTGGTCACTTGAAAATAGCCGGATTTGTCTTTCTTGAACTTGGCTCCCAGCAATCCCATTTTGATTCTCTCCGGGGCAGGAATCCGCCCGTTGACGGAATAAGCGTGTCCCACGTTCAACTCGGCGATCATTTCTCCTATGATATAAGTCAAATCCGTGCGGTGGTTGACGTAAGGTACCAATACCTTGTATTTTTCATACACGTGCTCCCAATCTACCCCGTGCATATTCTTGGCATAGAAGAAATCACGCATTTGTCGCCAACTCTCGTTGTATATCTGCATCCATTCCTGATGGTAGTCGATTACTTTTTTCACATCTTTGGTCGGTACCGGAGAACTCACCCCGGCGGACAGGACGGGAATATCCAGCACTTGGAACGAGGAACCGGAGAACGCGATTGCCTTCTTGTAACCGGGAGAAAATTCCACGTATCCACCCAAGTCGGATTCACGCTTGCTACCCATGTCAAAGTACATGGTTCGACCGCCCCGGTTGTAATATACCCGGTTGCCGAGCATATGCACGTTATTATAATGATTGGAGGCAAGCACGGGCAATTCGACAAGGCGGTTGTTCAAGTTCGAGAAATCGTAAACCAATGCTTCTTCGGTCTTTTCATCTTTGACTTTTGTTCCCGTTTCTACCGGGATGACATCATTTTTCGGGGCAAAAGGCACCGGGGCGTTTTTTGCCAACGGCAACACGTACACTTTATTCATGTCGTTGTACACGTGATTCCATTCCGTACGGCTGTACGTGGGCGAAAAGGCACGTGCCGACACGAACACGAGGTATTTGCCGTCGTCACTGAAGTTGGGTGAACTTGAACCGAACCAGCCGTCCGTGATTTGATGCTTTTCACCATTTGCCACATTATAAACGATAATATTATCCATGGCGGCTTCCGGACGCACGTAAGTAATGTATTTGCTATCCGGCGACCAGTTGTAAGAAGTCATCGAACGGATACCCGATTGCTCCACGATCTCACGCTTGCCGCTTTCCACGTCGGAGATATTCAAGGTATTCCCTTTCTCGCTCCACATGATTTTCTTGGAGTCGGGCGACCATTTGTAGTTAAAGATATAGCTTTTCAATCCTTTAATTAATTTCCGCTCCTTACCCGTGGCGGCTTCCCGGAGATAAATATTAAATTCCCCGTCTTTATCAGACACGTAGCTGATATATTTCCCGTCGGGTGACCAGCCTGCCTGCATATCATTCGCGTCCGACGAGTTGGTAAGGTTATAGGTGATTCCTGTTTTGGCAGGCAGCGAAAAAATATCACCATGAGCGGCAACGACCACCCGTTCCCCGCCGGGAGAAGTCGCCACGGTGGTAATCTGTCCGCTGACATCCGTCAGTTTCGGACGGGAATATACCTGATCGTTATCTACACGGATCGTGATTTTAGCCTCTTTTCCCGTCTGCAAGTCATAAGCATAGATGTAACCGCCCTGTTCGTAAACGATACGTTTATCCCCGATTGCCGGGAATTTTATATCATATTCCTTGTAGGAGGTAAGTTGTTTATCCTCTTTCGTGCTCACGTTGTAAGCGTAAAGATTCATCACGTTGTCCCGGTCGGATATATAATAAATCGTAGTCCCGTCGGGCGACCACATGGGGATGATATCCTGCCGCACGTTATCGGTTATCTTTTCGGATTTCTTGGTAGTGAAGTCAAACACCCGTATGTCATCAGCCATACCGCCTTGATAACGCTTCCACGCACGAAATTCCCGCATGATATAGTTGTACGCCAGTTTTTTCCCGTCGGGAGAATAAGAGGCGAAACCACCGTTTTTCAAAGGCACCTCTTCAGACATTCCGCCCTCGACAGGTACCGTGAATAATTGTCCCGTGAAGTCATTGAAAGTATATCTCCGGGAACGATAGAGAATACGCTTACTGTCGGGAGTCCACCCGATGACGATATTATTGGGCCCCATGCGGTCACCCAAATCGTCCCGCCCCAGCGTAGCCGTGTAAGTCAATCGACGAGGCTCACCTCCTTCTACCGGGATCACGAATACTTCCGTGTTGCCGTCATACTGTCCCGTGAAAGCGATGTATTTCCCGTCCGGGGATATCCGGGGAAACATCTCGTACCCCACGTGGGACGTCAACCGACGTGCTGTACCACCCTCGGCTGACACGATATAAAGATCGCCCGCGTATGAAAATACCAACTTGTTCCCCACGCTATGCGGAAACCTTAATAATCTCGCTTCTTGAGCTTGCAGTATAAAGCCAATAAATAATAATCCCAGTAATACGGTAAATCTCCTCATCATAATTGTAAATTGAAAGTTGAAAATTGAAAATGAATTACACGATTGACAAACATTAAATTCCACAATCGGCAATTATTCAATTTAAAATCTAAAATTTAAAATTAGAAAGACTCTTTAGAGTTTTTCCAACACTTCTTTTATCACTCGCGGAAAATGCTCGTATTCCAAGGCGTGTACTTTTTCCGCCAAGGTATCGGGGGTATCTTCAGGGGTGATGGTACATTTTGCTTGAAACAGGGCAGCCCCCTCGTCATAGTGACCGTTCACGTAGTGGATCGTGATGCCGCTTTCTTTTTCTCCCGCCGCGATGACGGCATCGTGCACGTGCATGCCGTACATTCCCTTACCGCCGTAAGAGGGTAAAAGCGCAGGATGGATGTTGACGATCCGGTCGGGATAAGCCTCGATAATAGCATCCGGGACCTTCCACATGAAGCCCGCCAACACGATAAAATCGATCTCCAGACGCCTCAACTCGTTTATTACTAAGTCGGAATGATAAAATTCATCCCGGTTAAACACGAAGGAAGGAACCCCCAATCGTTTCGCCCGTTCCAAAACGTACGCGTTCGGTTTGTTACAAAACACGATTTTCACGACATTTTCGGTGTCGTTTTCGAAATAATTAATGATGTTTTCGGCGTTAGAACCTGATCCAGAGGCAAATATTGCAACTTTTTTCATCTTGTAATCTATTAAATATCAAACGCATAAAGATAAGCAAGAGTTTATTCATGCCAAAAAATTTTCTAGGAAAAATAAATTCTCTAACTTTGCGCCCGAACTTAGAGAGTTATGACGTCTGTTATAGACGTTAGTGTGAATTTAAAAAATGTCTAATTAAAATTTAATGTTATGTCTGACATTCAAAACAGAGTTAAAGCTATCATCGTTGATAAATTAGGAGTTGACGAATCAGAAGTTACACCGGGTGCAACTTTTACAAATGATTTAGGCGCTGACTCTTTGGATACAGTAGAGTTGATCATGGAATTGGAAAAAGAATTCAATATTACTATTCCGGACGATCAAGCCGAGAAAATCGCTACCGTGGGTGATGCGATTGCATACGTTGAAGCTAACGCTCAATAATTTAATATTGATTTTATGAACCTCAAACGAGTAGTAATAACTGGTCTTGGTACTATCAACCCTTTAGGTCACAATGTGGCTGAATTTTGGGAAAACTTGAAAGCTGGCGTCAGTGGCGCCGGTCCTATTACTCGTTTTGATGCATCTAAATTTCGCACGCAATTCGCTTGCGAAGTTAAAAACTACGAGCCCACGGAATACTTCGACAAGAAGGAAGTCCGTAAAATGGATCTTTACAGCCAATTCGCTCTGATTTGTTCCAGAGAGGCAGTGAAAGATGCCGGACTCGATTTCTCGCAAGAGGACAGAAAGAGAATCGGAGTAATCTGGGGAGCAGGTATCGGGGGATTGGATACATTCTACGAAGAATGTAAAACATTTGCATTGGGAGACGGCACACCCAGATTCAACCCATTCTTTATACCCAAGATGATTGCTAACATGGGCGGAGCTATGATCGCTATAGAAGAAGGTCTGAAAGGCCCGAACTACACGACCGTATCAGCCTGTGCTTCATCCGCACACTCGTTAGTAGATGCATTAAATCTTATCCGGTTAGGAAAAGCAGACGTGATCATTGCCGGTGGATCGGAAGCAGCCATTACCCCTCCGGGAGTAGGCGGTTTCAACTCCATGAAGGCTTTGTCGACTCGCAATGACGACCCGAAAACGGCTTCCCGTCCTTTCGACGCGGATCGTGACGGTTTCGTGATTGGCGAGGGTGGTGCTTGCCTGATCGTGGAAGAGTACGAACATGCTGTTAAAAGAGGTGCCCATATCTACGCCGAACTCGCCGGCGGTGCTTCAAACTGTGATGCCTATCACATGACGGCTCCCGATCCGAACGGAGAAGGTGCCGGTGACGTGATGTTGCTCGCCGTAGAAGATGCCGGACTTACCACGCGAGACGTTGATTATATTAACGTGCACGGGACGTCAACCGGGTTAGGAGATGTGGCAGAACCTAAGGCCATTCAGAGAGCATTTGGAGAACACGCTTACGAGTTGAACATCAGTTCTACCAAATCAATGACAGGACATTTATTAGGCGCCGCCGGTGCCTTGGAGGCAATCGCTTGTGTCCTGGCTGTGAAAAACGACATTGTACCCCCTACCATTAATTTCAGCAATCTCGATCCGGAACTGGATCCGAAGCTGAATTTCACGTTCAATAAGGCTCAGGAAAGAAAAATCAATGTAGCCATTAGTAACACTTTCGGTTTCGGAGGTCACAATGCTTGCGTAGTGTTTAAAAAATAATCACTAACTAAAAACATTTGGAAAGTGATTAGTAAAATAATTCAATCCATAAAACTTTATCTTCATCGGAAAGAAAAGTTTTATGGATTGTCTATTACAGAATGGGGTTTTATACCCGGCAATAGAGGCTTGTACACCTTGGCATTGCTGCATAAATCGGCATCAAGATACACGAAAAGCGGAGCTGTCCTGAATTACGAGCGATTGGAATTTTTGGGAGACGCCGTTCTGGGAGCTATTGTCGCTGAAATTCTGTATAAATTCTTCCCCAACAAAGATGAAGGTTTCATGACCCGCTTGCGTTCCAAGATCGTGAGCAGGGAATCGTTAAACATCATCGCTATCAAAATGGGATTGAGCGAAGAGGTTATCGCCAAATCGGATATTTCCAAAAACAAACACATCTACGGGGATGTATTCGAGGCTTTCACCGGGGCAATCTATCTCGATCAAGGTTACGATAAGACAAAAGCATTTATCGAGAATTATATTTTCCCTCATTACGTGAATTTGGAAGACCTCGTTTACGTCGATAAGAATTACAAGAGCCGCCTTATCGAATGGGCACAGAAACAAAAAGCAGACCTTAAAATCGACACACTGGAAGGAAACGCCCGTCGCTCGAAATTCATCTGCACGATTACTATCGGCGAAACTATCATGGCACGAGGCGTGGGAGCATCCAAAAAAGAAGCGGAGCAAAACTCCGCCGAAAAGGTTATCCAAAAACTCCAAGCCGAAGCGAATGGAGAGATTGAAATCTAATTCATTTACGATTTATGATTTACAATTTATGATTCCATTCTTCATGAATCTTAAATCATAAATCAAAAATCGTCAATTTCTTTTATTCTCTCACGCGTTCCACGTATGTTCCGTCCTCTGTTTTGATGCGGATTTTCTCACCGGTATTAATGAAGAGAGGAACCATTACTCTTGCCCCTGTTTCAACCTCAGCAGCTTTCAATGCCGTAGAAGAAGCGGTGTCGCCTTTCAATCCCGGCTCCGTGTAAGTTACCTCGAGAACAACTGTCGGCAACAATTCTACATACAAAGGAGTTTCCGTGTCAGCATGTACAACCATTTCAACAGCATCGCCTTCTTTCAAGAATTGAGGAGCGTTGATCAGATCTTTAGCGATTGGAATTTGCTCGTAAGTTTCGGTATGCATCATAATATAGTCTTCACCTTCCATGTACAGGAATTGATACGGGCGCCTTTCGATACGCACAACATCAATTTTTACCCCGGAAGTGAACGTATTCTCAAGCGTACGACCGGTCTTGATATTTTGCATTTTGGTTCTCACGAAAGCGGGTCCTTTACCGGGCTTCACGTGTTGAAACTGTACAATTCTGTATAAATCGTCTTTGAAAACGATGCATAATCCATTTCTAAAATCAGCGGTAGTTGCCATCTAGTATTATTTTTTAGATTTAATATTTTTCATTGAGGGTGCAAAGATAAGAAAATCAGCATAAATCTGAAAATTTTAGATTTACTATTTTAAATCGCAGATTCCAAAGATATAAAGTTAGGACGATGGATGATTCTCGAGCAAGTGATTTTTTTATTCTTATTCAAGTTCCGGTGTTTCTTGGTGATCATTTTTCTTTTCTCCCGAATCATCAAGCTGCAAATGCTTCTTAGCGTTTAATGGAGAAATTATATTCTTACCTGTTTGGGCTTCGATTTCTTTCCGGGTATACCCGCTATTCGTCCCCCTTGTTGAGCAACCCGTTGACTTTCTTCAAAGGATTCCGGTTTTCTTTCTTTCGAGATTTCAGTTGTCGTGGCTTCGGCAAGCATATTCAAGATCAACTCCATGTTAGTCATATTATCCCGGAGATTTTCTTTCTTCAGTCCTTTAAACTGCTTGTATTCTCTAGTTGTCATTCCAGCCCAAGCTTGTGTTATGATATCCGTCAGCGTCGCAAATTGTTGCCCTTCTTTTACCCCCCGGTGTTTCCATTCGTCGGTGAGTTCTTTGCGTACCTCAATACTTTTCAAACGTTGATTTATCCAATTGTCAGAATATCCCAATCGTTTGTAATCCAGCATGGCTTGCTCGATCGACAGTTCAGGATCCTGTAATTGGTCTAAACGTTCCTTGGCAACTTGCGCCATCCACAATTTAAACGGTTCTGCTTTAGGGGAAGGAATGGATTGAATTAACCGGAATAGTTGTTCAGTATCTGCAACATCAGTCATTCGCATTTTCCCGTCTGTAGCCTTTAACTTCAACTGGTGACAATTTGTCACCGTTTCATTTCCTTCTTCTTTAAGACGTTGTTTTAATTTATTCCAATACTTACGCCCATCAGTACTTTCTGTTAAAATACCAACTACATCCACGATAGAAAAATACCATTTCTCCTGTTCGCTATCTCAAACGGTACAGACTTTTCTCGTTTCAAATAATTGTACAGCTTCTTTTTGTGTCATAACTTCTTCTTATTAACGCCATAATCTATAATACACCCCCAACGGTAATGCTTTTTCAAATGAATCGGTAAAATACAATTCACCGAATTGTTCGCCACGACATTCCCCGACCAACTGACGCACCACGCTTCGGGCTAATAAGGCTGACAGTCCCATAGAGTATAAATTCAACACCAAAAAGCTGTTCGTCGGTTCCAACAACTGACCACAAAGGGTTATCAATTCGTTTATATTCTCCTCGAGTACCCATTTCTCGCCATTCGCACCGCGTCCATAGGCAGGCGGATCAAGAATAATCCCGTTATATTTTTTCCCTCGCCGCACTTCCCGATGCACGAATTTCAAAGCATCCTCCACGATCCAACGTACCCCGTCCAAACCGGAGGCTTCCATGTTTTCCCGCGCCCAAGACACCACGGGTTTCACCGAATCGACGTGAGTAACATCCGCCCCTGCGCTCTTCGCAGCTAAAGTAGCCCCTCCCGTGTAAGCAAACAAGTTCAGCACTTTCGCCCCCGTGCCGATCCGTTTCACTTGCTCGAATATAAAATCCCAGTTCTCCGCCTGTTCCGGGAATATCCCCACGTGCTTGAAAGAAGTCAACCCCAAGCGCATCCGGAGAGCCATATCCCCGTACCGGTAGTTCACGAACCACTGCTGTAACATTTTCGGTTTGCAAACCCACTCTCCCCGATCCTCGTTCTTCTTGTCTTTCTTGAAATAAGCATCCGCCCGTTGATGCCATTCCTCGTCGGAAAGCGATTTATTCCATATTGCTTGCGGCTCCGGTCGTGCAATCACGTAACGTCCGAAACGTTCCAATTTCTCGAAAGCACCACTATCTATCAACTCGTAATCCGTCCAATGCGACGGGTTCAGTAATTTTATATTCATCACAAATAATTTTTATCACAAAACTTTTCGCTTCGGCACGGTAGCCACGAAATCCTTCAAATAAAAAGGCTCAAAATAAGCCACATCCTCAAAATCTCCCGCCTCGAATTTCCGTTCGGCAAGCAGTGTCATATTAGCCGCGGAAGTTTCTACTCCCGGAATAAATTCAGCATTCGGGTGGCGTATAACCTCCTTTACCTTATCACTCCCGTTCCCGAAGAAAAACATCTTATGCCCATCCAACAAATCGGCAAACGCACCCTCCTCTATTACTTCGGCATGAATATCCCTCACGGTAATCCCCTCCCGATCAAAAACCGCCGTGTACACTTCCATGCGACGAGCATCAATCATCGGGCAATAATACCCGCCTTCGCCTTTCCTTGCGGCAACGGCATTCGCCAGAGCTTCCAAGGTACTCACGGCTATCAAGGGCTTGCCCGCACCGAAACAAATTCCCTTGGCTAAAGAAACTCCTATACGCAACCCCGTGTATGAACCGGGTCCCATACTCACGGCAACCGCATCCAAATCATTCGCGGTCAAACCGTTTTCCTTCAGCAAATCATCCGCATACACGCCTAATAAAGTAGAATGATTGAAACCCTCGTTATTCTCTTTCAATGCGATCACCTTCCCCTCCCGGGTTATTGCCACGGAGCAAATATCCGTGGAGGTATCGATATTTAAAATTAAAGCCATAAAACAATTGAAAATTGAAAATTGAAAATTGAAAATGAATGCCATCCACAACTTCCAAAATTCGGGTTATTATTTTCTGATGATTTGGATTTCTCCGCCCGCACCCAGCTTGACGATACTGGAAGGGGCGGGATTAGCGGTTTCTCCCTGACGGTAATCCACCACGTGATCCACTGCCGCTTTCACGGCATCGCTGATCTCGGCAAAACACTTCGGGGAAGGCTCACCACTGATGTTCGCGGAAGTTGACACGATGGGTCTATGGAAACGGTAAAGCAACGCTTTCGTGAAAGCCTCCGAGGTGATCCGGATGCCGATTGTTCCATCCGTCGCGATCAGATTCTTTGCCATATTCTTCGCACCCGGGTAAATAACCGTCATCGGTTTGTCGTTCACCTCCAATAAATCATAAGCGATATCCGGTACCGTCACGTAAGAAGCCAATTTCCCGACATCATCCAACAAAACCAACATGGCCTTGGAGTCTTCCCGGTGCTTCAACTCGTACACCTTTTTCACGGCGTCCTCGTTCGTCGCGTCACAGCCGATACCCCATATCGTGTCCGTCGGGTAAAGAATTACCCCACCGTTTCGTAAGATTTCGCAAGCCTTGCGAACTTCTTCTTTTAGTTTTTCATCATTCATGAAACCTGATTCTAATATAGATGGGACGAAAGTACAAAGTTTACGGCAGGATGTCAATTTTTAAAGAATCAATTTTAATCCCTTTTGTTAATTAACATTCCAAACGCTCAAACACCCTCGAAATAGACACAATTTGTATTATATTTGCCACGTCAAAGAAGGTAAATCGACAACATTGTGCGACATGATGAATGATAGTCTATTTTCGGCAACATTCTGGATGTATTTTTCATACGTCCTCTCTTTTGTTATACCCCTGTTCTGCGGTATCACGTTACTGATCTTAAAGGGAGCCGCGTATAGTGAAGAAGCCGGAATGCACCCCCGGCGGGTACTGGGAGTCGTGCTCACATTCTCCGGCTTGCTTTTCATCCCCGACATGATTCAAGATATACACGCGTACCGAACAAACGAGTTCTTCTTGCCCGGTTTTGATATCACGATCCATTTATTCTTGATCCCCATGTATTTCTTTTATTTCCGGAAACTCACGAAACCGGAAAAAATAGCCCCGGAGAAAATCTGGTTACATTTCATGCCGGGTATCGTCATGCTTGTCACGGGTCTATTACTTTTCCCTCTTGAAGAGAAAGAGAGCTTTTTTCAACGGGAGTTCTATGATAAAAACTCTCTCTTTTCCATTTTTCGATATATCTGTCTAACGATTCAGGCTTCCATGATTACCGTTTACACCTCGCGTATCCTCAAATTAAAACGGAAACACGTTCAAACCGTGGAAGAAAACTATTCTTCCAAAGAAAATATAGACCTCCGCTGGCTGAATCATGCCATCCCCTTGGCTATTCTCTATGCCGTAATCATGCTTTGTACGTCTTTTACCCAAGCGGCATGGAGCAATTACCTTGTTCATCTTAGTTTTATCTGTTTCGTGTCCCACCTTTTCATCCACGCCCTCAACGAACCGTATATATGCTATACCCCTCAACATGCGCAAGTCAAGGAAGAGCCGCTTCCCCCGTGTGAAGTAAAAAGCTGTCCGGATGAACTGACAATAGAACAAGAGGACGAAATATCACCCGTTTTCCCCCCTCTTCCCGAAAAATACCTGAAGAACTTAGGGATGAAAAGAGAGAAGATGAAAGACGAACTTGTTCATCTTTTCGACGAGAAAGAAATATACACGAACGGGAATCTCACCATAAACGACGTTGCCGCGCTTCTCGGGACAAACCGTACTTATATCTCGAATCTCATCAATAACGAATTCGGTTTTAGTTTCTACCAATTCGTCAATAAATACCGTATCCAGAAAGCGACCATTCTATTCATCGAACATCCCGAAATGCAAATTCAAGAGGTAGCCTCTCTGGTTGGTTTCAACTCGCTTTCCTCTTTTATCTCCTCCTTTAAACTCAATGAAGGCATTACCCCCAAGCAGTGGAAACAGCGATACGTAGAATATTCCTGAAAATTACGAATACGTACAAAATTTAAAATTCATACAAAACGATAGCGAAAAAGTAAATAGAATTTGTTTTTTACATATTACTCATCCCCCTTTCCAAAAACAACTCACATTTGCAGAAGCAAAATTAAAACTTCAAGATATGAAAAAAATGATTTTCTCTTTACTTGCCATAGCAGCTATGACAAGTTGTACTACAACTTCAGAAGACGAGATTGACCCGAATGCTCCGGTGGAAATTAAATTACAAGCTAGCATTGATAACACACCTATTATTATTGGAAGAAGCGCAGGTGCGGTAGATGGACTAACAAAACAGATTGATGATGTTGCACTTGTTCATGTAGATGGAGAAACTCCCAATTGGAGTGCTATTACCAATGATAAGGTACTAACCACCACCATTGCAACCGATGGAGTTATAACTTTACCATCTAAATTATATTTTCCTGCCGATGGAAGTAATGAAAACTTCATTGGTTATCATCCTAAATCAGCCGGAACTCTAGCGAACGAAACCATTACATTTACAACTACTGGCAAAGAAGGACAAATAGATATCATGTATGCCGCTGTAATATCTGGCAATAAAACAATAGAAAATGGTTGTATTAAACCCACATTTTCTCATAAATTATCTCAATTAAAATTTCAGTTCGAGAAAGATGCATCATATACAGCAAATGCGACAGTAAAAGAATTAAAAATAAATGGTACAAAATTACCTCTTTCTATGGGATTAAGCACAGGGGAAATAAGTTATGCGACTTCTACAAGTTCAATTTTAGTTTTTAGCGATAAAAGTTATGCACTTGCAGAATCCACAAAAGGCTCACCTGCAAATGAGGTCATTATGGTTGAGCCAAACGCTACTGCTATTACTGCAGATATCATAATAACAATAGCTTCAAAAGATATTACGCTCACAAATATTCCAATAACTTTAACAACAGTAGAAGGCAATGCACACCTTATTACGTTAACATTCAAACAAAAAGAAATATCTGGAGAAGCAAAAGTTAATCCATGGACACAAGGAAATACCGGAAGTGGAGATATTTACTAATATTAGAAAATACCATTATTGTAAAAAATGAGTGGAGTTCCGTTCCGGCTCCACCTATTTTTCACAACAAATTTTACCTCGAAAGACACCTCTACGTGCAAAAAAGCTATCCATTATATCCCCTAGAAATAATCCTCGTGACCATCCCAAAGAAAAGAGTTTTCCTTTATACACGAAACGAACAAAGCCGACCGAACTCAACTTTAAGCCATAAATACCCAAGGATTACGTTAAGATTTCACTATTCAAATATATTCCACACAACATGGGTGTAAATATTGACGAAATCGCAATATAAAATAGCGGCTTCCCCATCTGTCACAAGCAGAGAAGCCGCTAATATATATTTCCCGATAGAAGTTTACACCAGATGCCTGATCAACTCCGTCCGATCGCCATACAGCATATCAATCACCGGAATCTCTATCAGCGTGTAGCATCCCGGTTGTTGCTTCATGGAAGCGCGGGCGGTAGCCACGAGTATTTGTCCCGTCAGTGCCGGATTATTGATTTTCATATCAAATTCGAACAACTGGTTCTGAGTCTTACCGGATACGCCTTTGCGGGTAAGATTCACGCCATGCCCCATATCTTTCAGGTTATCCACGCTCTCCACCTGCATCACGTGTGTTTCGTCATGCACAAAATAAGGATCGGTTTTGATAGCTTCCGCCACGGTCTTGAAATCGTATCCATCCTCCAATTCGACATACACCATACGACGATGAATACCCGTTCCCACTGGAATAGTCATCGAAAGAGCGGCTTTTACACCTTTCACGGCTTTCACGGCAACGGTATGTCCCATGCTCATGCCCGGACCGAAATTTGTATATGTAATCCCTTTCGGGGCGCAAGCCTCCAACAAGGCACGTACCACGGAGTCGCTTCCCGGGTCCCAGCCGGCTGAAATAACAGCCACTTTCCCGTGTTTCCGGGCAACCTCATCCAAACGTTTATGTAATCCGGTAATTTCCGTGTGAATATCGAAACTATCCACCGTGTTGATTCCCATGGCTAAAATTCGGGAAGCGTATTCCTCCACGCTACGAGTGGGGGTACACAAGATTGCCACATCAACATCTTTGACTTGAGCAATATCCGACACGACCAAATAGTCCTTCAACTCCACCGGGACATTCGCTGCATCCCGACGTACCACTCCTGCCACTTCAAAGTCGGGGGCCGCCTCCAGTGCGTCCAACACGTAGTGACCGATATTGCCATACCCGACAATGGCTGCTCTAATTTTCTTCATGTGTTTTTTGCTTTTAAAATTAACGTCGCAAATTACGAAATAATATTTTCCCGACAAAAGACAAGAACATGGAATTCACCCGATTGTTAAATATTCCACACCTGTTCTCCCGAGTAAAAAAAATTCAACACGTGAAAGACTTGTTCAGATTTAGTTCTCTATCAAAGGCAGGTATCCATCCTCTATCCCGGTAATGACATTCTCTCGCCCCCGGCAAGAAAGTCGGATGTACAAATATCATTAATTTATAGATTCACAATAGACCTTTTTAAGATTTTCCGGTACTTCATAAGATAAAGGTACAATCCTTATCCCTATTAATGAACGATGTTTAATGTTTAATGTATAATTTCAAATCAATAGTATGAAGATTATAATGTTTACTCTGGTAGTACTTTTCTGTGTGGCAGAGGGTGTTTCAGCTCAGACTAAAGGAGTTTCGACAGTTTTTAAGGAGATAAAGAAGCCTCCCGTAGATTGGCCGTTGCTCTCGTTCTCAAAGGATTCTGTCTACGGTATGGAGGTTGAGCGGGCTTACGAGTTTTTAAAGGATAAACCAAAAAAGAGGAAAGTTATCGTGGCGGTTATCGATTCGGGAACAGACATTGACCACGAGGATCTAAAGGCCAATTTGTGGGTGAACCCGAAAGAGATTCCCGGTAACGGCATAGACGACGACGGAAATGGTTACGTGGATGATATTCATGGCTGGAACTTCCTTGGTAAAAGTGACGGAACGGTAATCGGACGAGGGGTTGACGAAAGAAACCGTTACTTCATGCTACACCGCGAACGTTATGACGAGTTATTCGCGAAGAAACGAAATAAACGGGAAGAAAAGGAATTTACCCGCTCGCGTGATCTTTTTCAAACATCTCCCGTGGGAAAGATATATCTTGAACTGGAAAAAGCAAAAGAAGAGGGTGACGAAGTAAAAATAGCGAACGTGGAAAAGCATTTCACGGATCTGTTCGGTCCCATGCAGGACCACCGCCCTTTGATCGGGGACAATCTGGAAAACGTGAATGAGCGTTTTTACGGGAATAACATTCTTTGGTCAGCTTCGTTACACATTCGGGTACGGGATCATGGCACACACGTCGCGGGAATCATCGGTGCCGAACGAGGTAACGGTATTGGAATAGACGGTGTTGCCAATCACGTGGAATTGATGATTGTACGAGCAATCCCGGATGGAGACGAATATGACAAAGATGTGGCGAATGCCATTCGTTACGCGGTGGACAACGGGGCAAATATTATAAACATGAGTTTCTCGAAATGGATGTCTCCACGGGAAAAATGGGTACAAAAGGCGTTAGCGTACGCGGAAAAGAAAGGTGTCCTGCTCGTGCGAGGGGCAGGGAATAGCAGTATAAACGCCGACAGTATTACCCTTTACCCCAAGCCCTATATTGGGAAAAGACGAATCCGCTCGTTCTTGATTGTCGGGGCATCTGATGCACAAGGTAATCCGGCAATATTTTCAAATTTCGGGCAGAAACAGGTTGACGTGTTTGCACCGGGTGAATCGATTAATTCCACCGTCTCGGGGAACAAATATTCCCAACAAGGCGGAACTAGCATGGCTTCACCGATGGTGGCAGGGGTAGCGGCGATATTAATGGCATATTATCCGGAATTGTCCGCCATTCAAGTGAAGAATATTATCATGCAAACGGCAGTCACCCGGCGAGGCGGCACCGTGTCCCGATCATTGGGATATTCCCTGTATAGCGGAACAGTGCAAATTCCTTTCGCGTCACTCTGCATCGCGGGTGGAATCGTGAACGCGTATGAAGCCGTGAAGATGGCAGACCAAATCGTGAACAAGAGATAAGGCGAAATGGAGAACTCAACGCCCCCCGTGTAAGGGGGAGTTAGAGGGGTAGTTTACCAAGCACTCAATTCAAAATAGATTGGGGAAGTCCTGAATTCCTGCAAAAATTCTTTAAATAAAAGCACTTGTTACCGGACACAATCTAAAATCTAAAATCATTAAATCTAAAATTACCCCTCCCTTCCAACTCTTAAAAAGACTTATAATCCAATCAAGGGGTAGAAATAAAGAAGAATTTCTTTTTTATTTATACAAAAACGCCTAATTTTGCCTTTCGTTTTTAATAACAAACAGTTACAGAATAAATACATAAAAATCTATTATGGCAGAGAATGTAAACGAAAAGCTTTTCAATGAATTTGCACCCAACACGACACAGGAGTGGAAGGACAAAGTCATTGCAGACCTAAAAGGGGCTGACTTCGATAAAAAGCTGGTTTGGAGAACAAACGAGGGTTTCAACGTGCAGCCGATGTACCGGTTGGAGGATATGAAAGACCTCAAGAACTTAGCGTGCTTCCCGGGAGAATATCCTTTCGTGAGAGGTAATAAAAAAGACAACAACGCGTGGTTTGTACGCCAAGACATCATGGTAGAGGATGTTGCCGAGGCAAACAAGAAAGCGTTGGATATTTTGAACAAAGGTGTTGACTCTCTCGGTTTCGTGCTTTCCAATTGCAAGAATTTCACGAAAGCCGACATGGCCGCTCTTTTAAAAGACATTTGTCTGGAATGCATCGAAATCAATTTCGTGGCTTGCTGCAACAAGGTAGCTATCTTGAATCTGTTCAAGGAATATGTTACCGAAAAAGGTCTTGATCCGGAGAAAATTAAAGGTGGAATCAACATCGACCCGATCAGCAAACTCCTTTTGCAAGGTAAATTCTGCGACGCCAAACCGTTTGACGTTGTAAAAGCCGCTACCGAAAGTACCGCTGCCCTGAAAAACTTCAAGACCATTGAAGTGGGTGGATACGTGTTCAATAACTCGGGAGCTTCCATCGTGCAAGAACTCGGGTTCAGTCTGGCTGCCGGAGTAGAATACTTAAACAATTTGACTGACGCCGGAATGGACGTGAAGGACGTCGCTCCCCGCGTGCGTTTCCACTTCGCTACCGGTTCAAAATATTTCATGGAAATAGCCAAACTGAGAGCAGCCCGTTACTTGTGGGCAAAGATCGTGAAGGCTTACAATCCTTGCTGTGACTGCGTGTGCAAGATGAATATTCACGCTGAAACATCAGAATGGAACAAGACGGTTTACGACCCGAACGTGAACATGCTCCGCACACAAACGGAAACCATGTCCGCAACACTTGGCGGTGTTGACTCATTCACGGTTCACCCGTACGACTATATCTACGAATGCCATCCTTCCGAATTGGGAGAACGCGTGGCTCGTAACCAACAATTATTGTTGAAAGAAGAATCTCATTTTGACAAGATCGTTGACCCGGCAGGTGGTTCATACTACATCGAGGAATTGACCCAATTCATTGCCGAGGCTGCTTGGAAATTATTCCTTCAAGTACAGGAACAAGGCGGAATGGTAAAAGCGATCGAGAACGGATTTGTTCAGGCAGCCGTGAAAGCTACCGCACAGAAAAGAGATCAGGATATCGCTAACCGGAAAGAAAACTTCTTGGGTACGAACCAATTCCCGAACTTCAACGAAAAAATTGACCGTGAACTTTGCGCTTGTATCCTAGAGCCGGAAGACGAAACCGCACCGGATGCAGTGGTAGAAACATTGAAACCCTACCGCGGAACACAAGCGTTCGAGGCTATGCGCTTGAGAACCGACATGTTCGCGAAAGAGAACGGACACCGTCCGGTGGTTTACATGTTGCCGATGGGAAATTTGGCTATGCGTAAAGCCAGAGCTCAATTCGCTTGCAACTTCTTCGCTTGCGCCGGATTCCAAGTAATGGACAACAACGGGTTCAAGACAGTTGAAGAAGGTGCTAAAGCATGTATCGACAATAAGGCAGACATCGTGGTAATTTGTAGCTCTGACGACGAGTACGCAACGATTGCCCCGGAAGTTTACGCCGCGTTGAAAGACAAGGCAATCATCGTGGTTGCCGGTAACCCGGAGAGCAGACCTCAATTGGAAGAGGTTGGTATCAAGCACTATGTTCACGTGAAATGCAACGTGCTGGAAGACTTGAAAGCATACCAACAACTATTGGGAATTAAATAATTTTAGATTTCAGATTTTAGATTTTAGATTGAAAAATCAAGAATCGTAAATCGTAAATTATAAATCAAAAATTGAAAGATGAAACCAAATTTCAAAGATATAGATATCAAGTCAACAGAGAAAGCCATGACCGCCGCTGCCGAGTGGGAAAAGGCTAATCACATAGAAAAAAATTGGTTGACACCCGAGCTGATACCGGTAAAACCCGTGTACACGGCCGAAGATTTAAAAGGCATGGAACACCTGGACTATGTTGCCGGTATTCCCCCGTATTTACGCGGTCCGTACTCCGGAATGTACCCGATGCGCCCGTGGACAATCCGTCAATACGCCGGATTCTCTACCGCTGAAGAGTCCAACGCGTTCTATCGCCGCAACTTGGCTGCCGGACAGAAAGGCTTGTCCGTGGCATTCGACTTGGCTACTCACCGCGGATACGACTCCGATCACCCGCGTGTAATCGGTGACGTGGGTAAAGCCGGTGTGGCTGTGGATTCAATCATGGATATGAAAATCCTGTTCGACCAGATTCCATTGGATAAAATGTCCGTTTCCATGACGATGAACGGTGCCGTACTTCCTATTTTGGCATTCTACATTGTTGCCGGATTGGAACAAGGGGCAACACTCGACCAATTGTCAGGAACCATCCAAAACGATATCTTGAAAGAATTTATGGTGCGTAACACTTATATCTACCCGCCGAAATTCTCCATGAAGATTATCGCCGACATTTTCGAGTACACTTCCAAGAATATGCCGAAGTTCAACTCTATCTCTATCTCCGGTTACCACATGCAAGAAGCAGGTGCTACTGCCGATATCGAGTTGGCATACACCTTGGCTGACGGTTTGGAATATTTGCGTGCCGGGGTAAACGCCGGAATGGATATCGACGCTTTCGCTCCCCGTTTGTCATTCTTCTGGGCTATCGGCATGAACCACTTCATGGAGATCGCCAAGATGAGAGCCGGACGTTTGTTGTGGGCAAAGATCGTGAAACAATTCAACCCGAAGAACCCGAAATCTCTGGCATTGCGTACACACAGCCAGACTTCCGGTTGGTCACTGACCGAGCAAGACCCGTTCAACAACGTGGGACGTACTTGTATCGAGGCTATGGGTGCCGCTTTGGGACACACGCAATCGTTGCATACCAACGCGTTGGATGAGGCTATCGCACTTCCGACCGACTTCTCCGCACGTATCGCACGTAACACGCAGATTTATATACAGGATGAAACTACCGTTTGTAAATCTATCGACCCGTGGGGAGGTTCTTACTACGTGGAGAGCCTGACCCAAGAACTGGTAGAGAAAGCATGGGGACATATCCAAGAAGTAGAAAAATTGGGTGGTATGGCTGCAGCTATCGAGTCCGGTATCCCGAAACTTCGTATCGAAGAGGCTGCCGCTCGCACGCAAGCCCGTATCGACAGTGGTGCACAAACCATCGTGGGTACGAACAAATACCGTTTGGAAAAAGAAGACCCGATCGATATCCTCGAGGTGGACAACACTGCCGTACGCGAAGCACAAATCCGTCGTTTGCACGAGTTGAAAGCTAACCGTAACCAAGCAGAGGTTGACGCCGCATTGGCAGCAATCACCAAATGTGCTGAAACAGGCGAAGGCAACTTGCTTGAATTAGCCGTTGACGCAGCCAAGAAGAGAGCATCTTTGGGAGAAATCTCGGATGCATGTGAAAAAGTTGCCGGACGTTATAAAGCAGTTATCAGAACCGTGAGCGGAGTATATTCAAGTGTTGCCAAGGAAGACGAAGACTTCCGGAAGGCTAAAGAATTGGCAGACCAATTCTCTGAAATGACCGGACGTCGTCCGCGTATCATGATTGCCAAAATGGGTCAGGACGGACACGACCGCGGTGCTAAAGTTGTCGCAACGGGTTACGCTGACCTCGGGTTCGACGTGGACATGGGACCGTTGTTCCAAACCCCGGAAGAAACCGCTAAACAAGCCGTTGAGAACGACGTGCATGTTGTCGGGGTATCTTCATTGGCAGCCGGACACAAAACGCTTGTACCTGCCGTTATCGCCGAATTGAAGAAATTGGGACGTGAAGACATCCTCGTTTACGTGGGTGGTGTAATTCCTCACCAAGACTATCAATTCCTGTTCGACGCGGGTGCTATCGCCGTATTCGGTCCCGGTACCAAGGTATCGAAGAGTGCTATCCAAGTCCTTGAAATTTTGATTGACTTGGCTAAAAAATAAGAAGTAACACTACAAACAAGAAGAGGGTAATTCACCGAGAGTTACCCTCTTTATTTTTGTGAATTCGGGTTCTCTAAGGGCTAAGTTACACATCAAAAAAACGACGGCTTATAAAGCAAATTCTCTCAAATATTCTCCGATTTTCCCCGTCAAATAATAAGGCAAACTTAATAAGGTATAATTTTTCCCACTTGAAGTTGTCAATATATCCTTTCTAATTTCACCCGCGTATAAGCGAACGGCAACATTACCCCGGTAAGCATCCATAAACAAGTGAAGTGAACGCAATCGTCCGGTTGCTCCAGACTTCACCTCAATCGGAATCACTCTACCATCTAAATAGGCTAAAAAGTCTATTTCTGCCACAGAATCTTTCTTTTCACTTACCCAAAAAAGAGGTTTATGGAGCAATGATATCTGATGAGCCAATAACTCTTGGCACACAATATGTTCTGCAATATGCCCTTTATACACATTGTTCAAATCATTGGTACCAAAAACCTCTTTTTGAAGATGAGCCATATAATTTAACATTCCCGTGTCGAGTACCTGAAGACGGGGACTTTTCTTCATATCCGGCATAAAAGGTTCACCGGTCTGTGTGGTGGGATAAATCAAATGAATCAACATTGCTTTCTCGATTGTCCGCAATGCCTCTCCCATTTCTCGTGAACCATACGCAGAATTACCAAAACCATTGAATTTTATCCGATTCCCCGCTTCCATAAACACGGATCTGATAGCGTGACGCATAATTTGAGTTTGCCCCGCGGTTGACGTGTATTTCTCAACATCATCCAAATAAGTACCTATCAAAGAATCAAACACGGAAGTCAAGGCAACAATATCCTTACTGCCAGCATACGATAATACTATTTCCGGCATTCCCCCGATTAGCGTATACAAGTGAAATAACGATAGCAATTTGTCGTGAGCAAAAGTATCCATGGGGATTTTATGATATTGCTTCAAAGCATTGCCCTCATCCATGGCTAATAAAAACTCTTGAAACGAAAAAGGACGGACCACCTTGAATTCTACTCGCCCAACAGGAAAACTAATTTTTGTATCAAACAAAGATTCAAGCAAAGAACCTGCCGCAACAACACAATATTGCGGATATTGCTCATAAAAATATCGCAACATACTCAACGCTTCCGGAACTTCTTGAATCTCATCTATAAATATAAGAGTATCTTTTTCCTCCAAAAGTTTTTCTTTTTCGAAAAAGATAGCTTGGATTAACGTATCAATAGAGGGATATTGAATAAACAGATTGCGATCCCGGGCCGTTTCGAGATTCAAATAAATATATTGTTTAAAATCTCGGGCAAATAAATTCACTGCCGTCGTTTTCCCGACTTGCCTAGCTCCACGAAGAATCAAGGGTTTCCTTGATATCTTAGTTTTCCACGCCCGTAATTCCCCAATTATGATTCTTTCTACCATAGGACAAATATACTAATTTCCATACGATTGTTACATTTCGGGGGCTATTTTTATTTCTTTTTGTCACATTTCGGGGGTATTTTCTCGAATAATTTGTCACATTTCGGGAGAAAGGGTACAAAAATCCCATACCATTTCTCCTTCTGCCAATCATTTGACATCCCGACCACATTGCATAAAATTACTTAATTTCCACCAAATAATTTGCATCAAACTTGGAGTTCACTACATTTGTGAAAGTAAAAAAAACGAATGAATCCACGCGATAACATATTAGATTTAATCACAAAAGACGAAAGCGGTGCGTTCCGCCTTCTTTTTGAAAGGTATTATGACAATCTTTTACTATACTGTTATCATATTTTAAACGATCTTGAGGCAGCGGAGGATATCGTACAGGATTGCTTCTTCAGCTTGTGGAACAACAAAAGACTTCATTCTTTCACGGGTGATTTAGACCGATTTATCTTTAAGATGGTCAAAAACCAAGCATTCTTATTTTTGAAAGAATATAAGAAGAGGTTTGACGCACACTCCTCCTTTTTCAAGGAAAACGACACGTACGAGGATATGACCGGGGAGGAACATCAGGAGGAAATCGAACTACTTTACAACACGATAGACCGTCTTCCCGATAAATGCCGGAAGGTATTCTTGATGGCTTGCCTGAATGATAAATCGTATCAGGAAATTGCCGACGAATTGGGAACAAGCATCAACACGGTGAAAACTCAGATGAAAACCGCCCTCAAATTTTTGCGTGAAAACCTTCAAGAAGAACACTTCTTATCAATTTTACTTCTTTTAACAGAAAAACTCTAAATTCATATCACCCTTTTTTGCCGTTTTGAAAATATATAAGAAAACAACGGCAAATTATGAAGGAAAACATAGATGACATATTAGCGAAAATCCTAAACAAAGAACCACTTACGAAGGAGGAAAAGCAATTGTTGGAAGAATGGAAACACGCTACTGTCCGAAACGAGAAGGTCGAAAAGATCATTCAAAAACTGGAACATCAAAAAAAGATTCTGGATAAACACCAGAAAGAAGCCGTCGCTTTTACTAAAGTAGAAAAACGAATCCGTCAAGCGAGAAGAAAACGCCAATTCATCTATTGGTCGTCTTGTGCTGCCGGAATCATCTTGTTGGTCGGTTTCTTCCTTATCTTCCGACAAGAAAATACACCCGGCAAAGAAGCCGACATCAATCAAACCTACATTTCCGGTTTATCCCTCCATCGCCCGACGGCAGAACTGATTATGCCC
This sequence comes from Butyricimonas muris, assembly GCF_046365375.1. Taxonomy (NCBI): domain Bacteria; kingdom Pseudomonadati; phylum Bacteroidota; class Bacteroidia; order Bacteroidales; family Odoribacteraceae; genus Butyricimonas; species Butyricimonas muris. The sequence goes on along the minus strand of NZ_JBKEIT010000008.1, from coordinate 178,940 downwards.
GACGGGAAAAAACGTCTTCTCAGCCAAAAAACAAATACCGTTATCGTGTCCGATAGCAATAAAGAGATGCGTACCGACAAACAAACCTTGATTGTCAAGTCCAACGAATCGGAAATCAGAGAAGCAGAATACTACACGATGAACGTCCCGTTGGGAGCGGAATATAATCTGGTTCTCCCGGACGGAACAAAGATATACCTCAACGCGGGGAGTTCACTGCGCTACCCCGACCAATTTATCGGGGGAACAAGAGAAGTATATTTAATCGGAGAGGCCTATTTCGAAGTAACACCCGATTCCTGCCACCCGTTTATCGTGCACACGGGAGAGGTCGCCGTACGTGTATTGGGAACCGCTTTCAACGTAAATGCCTACCCGGAAGGAGCATGGGTGAAAACGACATTGGTAGAGGGGCGGGTCGAAACACAATGCGGCGATAACAATTTTGTCATGAAACCGGGAATGCAAGTCGCTTACAACAAAGAAACCCGAAAAGCAGACTATTTCCCCGTGAATACACGACAATACACCTCATGGAAAGACGGTTACTATGAATTTGAAGATATGCCGTTAGGAGAGTTAATGCAAATCTTCACCCGTTGGTACAACGTGAATATCGAATTTGCCGATTCGAATTTAAAGGAAATAAAATTCAGCGGACGATTAAAACGGTATGACGATCTCTTACCCTTGTTCAAGATGCTGGAATACACGCGTGACATCAGATTCATTGTCGCGAACGAACGGATCATCATTCAAAAGAAATAAAAAAATACAGGTTGAAGACCTGATCAATCCTCAACCTGTCATTATTCACCCATACAACCGGAATCCTTGCAAGAAACGGATGTATAAAATGTTAAATTATTAATTCACAAAACTATGAAAAAAAAGCGAGACTATGCATTACCAAGGAGTTGGAATTCATGGCGAAAGATGTTAATCTTTAAAAATTTTCTCGTAATCTTATTTCTAGGTGTGTACACTGCCATTCCGGCGAGTGCGCAAGCCCAACAAAGGACAAAGGTAACTCTTGACCTGAAAGATGTCACCTTGAACGAGATCATTGCCGAGTTGAAAAAGCAAACAGATTATGACTTTTTCTACAACAGCGAATTGGTAAAATCTAAAGGTAAGATCTCCGCAAAAGCTGAAAACAAAGAGGTCAAACAATTGTTGGATGAGATTCTTCCCAAACTGGGATTGGAATACACGGTACAACAAAGTTTGATTTCTATCCGGGAAAAAACGAAACCGGAAGTAGAAATGATCTCCGTTACCGGAAAAATCGTGGACGAAAAGGGGAATACCCTCCCCGGGGCTACCGTAATTATTCAAGGAACAACCCAAGGAGTTGTCACAGACGCAGACGGACGCTACACGATTAGCGTGCGCCCAAACGACGTTCTACGGGTCTCGTACATCGGTTACAAGACTGAAGTCGTGGAACTCAAAGGGAAAACAAAAGTAAACGTCCGTCTGAATCCCACAGCCGAAAACATCGAAGAGGTTACTGTCGTGGCTTTCGGTGAACAGAAAAAGGAAAGCGTGGTATCAGCCATCACCACCGTGGATGCAAGAACCTTAAAATCTTCAAGCAGCGATTTGACATCCCAATTTACCGGAAAGATTGCCGGTATCGTCGGCTGGCAGACCGGAGGGCTTCCCGGGGCTCTGACGGAAGATGAAATGAATACCAAATTCTACATCCGGGGTATCACCTCTTTCCAAAGTAAAGCCAACATTGATCCCTTGATCTTGATCGATGGGGTGGAATCTTCCAAACTGGATCTTTCCCGTATGGTTCCGGAAGATATCGAAACGTTCAGCGTGATGAAAGATGCATCAGCTACTGCCATGTACGGTGCTCGCGGGGCAAACGGGGTAATCCTTGTAACCACCAAAAAAGGACAGGAAGGTAGTGTTTACACGTCCGTTCGGTACGAAGCGGTAGCAAGTATGCCAACGAGGGAAATCGAAGTGGTTAATCCGATCAACTACATGAAGATGTACAATCAAGCATTACTGGCACGTAACCCGTCAGCTACGCCACAGTACAGCGTAACCCGTATCGAGCGTACCGGTTCTCCCCTTTACCCTTCTTACGTGTATCCTGCCAATGACTGGTACAATATCATGTTCAATGACTACTCTATCAACCATCGCGCCGGATTGAATCTCCGGGGAGGTTCCCGTTTAGTACAATACTACGCTTCAGTGAATTATGTCAGAGATGAGGGTATGTTGAAAACAGAACGTTTGAACCAGTTCAAATGTAATATCGAAAACAATACATTCTCTTTCCGCACGAACCTGAATATCGATCTGAGCGCAGGTATCCGCCTGAACATCAATTCCTCGGCAAACCTTGACAAGTATCACGGTCCCTTAGCCGATGTTAGCCAAGCTTACTATATGGCTTTCAACGCTTCCCCGGTGGATTTTGCAGCAATGTACCCGGGTGATGAAACATACGGATGGCCGCATCTTCGCTTCGGTTCTCTAAATAACAAAACAAATAATCCTTACTTGGAACTTCACAAGGGATATAAAGATCGTCGACGTTATTCCGCCGTGGCACGAGCAGAGTACATTCATAACTTATCCCCCATCCTCAAGGGATTGGAACTACGAGCATCCGTCTCGGTAAACTACACGGGATACTATTCCACCGGTTACAAGACCGAACCTTACCGTTACATATTAAAAAACTATGATTTTGAAACCGGTGTACACACGTTAACTGCAATAAACCCGGATGAGGCATCCAGAACATTGCAAGTGGACACGCAAGATCGAAAGAATACAGGTAGTTCTGAAAACACCCAAATGAGTTACGAGGTACGGGGACTACACGTGGCAGCTTGGGGCGAACATCAGACCAGTTTAACAGCTGTATTCAACGCACAAGAAACGACCACCTCATCGGCCTCATCCGTGCTGAATGGTATTCCCCGCCGGAACATGGGATTCTCTATGCGTGGCACCTACGGGTTCCGGGATAAATACTTCGCGGAAGCCAGTTTCGGCTACAACGGTTCCGAGCGTTTCGCCGATAAACACCGATTCGGGTTCTTTCCGGCAGCAGGAGTGGCATGGATTGCCTCTAAAGAGAGTTTTCTAGCCAACCACACGGCTCACTGGCTCTCTTTCCTGAAATTTCGATTCTCTTGGGGTAAAGTAGGAAATGACGGAGTAATCAACGAGCCGCATTTCACTCATTTGCCATTGCTAACACCTACGCAAGCGGCAGATCCTTCACCCAACGGAAACAATCTACAAACCTATGAAATATCATCTTATCCCAACGATAAAATCACGTGGGAAATCGCCGAACAAATGAATCTTGGTATAGAAACCAAATTGTTCGGAGGTATCGTAGAGATCAATGCCGATTTCTACCAAGAAATACGCCACAATATTCTCGACTACCGTTACACCATGCCCGCGACAACGGGGTTGGAAAAACTACAGATCGGTAACGTGGGTAACGCACGCTCCCGGGGTATAGATCTTTCCGGCAAGATTCAACACGCCTTCACTCCGGACTTCTGGATGATTTTGAACGGGACATTCACTTACAGTAAAGCCATTTACAAAGATATAGAAGAAGCTACCGACAAACCGGAATGGCAACGTAAAAAAGGACAGGAATTATCCCAGCAAATAGGTTACATTGCTGAAGGTCTGTTCCGCGATCAAGCAGAAATCGACAACTCTCCGCACCAAGGCGGCGATGTAATGCCGGGAGATATCCGTTATCGGGATTTGAATAACGATGGAGTAATTGACGTGAATGACGCCACCTATATCGGTTTCCCGACGACACCCCGTGTCATTTACGGTTTCAGCGGCTTCTTTAACTTCAAAAATTTCGAGTTCAGTTTCTCTTTCCAAGGTTCAGGCAAACGAGCGTTCTTTATGAACCCGATGGCGATCAGTCCATTCGTAGAGAACAGGGCTATGTTGAAAGCTATTTACGACGACCACTGGAGCGAAAATAACATGAAAGCACGTCCTTTCTGGCCGCGTCTTTCCACTCAATCCATAGAGATTCACAATCCGCAGGAAAATTCGGGAACCGGTGCCGAGCAACGTAGATCCACTTATTTCATGCGAGAATGCAGTTTCTTGCGTTGTACCTCTATCGAATTGGCTTATAATTTACCGCAAAACTTATTAACCAAACTAAAGATGCAAAGTATCAAATTTTACACCCGTGTTAACAATCCCTTCTTGATCTCGAACTTTAAAGTTTGGGACGTGGAATTAGGAGAAAACGGTTTTAATTATCCGATACAGCGTACTTGGTCGGTCGGATTGAATATTAGTTTCTAATTTAAATACACGTGATGATGAAAAAATATTTATTATCAATATTATGTACTATTCTCCTACTTTCCGGGTGCAATTACTTGGATATGGTACCCGAGAAAGACATCGAAACCATAGAGTCTATCTTTGAACAGAAAACGAAGGTAGAACAGTGGTGGAAAGCACTTTATAGTGACTTAAACATCTTATTTGCAAGTTTCAAAACCAACAATGCCTACACGGGAGCCGATGAATTCGTTACCTGTCAAGCTTTATACAATGCAGCTTCATATCTTGCTCTCGACGGCTTGAAAGTAGCCAATGGTCAACAAATGTCACAAGACACTTACGGTACAATATGGAACCAAATGTACATTGTTATCCGCAGGTGTAATATTCTTCTTGAAAACATCGATAAAACATACAACATCAGTGAAGAGGATCGTGAATGGTGGCGGGCAGATACAAAAGTGTTAAAAGCTTTTATCTATTTCGAATTGATACGCCACTACGGTCCTATCTGTCTGGTTCCCCAAAATATGCCGGTGGATTTGGACGTGAAACACTATCAATTACCTCGCCAACCCGTGGATACTTGTTTTAAAGAAGTTATCAGACTATTGGACGAAGCGAAAGACCATATCCCCACGTATAATCAACGGTCAGAAGTCTACGGGCACACGTTCTGTCTTGAAGCATTATACGCCTTAAAAGCCAAAGTATTGCTTTATGCCGCTTCCCCGCTGTTTAACGGGAATGCATTCTATTCTGATTTCAAAAACAAAAATGGAGAACCGCTTTTTAGTGCAACTTACGACCGGAATAAATGGCTACTGGCAGCAGAAGCTGCAGACAAAGCTGCCGAAATTTGTGCCGAAGGAGGGAAAAGTTTGTACTCGGGACAGACTTCCAAAAAAACAAAACTGTTAAACACAATGTCCGACATTGAAGCCAGCGTGTATTCCCGTTTTAATAACCAAGAATTTTTACTGGAGTGGAAATACCCGGATCAATTCTATATGTATATTTTACCTCGATTAATAGGCGATCCGGTAAATTACGAGTCATCCGCAATGGGTTGCCTCTCCCCCTCGATGAAGATGGTCGAGATGTATTATACCGTGAACGGGCTACCTATCGAATCCGATATGACTTGGAATTACAGTAACCGTTACAAATTAGGATTCGAAAGCAGCAGGGCTTACGAGGATGTTGTTGCATTGAATAGTACAATAGTAAATCTTCATTTGGCAAGAGAACCTCGTTTTTATGCCTGCATCGCGGGCGACCGGATGTATTGGCAACGCGGTACAAACACGGGGAATGTAGACTTTAACTTACTTGTTGAGGCTCACAAAGACGAAGAACCTTGGGGTACTCAAGCAGACTTTCTTGTTAGTAATGACTGGCAAAATATCAATGGTTACTGGTTGAAAAAACATCTTTTCTCATGGCTTGCCACCCAAAATTACGCAGGCGGACTTCAAAACGAATCGGCACCCATTATTCGTCTTGCAGAAGTTTATTTGATGCAAGCCGAAGCCTGGAACGAGTATTTGGAGCAACCGGACAACCGCGTGTACGACCCACTGGATAAAGTACGGGAGCGGGCAGGCATATTACCGGTACGGGAAGCATGGCGCACCTATTCCAACAACCCCGCAAAGGTAGATTCAAAAGTAGGGATGCGGGATATTATTCATCAGGAATATAATATCGAATTCGCTTTCGAGGGACACCGGTATTGGAACATACGTCGATGGTTAAAAGCCCAACAAGTTATGAACGAAAAACAATATGGTTGGAACATCCTCGGTACATCAGCCCAAACATTTTATAACAACGAAGAGGGACCTATCGTGGTGTGGAGTAAGAATAAATTCGTGGCTCCGCGAGATTACTTTGATCCACTCAACGCTGAAGAAATATTAATCTCGGGAATGGTTCAAAATCCGGGATGGTAAATGAATTTTAGATTGTAGATTTATTACTTAAAAAATAGAATCATGAAAAATTCAATATGGTTATTATTACTGATATTCAGCCTTTATTCCTGTAATGACGACGATAAACTCTTTAATGTATCGCCGGAAGGTCTGGAAGTCAAGTTTACTCCCGTGGCAGGAGGAGCAATGATGCATTACACTCTACCTGACAATAGGGATATTTTTGCTATGAATGTTCGCTACACGAACTCTCAAGGACAAAAGGTATTGAAAACCTGCGGTTACAGTGGTGATTCACTGCTACTGGACGGTTTCACGCAAGCACATGAGGTTACCGCCAATATTTCTTTCGTGAATAGAAGCTACGAGGAGTCCGAATCCCGTGAATATCAATTCAAAACACTAGACAGTGCACCTTGGGCTTTTTTCAACGATATACAAGTAGCTTCTGCATGGAGCGGTTTTCAGGTCATCTACAAAAGCCCTTCGGTCGTAACCGGAATGGCCCACGTTTTTTATCTTGGTACCAATCCTTTAACTAACGAACCGGATACTATTCTTGTAAATAGCTTCCCAATCAGCCGGGGTGGGGACACCTTAGTTTTCAAAGTGCAACAAGAAAGACCGAAAAACACAATTATCATTCGTACAGAGGATTTCCAAGGTTTTCGGGTAAGACAGGAAGTATATCCGGATATTGACGCTTTCCTATCGGAACAATGGACTATGACGGCATCGGATTTCATAAGTGGTCCCACCAGTGTAGAAAATTCAAAAGCAAAAACAGGCGTGCAATACTTGTTTGACGGTGAACTAAGAGGAAGAGAACGCTTCCTTGCCTCCACTCATCAAAATCCGATAACACAACCGTCCACGGAAATATTTGCCTCTTATCTGGCAGGACCTAACGCTCTTGACAAACCCATTATACTCGACCTGAGAGAGCAAAAAACACCGGCATGGATTCGTATGTATGCCCTATGCCCCATGCATGCCAACGTACCGGCAGGACCTAACGCAGAATTGGGAACATCTTGGAACGGTTGTTACGAGGATAAACTGCCCTGCCAAGTAACCGTCTACGGTAATAAAAATTCCTCTGATCCGGAGGACGCCGGATGGGAATATTTAGGACGTTTAAACCAAGATCCCTACGCCTCGACTGAAAAAGACAAATGGACGTATAAATCATTAGAACTAATGTATGCTCCAAAAACTGTAGATGAACTTGACAAAATGGATCCCTACTATGTGGATATTTCATTCCCAGCCCTGAACAACACTTACCGTTACTTGAAGATAATGGTACATGATACATTCAGAACAAGGCTATCCTCAACCAATACAAATAGGAACGCTTATTTTACGTTACATGAATTGGAAATTTTCGTGAAAAAGAATTAAACCATGAGAAAAAGAAAATACATATTAAACTTATTTGCAGCGGCGGCATTGTTTGTCGGATGCAGCGAAAGTCTGGAAGACACGTACAGTGATTATTCCGGGGACGGAAATATCCACTACGTGGCAAAATGTACAGATGTTCATGCCATACCCGGATGGGAACGATTAGTAGTAGAGTGGGTAAACGGTACGGATGCAACTATAGAAAATATCAAAATAGTGTGGTCGTGTGAAGACCGCAAAGATTCGGTTTCGCTTCCTAAAGAAACCACTTCTTTCGAACTGAAGAATTTGATAGACGGGAATTACCGTTTTGATATCTGTGCGGTAGACAAAGAAGGAAACGAATCTTTGAAAGAAACAACTTACGCCCGTCCCTATACACGAGATCACGAAGTAATGCTCGCGTTCTCGAGAGGGGTCTTAAAAACTTACTTTCTGGATAATAGTATCGTTTTCTTTTCCGATCAGTGGAACGAGAATATCGATACAATAATAATTCGATACAAGAATACGCAAAAGGAAATCAAAGAATACGGTTTTGACAAAAAAACAAGTTATGGCTCTCTCATCTCAATCATGGACGTGAGCACAGATCCCGCGGATTCGATTTACGTTTTACGGAAAGGGAAAGTAGAGGATTGCCCGGATATAATAGAATTCGAGCCAATTGTTCTAAACCATAAAAAAACCTTTAGTGCAGGGTTCGCGTATGCCATTCAACGACGCTACGGCTACTCGATAGACACAAAAGAAAACGAGGAACAGTTCGAGAAATTTATTAATGAAGTCGAAGAATTGGAAATCGATTACAACATAGAAACTTTTGAAGATATACTCTATTGTCCGAACTTAAAAAAACTTGTGTTAGGCAAAAATCGTTATTTCAAACAAGACGCCAATTCGGAACAAAGCCAAAGCCAATTAATGGGATCTATGGAAAAAAGTATACAAGTATTGGATAAAGCCAACGAATTGTTAGGATTAGAGATTGAATATTACGGACACGAGGGTTTTCTAGCACACTACTTCGGCGGGGACGACCTCCCATATATGACATACAAAGGATATCCCCAATTACCCGAACTGGATATTATTGACAAAGAAGCCTTCAAGCCATTCAATGATGGAAATATAATCTCCTGTATCCCGACAGATCTTTACGCTGAATTGGATAATCTTTTGGACGACAATCCTCAAACTGTATGGGTAACGACCGCCACCAACTCATTGCGCAATTATGAAATGCTGATGGAATTTAAAGAACTGACCGAAATTCGCGGGGTTAAAGTGACACAACCCATGTATTATGCATGGAGCACGGCTACCTCTAATTTTGTTCCTTCGGTTATTTCCATACAAACTTCTATTGACGGGGCAATATGGGAAAATCTGACATTCTTTGAAGCCAACGACCTAGGAGAGGCTTCCGGTGAGGTTACATTGATGCCTGTTCACGAGGGAACACGCCAAGTACGCTATATCAAGTTCAATTTACGCGATAAAGCTGACAGCCAAGGAAGTTGTAAAGTTAATTTAGGAGACATTCTTATTTATAAATAAGATATCATAATAACGACCGCTCCGGCGGTCGTTATTCAAACACAACCAAAAAGTATGTTAAAAATAAGTCATTTAACCAGACTCTTTTTTAGCGGGATTCTACTATTGAGCTTCTCCGGTGTATTCAGTCAGGAGCAAGAGGATAAACTCTTGCAACTGATGAAGCAGGAATTGAAATACAGCATGGAGGAGTTAAAGAAACAGGAAAATATCCCCTATTACATGAACATGCGGGCGATGGACGACTACACCATAACGGTGGTAAGCTCGTTCGGGGCTGTAACTACCGCCAACGCAAACCGCACACGCACTCTAGTACCGCAAATCCGTTTGGGAAGCCCGGAACTGGACAATTTCAAGTATAATATGCAGGGAGGATTTGCCGGACCTAACGCACAAGGAGCACAGGGCGTAATTTTACCCTTGGATGATAATGCTTCGGATGCCATCCGGGAAGCGATCTGGCGGGAAACTCTGCAACGTTACGAGTATGCCCGTACCATGTATGATCAGGCAAAGACTCGCACCACGGTAAGCGTAGAGGACGAAGACAAAGCACCGTGTTTCTCTGAAGCGCCCGTGGAACATTACTACGAAGCTCCCGTGGCTGCCGGAAGACAAAAAATGGATATTAAACGGGCTTGGGAACAACGAATGGACGAGGTTTCCGCCGTGTTCAAGACTTGTCCCGAATTGCGTCAAGGATCAGCCAGCTTTAGTTTTCAAGTATTACGCACCTATTTCGTGAACAGCGAAGGAAGCGTGGTCGTGCAGAACCGGGTATCCACTCGGGTAATGTTAATGGCATCACTGAAAGCAGCTGATGGGATGGAGTTACCATTGAACATGGATTATTTTGCCTACACGCCGGACGAGTTGCCGGATAACAACCGGATGGTCGCAGATGCACAAGATATGATCAAACGCTTGCTGGCACTGCGTGACGCACCGGTAGCCGACCCGTACACGGGACCTGCCATTCTCTCGGGACCCGCGAGCGGCGTGTTCTTTCACGAGATTTTCGGTCACCGTCTGGAAGGTCACCGTTTGAAATCGGGCGGTCAGACCTTCAAAAAAATGGTTGGAGAACAGGTATTGCCCGCTGAGTTTCAAGTGTATTGTGACCCCTTACAAAAGCGTTATGCCGACACGGATTTGTACGGTCATTACGTGTACGATGATGAAGGCGTGAAAGCTCGCCGGGTGGATAACGTGGTGAACGGTGTGCTGAAAGAATTCCTCATGAGCCGGGTACCGTTAGACGGTTTTCCGGTGAGCAACGGTCACGGGCGTACCTCCGGGGGAGGCGATCCTGTTTCCAGACAATCTAATTTAATCATCGAAACCAATCGTCCCTACACGGAAGACGAATTGCGTGCCATGCTAGTGGAAGAAGCCCAAAAGCAAGGAAAAGAATACGGTTATTATTTCCGCACCGTAACAAGTGGTTTCACGTACACGGGTGAGGGAGGAAGCCTGAACTCGTTCAACGTGACTCCCTTGGAAGTGTACAGGGTATTCGTGGACGGTCGCCCGGATCAACTGGTGCGTGGCGTGGATATGATCGGGACTCCCCTGTCAATGTTCTCGAACATCACAGCTGCCGGCAACAAACCGAGCGTGTTCACGGGCGTTTGCGGGGCAGAGTCAGGCTGGGTACCCGTGACGGCAACCTCACCCACGATATTCGTGAGCCAGATAGAAACACAACGCCGGGCACAAGCACGTGATATAGCCCCGGTTTTACCTTCACCGAAACCGGAAAATAAAGTTACCGGTAACACGGACGAAACGATTTTCGCGGCAATGCGTTCCGAGCTGGAGCGCAATAACGCGGCACTGATTTTACCAAACGGACCGAAACCTTACTATATCTCGTACACAGTGGCACGTTACCGTCGCTTCTCGGTAGCCGGTTCATTAGGAGGCATCATGTTCTCGAATGTTTCACCGTGGCAAATGAACGGAGGTACGCAAGTGATGCTCGGGGATTACCAACATAACAGCGATGTACAATATTCGGAACAAATCGCTCCCGCACAATTACCCTCGGAAGTGGATTACGACATCATTCGCCGCGGATTCTGGGAAGCATCGGATATGATGTACAAATACTCGCTGGGAATGATGGCACAGAAAGCGAATTACTTGCAACAAAATCCCCGATCACCCGAGGAATCTGCCTTGGCGGAAATGCAACAATTACCCGCAGTTACCCACGTACGGGAACGGGAAACAAAATTCGAGATCAATCAAGCCGCCTTGGAACAGCTTGTAACCGAAGCCTCGGCTGTATTCAAAGAGTACAAGGATATTTATAACTCCAGCGTGGCAATTAGCGGGACTGAAATAGACCTCTATCGGCTGACCACGGAAGGTGTGCAATTAAAAGAACCCGGCGGGCACGTGACCGTGTCGGTTTCCGCAGAGGCCCGTGCTGACGACGGTTCAACCGTGGGAGATTCTTTCTCGCTCTCGTTACTGAGTCCGGCAGAACTCCCCTCCGTCGAGGAGTTAAAAAAACGGGTGAGAGCCTTTGCCGAAGGATTGATGCAATTGAAAGCTGCGCCCCCGGTGGCAGAGTACTACAACGGACCGATCATGTTCGAGGGAGGAGCCGTGGCAACGATTCTGGCAAACAACCTCTTGTACCGCGGCGGATTGATCGCCGCCCGTTCACTCGGTCCGTCCCGGGGAGGACTGGAAGACCAATTCGGCAGCAAGATCATGGATGGTCGTCTGACGGTCAAAAATTACACGGCAATGAAAGAATACAACGGTACACCGTTGTACGGGCATTACGAGATAGACGGGGACGGTGTTACCCCGGAAACAGAAATGACTCTGGTCGAGAAAGGAGTGTTCAAAAAGATGCTGAACGGACGCATCCCGACACAGAAAGCCCCGGAAACAACAGGCAGTTCCCGCTTTATACTATTACCGCAAAGCCCGACTGTTACAACGGGAACCGGAACAATTCACGTGCAGGTGGAGAAAGGCACTTCCCACGAAAAAATGAAGAAGATACTGATCAAAGCGGCAAAAGAAGCCGGACAATCGTGTGCCTACATCGTGAGAGGAATTGCCGGATCGGCACTCGTGGTCTACCGCGTTGATCTCAAGGATGGAAAAGAAACCCGTGTCCGTACCACCGGATTCCGCATGCCCGACTTGACAAAATTGCAGAAAATCACGGCAATATCGTCAAAAGAAGAAGTAATGAATTACCTGCCGGATTACTATCCCGCTTCTATGATCTATCCTGCCGGAATGATCGTGGACGGCTTGGTAATCGACAAGGCAAGCCCGAAAACGGCAAAAGAACCGGCACTAAAAGTCCCGAGACAACGGGAACAAGAATAATCAAGTTATCCTTTTAACTAAAAATCTCCCGTGAAAATCAATCCGAATCAACACGGGAGACTTTTAAAAACGAACGAGAAGATGAAAAAGTTTTTATTTACCGTATGCATGTTATTCAGTTGTGTCATGTTATCCGTGGCACAAGGAGATAGTTACAAAATCGAGGGACGGTTAGACAACTCCGTCAACGGAAAATTACTGTTGGTTGCCAACACGGAAAACGGAATGATCGATATCGGCGAGGCCGTGATCACGAACGGAGCTTTCGAGTTTACAGGCCGGATGCCGGAAACGACATTGGTCTACTTGATGCCGGTCAAGAAAAACACTATATTGGCAGCCATGATGTTGGAGAACGCAGTTTACACGATTACCATGGGCACCAACGAACTGCTCGTGGAAAGTAGCGGTGAAGCCCAGAATATATGGAAAGAATTCAACGATCTGGACAAGTATCTGGCACAAAGCGAACAACAGCTGCAAGCACAAGCCCGGTCAAATCCAGCACAAGCACAAAAACTGCAACAGGATTTCAAAAAAATAATCACACAAGTAGAGGCAGAAGAATTGGCATTACTAAAAAAATACAACGACACGTACGTGGCAGCCTACGTCGTGGCAGCCAAATTGCCTCAAACTCTTGACGAAACGAAACTGGCAGAACGCTACGATATACTGGGAGAAAAGGCAAAAGCAACCATTTACGGCAAACAAATCGCTACCGAACTGGCAAAGATCCAAAAAATAGCGATAGGAGCTGTTGCGCCCAATTTCAGTGCCCCGCTATCCGATGGCGGCGTACTTTCTTTGTACGAAACAAAGGCAAAAGTAAAAGTCATCGACTTCTGGGCATCTTGGTGCGGTCCCTGCCGACGGGAGAATGTGAACCTGATAAAAATCTACAAACGCTTCCGCCCGAAAGGACTGGAAATCATCAGTGTTTCAATTGATGATAACAAACACGCTTGGTTAGCCGCAATTGGTCAGGACGGCTGTAATTGGAAAAACGTGTCCGACCTAAAAGGACAACATTCCGAAATCGCCGCCGAATACTGCGTGAAAGGCATCCCCTGCACCTTTATCCTCGACGAGGAAAACCGCATCGTGGCTAAAAACCTCCGCGGCAGAGAACTCGAGAAAAAGATTGAGGAAATGCTGAAAAAGAAGAAGGATTAGTACTAGAGTATATACTTGTCATTGTATTGGTTGGATAAATAGTATTCAACCGACACAATGACAAGCAATATATTAAATCACTGTTTTATAACTCTAAACAACCTCTAAAAATCAAGATTATGAACAAGAAATTTAAATTAATTTTTGGTAGTGTTGTCTTTTTGGCGGGTGCTTTATTAATTGTTCTCAGTCCATCACATTTTATTACAACGATACTGATGCTTATAGGTATAATTTTCATCCTTAATGCATTAATCAAAAGAAAGGTCGTTTTTTTAATAATATCCATAATATTGACAGTGCTGGCTATATTAGTATATATTAATATACATAGCTTCAGGAGTATCGAGCGTATTGAACAACAAGTAAACAAAGTAGAGTATATTGAAAATGAATAGTTAATAAACAAAATTCAATTTGCTCATTTTGTACACTAAAGTAATGTTTAACTAATTAAATTTATTGCCTATGGAATAATAAAAACAACTATTCACCAAATAGATATGAATTATCAATGAATAATACCTAATTCCCAATATTATGAAACTACTACTACTATTTTTGGTAATAAGTACATTGATCTGCTTATCGTCATGTGCATCGTTACATGAAAACTTGTCGAAAAAGGAACTTGAAGAAGCTGTCCGTGCAAAAATAGATAGCCGGAAATATAGAATTGATTTAACACCTCAGGCTTTTACCGGGGAAGAGGGTACAAACTTGTATATCCCGGAGTATTTTCAAGTGTGCGGAGATTCTATAATCTCTTGCATGATATATGATAATCCTTTTCCGGGTTCGTTCCCACCTAAAAATTATATACAACACATGCGAAGCGTTAAGTATGGAATTTTGGACTACAAACAAACAGAAACCCGACGAGGTCGTATAATTGTCAGCTTTTGGTATAAAATAAAATACGACGAGTATGACCCTTATGTGTTGGCAAAATATAAAGACAGGCTTGTACCTTTGCATTACAGATTAGAATTTGGTAAAACACCTAGAGTGCGTGTTATCCAACAAAATGGATACATGGTATTTGGAACGTTATCATTATAGAATGATGATGCCATAAATTCATTATCAACCAACAATTTATGAATTATGAAAGAATCGAATCTACTTATTTGGCTCTGTTTATTAATAAGCTGTTCTAGTATTCCTGAAGTCTCGGAACCAGAGATTGGCTACATTGACTATTCTTGTTGTACACAAGAAGAACTCTCTCCCAATGATCATATTTTACTTGAAAACGTAAAATTTAATGAAGGTAAACTCTCTTGTATACTAGATTTGAATTCAGCCTTGGAACAAGGAATTCCTAAAAAGAAATACAACTATTTCCTCGAGTATTTACAAAACGAGAACCAAAAGTTTGAAAGATATTTAGAGGCCGGTGCAATTGTATTTTACAACGGGGAACCATTTACTCGAAACGAAGAACTTTACAAATATATTGAGGACAAGGAAGAACCGTTATCAAGGGCAACTTACAATCACGCAACTCCACTATGGAGGCAGGAATTTACAGGTCGTTATGACGGAATCATACCAGAAGAACATGCAAATTTCAAAGGACCATCTAAAATCGGAGTTTCTAAATCAAATGGAGGAGGCTCTTTTGAATTGAAAGAGGAATTTAAAAAACTCACGGCATATATAGGAGGAAACGCAAGTTCTGCAACATTCAAATGGGGATTCGGAAACGACGTATTGTGGAATTGGAAAATAAAATATTTTGGTCCATTATATACGAAAACTACGCTTATTTTTACGGGACTTTGGGAAGATCCCATGCCGGATTTTCCTTCAAATGATTTTATAGGTAAAAGATTATGGTGGAATAACATGCCCACTTATGTAATTCTAACACATTATAAATTAGATAACTACATCGAGATTTATATTGAGTCAACAGGAGATTTTTCCGCACAAATTTACAAAAAAATAAGCAAAGATTATGTTTTCTACAATTCAATTAACGACTTCCATGGTTATACAAAATCTCGCATGTCAACCCCTCCAGAACAAACGTTCTGGATCGTAATATACCGTAAACAAATTGTAGACCAAAAAACCTCATGGACCTATTTAGGAGATATGGAATATCGTTATCCCCTTCATTGGAATGGGTGGGAGTAAAATCATCGCTAACTTCAATTTATGAAATCATGAAAGAATCTAAAATCATTTTATTTGTATTTCTAGCTTGCTTCAGCATCACCGTCCCGATAGAAGTTTCGGGACAAAGCATAGTGATTATCGGGCAAGACTCTTTTGAAATGTACTCCAACCCCTTAAAAGCAAAACAAATCCTGCATGACAAAGTATATGAACGCATACCCGAGGGTGACTATATCCGGGATATGCCACCTTACGTGGCATGGTGGCGGTTACAGAATGACTCGTTATTTCTGGATAGAATCGTGGATTGTTACAGTACCGTACGTTCTGATAATCATAAAACCGTTTTAATGGATATAGAAGGCATATTCGATGCTTACCTGCAAGACGGAAAGATTTTTGCCTCGTGGTATAGCGGGGAGTTGGACGTCGCAGGTGGGGAGTGTATATATCAGGCAGGAATGGGATTCCGATCGGATTACGAAGATCAATGGATATACCGGGTAGAAAATGGATGCGTTGCATCTAAAACGACATACCGTAATGAAAGAAGGGAGACAGCCCTTTCGGACAACATTGTATCTTTAATAGAAACCCTATTTAACGGAGATCGCTTTCCCGAGTTAGCAGATAACTACGTGATTGCTAAAGTACAGGTAATTCCCCGCCCTGACGGTTCCATCGACAGCCTTGGTCTTGCCATTCGCGTGGTAGCGGATAAATCCTCTATCAGTCAAGTGAGAGATGATGACGGGCAATGGATAGAAAATGATTTTTCCAATCCCTACATACAAGAATTGAAAGAATGTGTGCTACTTGTACCCGCATGGGACTACGTGAAACTCCGCGGTCAAGTGCATCCCATGCCGGGATGCGAATTGAGGATATGGGAAGGCAAGGGATGCAAGGATGTCTGTTCTAATTCTTTTGACAACTGGGCATTCATCGACACGCTTTCCGCGAACGGGAAAACCTACAAGTTAAAAAATACCCCTCTCCAATATGATATGAACCTTTATGCCCGAATACGTTCCCGTTTGCGGGATGAGTTCATTCCCTCTTGTTTACGGGGATATACCGCTAACTGGGAAATCCGGGATGGCAAACTCTACCTCATCTCGATCCGGGGAGCGAAATCCAGACAGCCGCTCCCTCTTGATGTCATTTTTCCCGGGAACAACGGAAACCCGATAGAAGCAACATGGTACACAGGTGAATTATATTTATCAACTGGGAATGACTTGGAAAGGGGCAACTCTGCCCGGAGAAACACATCTTACAAAGTGAAAAAAGGAAAGATTATCAAGTAAACGGTCTTCAACAATTGTTATATAGTCGGTGTTTGTGTGGAGGGGGAGCCTGACCTGTTTGGCTCTCCCTCGTGCTTACAGAAGAAAAGCTCATTATAATCTCGACCTCGGGAAATTTTCCCGACTTTATCCAAAATAAAAAAACGCATATAGAAGATAGGCCCCGGGATACGGATAAGCAATATTGATTTTTACGGTTATTCATTGAAAGCATGATAAACGAAATTGCCCGCCGGTGAGTTCTTCACGAGGCATAAAAATCAATAATATGGAAAATAAAAAAACAGGAACAAAAACATCATCCAACGAACCCCGGTACGGGGGTGAACACGTGTTTATCTGGGGTGAAGGCTATTGCAAGCGAGCCTTGTACGCGGATATACTTTACGTGCAGGGATCGGGCAGTTACAGTACATTCCACTTCACCGACGGAACTCAAATAATTGTTTCCTACTGCCTGGCAATAACCGAACGGTCGTTACCGGAGAGCAGTTTCGTCCGGGTACACCAGAGTTTTATCCTTAACTGGCATTTTATCGACACGCTGGTAGGAAATTCGGTGAAAATAGGGAGCGAGTGGTTCCCCGTCGGAAGGGCTTACCAGAAGCGTTTGCAGGGAACGTTACATTTCTCGGAAATTTCCCGGAAAACCCGCAAAACAGAATCATAGTATCAATAATCTAAAATAATAACCACACCTCGCGGGTATATTTATCGGCGGGATTCCGTGGAAAAGTTTACCCTTCACTATATTCAGAATCCCGGGAACAATACCCGGTGTAGAACCGAAGTGCATTCGATGAAATAAGGGTGTAATAAGGGATCAAAGACGTTTCACCTTCGATACAAAGACGTTTCAAAGACGTTCGGGGGCGTAGGCGAAAGGTCTTTGACCCGGGAGTGCCGCGGGAATGATTTTTTTCTACCCGATTTCTTCCCCGGGATATCGAAAGAAGTTACGGGGTGAGCGGTTTTTTGTCGGAATTCGACGTTAAATCGTCGAATTTAAAAAGATAACGTCGTTTTTAAATTAGAGTTGCAACACGGTAGTAGCAGGCAATATCTTTGTCCCGGACAATGGGAGAAAAGGACGGAGGGGAAAGAAAAATAGTAGTAATGAATTAAAAAGGACGAAGAATGGCAAAAACGGAAGAATCTATTCGAGGGAAAGTTGGAAACACGGTATTTTACCGGGTAGGCAACGAAACCCGGGTGAGAAGTACGGCGTCAAATTATATTGACGCGGACACGGTGAAACAGCGGGCAAATCGTTCCTGCCTGAGAGTGGCAGTACGTTTTTATCAACACCTGAAGGGGACTATATTACAAGAGGCATGGAAAGTGGCGGCGGGAGGCTCCGGGATAAACGGTTACAATGCATTCATGAAACTGAACATGACGGTGTTCCGGTCGGACGGCAAGATCGGGGATTTCTCCCGCCTGCAATTGTCCGTGGGGCTGTTGCAAAAAGCGAACCACCTGAAAGCCACGGTCGCAGACGACGACACGGTGACACTGACATGGGAGAAGGGTATGGATGTGCCCTCGGCACGGGAGAATGACGGCTTGGTGGTAGTCGTACTGTACGCGAATCGCTCTTTCTCGCCCGTGTTTATCGATACGGACAGCGCAACGCGAGGGGGCGGGAAGGCAATATTCCGCCTGACACGGAAACAAGGTACGGCAGCCCATTTATACAACTTTTTCAAGGAAAAGGAGGGGAAGGCGTATTCGGCGAGCCAATACATTCGAATTTAAGATTTATGATTTAAGATTTATGATTTTATTGATTCAGTGATTTACATTTTCAATTTTCAACTTTTAATTTTCAATTAACATGAAGAGAGTGATTAACAACATCGAAAAAGGAGAAGAAATAACCCTGTTATTACTGCGGCAACTGAAAGAATACCGGCAGGAGGTAAGGTTAGCGATAGAAACGGCGGCAAACGTATCGCACAGATTGATGACCGCGGCGGAAGTTTGCAAGGCAATGAATATCTCCGCCCACACCTTGCGCCGTTACGAGAAGTTGTTCGCTATTCCCGTGCGGAGAGTGGGGAACAAGAAGTTTTACTTCGAGGCAGAGATCAAGAATAGTATTGTCACGGGATTGAGATGGTGGAAAGAGTAAAGGGCGTTGTCAGTGCGGTCGGCGGGGTGATCGACCGACTGACGCTCCCGGCGAGGGAGAAGAAGCAATTGGAAACGGATTTGCTGCGAATCTTTATCGAGTGGGAAAAGCGGGTAATGGAAGCCCGTGCGGCAGTGCTGACAGAAGAAGCCCGGGGTACATGGTTACAACGATCGTGGCGTCCGTTGGTGATGTTGACATTCGCCTTGATTGTTCTCGCGGGGACATTCACGAGCCTGCCCATGCTCGCCGACACCTCCCGCTTTTGGGATTTGCTGGAAATCGGGTTAGGCGGCTACGTGGTGGGAAGAAGCGGGGAAAAAATCGTGCAAGCCTTCACGGGAAAAAAACGCTTCTAATTTTTGATTTATGATTTACGATTTATGAGTTCATTTTCAATTTTCAATTCTCCATTTTCAATTGTTAACCACCGTTTGGTGGGAGACGGGGTAAGGCATCTGGTGTGCGCGAAGAACACGCGTAAACTTGTAGGACCGGATATGATTGTTTTACATTACACGGCGGCAGCGGGTAGTGAGGCGGCGGCAATTTATCTGACAAGACCTGACGTAAGCGCTTCAGCACATCTGGTGATCGGGCGGGAGGGAAAGATCATTCAACTGGTGCCGTTTGACACGGAAGCGTGGCATGCCGGACGGAGTTGGTACGCGGGGCGTTCGGGACTGAATCGTTATTCCATAGGGATCGAACTGGATAATCTCGGCTTATTGCGGTTACGTGAAGGGTTGTTTATTGCCGAGTGTGGACGGAGCGTTCCGCCGGAGGAGGTTTACACCCATGACTCGAACGGGAAATTAACTTACTGGCATCGTTACACGAGGGTACAGGTACAAGCATTGATGAAGGTATGCGAAGTGCTGGAAGAATATTACCCGATCAAAGACGTGGTGGGACATTCGGCTATCACGACAAGGAAAATCGACCCGGGACCGGCGTTGGAATCCGCGCTGAGGGAATGATTTATGATTTTAGATTTTAAATTTTAGATTGAACTCCCTCCCGGCTTCGCCGTACTCCCTCTATAAACAGAGGGAGAGCTGAATTACCTTATATTATTTGGTTCGTGAAGTTGAGGGAGCAGTTCATTTTCAATTTTCAACTTTCAATTATTTTATGGCAGAATTTAATTCTTATTTGTTAGGTAAAGCGAGAAAATCAGTTGGTAACATCACGTTGTGTTACACGAAAGGGAAGAACATCGCGAAGGCGAAGGTGTTCTCGAGGAAAGACAACCCGACACCGGAGATACTGGCACAGCGGGCAAGGATGAAAGCATTGGTGCAACTGGGACGGAATCTTTTACCGGTGATCCGCAAAGGATTCACAGGTATCGGGAAAGGTTCGACGTCAAACGCATTCGTGGCAACGAATCAAGAGGCGATCTTGGTGGACAACAAGAACGTGGCAACGGTGGACTTCGAGCGGCTGCGGGTGGCAACGGGGTTACTTACTCCGCCGAAGGTGACAATGGCGTACGACGAGGAGAGTAAGAAGTACCAGTTCACGCAGGAGGTACAGGAAGAGGAAGACGGGTACGCTTCCGCGGAGGACAAGGTGTACGGCGTGTTGTACGAAACGGAACGGGACAGGTCAAGGCTAGTGATGTTGAGAGCCCGCGGCGAGAGTGGCAGTACAAGTTACGCGCTCCCGGAAGACTGGGATAGCACGAAGGTGAAAGTGTATTGCTTCGCCATGCTGAAGAACGGGAAAGGAGCATCGGACAGCGTACTGATTTCTTGATTTATGATTTCTGATTAGGTGATTCCTGCCGCACGGGGCTTTGCTTTTGTGTGGCTGAATCCTCTTTCATTTTCAACTTTCAATTTTCAATTGTATGAATTATTTTATGATAGGAATGTTTTCGACGCTAAGTTTAAATTCAGTGTTGTCGCAAATGGCGGATCATTTTTTCGCCGGGGTAGTAAGTATCGTGGGCGGAGTGATTAGCTCCATCGTTGTCGCCCGGGTGAAACGGCGATGGAGACGACGACAGGAATAGTGGTAATAGATTCCGATTCGGCACCGAACTGGTGCCGAATCACAAAAGAAGCATAGTATTGTTAAGTACTTGTTACTCAAACACGAAGTAATTGTTCCAGCTTTCAAAAGCCGATAAATATGGATTTCACGAAAGAGTTTTGTAACTTGCAGCAACTTAAAAACAAACGATATGTACAATTTTGACCAAATAATAGATCGCCGGAACACGGCTTGCGCAAAATACGATAATCTGGCAAACGTGTTCGGGGTTACGGATATCCACCCCATGTGGGTGGCAGATATGGATTTTCAGGCAGCACCTGAAATTCTGGAAGCCGTACGCCAATGTTGTGAAAAAGGAGTTTTCGGGTACACGTTCCGAACGGATGAAGCAAAACAGGCTTTCATTGACTGGACGGTGCGTCGCCATGGCTGGCAGGTAAAACAAGAGTGGATATTAAGTAGCCCGGGTATCGTGACAGCATTGTCCCTCGCCGTGCGAGTGTACACGGGGAAAGGGGATAAAGTACTTATTTTTACCCCTGTTTACCCGCCATTCCATGCCGTGGTGAAAGACAATCAACGGGAACTCGTGTGCAGCACGCTGAAAGTAGAAGACGGACATTACCGCATCGACTGGGAAGATTTCGAGCGGAAACTGCAAGAAGGAGTGAAACTGCTTATCATCAGCAACTCGCACAACCCGGTAGGCAGAGTATGGACGAAAGATGAACTCACCCGCGTGGGTAATCTTTGCCTGCAACACGGGGTAACCATTCTCTCCGACGAGATACATGCCGACCTTGCCTTGTTCGGACACAAGCACACGGTAATGGCAGCCCTATCACCCGAAATTGCCGACATTACGGTAACCATGATGGCTCCCAGTAAAACATTCAATATCGCCGGAATGATGAATTCCGTTATCGTGATTTCATCTCCCGAACTACGCCGCCGTTTTGAAAAGGAAATATTATGCCTACACTTGGATTTAGGAAATATCTTCGGGCATATCACGTTGGAAGCAGCCTATAAACATGGCGATGCATGGCTGGACGAGATGCTCCGCTACCTCGAAAAGAACATTACCTACACGGACCAATTCCTGCAACGGGAACTTCCCCGGGTAAAAATGATTCCCCCGGAAGGCTCATTCCTGCTCTGGCTGGATTTCCGGGATACCGGATTGACACACGAACAGGTGCGGGAAAAATTACTCAAGGAAGCAAAAATAGGGCTCAATAGCGGAACCGATTTCGGCGAAGAAGGCAGAGGATTCTTCCGCATGAACATCGGCTGTCCTCTTGCCACGGTAAAAGAAGGACTTGAACGAATAAAGAAAACATTTATTCCCCTATTGTAATAATCATTACAAAATATCTCTCCCTCGTGCCTTATCTTTGTATCAGAAATCAAAAACAACTACAAGATGAAACGAACAATAATCAAGATAGACGAGGAAAAGTGTAACGGTTGCGGTTTATGCGTACAAGGTTGTCACGAGGGAGCGTTACAGTTAATAGACGGGAAAGCCGTCATGATCAGCGATTTGTATTGCGACGGGCTAGGTGCGTGTATCGGGGAATGTCCCGTCGGCGCTATTGAACTGGAAGAGAGAGAAGCGGAACCTTATAGTGAAGAGGCTGTCATGGAGCGTATCGCTCCTAAAGGGCAACACGTGATACTAGCTCATTTACACCATTTGAAAGAACATGGAGAAACAGAATTATTAAAACAGGGAATGGAATACCTGAAACGCCATAACATTCCCGTGAACCTGCAAGAATTACATCCCGCCCAAAAACTGGGATGCGGGTGTCCCGGCTCCATGGCAAGAGAACTGAAACCTGTCACGAAAGCCGCCCCGGTCGCTTGTGCCGGAAATTCGGAACTCCGACAATGGCCCGTTCAATTACATCTGCTTAACCCGCAAGCCGGGTATTTCCAAAACGCGGATGTACTCCTTGCTTCCGACTGTTCGGCATTCGCCGCCGGAAACTTTCACGAACGTTTCCTGAAAGGCAAGATTCTGGCAATCGCCTGCCCGAAACTCGACCACAACACGAACTCCTACGTGGATAAACTTCGCAGTATGATTGACGATGCCAATATCAACACGTTAACGGTGGTAATCATGGAAGTTCCCTGTTGCGGCGGACTATTCCAAATGGCATTGAAGGCAAGAGAACAAGCCTCACGCAACATCCCGGTCAAACGAATTATCCTTTCCGTGGAAGGAGAAGTAAAAAGCGAAGATTGGATGTAGTATCCTGTTGTAAAACATCTTATAACGAGAGCAATCGACATACATTATTACTATTTTTGTCCCCTCAAAAATAGGATTATGCATATAGATTTCACTACCATTATCGACTATATCGGGACCTTCGCTTTCGCGATCAGCGGTATCCGTCTTGCTTCTGCCAAACGTTTTGACTGGTTCGGGGCTTATGTTGTGGGAGCAGCCACGGCTATCGGGGGTGGAACAACCCGAGATTTATTACTGGGTGTCACCCCTTTCTGGATGCACCAACCATCCTACCTGATTGTCACGGGACTTGCCCTCCTGTTCGTCATCATGTTCGGGAAACACGTGATCCGGCTAAATAATACCTTTTTCATTTTCGACGCCATCGGTCTGGGGCTATTCACCGTGGTCGGCATCGAGAAGAGCTTACTCGCCGGATTCCCCACGTGGGTAGCTATCATCATGGGTATGACTACCGGAGCCGTCGGAGGAGTCATTCGCGACATTTTCATCAACGAGGTACCCCTTATCTTCCGAAAAGATATTTACGCCATCGCCTGTATTCTCGGCGGCTTTATCTACTTCGCCTGTGATGCCCTCGGCATCGGTCACGTCACCACGCAAATCGTCACAGCCGGAAGCGTCATCCTTGCTCGTGTTGTCGCTGTAAAATACCATATCAGCCTCCCGGTACTGAAAGGGCATGAAGATCATTAATATAAAGCGGGAAAATGTGCCTGAAATTGTATTCCATAAGATACAACTCCAAGCACATTATTTCTCGGTCACTACGAGCTTTGCACGTCTACGATAATATCTATTTCACTATAATCCTGAAAATATCATCCTTTACGAAATGATAATCTTCATTACTTATTTCTATTGATAATATATACACACCCTTGGGGATTTCGTGATGAAACGGGATAGTAAAAATCCCGCCGCCATTAATTGCACAAGCCGCTTTCATAGCTTCGGCATCACCTTCTCCGTCCACCTTTACATCTGCCACCCGATAAGTAATCGGAGCCGTTCCCAACACCCCCTGTATCCCCGTGGAAACCCAATCGGATTCATTCTCCCATCGTATGTACTCCTCCACTGTCCATTCCAAATTCACCACCAACGAGTCCGGAACATAAACAGCATTTTCCGTTTCCAAATAGCCAATTTTCACATCATGACATGACATCGCCACGACAACCAGCAATAAAAAACCAGCAATATATTTTCCCATAATTCTATTCATTTATAATTCACCACAATAAAAATTGTAATCCAAGGAAATCACGACACCTGTATTCGTTTGAATATCCGGACAAGCCAACGGAATACTTTTTTGAAAATCCAAAGAAACGCAATAAAGAGTCAGCGGACCGGCATCTTCCACCCCGTGAGCAGGAGTAGACACCGTGTAAAGCCACACCTTTCCTCCTCCCAGAGTTGGCATTTCAACACCACCGTCACGTCCGGAAGAGGCACTCGTGCCGATACTGCCGCGAGGAATATCCGTCATCATGTACCGGCCTTTAATCACGTGGCGCAACACGATTTTCTTACACGTATCCGCGGGGATACTGTTTACATCAATGTACGCGCTGTCATACATCCAATTACGGATAGAATGATTGGTCGGTCCCAAAAACGTTATCTGCTCCCCGGGTCCCTCTCCCTCAAACAAAGAAGTTAACCCGGCACGTTCAATAACACGTACAATGGTATCCCAATTATATGAATCCCCTTTCAAGTACTCCAGCATAGAACAATCATGAACTCCATCTGAAATACCCGTATCAATATAATTATATTTTGTATTACAAGCCCAAAACGTGGCTAACAACAGTCCAATAATTAATTTTTTCATGGCTATAACTTTATTTTCTATTAAACCAATATGTATTCTGAATCATCATAGGATTCAAAAAGAACGCTCCATCCCCTATCGGTAAAAAAAGAGCACCATCCGCCACTTCCTGATCCGTCAATAAACTATACACTTCCTCCTCTTCCTCGTGAGGGAACGGGAAAGGAACAAACACTTTATTTTTAGGCAATTCTGTTTTATAATATCCTTTATTTCGCATGATATCAAAGTAACGGTGGTCTTCAAAAATCAATTCTTTTTCTCTTTCCCGGAAGATCGCCATTTGCAAATCACCACCCGCGTATTCAACGGCTTTTGATCTCCGCTGAACTCTCCACAAATCCTGCACGGCACCGTTTGTATTCCCTAAATGCATCCGTGCCTCCGCCCTCAACAGAATCAAATCGGCCAAACGCCAAACCATCCTGTTCACGTCGAAATTCACAAATTCTAAAGTCTGTTCAGAAGTCGTGGAAGTACTGTACAACCCTTTTCTGTATTTATACTCGAAAGCATATCCGCCACAGGCGCGTGCGCTGTCCGGATCATTTGAATATAATTCCGGTTTATAAAAAAAAGCGTTCTTGCGTTCATCTGCTCCCGGGTACATATCGAGAACCGTTTGAATTTTCAATTTCCATTGATTACTATTAATATCTCCCGGAAGTGCTCCCGGAACAACAGGAAAACCGACAAACCAACGAGCGGATGTAAAAACAGTCCCATCCAATGTTTTATCTTGCGCGTTCAATTCTATCTCGAAAATACTCTCTTTACCATTACGTGTATTTAAAGTATTCGCAACCAATAACTCGGCACTATTCTCCAATTCATAAAACCCGCACTCGTCCGTGTCGATCACTTTGGATGCATAAGTATCCACCTTTTCCCAACATGCACGCACTTCTTCATCACTCAAACCTTTCCCCATCGCAGCTTTCCACGCGTAGATGTGTGCTATCAAAGTTGCCGCACTACCTTTACTACCGTATTGCTTCGAGGTAATTCTGGCTCCGGCATAATCCACCAATTCTTCATGCTTCTTCAATAACATGAAAGCTCTTTCCGCACAAGCTAATGCCGTATCCAAAACCTCCACCATCGGCTTTTTAGGACGAGCTTGAGTATCCTCTGTATGTCCGGAAATAACGGCATCTCCCCAATAACGGGCCAATTGCAGATAACATACCCCTTTTATGAAATTTGCCTGTCCATAATAAAAATCCATCCGATCTTGAGCGCACACGGGTTGTTGGACGTTATCAAACAACAAATTGCATTGATAAATCGCATCATAGAAACTCTTCCAACTTGTCCCGACAGAATTCCATAAATGAAAACGCATAAAAACATCGGGAGATGGGAAATGACCGGAAGGAGAAGCATCCGTTTTCACCCCCGCATATTCCAACGTATTAAAAGTTCGAAACGACCATGCCAGTATCGCGTGCATTCCGCGAGTCAGCGCAGCTATATCCTGTTCATTTTTATAAAAATTAGTAAAGGTAACAGAATTTTCAGGCTCAACGTCCAACATACTGCTGCATGAAATACTCAAGCACAACACAATTGCAGCCAATAATCTTATCAATTTTCTCATAACCTATTCATCTAAAAATTTACGGTAAGTCCTAAAGATATCTTCCGGGCCAACGGGTAGTAATTAAAATCATCCATCCCCGAGTACATATCCACAACCTCCGGATCTAAACCGGAATAATTCGTCAATGTGAAAAGATTCTCGCCCGTGAAGAACAATCGCACACCGGACAGCTTCAATTTCTTTACAACCTGTTTAGGCACATCATAACCTATCGTGAATTGTTTCAACTTGATATAACTTACCTTTTCCAAGTTGGAAGCCAAAGTCCCCCCAAATTGCTGCAAAATATCACTATAAGCAGCCTTTCTCGGGTAATCGGTAATATCCCCCTCTTTTTCCCAAAAAGATACTTTACCCACGTTCTCCAGAATCGGAACATCCGGGTTTCCTGTTAAAGATTTATGATTATAAGTTCTATACATCTTACGTCCAAGAGAGTAAGTGAAAAGAATATTCACATCGAACCCTTTCCATTTAACTTCATTCACCCAGCCTCCATAAGCCAAAGGCAAGGCACTACCTTGGTAAACCATATCTCCCGCACCGATCATGCCATCCCCATCAATATCCAAAATTCTCCTTGTTCCCTCCTCATAACGGGTAGCAGCATTACCGCTTCCGTTTGCACCTACATACATTTTATGCTTGTAACCTCTTTGGTCATAAACATAAGGAATCTCATCATCCGTCTGATAATAACCGTCATCCTCGTACAAGAAAATAGAATAAAGCGGTCGTCCGATAACGTATTTTTCCACGTCACGCCCCGTGTAACTCTTCTTGAAAAGATTCCAGTTACGGGAAATATTAAATTTCATCCTCCAAGAAACGGCTGTTTCACGGAAGATATCAGCCTCCAGCTCCAGTTCCAATCCCTCGTTCGAAACCCGCATGGCGTTCTGCCATTGATTCGTCATAAAACTCCAGTTACCGCCCAAGGGAACGTAATACAAAAGACCTTTCGTCAACTTATAATAATAATCCAACTTAAATTTTATACGATAATCAAACATATCCATATCCAGCCCCAAATCATACTGGTCACTCTCTTCCCATGTCAACCGACGATTAATCATTCCACCCATGGGATTCGGAGAAATTGTCGTTTGTCCCAAGAAAGTCCCGTTCGGAACCATCACGCCGTGCGCCAAGTATGCCTGCCCGAACTGTTGCCCGGAACGTCCCCAAGAAGCACGAATCTTACCAAAATTCAACCAAGACACGTCTTCCAGAAAACTTTCTTCTGAAAAAGCCCATCCGACAGCCGCCGACGGGAATGTAGCCCAACGCACCTTATTCCCAAACACGGAAGAACCATCCTTACGCCAAGTTGCTTCAAAAAGATAGCGTTGCATATAATTATACGCCAAACGGGCATAATAACTGACCAACACTTTTTCTGTCCGATCCGTTTTAGCTTCTTTCAGGTATATGGTCTGCCCATTAACCTCAACAGATGTTCCCTCGTCCACGATATAATGAATCTTGTCACTGGCTCCCCCCAATCCTTTCGCCGCAATATAATCGTTCTGATCAGACTGGTAAGAAATACCGAACAACGCGTCTATATTGTGTTTCTCGTTAAAAGAGGTTTTATAGGTCAACATATTCTCGTTCAAAATTAACAAGTTCCGGTCGACCTCCCCGATAGAAGAACTCAGACCGTTTGTCGGATCCAAAGTACTGGGTCGAAAATTATTTCTCATTCCTTGATTGTAATCCAAGGAACCAAGTACAGACAAATTCAATCCCTTGTACAACTGGTATCTTAAGTTCAGATTCGCACGCAAACGGTAAGATTCATTCTTCTCAATGGAAGTATTCAACTCTTCGAGCAATTTCTCCTCATTTATCCCCCCGGCGGCAAGAAGAGAGGAAGTAGTTTTGGGATCTACCGTCAACCTCTCGATTTTTGACCCGGACATGGTACCACCGGTACCGGCCCCGCGGCTACGGTCTGTATACGCAAAATACAACCTTGTATCCAGACTCAAATTCCGGGCAGGTTGCGTACCTAAATTTACAATCAGATTTACACGGGAGAAATCACTCCCGTACATGATCCCCTTTTCAGTATAATAGCCGGCCCCCACGAGGTAATTTATCGTTTCACTTCCCCCACTTGCTTGAATATTCGCGTTTACGATTTCCCCGGCACGGAATGCATAACGGAACCAATCCGTGGAATTATTATAATACGGATTCAAGGAATCCTGTAACTGTCTTTTCCCGCTTGTGCGCTTCATCGCGTTGTACCACCAACGGTCATATAATCCCAAACCGGTTTTAGAATCCAAATAATTCTGCGGGAATATATATTCCCCGTTATTATACCCGGCCATATGTTCATTCTTCATCACGTCAAAATTAAAAGCCCTCTCGCCTCGCCCTCCCGTTTGTACCGGAGTCTCGGGTAATATAGAGTAAGAATAGGATACATTTGCAGAAAAACTGGCCCTACCGGCTTTACCCTTTTTCGTGGTAATCAGGATCACTCCATTTCCGGCACGAGAACCGTAGATTGCCGCAGAAGCTGCATCTTTCAATACCTCGACGGACTCTATTGTCGACGGGTCAATCTCTGCCAACGCATTCGTCCCCGTGATTGGAGAAGTAAACGAATGTACAGGAACCCCGTCAATCACGTACAACGGTTCCCCGTAATCGCGACCGTCCCCCACGAACAGGGAATTATATCCCCGGATAGCAACAACACTACCGCCACCACCGGGAGCACCGCTCTGCGTGTTGATCTCGACTCCCGCCATCCGACCTTGCAGAAGATTCTCGATACTAGCCGTCGGAACCTCTTTTATATCATCCGCCTTCACGGAAGATATAGCACCCACTACTTCCCGCTTTTTCCGTTCCCCGTAAGCCACCACGGTTACCTCGTCAATACTTGCCAAATCCTCTTCCAACGTGATTCTAAGCGTATCAGAGGGGAGCTTGAATTCCAGCTCTTTCGTCTTAAACCCGACGAAACTCAATACCAGCGCACCTTTCGTGATCGGCAACCGGAAAACAAAAATCCCTTTATTATTTGTTGCCGTACCGATATTCGTGTTTTTCAACCTCACCGTTACGCCCGGTATAGGCTCCTTCTTCTCGTCTATCACTCTACCGACCAACACGTGCTCTTTTTGAACCGAATCCCTCGTGACAACCGGGTTTTTCGTGTTAAGAATAACCACGTTATTCACGATGGAATACGTCAGATTCGTACCCTTCAACACGTGCAACAACACATCCTCCAAAGCCATATCCTTCACGTCGATAGAAATATTCCTGACGCTTTTGATATCCTTGTTATCAATGTTATAAAAGAACCCGTAATCCGTTTGCAATTTCAACGATTGAATCACTTCTTCCAAAGTCGCCCCGTTCAATTTAAGACTGACCGTCTTATTCTGAGAATAGAGGCTTGCCGATACATTCATCGACATCACGAACAAAAAAACTGTCAATAATCTTGTCATAAGCCACATTTTTCGAAAACAGTTCCCCCGTATAGGAACGTTCCAACGATTTTTTTTCATACATTTGTTATTCTTAAATGAAACATTACCGGGAACAACACCTGCAAAATGTTTGTTCCCTATTTGTTATTGACAAGAAGTTGCTGCAAACAACTTCTTGTTTTATTTTTACTCTTTCACGATAACCGTCCGACCACTCACGTTAAATTGCACATCACCCGCTTTGGCTATAATTTCAAGCACTTCATCCAAACAAGTCTGTTTTTTCATGATACCGAAAAAACGTTTCTCTTTCAAACCCGGATTTTGATAAAACACCTCTACATCATACCAGCGTGCCACCTTCCGCATAATGGATTCCAAATCATCATTCCGGGAAACAAACAGCCCATCCTTCCAAGCCACGTAAGAGAATACGTCCACCGTCTCTATTCTCACCTCCCCGGACTGTTTATGCAAACGGAATTGTTCTCCCGGTACTATTCTCCGGAACACATCCTTCCTCTCTCCTTTTACATTTATCCCGACGCTTCCTTTCACCAAGGTTGTTTGCACGACATCCTCATCCCGATAAGCCATCACGTTAAACTCCGTTCCGAATACCTTCACCTCTTCCTGCAAAGTTTCAACGATAAAAGGTCTCTTCTCATCTCTGTAAACAACAAAATACGCCTCTCCTTCCAGAAATACCCTGCGTTCATTCATTCCAGTGAAAGACGTCGGGTAACGCAAACGGGAATCCGAATTCAAGTATATTTTCGTGCCGTCAACCAATTCCACGATATACTCTCCGGAAGGCGGAACAACCAGCTCGTTAAAAACAGGAGCCTCCGTAATAACCGTGTTTTGTCGATAACGCAAAACGCCATTCTCAACTTGAATCGCTACACAATCCTGTCCGACGGTTTTTTCCGAGAACGTGGAATCAATAACGATTTTTTGTCCCCCTCCCAATGAAAGTATCACATTCTTATGACCGGGGGAAAACCGGGAACCCGAATTAACTTCTTGAACATTCTTCGTGCGACCGTTTTGCCAATAAACCGTTCCGAGCATCACGGACAATAGCAAAGAAGCGGCAATTCCTCCCCAAGTCCATCGGTTCATAGAACGACGTCGCTTTCCCCGAATACTAGCATATCCTTTCCGGACATCGACACGGGAACATTGTCTTTCCATAATCTTCTCCTGTTGCCGGCAAAAACGTTTATAATACAACCGATGTTCCTTGCTCTCGGCGTACCATGCGTCAAATGCCTTCTGCTCCTCGGTGGAAAGAAGTTCCCCCGTCATTTTCCGGTAAAGAAGAGATACATTTATAAACTCCGATTCACTCATCTGTTTAAATTTTTACACCTATGACGTAAAAATGGAAAAACAGGGTGAACGAAAAATGAAAAAAATTATGGATTGAATAACTTTGAAATTGCTTTTCGTCTCATCTTCAGCAGAACAAAAGACAAAAAAAGATGTACATGCTGATCAGAAAGAGTCTCTCGTAAATCTTGATATGCTTTTTTCATGTGAGTTTTTACCGTATTGACAGACAATCCCGTGACTTCCGCGATCCGCGGATAACTCATCCCCTCGTAGACACTCAACTTCAACACTTCCCGCCGTTGCTCCGGTAATTTTTCAATTTCCTCCTCGACCCTGCAAATCAATTTCTCCTGCTCCAACACGTCAAAATCTCCCGTGTAGTAAGCCGCATCAAACAACTTCACGTCCAAAGGATCGGTAATCTTTAATTTACGCAGGTAATCCACGCACCCGTTCTTCACGCAACTATAAAGATAGGAACGGCTATACTCCACATCCTTTAAATCCTTTCGGGATAAAAGTGCCAAAAAAACATCCTGCACCATATCTTCCGCCGTTTTCAAATCCCCCACGTACCCCTCGGCAAACAAGACAAGACGCTCGTAATACTTCTCAAATAATATGTCGAACTCACTTTTCACCGTATATACACTTTATCCACGGACAAAGATAAAGAATATAATTATTTCCCAACAATGGTGACACAATTTATTACCACAAACCACTTTATAACACAGTTATCCCGCTACCGAACGGTAGCGGGATAACAAAGCATATTTATAATAAACGAGTTGTTGTATTATCAATCATAAATCTCCTCCAAAACGGCATCCAATTGCGCACCCCGCATATCCGTTTTAAAAATACGTCCTTCCTTATCCAAAAGAATACACGTGGGAACACCCTGCACGTTATACACTTTAGCTACCGGACCATCAAACTCTCCCGGATCATTCAATTGCGTCCAAACCATATTTTCCTCTTTCATGGCTTTTTTCCAATCCGCGTCGTTCCGGTCAATAGAGATACTGATAATCTCGAAACCTTTATCCTTATATTCCTTGTATACCTCTCTCAGATGAGGGATTTCTCCCCGGCAGGGTCCGCACCACGAAGCCCAGAACTCCAGCATCGCGTATTTCCCCGCGGGCACGTACTCCGACAACTTCACTTTCTTCCCCTCCGGATTCACCAACTCGATATCCGGGTACTTGGCTCCCACGGCGATACGCTTTCCGACTTCCGCCATTTTCTTGAACTCGGTAGCCTTCTCCGTGTTCGGCCATGCCTTCTCCACCAAGGCCTCCAATTCATCTATCTGGTCCGGGGTGATACGGACATACATATCTTGAAAATACTGTTTAGCCATATCAAAACCCACCACGGTCTGGATATTATTCTTCACAAATTCCCATTTCATGTCAGCCAATTGCTTTTCCAGCTTCTCCATGGCACGAGCCAACTCGATCCCCTTCTTCTTGTTGAAAACACCATCCAGTGCCGGGCGGTGATATTCCTCCAAATACTGTCCATGCAAATCACCCAAACGGTTTCTCAACTCCCGTCCATCCGCCTGAAATTTCTTGTAGAGGTCTTCCATCGCCGACCCGCTCACTTTCGCTGCCTTTCGCGGTTTATCACTCCAGTACATAGTGGGCAGACTATCAATATTCCCCGAAAAACTAATCACGGAATTTTCCAGATAGAACGGACTATTCGTGACATTTCTCGGTGAGAATTCCCCTCCCTTAGGATTTCTATCAATCTGTATCGTGTAGTACCCCGGCTCCGCGACCACTCCCTCGAACACAAATTTCCCGTCCTTGATCACCGTGCTGTCAATCAATTCCGATTGCGGGTAATCCACTCTATTCAACACGACTTTCATTCCCTCCGCATTACCGGAGATTTTCCCGTTAATCACGTAACGGGGTGCCTTCTGGCAGGAATATCCTGCCAGTAAACACGCTAAAACAATAATTACTGTCCTCATATACTTTTTTTATAATGGATTTTGTTCTAATAAATTATTTCCGGCCAATGCTGTTTGCGGAATAGGCAAAATTAATTGATTATCAGAAGTAATTGTACTCTTGACATCCGTGATATTCAAATCCCCTTCTTTATAATACCGTACCAGATCGAACCATTCTTCATAAACCTCTGATACCAATTCCAACAATTTATGCTTACGTACCATCTCCAACAAATCCCCATCGGCAATTGTATTCACGTAATTCTCATCATAACCGGCCCTATCCGTAATCTTCTTCAAACTTGTCCGGGCACCGGCATAATCCCGATATCCGCGTATGGCTGCTTCCGCGTGAATCAAATACACTTCTGCCAAACGCATATAAAACACCGTATTACTCTTCGTACCATCCAGCATATCATTATGAGGGAATTTCCCGTTATTATTCTGTCCTCTCAAATTATAAGCAAAAGTTTCCGCAAAACGCTTATCATATCCCTCTCCGGTAGTCATATTCCCATCTCCCGCAACAAAATCGTCTGCAATTTTGGTTAAATAACGTCCCGGAATCAAAGCATTAATATTCAATACCAACCTTTCAAT
This sequence comes from Butyricimonas muris, assembly GCF_046365375.1. Classification (NCBI taxonomy): domain Bacteria; kingdom Pseudomonadati; phylum Bacteroidota; class Bacteroidia; order Bacteroidales; family Odoribacteraceae; genus Butyricimonas; species Butyricimonas muris. The sequence continues at coordinate 144,510 of NZ_JBKEIT010000008.1, read as the reverse complement.
ACGCCCGTAAGTATAAGGACAAAACAGCGCCTCGGAAGAAAAACAACTATTTTTAAACACATCGATAAAATTATTTTCTATGACATATCCATGTCCTTCCGCTTCACTTAAAACCTCATTCGCCAAATCCGCTGCTTCTTTATATTTCCTCTGGTACAACAACACCTTAGCTTTCAATGCTTTTGCAGTAGTTCGACTCATGCTATAATGTGTCGACACGTTCTCGGGAGCGGTCTCAATGGCATCATCCAAATCTCTATTTATAGAGGTATAAACTGCCGCCACTGAATCTCTCGGCGCTGCTTTCGTCTCTTGCATATGCTCCTCTACCAACACGATACCGTAAGGCGATGTTTCATCGTAGAATTGCCCGTAAGCCCTCAACAAAAAGAAATGCGCCATCGCACGGTGTATTTTCGTTTCTCCGATCATCTCCACCATGCGTACCGAATCCAATCCCACGGCTTTTCCGGCTTCCAATTGTTCCATCACGATATCAGCATAATTCACGATACGGTACAAAGAAGTATAATAATTGGCAATAACACTTGTTTCCGGTTTCACTTCGTTATTTAAGAAAACACCGGCATCAGTACCACTACCCGTTAAACTACCGGACAAAAAATACATATTAGGCAATATTAAACTCAATCCCTTGTCCCGCCATTGCTCGTAAACACCCCGTAAAGCCAATTCTGCCGAACTGGCATCCCGAATCAATGTCTTTTCATCCAAAATATACTCGGGCTTAATATCATTGATATTCCCGACCAAGTCGCATGAGGTAAACCCCATAACACCCAAAAAGGAATAAACTATATATTTAAACGCTTTCATCATATTCATTTATTATTTAAAATTCTACTCTTATACCAAACGTGAATGTTTTACTCAGCGGATAGGCGTCATTACTGAAAACTCCTTCCTGCAAAGGATTGGTCCCCGCCAGCGTTCTGTCTCCCACCAGTTCCGGGTCAAGCCCCGGCCAATTCGTCCATGTCCACAAATTGGATGCGCTGGCAAACAATTGCACAGACTGGAAATTGATTTTTTTCAACCATTCTTTGGGTAAAACATAAGATAACGAAATATTCTTCAACCTCAGATAAGAAGTTTCAAACACATATTTGTCACAATAAGCTGAATTACCACTATAATCCAAAGCAACCAAACGAGCGTAACGAGCGTCTTTATTATCCTCCGTCCACGTATCCCGGAACATCTTACGTTGTATGCTATTCCCGACAACTCCCGTCGCACTGTTAGCCAAATCATTCAGGAAAGCCTCTCCCCCTACCGAGAACTGGAATACAAAGGACAAATTCAAATTCTTGTAATTAACCGAATTAAACCATCCCCCGAAAAAGTCCGGTTCCGGATTCACAATCACCTTTTTGTCCTCTGCCGTAATCTTCCAGTCCCCATTCAAATCCCGGAACTTATAATCTCCAGCCCCAGTCGATGAGTTCTGGTAATAACTACCCTCTCCATTTATAATCTCTGAAAACTTGTTATAGGCGTTAACCTCCCGGTCAGACTGGAATATCCTGTCTACCACGTACCCTTTCAAAGCACCTGCCGGATACCCTTTCGTGAAAAAATCCAACTGGTAAGAAGCCAGCGTGGCCCCGTTCAAATTCTCTATTTTATTCCGGTTCAAAGCGACATTAAACTTAGAAGTCCACTGCCAGTCACTTTTCCGTATAATATCGCCCCCGACCTCAAACTCGATTCCCTTGTTCGACAAATCAATCAAGTTAGAATAATAAGTCATAGAACCCGTTTCCAATGCAACAGGAGAAGGAGTTAATGCCCCGTCCGTATAACGGTAATACAAATCCAAACTACCGTACAAACGACGATTAAAGAAAGAAAAATCAACACCGATATTATATTCGGTTGTCATCTCCCATTTTACATCCCGGTTCGGGAAATTACTCTTCGGCACGATTGTCGGTTTACCCTCCCACAAATTGTTTGAAGTCCTCCCGAACAATTGCTTGTAAACAAAATCATCCAAGTTCGTCGAACCGGTTTGTCCCGCACTCAAACGTAATTTCAAATCATCCAATCTGGAAAAATTCGCCATAAATCGTTCGTTACTTATTCTCCACCCCAACGAGAGCGAAGGGAAATAACCGCGTTTATTCCCGGGACCGAACTTAGAAGAAGCATCCGAACGGAAATTAAACTCCGCCAAATATCGGTCACTATAAATATACCCCATGCGGGCATAAACGGAATTCAATCCCGTTGTAGACTTTGAAGAATAGTAAGCGGACACTTTTGCCGCGGAAGCCGGATTATTCAGAATTTGGTCATCCGCGAAGTCCTCGTACATTTGATACCCTCCTTTACGGAATGTTCTATCCCAACCGTACCCCACCATAAAAGAAAGGCGATGTTCCTCTATATCCAAATTATAATCCGCCCTGAAATTAATGGAAGTAGTTGTCATATCACTCTGCGACTCTGTCAGATTAGACAACGTTTCATAATACGTGTATTCATCCATCGCCGCTTTAGGCACAAAAGAACTTCCGTCATCGCGGAAAGAAGCCAGATTGAAATCTCCCCGGAGTTTCAAATTATCCAATATCCGGTACTGGGCGTAAGCACTACCTATAAACTGGCGGGCATCCGTACGGTTCTTGACCTTTCTTTGAGCGACCGGATTCGCCGCATAATACACGTCACCATAATTAGAACCGGGCAACCGGACAAATTCCCCGCTTTCGTCTTTCGCGGGATAATCCGGACGCACCAGCCAAGGTTTCGTGTTTCCATCCGTTATACTTGTAGCATCCCGGAATTTTGAAAATGAATATCCTAAAGTGGCACCACTTTTCAAACGGTCGCTAATATTAGCATCGACAGCCAAACGCACCCCGTAACGCTTCAGTCCGTCATTAATATAAATACCGTCCTGATTCACAGAGTTGAAAGAAAAAGCATAATTTATAGCTTTCCCGCCACCACGGATACCAAGGTCAAATTGTTGATTCAAAGCATTCTTATTCTGAATCTCTTTTTCCCAATTCGTGTTTGCTTCTCCAAAAGCATCTTCGTTCAAACCGTCGTACCCGTACTTCGGGATAAACAATTCGTCATCAAAACCGATCTCCGAAAAATTCCCGAGTAACTCTAACATCGGTATAAAAAAATAAACTCCCGAGTAGGCATCAATTTGCCCCCGATCTATGGCAGACATCGTGTTTTTTATCAACAAATCCTGCACCTCTTTATACTCTGCCGTGTTCAACGGTTTATACTGTTTCACCGGATTACCGACCGTAACGGAATAACCGGCTGATACATTAATTTTTTCGTTATTTTTCCCGCCCTTGGTTTTCACGATAATCACCCCGTTTGCACCCCGGGAACCATAAATAGCGGTAGCCGCGGCATCCTTCAACACGTCAATACTCTCGATGTCATTCGGGGAAATAATCAACAACGGATTCACACCTCCGCGCTCGGAAAAGAAAGGAACATCATCAATAACATACAAAGGCTCGTTCGTGCTTCCTGACACGGGTGAAGTAACACCTCTCACGTTAATTGTTGCGGCCGCACCCGGGGCTCCATTATTCTGAATAACACGCACTCCCTTGATCGCTCCGCCCAACATACCATCAAAGGAAGTGGCACTACTGGAATACTTTTTCAATTCGTCCGCGTTAATCGAAGATACCGAACTCGTCACGTCATGTTTCGACTTCGTACCATAACCGATCACGACTACGTCACCCAGACTCACTTGCTCTTCCTCCAGAACCACGTTGATCTCTTTCTGTCCCGTGTAAGGAATTTCCTTGCTTTGCATTCCCACGAAAGAGAAGACAAGCGTAACATCCTGCCGTTCGGCAAAAGTCAGCGTGTAATTCCCGTCGATATCGGTAGCGACACCCACCGTTGTCCCCTTCACGATCACGGATACTCCCGGCAGGGGCAGACCGTCCTTATCTTTCACGTTACCGGTTACCCGGATCTCTTTCACTTCCTTTTTCACGTTATCTCTCGCCACTATCGCGATAGAATTTCCCTCGATAGTGTACATGTAAGGAGTCCCTTCCAACACCTTGTTCAGCACGTTCTCCACCGTCTCCGCCGTCACGTTCAACGTCACCGGCTTCAACTTATCCATCTGATCGTCGCTATACACGAAATTGTAAGTCGTTTGTTTACGGATTTCGGCAAACACTTGCTTGACCGCCGCATCCTTAAGATTAATAGTCACCCGTTGCGGTGATGCAGAAGAGGAATTAGCCCAAAGATTCGTTACCATGCACAAACACAGCGTCATAATCACGAACACTTTGCAATAAATCCCCGCAAAAGCTTTCTTTTCTCGCAAATTTTTCATACTCTTGTAAATTAATTGATGATTCAATTGCCTAAACCTCCAATTTAGGCAGTTAACTTATTTACGACGGGAAGTGCTGGTAACACTTTCCGTCTCTTTATTTAGTAATGGTTATTTTATTTCCATCCACTTCAAATTTCACTAATAGCGTACGCTGAAGCAAATTCAACACGTCCCGGAAATCCTCGCTCCTGTCCACCCGTCCCGAGAACCGTTGGGAACGGGCATCATCAGCCGCAAACACCACCTCCACATCATACCAGCGTCCCAATTTTTCCATAATCTGCTCCAGACTTTCACCCTCGAAAGAGAAATATCCCTCTTTCCATGCCACGTACGCCGACGCATCCACTTCCGTCACCACACATTCCCCCGTTTCCGTATTCACCTCCGCCATCTCGTTCGGGCTCATCATCCGTTCTCTCGAAGCATGTTCCAAAGACCTTACTCCCACTCGTCCCTCTACCAGCACGGTCTGTACCTGCCGCAGGTCATAGCCGTTCACGTTAAACCGTGTCCCGTAAACCTTCACTTCCACCCCGTTCACGCTCACCTTAAACGGCTTCTTGTCCTTCGCCACCTCGAAATAAGCCTCCCCTTTCAAAGAAACCTCCCTCGTCGTGTCATTAAAAATCACCGGATAAGTAAATTCAGACTCGGAATTCAACCAAACGACAGTACCGTCTGCAAGCTCTACCCGAAACTCTCCCCCGCGAGGAATGATCAATGTATGGTGATCCGCTTTCTTTCCCTGATTTGTCGATTCCGTGTAAGCGATTCCATCCTTTCCCGAAGAAACCACTCCGCCCGCGAGTTGTTTCAACAAATTGCTCTCTTTCGCCAAATTCACCCGTGTTCCATCCCCCGTTACCAGAATCGGTTGCGCTTTCCCGTAAACCGCCACGGGCAACACGTTCTCGGGCATCACCTCCCGCGAACCGTTCGCGTACCAGAAATACAGCCCCACACCCAACAACATGATAAACACCGCCGCGTAGCGAGTGAAATATACCAGACGTCGTTTACTGTTTTTCCGCTTATTCTGCCGAAATTTATCCACGTACCAGTTCCGGTCACGTTGATACGTTTCCCCGGACAATCCCGCGATACCTTCCGAACGGTCAAACTTAGAAATCCGATTGTAAAAAGCCCGATGCTCCGGAGAAGCCTCCAACCAAGCATTCAATTGCTCCTGCTCCTCTTTTGTCAAATCCTCTGCAAGACTCTTCCTAATTAGCGTCCATTCCAAAGATTCATCGTTTCTATTTTCCATAGTTTTCGGGTTTAATTTTTATTAAGACGCCTCAAAAGAGAAAAAGGTTAAGACAAAATATCATTATTTTTTGATAAAAATTTTCAAGGTAGCGCACACCAATAAACAAAACACTAATTAACAACTAATTAGCAAATAAAAAAATCGGATTAAAAAAGTTACCGAAGACAAAGAGTAACTCAACTCTCCCTCTGTTTATAGAGGGAATTCTTCGATTTAGTGATTCAGTGATTGCCGATTCAGTAATTAATGAAACATCGTTTGTGTGGCTGGAATCATTCAATCACTGAATTAATAAACTCCTCCGTCAGCTACGCTGCCACCTCCTCTATAAACAGAGGAGGAGCTGGGATACAGTCTTAAACACTAGAGGAGCAACTTGTAACTTGCAGAAGGCAAGTTGCAACTCGCCGAAAGCGACTCTAGCCCCTTAAAACAAAGCGAACAACAATAAACGATCTTTCAGATAGGGCAATTTTTCCCGGATCATCCGGATAGCCCCGTTCATCTGAACCTTAGCACTATTTTCCGAAATTCCTAATTTTTCGGCTATCTCCTTAAATTTGTAATCCTCCGTGACACGCAAACGAAAAACTTCTTTCATCCCCGGGGGCATCTTATCGACAATTACCTGCAACTCGTCCAACACGGAGCCGTCCTCTATCGCATCCACGGTATCCGAATACAGGTGGGCTTCCAGTACATTCTGTTTATACGAGTCTTTGATTTTCAGATTCCGAAGGAAACTCAGACAACGATTCCTCACTGCCATAAACAGATAGGCCTTTACCGAAGTCGTTATATTCAACACCTCGCTCTTCTCGAAAAGATCCGTGAACAAATCCTGCACGATATCATGAGCTGCCTCGGGATCACATAAATAATTGGCAGCGAAACGATACAAACGGTTATAATATTGCTCGAACAAGAAAACATAAGCCTTCTCCTCCCGGTTCTTTAATTGTTTCACGAGCAAAATATCGTTTTCGTCCATAAAGTGATAGAGTAAGTCCTACAAAGATAACATACGCGAGTTAAAAAGCAAAATATACCCGAAACAATAAGAATACAATAGTAATTTCCGTAATAGTAGTATATTAATTCCGGTTCACTTCCGTATAAAACGCTATTAATTCCCTATTAAAACCCTATATTATAATAGCGTTTTAATAGGGAATTAAAAGCTTATTAATAATATTTCAACCGGAAATGAACCGGAAGTGATCTACTACTATAGTTGATTTCTTCTATATAATGGATAGTACTTCCTCATAACTTCCCACTGAATATCAGACAAAAAAAAGAAATTAGAATTTGTATTCCTCAACAGAACCTATACCTTCGGCAATCTCTTTGATTATACCTTTTTCCACGTAAACCGGACGGGCATATTTCCGTACTATCGGGCGGTAGTGTTCAAAAATCAAAGAAGCTATAAAACAACAGGCACCTGACAACAAGATAATATTCTGCAATCCCGCGAACTTCTCGATAGCCCCCAACACCATACTTCCCACGGGTGCCATACCCGTGAATGCCATAGCCATATACCCCATTACACGTCCCCGCTTATCTTCCCGCGACAGCGTTTGCAACAAAGTGTTGATGGAAGCTACCGCCGCAATAATCATGAACCCGACAGGCACACACAAGACAGCCGCCACCCACGGCACGGTCACGAAAGACATCACGACAAGACCGATTCCCAGCAACGCGCCGGAGAGCATAACCACTTTTCCCAATCCCAACACGCTCTTCCGTGCCGCGAGATATAAAGCCGCGATAAACGACCCGACACCCACGCACGACAGTAACAACCCCAGCATCTCGCTCTCCCCGCCCAAAACAGTCTTCACGTAAGCGGGAATAAACGTCATCAACGGCAAACCGAAAAAGCTAATCGCACTCATCAACAACAACAGCGAACGGATAGGCATATCGTGTGCCACGTACAGGAATCCATCCCGCATATCTTCCCACACCCGTTGTTTCACGACGGTTTTCCGGTTCGGTTTTATCCGCATCATCAATAAGGCGATAATCACGGCGATATAACTGACACCGTTCAACAGAAAGCATATCCCTTCGCCCAACAAGCCGATCAGCACACCTCCCACGGCAGGACCTATCAAACGGGAACCGTTGATCACGGCGGAATTCAAGGCGATAGCGTTACCCAATTTCTCCGCAGGCACCAGACTCGGGTAGAACGACTGGCGGGTAGGATTATCCAAAGCATTGATCAACCCGATAAGCAGGCTCAACACCATAATGTGCCACACTTCGATCCAGCCCGTTAGCGTCAATAATGCCATCAGCAAGGCTTGCACCATAGACAGCGATTGCGTCACGACCAGCAAAGCCCGCCGGTTGAAACGATCGACAAAGACACTCATGTAAGGAGTCACGACCAGCACGGGGATTTGCGCCATAAACGTGACCGTCGCCAACAGGAACACGGATCCCGTCAGGCGGAATACCAACCAGCTCATGGCTATCTGCTGCATCCACGTTCCGACGAGTGACACGCATTGTCCCCCGAAATAAAGCCTGAAATTACGATTCTTCAGCGACGCGAATATCTGGGAGAAAGCCCCCGAGTTATTCGGCAATAACTCACGAAGCTCTCGCCAACCGCCCAAAAATTTATGTCCGCCGCTATTTTTTTTCATGTTTTCTCGTTTACTGGGACAAGTTCTCTCGTTTACCCGAAACTTGTAACCTGCCAACCTGTAACTTGCAACGTGGCGCGGCCACAACAATTCGCAAAAGTAGTTAGTTTTTACTTGAATCATGAAGCAACGCAGAAGAATTTTGGTTACTTTCGCGTAAAGATTAGGGTACATCATGACACTACAAACAGAAAATAGATTATCCGTGGCAGAAGCACAAGCCATTTGCTTGAGGAATAATATTCCTTTCTACTCTTATCGCCTGCCCGGTTCGCGTGAAGTCGTATTCGGGGCACAACTGACCAATAACATCCGCCTTTTTAAAGGATTCGAAAAACACCGGGGCGAGAAAGGCTTCATCATCACCCCTTTTAATCCCGCGTCATGGAGTTTCCCCTTCTTCATACAGGCAGACCTGACGTTCACGGATTATCTCACGGATCAGGAAGCTATCGTTAATCTCCGGAATACCGTGTTCAACACGCCGGGACGTATTTTCACCAAGCAGGATTGCGAGCATTTCGAGTATCTGGACGAATTGCGCACCCTAATCGCCACGTTGAAACGGGAGGGAATGCGGAAAACGGTACTATCCCGCACGATCACCATCCCGTGTGATTCCCTGCGGATAGCTCCCGTGTTGTTTGAACAGATGAGGCAATACCATCATGCCTTTCTTTTCTTTGCCGCCATTCCCGGCAAATGCGCGTGGATGGGAGCTTCGCCGGAAACTTTCTTGAAATACGATCGCAACGGATTTTTCTCCATGTCGCTTGCCGGCACGCAACCCGTGTCTACCGCACAGAACCCGCCGCAATGGGGAGAGAAAGACATCGAGGAACAACAAATAGTAACCGATTATATACAAAATACTTTAAAGCAATTTTTCACCCGCCATCTCGAAACGGAAGGACCGATCACGCTTCAAGCGGGCAACGTGTTCCACCTTTGCACCTTTTTCAGAAGTGACGAGCAGATTCCACCCGACCGGATCGACGAACTGGTCACACAATTACACCCTACCCCAGCCGTTTGCGGTATTCCCAAGAAACGGGCGATGCAAGTGATAACCGAAATCGAGAAGCAGGAACGGGGATATTATGCCGGGTACCTCGGCCCGTTACAGGCAACCGGGGCGTTTGACCTTTTTGTCAACCTGCGCACGATGGAGGTATTCGACGATGCCTTGAAACTATACGTGGGCGGAGGTATCACCCCGTTGTCCGACCCGGAAACAGAATGGCAGGAAACTTGTCAAAAAGCCGATACATTACTCAATTTGATTCGCCAGATCAACTATGGAAAAACTACATTCTGATATCGAGAGCGTTCGCATGCTCGTGAGCCTGCTCGTGCAAAAAAGAGTACGCCACGTCGTCCTCTCTCCCGGTTCCCGCAACGCACCATTGGTGGTGTCAATCGCCCGAGAAAGACGCATACTCCACCGTGTTATCACGGATGAACGCTCCGCTGCTTTCTTTGCCCTCGGGATGGCACAACAAAGTGGTGAACCCGTGGCACTTGTCTGTACTTCGGGTACGGCTTTGTTGAATTACGCACCTGCCGTGGCAGAAGCTTATTATCAAGGAGTGCCGCTTATCGTCATTTCGGCCGACCGTCCCGCGGAATGGATTGATCAGGATGACAGCCAGACAATCCGGCAACAAGGCGCACTCGACCGTTTTGTCAAGAAAAGCTACCAACTGCCCGCGGTGATTGCAAGCGAAGAGGAGCACTGGTACACGAACCGCGTGATTAACGAGGCTATCAACCTGACGAGACTTCCCCGCAAAGGTCCCGTCCATATAAATATTCCCCTGCGGGAGCCCTTGTACGAGTTTCACCAAAAAACACTTCCGGCGGAACGTGTTATTGAAACGACTCCTTCAAGGAATGTTTTCCCGGACGAAATTATAAACCAACTGAGGCAGGAGTTCGCGTCTTCGACCAACGTGATGATCATCGCGGGATTTCAAGCACCCGATCCGGTTTTACAGCGACATATCGAACAACTCGCGGGATTCCCGAACACGGTAGTTCTCACGGAAAGCGTGGCTAACTTGACTACTCCTTGTTCCTTCTCGACGATCGATCGCATTATCTCGACCGTGCGTCCGGGGGAAGCCGGGGCATACGCTCCCGATTTACTCATCACGTTCGGGGGTGCCATTATCTCCCGCATGATAAAGGCGTTTATCCGCGAGCACCCGCCCCGCGTACATTGGCATATAGACGAACGTGCCACCCCGCCGGACACGTACAAGTCCATGACACGGCATCTGCAAACAAATACCGGGGAGTTTTTTAAACAATTCCTGTCAACACCGCTTCCCTTGATATCCGCTTCCGGCTACGCGTGGAAATGGTTGCAAAAAGCGGAATCGGCGACAACCAAACACGAGGCATATATAAACCGCATCCCGTGGTGTGACCTGAAAGCATTTTCCGTGTTGATGCCCTCGTTGCCCGCCGATAGCCACCTGCAACTCGGGAACAGTACTCCCATCCGTTACGCCCAGCTTTTCCGCTATTCCCAAGTATCCCGTTCGGATGCCAACCGCGGAACCAGCGGCATTGACGGATGTACCTCTACCGCTATCGGGGCAGCCTGTTCTTTTGACGGGACGACAACCCTCATCGTGGGGGATAACAGTTTCCTGTACGACTCGAACGCTCTTTGGATGAAACAGATACCAGCCCGCCTGCGAATCATCGTGATGCAGAACGGCGGAGGCGGAATCTTCCGTTTCCTTCCGGGACCGTCGGCATTGCAGGAGGTGGAAAAGTATTTCGAAACACCGCATAAGGTGAACCTGAAACAATTGGCAAAAACCCATAATTTCGAGGTTTACAAGGTCGACAATGAAGCTGCTTTACGGGAAATCCTACCCGTTTTTTACGGACCGTCACAACGTCCGGCGGTATTGATTGTCGAGACCCCGGGGGAAATAAACGGCGAGATTCTGAAAAAATATTTCGAGGCTTTGAAATAGACTTGGAAGTAATTTATTATCTTTAAATCGTGGAAATGAAAAAGAAATTAATCGGATTAAAGATTTTAAGCATTCTTTCTCTCGTTATCCTTTTATCAGGGTGTAATGATGATGAAGAAAAGATTAGCGCCAAGCAAATCCGACAAGCTCTATTCGATATGAAAGGGACATATCATGGTTCCATTGAAGTTGCATTTTATCACGGGGATGAAATCAAAAAGATTGACAACGCCAAAGCCAAATCACGCAATTCACTTTCATTCGTGATGCCGCTTGCACCCATTGCCGACATCATCGACGACAAGCAGGTTGCTAAGACCCTACGTGACATTGAAGAAGTGGAAGTCAAAGCCGAATACGAATTTTTACAAATTGACAACGATGGATACTCCGTGCATTTTGTACTTATTCCGGAAAACATTGTCATTCCCGCCAATGGAAACACGCCGGACATTACGATAGTCCTCGCCGACACGTTCGGCGGTGATTTTGAGAAAGCCTTTAATTTTATCATGTTCAATGTTTCTCCTAAAGAAATTTTAGTGGGAGGCACCAAACTTGATTCTTTCAAACAACTTGTCTATCACTTCAGAGGAGAGTATGAATAATCTAGCTTACAGTATGTAAATATTAAAACCATAAGAATATGTCAAAACGAAACTGGACTACTATCAAAGAATACGAGGATATTAAATTTGAGTTCTTCGAGGGAATAGCCAAAATCACGATTGATCGTCAGGAAGTGTATAACGCTTTTCGCCCGCAAACCAATTTCGAAATGTTGGATGCCATGAATATTTGCCGCGAACGCGGTGATATCGGGGTGGTGGTACTCACGGGGGCAGGGGATAAAGCCTTCTGCTCGGGAGGCGACCAAAAAGTGAAAGGCGTGGGCGGGTATATTGACGAGAACGGGGTACCCCGGTTGAACGTGCTCGACCTACACAAAGCTATCCGTTCACTTCCGAAACCCGTGATTGCCATGGTCAACGGTTACGCCATCGGGGGCGGACACGTGCTGCACGTGGTGTGTGACCTTACTATCGCTTCCGAGAATGCCCGTTTCGGTCAGACCGGCCCGAAGGTGGGGAGTTTCGACGGAGGATTCGGTTCCTCTTATCTTGCCCGTCACGTGGGACAGAAGAAAGCACGGGAAATATGGTTCCTGTGCCGCCAGTACACGGCAAAAGAAGCCGAAGAGATGGGTATGGTGAATAAAGTGGTTCCCTTCGAGCAACTGGAAGACGAAACCGTGGAATGGTGCAAAACAATCATGCAACGGAGTCCGATGGCAATCCGCATGATTAAACGGGCATTGAACGCGGAACTCGACGGACAACACGGGATAATGGAATTTGCCGGAGATGCCACCCTCATGTATTATCTGATGGAAGAGGCACAAGAGGGTAAAAATGCCTTTTTGGAGAAAAGGGACCCGGATTTCCAACAATTTCCCAAGTTTCCTTGACAGCAGGGGCTATAAAATTTGTCATCATCAAGTATCAATATCCGTTCGTTTATTAAACGAAAAAAGATATTTTGTAGTTACAAACGTAATACATTGAAAATAAGCAAATATTCAAAATTCAATCAAAAAGTAAAGAACACAAAAAACAATATCAATAAACGAACGTTTAATAATATAGAATTACACATGGTAGTACATTGATAATGATAGAAAAAGGTAGTCATACGACTGAAAATGCTAAAAATGAAAAGGCTCAGATAGACCAATCACTATTGGACGCATTAATCAAAGGAGAGGAAGCGGCTTTCGAGAAAATATATAAAAGCTATTTCGCTCTCCTTCGAAACTATTCTGCCTCTATCGTGGGTGATTCCGACGCGGCTTACGAGATTATTCAAAATATCTTTGTCGCCTTATGGGAAAACCGTAAAAATCTCGACCGGGAGAAATCTCTCCGCAATTACCTTCTTCGCAGCACACACAACAATTCCTTGCGTTATCTCAAAACCCAATCTCTCCACCTACAACATCAAGAAAACCTCAAAAAGGAAAAAAGCGAAGAGGAACAAGAAAACGTGATCCGACACGAAGAATATCCCGATCCCGAACAACAATTATCCGCTTTACTGAATGAATTACCGGAAAGAAGCCGACAAGTGGTGATCATGAGTCATATCGAGAACAAGAAAAGTGCCGACATTGCCCGAGAATTAGGCATTTCCGTCCGAACGGTAGAAACCATCCTCTACCAAGCAATGAAAAAACTTCGGGGAAAAATAAAAAAATAGTATTTCCGAATACGTAGTTTCGGGAAGTCAGGTATTATATATATACTTTAGTGAATAGTGCGAATGAAAACAGATACAGACAAATATTTGAATCGCCCCATCGGGGAAAATGAAGATGAGTTGCTGGATGAAATCTGGAACTCTCTCCCGGAAGAGGAGTGCGAGGAACATATATTGAACGAGAATTACCAAGACGTGAAAAGCAGAATCCGCCGGAGAAGAAATACCCGCCGGATGTATTGGATTTCCGGCAGTGTTGCCGCGGCTTGCGTGTTCCTGTTCCTGTTTCTGTTGTTCCGTCCTACTGCCTTGCAGGATGTTCCGGTATACGCCCAACTCGATAACATGGGAGTATCCGTTTGCAACGAACAGGTGCAGTTAATTGTCGGGGATTCTGCCGTTTCAAACTTGGGAAGCGACGCGAAGATAAATGTAGACAAACATTCGAATGTCGCACTGCAATCCGCCGACGGGAAAAAGATTATGCTGCAAGAGGCTAAAGTATTGAAAATATACGTCCCCTCGGGCAAGCATTTCAATCTTGAATTAACTGACGGCACACGTATCGTGTTAAACGCCGACACGTGGTTCGAGTATCCCTCGACGTTTGACTCCCAATCGGAACGCAGGGTGAAAATCAACGGAGAGGGATTCTTTGAAGTGAAAAGCGATACGACGAAACCTTTCTACGTGGAAATTCCCAACGGGGAATCGATCCGGGTACTCGGTACCTGTTTCAACGTATCGGCTTATGAAGACAACACGGAAAACGTGACCACGCTACTCTCCGGTAAAATAGCTTATCACGTTCCGGCGAACAACCAAACGGTGACTTTATCACCGAACGAGCAAATTCGCGTGGACAAAGGAACGAACAAGGTAAAAAAACACGAGGTAGATGCCGCGGAATACGCCATGTGGAAAGAGGGCGTGATCTATTTCAACAACGAGAAACTAAGCGTGTTAGCTAAAAAATTATCCAGAATGTACGGTATCGATATTCAGGTATCGGAGGAACACCACGATTCCCGTTTTTCGGGGATGATCCGACACGAGCGGGGAATCGACTACATCACGAGGCTAGTAACAACGACAAGTAATATCAAATGTATTATTGAGAACGGGATTATATATTTAAAGTAGGTAAGAAAGGAGATAACGATTAATAAATCATAGTTAGAGGAACTCCCTCAATATCAAGAATAAAACTTTATTGAAAAATAAAGTTCAAGATTTTGTATGCTTAAAAAAAATGAAAACTCGAGTATAAATAAATATCAATTAACACTAAATCAACATGAAAAAAGACAAATCATTTAGTCTGAGCCGGATGATACCCCGGGATAAACTTCGGGGGAAGATTCTCCTGCCGGTATTTCTGCTTATAGTGCTTTGCAGTTTTACGCGGGTAAGTTACGCTCAAGAGGCACAACTAAATTTAAAACTGGAAAATTCCACGTTGCTGGATGCCTTGAAGAAAATCGGGACTGCCACGGGAATGGAATTCTTTTATAATGCCGGACAAATCACTACTTCCAATAAACGAATCACGAGAGAATTCAAGAACACCCCGTTAAAGGCGGCGTTGGAATACGTTTTGGACGAAACTCCTTTTACATTCAAAATTGAAGATAAGACGATTATCATCACGCAACGTCCGGCGGAACCTCAAAAGCCCCGAACGAGAATCATCGAATTGAAAGGGGTTGTCGTGGACGGCGACACGCGGGAATCGTTACCGGGAGTAACCGTCATGGTCGAAGGGACAACCAAAGGGACTGCCACTAACGCAGACGGACAATTCACGTTTCCTCTCGATTCTGCCGAGTATAATATTATTTTCTCGTACATCGGTTACGAGCGTCAAGTAAAGAAATTTACCGGAAGCAATATGGCGGATTTTCAGAAAATCGTGCTTGTACCTGCCGTTGAGAAAATTGAAGACGTGGTGGTGACCGGAATCTACCGGAGAAAGAAAGAGAGTTTCACGGGATCGGCAAGCACGTATAAGGTGGAAGACTTGAAAGCCGCCGGAACGCAAAATGTACTCCAAAGTATCAGAACTCTCGACCCCTCTTTCAAGATTAATGTCAATAATCAATTCGGATCAGACCCGAACCGGCTGCCGGACGTGGAGATACGGGGCAAGAGTAGTGTCATGGGATTGAAAGAAGAGTACGGTACCGACCCGAACCAACCGTTGTTTATATTGGACGGTTTCGAAACGGATTTGCAGACCGTTATGGATTTGAACATGAACCGGGTTGCATCCGTAACACTTTTGAAGGATGCCGCTTCCACGGCAATTTACGGTTCGAGAGCCGCCAACGGCGTATTGGTTATCGAAACGAAAGTTCCGGAAAAAGGAGTGCTTTCCCTCTCGTACAAGGGTGATTTCAGCGTCACCATGGCTGACTTGTCGGACTACAACCTGATGAACGCGCGGGAGAAACTGGAGTTTGAAACCAAAGCGGGCAGGTACACCAGTACCAGTGGCGACCCGATGGACCAAATCGCAATGGACAATCTCAGGAACCAACGTTTACAAGACATCGAACGCGGTGTTAACACCTACTGGCTCAGCGAACCGATTCGCACGGGTTTCGTGCAAAAACACAACCTTTATGCCGAAGGAGGCGAGGAACGCATCCGGTACGGGCTGGGATTAAGTTACGGCAACACGCAAGGAGTGATGAAAGGTTCCGACCGTCAAACGATAAGCGGAAATATCGACTTGGTTTACCGTACCGGGAAATTCCAGTTCAGCAATAAATTTATACTGGATTACATGAAAACGAATAACCCGGCTGTTCCTTTCTCTGAATACGCGAAGGCCAACCCTTATTTCAGAAAATACAACAGCGAAGGCGGTATCGACAAATATTTATACTACACGGAAGATCCCGAAGAATATTCCGTACCCAATCCCTTGTGGAACGCTCACTTGAATAATTACGACGTGCAGGATCAATTCGGGTTCACGAATAATTTTATCCTCGAATGGTTTGCCACGAATGACTTGCGTGCAAGAGCCAAGTTCGGAATTACTAAAAACAATTCGACAGCCGAGGTACGTCTTTCCCCGCAACACAGTGATTTTGATGAGATGAGCGAGACGGAGAAAGGACTTTACACGAATGCTCAAACGAAAAAACTAAATTACGAAGGAGATATTTCGGTTACCTACGGACGCCTATTCGCGGGAAAACACATGGTAAATGCTGTTGCCGGATTCAATTTCAGCACCAAGGAAAATTCCAAAAACGGTTATAAGGCTATCGGTTTCACGGAAGATGAATTTGATGCCCCGTCTTTCACGAACAGTTACCCGGCAGGCTCTAAACCGACTTACACGGAAAGCAAAACACGTGCCGCCAGTTTCTATATCAACGGGGGATACGCTTATGACAACCGTTACCTGTTTGATTTCAACTACCGCAGTGACGGTACTTCCGTGTTCGGGACAAACAACCGTTTCAGGAACACGTGGTCTGTCGGTTTAGGCTGGAACATACATGCCGAGAAATTCATGGAGAATTGCGATTTCTTCCAGTTATTAAAACTCAGAGGCTCGGTCGGAAACCCGGGGAACCAGAATTTCGCTTCTTACCAAGCATTCTCGACCTACGCTTTCACGCATTGGATGAGCAATATTTTCGGCACGGGGGTTATTCTCGAAGGCTTGGGCAATCCCGATCTGGCATGGCAGGAAACTATCAATTACAGTTTGGGAACCGATATCACGATGTTCAACGAGCGAGTGAACCTCACCTTGGATTTGTACCGGAAAAAGACCGATCCGCTGGTAGCAGCCATCACGACACCGAGCTCTATCGGGGTGAAGAGTGTTATGATGAACATGGGACAACTGAAAACAGACGGTATTGAAGTAACGTTAAAAGTTTCTCCCATTTACCGCCCGCAAGAGCGTTTTGTATGGAATATCAGCCTCAACGGGACGCACGCCAAATCAAAATATTCCAAGATAGGGAATAGGTTACAGTCGATGAACGAACAGAATCAAGAGAACCTGAACACGACCAGATACTATGACGGCGGTAGTCCTACCGATATTTGGGCAGTAAGATCGGCAGGTATCGATCCGGCAACAGGTCAGGATTTATTTATCAAGAAAGACGGGACTTACACCTTTGCGTATGACAAGAATGACGAGGTGGTGGTCGGAAATACCGAACCGAAACTGGAAGGAGTGCTCGGCACAACCCTTTACTATAAAGGTTTCTCGTTCGGATGTTACCTGCGTTACCGGTTAGGAGGTCAGGTTTTCAATAGCGCTCTCTACGAAAAAGTGGAAAATATCAACCGGGAAGGGATCAATTATAATCAGGATAAACGGGCTTTGTACGACCGTTGGAGTACCCCGGGACAAGAGGCTAAATTCAAAAGAATCTCTCTTTTCCAAACGACCGAAACTTCTTCCCGATTCGTGATGGACGAGAACACGCTGAGCGGAGAGTCTTTCAACGTCGGTTACGAGTTTTCCCAACCTTTCATCAAGCATGTCGGGTTGTCCACATTAACCGTGCAAGCTAACATGAACGATATTTTCAGAGTTTCGTCGGTAAAGAGCGAGCGAGGCATTGACTACCCGTTTGCGCGCACGATGTCATTCTCTATATCTGCAACCTTTTAAACGGAAGAATTATGAAAAGAAAAATACAATTAATCACGCTTATATGTTGCTCCCTTGTTTTCGGGGCTTGTGACAGTTGGTTGGACGTAAAGCCTTACGACCAGATAGCGGAAGAAGACCTGTTAAACTCGGAAGCCGGTTTCCAGAAATTACTGAACGGCGTGTACATCGAGTTGAACGACGAGAACCTTTACGGAAGTACCCTCATGGTGGAGATGCTCGAACTCATGGGCGGAGCCTACAAGATCGGCGACGACCAAGCGAAATGGGGGGATTATATTGATTTGAACAGTTACAAATACAGCACGGAATACTGGCGGGGACGTTTGGATAAAGTTTGGGAGAAGGCTTACGCGTTGATCATGAACTGTAACAAGATTCTCGATAACATAGAAGGACGGGAATCACTCTTCACGGGGATCAATTACGATATTATCCGGGGGGAAGCCTTGGCGCTGCGTGCCATGTTGCACTTCGATATGTTGCGCCTGTTCGGACCGGTTTACATGAATAACCCGGAAAACGTGTGTATCCCCTACTATCTGCACCAATCACCGAACGTGAATGATTTGTTACCCGCGAACAAGGTAATGGAATATATCATCGGCGATTTGCAGGAAGCGGAGAAAGCGTTGGCAAATGACCCGATCATCACGAAAGGTACTTTGATGGAGTCTGCCGAGAATGAATCCAATTTCCTGCGTTACCGGGCATTGCGCATGAATTACTACGCGGTACAAGGGCTCATGGCACGGGCTTATCTCTATGCCGGGGATAAAACCAATGCTTCCACTTACGCCAAGAAAGTGATCACGGCGGCAGAAGCGGGGACATTCCCGTTCACGGAAAGGACGGAAGCAAAGAGTGACCGGATTTTCTCGTCAGAGGTATTGTTTGCCTTAACGAACACGAATCGGGTTTTGTTATTCAAGAATTACTACGACCCGTCCCGTAACCCGTCGTTTATATTTACCATGGATGAAAAATTATTGAATTTCCTGTACTCGGCGTCGGGTTCCTCTACCACGAGCGACACTCGTTTTGAAGCCAACTGGGAACAGGCTACTCTTCCCGGATTGACAAGCGGTGCCCGGTATTTCTATAAATACAATGATATGAGTACCACCGGACTGATACAGAACACGATGATTCCGATGTTAAGGTTGGGAGAGATGTATCTGATCGCCGCGGAAAGCGAATCGGAAACTTTGGATGACGGACTTCCATATATCAACACGTTGAGAAATAAAAGAGGTATCACGAATTTGGGTTCACTAACCGTAACGAACCTGACCTACGAATACATGCGCGAGTTGTATGGTGAAGGACAATTATTCTATTTCTATAAACGGACGTTTACAACAATCTTAAACAAAACGAACAGCAGTGGAAGTAAACCTGCAGGCCAAGCGGCATCTACTCAAGTTTTCGTGGTGCCTTTACCCGACACTGAAATCAATAACAGACAATAATACGCGAATCATGAAAACAAGAAATATATTTATATGGATTATGCTCATTCTAGGATTAACCGCTTGTTCAGAAGAAGAAGTTAATACCTATAGTGCAGAGGAAGGTATCTATTTCAACCAACGTATAAGAGTGGGGAATATACTGACGGACAGCACGAATTTCACGTTCGTGTATATCGAGGAATCACAGAACGAGGCAACCGTATCTATTCCGGTTCAATTAGTCGGGAGGGCTACCGATGAACCTCGCCCGGTAAACATTAAAGTTGTCGGGGGAAGTGCAAAGGAAGGGGACGATTTCGTGTTACCCGTCAACCCGGTATTACCCGCGGGTGCCAGTTCGTTCAATTATGAGATTACGTTAAAGCGTTCGACTATCCTGCAGGAAGAAGCAAAAACAATCGAGATTGCCATTGAAGAGAACGAGTATTTCAGACCGATTATCACGCACGAGATCACGGATATCCAAAGCGGTACGGATGTCACGACCATGCGCCATAAAATAGAGTTTTCGGAATTATTCACTGCAGCGCCTGCCGCTTGGGTTACTCAAATATTTGATTTTACCCCTCAGCGTTTCTTTTTAACCTGCCGGGTAATGGATGTACCGAGAGCCGATTTCAATGATAGATCAAAAATCCCGACCGCCCGATTCCGATATTTTATATCTGAAATGGTAAAATATGTAGGAGAACAATTGTTACTGGAGAATCCCGATCCGGAAATCTTTGACGAGGACGGAAATACGATTTTTTAACAACATAAAAAAAGCAGATTATGAAACAGATATTATATAGAATAAAATCACTTTTTTTACTTGTTGCAATAGCAGGTGGAATCAGTGCTTGTGCGGATGATAAAGGTAATTACAATTACCATGATATCCCGGAAGTGAAAATTGAAGGTATCGGTAATTCCATTACGGCTTTGGCATACCAGAATTTGTCTATCCCCGTGCAGTTAGACGGCTTGCAAGCCGATGAAAACCGATATGAATACGAGTGGCAGGCTATCCGCCAATTCAGGGCAGAAGATGAAAATGATGCCGCAAGCGAAGTGTTGGCAACCACAAAAGAATTTAATGATATTATATCTTTACGCCCCGGTCCTTATAAATTGATTTACACGGTAAAGGACAAGCAACTGGACGTATTTTACCAACAACAGGCTAATCTTTCCGTTGTCACGACAACTTCCGAAGGATGGGTTCTTCTTTGTTCCGAGAATGGCAATGTCCGTCTGGATATGATTTCTACCGTGTTAGGAGAAGAGGTACATTCAAAAGATATGCTTGCCGATTCGGATATGCCTTTCAAGAAAGGGCCATTGGCGTTCATCGCTCTTGCCCCCGGAAACGAAGAAAGTTCCCCGCAAGTAGACCCTATATCTCCATTTTATTTGCTTACCGAAGAAGGAACTACCCGGTTGCATAAAGATGCTTTCGAATGGAAAGAAGAGTATCTTATGAAATACGAAATGGGGGACATGAGCGATGCCAAACCTACTCATATCACATCAGCAGGATATTTTCGGATGATGGTAACACCGGATGGAATACATAGTAGTAATTTCGGTTCAGGAACCGAAGCATTGTGGGAATCAAAATTGAATTATCTCCGTAATGGCGATAACACGAAAGAGTATATACAAGTCGCACCATACGTGGGATGTAATATCACGAATCCGGCACAAATGGCTCCTATTTTCATGTTTTATGATTTAGACCATAAACGATTTGTTTACCATCCGGGAGGTATGTACGGGGCATTGATCCAAGATCTGACTGTCGGTTGCGTGAACATGAGCGATGATGAAGCCGGAATAGATGCTTCTTTTTCATTCCCAATAGGATACAACTACATCTACATGGAAAATACCGGACGTCAATATACGGAAGGCGCCATGGGCGGCTTTAATAACATCACTTTTACGATTCTGGAGAATAACGGCATTTATCATCTCTACGGGATCTCGTTAAACGATTATTATATGTTCATGGTGGGAATGGCGACAGCCCCCTACACAAAAACCCACTACGCAGACCTCTCCAATTGTACCGATATCACACGAGCAAAACATTTTGCATTCAGCCCCTTGAACAATCAGATGTTTTATGCCGTGGACGGAAAGGTTTATCGGGTGAACTTGGACACGAGTTCCCCTTCTGCCGAATTCCAGTTTGACGTACCGGGAGAAATTACTTGTCTGAAATTCTATCTATACAGGAACGCAGAAAATGCCAGACGTTCTTACGATCTGATCGTGGGCAGCGACAAGGGCGGTACTGACGGAGGTGAACTCAGAGTGTACGAAGCCATTGATAACCTTGCACAAATAACCGATTACAAAGAATATCATTCCGGTTTCGGCAGAATCGTGGATATTATCTATAAAGAACCTATAACTCAAGAATAAAAAATGAAATACATTTTATTTATCGCGTTCATTCTATCCGTCGTCAGTTGTGCAAAACACGACGGATATACCCTCACGGGACACGTCCCCGAAGCATGGGAAGGGAAACCCGTTTTTCTGGCACTGGATGATACAAATCAACCTCATTTTATCGACAGCACGAAAATATCGGGAGGCAAATTCAAATTCCAAGGTAAATTCGAAGTTCCGCATTATTGCACGATTAACATTTACCTTGATCCCAATGACCGACAGACCCGTAGTAAAATTATAAACTTCTCGTTATTTATCGACAGCACAGCGGTAGAAGCCACTTGCGACTATTCCGGCAAACACCCCGTGTTCCAAATCTCCGGAAGCGGCACACAAACTGAATACCAGAACTACCTGAGCGAAATACAACCCATGGAAGATGACCGGAGTAAAACGTTCCACGCTTACGGGGAAGCCTACTACAGCACGAAGGATTTAGCGAAAGCGATTGACCTTGCCAAACTTGTCACGGAAAAAAGACTCGCGATCAGAGAGGCTAAAATGAAATACCTGAAAGCGCACCCCGAATCCGCCATCAGCGTTAAGATAGCGCAAGAACTCTCCGACAGAAATTCCGACCTTTCCCTGAAAGAAATTGAAGGATTGTTCACCAGCCTATCGCCCGAAATGCAAAATTCGGAAATGGGGCAGGCTCTTCGGGCAACAATTCAAGGCAGACAGGTATTTATCGGAAGTGCTTTCATCGATATGGAACTCACGGCACCGGACGGAAGCAAAAAGAAGATATCGGATTTCGTGAAACCCGGATGTACTACATTGATCGAATTTTGGGCATCTTGGTGCAATCCCTGTCGTGCGGAAATTCCCCACATGCGTAACACGTACAGTAAATACCATCCCAAAGGGTTAAATATCGTGAGTATCTCCATTGACAGTGAGCCCAAGAATTGGCTTCAAGCCATGGAAGAGGAAAAAATGCCTTGGGGACAATTACTGGATCAAGACAGAACGGCATTCCGAGGATATAACCTGACCGGAGTCCCTTCCTCTATCCTTGTAGACGACAAGGGAAAGATTATTAACGTAAACGCAAGAGGCGGATGGCTGGATGCTGCCATGCAGGAAATCTATGATTAATTATTAATATATACTTGAAATGAGAAGCTTTATATTTATTATTTTACTCTCGCTCGCTTGCTCTTGTTCACAGAAGAACAACGACGATATTGTCGTGGACTTCAAAGTGCAAAACATGACCTATTCCAAGATCGCCATTGTTGTCAGCCCGGAAATAATCAAGGAAATGGATCTGGACAAACACGGGAAAGCCACCTGTACATTGCAGGGCAATGTGATATATGCCCGGCTGTTTTATGGCGAGGAATCCAAGAATGTTTTTTTCCGGAAAGGCGATCGTGTAACGATTTCTTTTGATGCCAACAATTTTAAGGACGGCATGAAATTCGAGGGAAAGAATGCTCCGGCGATAGAATACCTTAATTCTATCACTTATGCCCCGATAAATCCCCCCGATTACGAGCGTTCATTGGACGGGATTATGAGTCTTGCCAACGAGAAGATAGACGAGGCTACCGCCTTACTGAAAGCCCGAAAACTGGAAACGACAAATCCCGAATTTGTAAAACTGGAAGAGGGACGAATTAAATATTCATATCTGGTTAGTTTGGTTATGTATCCCATGGGGCATGTCATGTTCGACACGACTTATCGCCCGAACGAGGAGTATTATTCAACGTTGGAACAATATGTACAAGAGGATGAGAGTTTGATTGACCTCGACATTTACAGGGAATTTATTATAGAGTCCGCTCTTATACTTGGAAGCAAGGATAAAGAAATCTCCGACATTTACAATAAAAATGTTGCCCGAATGAAATATATCGCTCAACATTTCAAAAATGACAAGCTAAAACAATCTCTTCTTAACGAGATTGCAGTCAGACAGATAAAGAAAAACGGTATTAATAATATCACCGAAATGGAAAATATTTACAATACCTACGTGACAGACCCGACTTTACGGGCTGCCTATAAAACAGAGTACGACAAATGGAATATTGCCGTTGCCGGAAAACTTTCCCCGGACTTCAAAGCAAAAGACATTAACGGCAAAACTTACTCCTTGAAGGATTTCAAAGGGAAGTATTTATATATCGATATGTGGGCAACGTGGTGCGGTCCCTGCAAAAGAGAAATGCCCTACCTGAAAGAACTGGAAAAGAAAATGGAAGGGAAAAACATCACCTTCCTCGGTCTTTCCACTGACGAGGACAAAGCGGCATGGGAAAAAATGGTCAAATCGGGAGAACTCTCCGGCGTTCAACTTTTGCTTGGGCGAGGGAGTCAATTCCAACGGGATTATAATATCAACGGCATCCCTCATTTCATTCTTATTGATCCGGATGGCAAGATTATTACCCCCAAAGCTGTCCGTCCTTCTTCCCCGGACGCCGAAAAGATTTTAAACGCTCTTCCTAATATTTAACCCTAACGCCTCCCTCCACAGGTGGGAAAACAGCTTGGTTAATTATTATTCACGAAGAGAAGTAATTACCGAAGCGGTTTCTCTCCCCCTGTGTAAGGGGGTGTTGGAGGGGGGAGCTCGTACAAACCGACTTTTTAGCCTCTTCCTTGCTTTCATTTACAGAATATCTTACTTTTGCTTGTACAAAACCGAAGAATGATATGTTACAAGCAAAGTACACGAGATATATTCTGAAATTCAAACAACCCGCGGGAACCTCCCGCGGCATTCTCACGGAAAAAGAGACTTGGTTCATTAAAATCTGGGATTCGGAACACCCCGAAATATACGGACTGGGGGAATGTGCTTTATTCCGAGGATTAAGCGCAGACGACCGCCCCGAATACGAGAGGAAACTACAAGAAACCTGCCGGGATATTGGCAAAATACGCCATATACACTACTTCCGAAACTGGAGTTCTATCAGCTTCGGAGTGAATACCGCCCTGTCGGATTTAAAAAACGGAGGCAAACGCATTATCTATCCCGGTCTTTTTACCGAAGGACAAAAAGACATCGAGATTAACGGTTTAATCTGGATGGGTGATAAGGATACCATGCGCCAACGGATTATCGAAAAACTGGATGCCGGATTCCATTGTGTCAAACTGAAAATCGGGGCTATCGGTTTCGAGGAGGAATTAGATTTATTACGCTATATCCGAAAACAATTCAGCAAAGAAACCGTCGAGTTGAGAGTAGACGCGAACGGGGCTTTTACCCCGCGGGAGGCTCCCCGTAAACTGGAAGAACTGTCACGCTATGACATCCATTCAATAGAGCAACCTATCCGCCAAAGACAGTGGAAAGAGATGGCTGCTTTATGCCGAAATACCCCTATCCCGATTGCTCTGGATGAAGAATTGATAGGAATTAACAAAACAGGTGAAAAAGGTGAGTTACTTGACATGATTCATCCCCAATATGTTGTAATAAAGCCATCTTTAACAGGAAGTTTCTCCGGCTCATGGGAATGGATAGCACGTGCTCGGGAACGCGGTATCGGCTGGTGGATTACTTCCGCGCTGGAATCCAATATCGGACTCAACGCCATCGCACAATGGACTGCTTATATATTGAATTTCCACCCGACGGGTATGCCCCAAGGACTGGGAACCGGACAACTCTACACGAATAATATTCCCGCCCCGCTGGAACAAACCGGTTCGACTATCCGGTATAACCCGCAATGTTCATGGGATGTAACCCCGATAGAATTTTAGATTATGACAATCAAAATAAACGGTATTCGCTACACCATGCCGGAAGCATTGCAGGCTATCAACAATCCGGATGTAGTCACATTCCTGCAAGAATGGTATGACGATAAAGACCACGTGACCGGACATACTTCCGGCTCCACGGGAACACCGAAAACTATCCGGTTGTCAAAGCAGGACATGCTGGCGTCAGCTAAAATTACAAACGCATACTTCGATATCCATTCCGAATCCCGTTTATTATTATGCCTCTCCCCGTCGTATATCGCCGGGAAGATGATGATTGTCCGCAGTATTCTCGCGGGAGCCGATTTAATTGTAGTTCCCCCCTCGTCATCCCCGTTGAAGAATTTAGAACAAGACATTGACTTTGCCGCCATGGTTCCCATGCAGGTAGCAACCTGTCTTGCCACCCCGGAAACAGCAGAAAAATTCTCCCGAATCAAACAAGTAATTATCGGGGGTGCAGCCCTTTCCCCGGTACTGGAAGAACGCCTGCAACAAGTCCCCACACGTTGTTATTCCACCTACGGCATGACTGAAACCGTGTCACACGTTGCCCTGCGGGATATTAACGGCGTAAAGAAATCACCCGACTACTTTGCCTTAGGCGACGTGCATTTCGAAACAGACGAAAGGCAGTGCCTAATCATCCACGCCCCACATTTGCATCAACAAACCTTTACCACTAATGACATTGTTAATCTCGTCGACACGACACGTTTCGAATGGCTGGGACGTCATGACAACGTGATTAATTCCGGAGGCATAAAATTATTCCCCGAGAAAATCGAAGCAAAGATTGCCCTCCTCGTGAAACAACGTTTCTTTATTATGCCCGAGGAGGATACCCGACTGGGACAACGAACCGTTCTCGTCATTGAAGATATACCATGGGATAAGGCAGGAAAAAAACGACTTCAGGAACAACTGAAACAGCTATTACACCCATACGAAGTACCTAAAAAGATTTACTTCCGGGAACATTTCACGGAAACTTACTCGGGAAAAGTCATCCGAAAACTAATGTAACAAAAACTTTTCTATCTTTGCCGCACAAAAAACATACAAATTAGAGTTGCAATCCAGCGAGTTTCCGGTTTCTCAACTTGTAACCTGCCAACTTGCAACCTGTAACTCAAAAACAAAGTTTTTGAACTTATGAACTACAAGGAAGTTATCGAAAATATATATAACGAGGTAAAACCTTTCTTCGGGAAAGGAGAAGTCGCCAATTATATACCGGCACTGGCAAACGTGAACCCGCGACAGTACGGGATTGCCATAGCTACCATGGACGGGCAAATCATCGGCACGGGAGATTACCAGACCAAGTTTTCCATCCAAAGTATATCTAAAGTATTCACGCTCGCCATGGTCGTGCGCCACATGGGAAGTGACCTGTGGCAATACGTGGGACGGGAACCGTCGGGAACTCCTTTCAATTCGCTCGTCCAGCTTGAACATGAACACGGCATTCCCCGTAACCCGTTCATCAATGCCGGGGCTCTCGTGGTCACGGACAAATTGATGAACCTCTACCACCGTCCCAAAGAAGCGATACTCCAGTTCGTGCGGGGAGTCGCCGGCTCGGAAGATATTTATTTTGACAAAATTGTAGCCCAATCGGAACAGGAACACGCCAGCCGTAACCAAGCCTTGGGATATTTCATGAAAAGTTTCGGAAACATCGACAACGACGTGGATTCGCTTATTGACGTGTATTGCAATCAATGCAGCCTTGCCATGACTTGCGAGGATCTGGCAAAATCTTTTCTCTTTCTGGCAAATCACGGGGTGAACCCGCACAACGACGAACAAATCCTGACGGTCAGCCGCTCGAAGCGCCTCAGTGCCTTAATGCTTACCTGCGGTTTCTACGACGAATCGGGAGATTTCGCGTTCCGGGTTGGTATGCCGGGTAAAAGTGGCGTAGGCGGGGGAGTGGTCGCCATTATCCCGGGTAAACTCAGTATCGCCGTGTGGAGCCCTGAACTAAACGAACACGGGAACTCGTACATGGGTATAGAAACACTCGAAAGATTCACCACGAATATCGGGATTTCTATTTTCTAATCAAGATATATAATTCTTGATTTTCTCGCGCTTATTCCTTACTTTTGTTAAGTAAGGATAAATTAGCGTTTATGAGGAAAATCATCTTCTTTGGGCTATTGCTGTTTTTTTCTTGTAACCGGGACGAACAAATCACGGGAAAAGAAACACAACTTTTGTTCCAAAGTTACACGCCCGGTAACGCATCTCTCCATACCCCGGCTTTCGAAACGCTGGCTCTGTTCGCCATAGACCGGGATAACCGTGTTGTCCGTCACGAACATTTCACCCGAAATGATTTGCATGAAAACACGCTACGGGCAAAACTTCCCTTCGGACGCTATCGCCTCGCTTGCGTGGCTAACTGCCCGGATATAAATTTTGATACAGGAGAAACACTGGAAAATATACTACTCCGTTTACCTCAAAAAGGAGAGATTTTTGAAGAGGCGGATGATATACTGACATCTCTCCAAAGTGTAAGTATCTCGGAAAATAAAGACGCCGTCTTTACCGTAAATCTTTATCGAAGGGTGGCTCAATTGCAAGTGAGGCTGGAAAATATACCCGAAGAGGTCGATAATGTGAATTTTGAACTGTCATTCGTCCCCTCCGCCATCAATTTTACAGGCTCAAACACGAATACATTCGGGACAATCACGAAACCGATGCATCGGGAAGCAAATCAAGGGCATGTCGAACTCTTGACTTTTCCCGCCGGAAAAGGAGAAGCAACCCTGTCCGTCACCTATCGCACGGGAGATAAAGAAAAACGCAAAATCATCCCGTTCACGGAAAGCATAGACACGAACCGAATCATCCGGGTGGAAAGCAGTTTTCTTGAATTGGAAGAAGGAGGATTGCAAGGAAATGGCATCAATCTATTGGAAAACGGGGGATTTGAATCATGGAAAGCTCCCGACAAAGAACCCGACCACTGGCGTTTCTTTAGAGACGGGCGGGATAGCTGCGCAATAAAAGTAAACGGGGATAAAACACGCTCGGGAAAACAAGCGGTATTCCTGCAAGGAAAGACTTATCTATACCAAGATGTTCCCGTCGAAGCCCTCACCCGCTACGAGATTAAAATGTTCGTGAATGCCCCGTCCGCTAATTTCTCATGGAAATATTACTGTTACTGGCGAAAGAACAAAAGTACGGCTCTCCCGTCGGAATACAACAAACCGATTCAAGCACAAACTTATCTGAAGCAAACCGACGAGTGGATTAATGTCTTCAACGGCAAAACATTCACCGCCCCGGAAGGAGCAAAATATTTGCGGGTGGAAATCCGCACCTATGGTAAGGCTATTGTCCCCGACGAGGGTATTTATATTGATGATTTTAGCGTAGAACTCGTCGAATGAGATACTTTCATACCAGAAAATCATGGAATTCCTTTTAAGTTTTCAGTATAAAAACTAAATTCGCGTTCCAAATCGTATAATAAATTATATTCACAATAATATGGGAAGAGCGTTCGAATACCGTAAAGCACGGAAGCTAAAAAGATGGGGCAACATGGCCCGCACGTTCACGAGAATAGGAAAAGAGATTGATATTGCCGTAAAAGCAGGAGGACCAGACCCAGCAAATAATACTCGTTTGCGTATCCTTATCCAAAATGCGAAAGCGGAAAATATGCCGAAGGAAAACGTGGAACGTGCCATCAAACGCGCCATTTCAAAAGACACTTCAGATTACAAGGAAATCGTGTACGAGGGATACGCACCTTTCGGTATCGCCGTTGTCGTGGAAACCGCTACCGATAACCATACGCGTACCGTTGCCAACGTGCGCCACTGTTTCTCCAAATACGGCGGCTCACTGGGAACAACCGGAAGTCTGGACTTCTTGTTCGACCGCAAATGCGTGTTCAAAATCTCCCGCCCCGAAAACTTCGACCTCGAAGAGTTCGAGTTGGAAATGATTGACTACGGTGCCGACGAAATCTTTGAAGACGAGGAAAACCACGTGATTATCTACGGTGCATTCGAATCATTCGGTGCTATCCAAAAATATCTGGAAGATAGCAAATACGAGATTACCAGTGGAGAATTCGAACGTATTCCTCTCGATACAAAAGAATTAACCGAGGAACAAAGAGAAACCGTCGACAAATTGCTGGAAAAATTAGAAGAAGATGATGACGTAACCAACGTTTATCACAACATTAAAGAATAATTTTCTTGCAGATTAAAAAATATTGTTGCATATTTGCACCCGCAAAACGGTTAAAACCGCTCGCAACAAGGAAGACTTCGTAGCTCAGCTGGTAGAGCAATTGACTCTTAATCAATGGGCCGTGGGTTCGAGTCCCACCGAGGTCACCGAAAATGAGCCACTTACGAAAGTAGGTGGTTTTTTTATAGGAAGTAAATACCCACCTAACTATAGAAAAGTCAAGTGGGTACCTTGTAGATTATTAACTACTTAATTTTTCTTCACGAAGATAGGATTCGAGTAAAACCATAAATCCTCGAAAGAGACTTTTGCCGCGGCTTCATTATTTGCCGTGGGAGTATCGACTAACGGATTTCCGTTAGCATCGGTTTCACCTGCTTTATTCAAGCCATGATTTGTTCCGCGTAACCTAAAATACGTATCCTTGGTAAGTTCCACCTCGTACTCGATCACTTTAACTCCCCCTTCTCGGGTTGTCCATTTCTGGCTCACGATACCATTCGCGTCAGTTACACCACCGACTGCATCGAAACGAGCGATAACTTTCGTTTTATCGTAATTGTCGATACTGTATTCCGCAGAACCTTTAGTTATTTTAGAACGCATTTCGCCGGCGATTAAATCGATATGATCAAGTTTTGGATTTGTCAGCGACGTGTACATGTTATTATTGTTTGTTTCAGGGTCCCGAACAACAATACTAATCTTGATTTTTTCTGTTTTTGCAGTATACGTTTGTCCCATGGTTGCCGAGCCGATAGAAAATTCAAGTTTATCAATCAGATCACCATGAACCGTAAATATATTACCGGAGCGAAGACCGTCAACAATACCTTGTGCCGTTTTTTCTTTGACAGACACATATGTTTTCTGGTATTCACCGGGATAAAAATCATCCGCCCCCTTACTGACATGCTTATGAAAATCGGAATTGGCAACTAACCAAAAATTCCGCCCTTCGGACAACATCGCATCCCAGAGTCCTCCGACTTGTGCTGCCATGATACCGGTACCGCCGTAAGTATAACTCTTTTTGAATGAAGATGAATTACCTATTCCTCCACGGTTCGCGGATGCTTGATGCCCCGGAGTACTTTCAAAAGCAACAAATACATCCGGTGCGACATCATTCAAATCCCGGAAATCGGATATAGACCATTTGTTCTGGCGTTCCGGGTGTGCAGGTACTATCCAACTTGTTTTCCGGTGATTAGCCTGCAACCAAGCCGCGGCTTCCATTGTTTTTTCGTGACCTGCTTTCGAGGACTTAACCCAACCGTATTCATTGCCGCCAGTCTGATCCTTGTCATTGTTATCAAACATATATTCAAACTGTGCCATCGCATCAGCATTTCTCGAAGCATCGGGACCATCAAATTGTCCCGTGATAATGCACGTACTCGCATGTTCGTGTCCCGCGGGGTTCCATTCCAAACCTTGCATGATAATCATATCTTTGTTTGCATCCCCGAAAGCCTTTGTCTGTAACCAACTATAATCTTTTATCGATTGCCAACGCCACATGTTTCTGCCGTTTGCATCCCCTTTAAATACGGTTGTTTCACTCCATCTCGGACATTCTCCCTCGAAATCCCCCTCACTGGCATCACCCCCGAAAGCACCCCCGTGTTCACTATTCACGGAGAAATCAAGGTCATATTTTTTAGCTTGAGAATAGACAAATTTAATTGGATTCGTACCATCCGAGTAAGCCGTGTGTTGGTGAAAATCTCCTGTCAGATACGTTCCGAATACCGGTTTTTCTTCTTCATTGCCTCCACCTCCGATTTCCGGATCGGAGTTTTCATTACAAGCCGAGAATAAAGCTACAACGAGCGCAAGTGATAATAATAAATTGTTTTTCATGTTTTCAAAGTTTCATTGATTAAATTTTGCGTCACAAATGTATGTACCCGATGTTACCAATAGATTTCAGAATAATGAAGAAATAGTAACGCCCTCTCGTAACAGGTTTTCCCGGGTGCAGGGGAATAACTTTCTTGTTTCTTTCACGTAAAAATCTCAAAATACACTATATTATGAGACACATCACTACATTATTCATGATGCTGGCCCTCGTGCTAGGCACCTTCGCGTCGCTAACCGCACAAAACATGACGGCTAAAGAGCAACGCAAACTAACCAGACAAGAACGTAAAATCGCTCAACAAAAAGAAAATGAACGATTGTACAAGGAAGCGATCCGGGCTCTGGAAAACAATAATTTTGTACTGGAAGCCCACCATTTGATCTTCAAAAGAGGTAGATCAACAAGTGTAAGTGCCACGAGAAATTTCATTTCTATGGCAAATAAAAAAGCTACCGTGCAAGTAAGTTTCGATACCCCCCGTCCGCTTCAAAACGGATTAGGCGGTTTCACTGTCGAAGGAAATGTATCGGACGTCAAAATGAAAACGGACAAGAACGGAAGCGTTATTTATAGTTTTTATGTCCAAGGAGTGAGTATTTCCGCATACGTGACTATTTCTCTCTCTCCAAGCTCTAATAACGTTTCGGCAAGGATTTCGCCCTCCTTCAATTCAAATACCCTTACAATGATGGGCAAACTTTTGCCACAGGAAAAAGCAAGTATTTTTGAAGGGATTAAACGTTAGTGCATACGTTCAGATACAACCACGCCCCTTCATCCCCCGTACAAAGGAGAGATGAAGGGGTATATTATTAAAAATCTTACGACTTTACATCCTTCGTGTCATCTTTTAACAAAAATGTACTATCTTTACATTTGTAACCTACAAACCACACGAAAGATGAAAAGACTATTCTTCACTATTCTTTGTTGTTTCATTTGTCTTACAGCCTATATGCAGGACAAGCCGGAATGGCAGGACGAAACGATCCCTTTTGTCGGGAAAGAATACCCGAGAACCCCGTTTATGACTTACGGGGATATTGACAAAGCCCGAGATAACGATTTCAAGGCTTCCGCAGACTACAAGTCTTTGAACGGTAAATGGAAATTCCTCTGGGTTTCTACCTACAAGAAACGCCCGATAAATTTTTACAAAACGGATTTTAATGATTCCGGTTGGGAAGAAATCGAGGTTCCGGCAAACTGGGAAGTCAACGGGTACGGGGTCGCCTTGTATACGAATCACCCGTACGAGTTTTGCCCCCGCAACCCGCAACCGCCACTTCTGCCGGAAGAAAATCCGGTAGGATCATATCGCAAATACTTCGAATTGCCGGAACAATGGGACGGGAAAGAAATATTCCTGCACATCGGGGCGGTGAAGTCCGGTTGTTACCTTTACGTGAACGGGACAAAAGTGGGATATAACGAAGATTCCAAAGATCCCGTGGAATACAATATCACCCGTTACTTGAAACCGGGACAGAATCTGATCGCTCTTGAAGTCTATCGCTGGTCAACGGGCAGTTATCTTGAATGTCAGGATTTCTGGCGTATCAGCGGGATTGAAAGAGATGTCTATCTCTTCGCGCAATCTCCCGTTCATCCTTGGGATTTCTCCATCCGACAGGACTTGGACAGCAGTTATACCAATGGACTTTTCGGGCTTGACCTAACCTTGGTAAACAAAAATCCGAAACAACCGGGACAAATCACCGTGCGTTATCAATTGGAAAGTCCGTCGGGTACACGAGTAGCGGAAGGGCAGAAAATAGTCAACGTCGATTCTATCGCCCGTGTTCATTTCGACACCACGATTCCACAAGTAGAGGCATGGACAGCGGAAACACCCCATCTCTACCAACTTTTTATTCAAATCGAACAATCGGGCAAACAAACCGAAATTATTCCTTTTCGGGTCGGATTCCGCAAATTTGAAATCCGGGGCAACCAATTCCTCGTGAACGGGCGTCCCGTACTCATCAAAGGTGTCAATTACCACGAGCATAACGAACACACGGGGCATGTACTCGGCGAAGCCGATATGCGAAAAGATTTCAAAACGATGAAACGCCATAATATCAATGCTATCCGTTGTTGTCATTACCCTCAACAACGTCGTTTCTATGAACTCTGTAACGAGTACGGTTTCTACGTGTGCAACGAGGCGAATATCGAATCCCACGGCATGGGATATGACCTTCGCAAAGGTCGCACACTCGGTAATAACCCACGCTGGCTGAATGCCCACATGGATCGCACCGTGAACATGTACGAAACAAACAAAAACTATCCCTGTATCACATTCTGGTCTCTCGGTAACGAAGCCGGGAACGGGTACAATTTCTACGTGACTTACAATTGGTTGAAAGCACAGGATACTTCTCGCCCGATACAATACGAACGGGCCGGATTCGAGTGGAACACGGATATTTATTGTCCCCAGTACCCGGGTGCCGACGCTCTCGAACGGTGGGGTAATTCACAAACAGACCGACCGTATATCATGTCCGAATACGCTCACGCCATGGGCAATAGTACCGGAAACTTCATGGATTTATGGAACGTGATCTATCGCTATCCCAATCTCCAAGGCGGATTTATCTGGGACTGGATAGACCAAGGCATACTCGTGAAAGATGAGAACGGTACACCATTCTGGGCTTACGGGGGAGATTTCGGGAAAGACGCTCCATCCGACGGCAATTTCCTGTGTAACGGTCTTGTCGGTCCCGACCGGGAACCGCACCCCGGACTCACGGAAGTAAAAAAAGCCTATCAGTACGTTTGGTTTCAGGCGGTCGATATCAGCAAAGGCGTCGTGAAAATAGAAAACCGTTATGACTTCACCAACCTCAACCAGTTCGCCATTGAATACACGTTGATCGGCGACACGGAAATTCTACATTCGGGAACTCTTCCCTCGCAAAATATCGCTCCGGGTAAAGACCGTCAAGTAACCATCCCGCTTAGGAATCTAAAGATAAAACCCGGCGTGGAATATTTCTTGAATCTACACGTGAAAACCAAAAAGCCCGCCTTATTCGCTCCCGCGGGCTACATCGTGGCTTCCGAACAATTCCAAATCCCGGTAACGACACCTAAACCCGTTTATCAAGCCGCCCCGGAACCAGTGCTTTCCATGGAAGAGAACGGACCGGAAATTCGTATTTCCAACCCGGACATGGAATTTGTCTTCCACAAGCAAAAAGGGTACGTTACTTCTTACCGGGTGAAAGGCGTACAGTATATAGCGGATGATTTCGGCTTCCAACCCAACTTCTGGCGGGGAGCCACCGATAATGACTACGGCAACGGTATGCCCCATCGCCTGCAAGCGTGGAAACAAGCCGGCAAGAATTTTAAAATCGCCGGAATCCGGACTTCTGCCTCGACAATAAGTACGAATCTGACAATCACGTATCGGTTGCAGGAAAGTAACACCCGTTACCACGTGTCCTACACGATTTATCCCTCCGGTTACCTGAACGTGGCCTGTCATCTGGAAGCTAATCCCAATGCCCCGGAAATACCCAGAATAGGTACACGCTTCCGTGTCCCGTCAGACCTCAACCAAATGGAATATTTCGGACGAGGTCCCGAGGAGAACTATCGCGACCGCAACCATGGGACACTCGTCGAACATTACAAGAGTACCGCCGAGCAACAGTACGTGCCTTACGTTCGTCCGCAGGAGAACGGGCACAAAACAGATGTCCGTTGGTTAGCCCTAACAGACAAAACAGGTAAAGGACTCCTCTTTGTAGCCGATTCGAATCTAATGGAATTTAACGTATCCCGCAATCGGATAGAGGACTTCGATAGTGAAGAATCCACCAGCCCTTACCAATGGCAAAACTTCACGAAAGACGAATCCCATGATCCGTTAATGGCACAAAACCGCAAACCCAAGCAAACCCATGTCAACGAGATCCTCCCCCGTAACTTCGTGGAAGTATGTCTTGACCACCGGATGATGGGTGTCGCGGGCGACGATAGTTGGGGTTCCCGACCCTACCCGCGGTACACGCTCTCTGCGAACCGTGATTACTATTGGAGTGTTATGATCATCCCGATCAACAATAACTCTGAAATTAACAACCACACGGGGTATCGGTATTTGCCATAGAAACCTCTTCCAACTTAACCAATTCCCAAGCCCGGTAAACGACAGCGATATAACGTATTTCCGTGAGTCCGGCTTGGGCTTTTATTTTTTTGTCATCGGCATATCGGCGCAATTGCTCTTTTGCCTCTTCCAGTTTATTGGCAACTTCTTGGTCTGTGGCTCCATGCTTTAGATACTTGAACTCCACCATGTAACTGTACTTCATTCCGGGATGATTCACCAAGTTCGGCGCCATCCACAGGTCGCAATATCCCTTTCCCAATTCTTGCTCCGACCAAATAGTAAGATCCAAATGCCCCCAGAAAGATTGTTCCAAACGATCGATATCCGGGCTCACTCCGGCAAAATTAAAACTCAATATCAAATATTTATTCCGCTCCGGTGTCGGGTGTTGCCCGATGTAATATTTCCCGAACAACTCCTCGAACGCCACGTCATAATAACTTTCCAGTATCGACAACCACAACGACTTCCCGAAACGACGAGGACGTATCATAAATAAAAATCGAGGAGAATTCTCCACCTCCTCGATAAAACGAGTTTTGTCCACGTAATAATAATCATCCGTTTGCAATAAACGGAAATCACTTAAACCATAAGGAAGTTTCTTCGTTGCCATAACCTGATATTTTAATCATCACAAAGTTACAACCTTTCAATCATTAAACATATTCGGTCCATAAAAAGATATTACTACCCGTATCCATAACAAAACACGTTGTCATTTCCAGAAATCAAATGCAACAATTCCAGAAAATGACAACGCATCCACATAAATAAGCCACCAAGGACTAATCACATTCTATTTCAAAACTCCCGAAATGCCCTGACATAGAATATTGCTTCCTGAGGAAGAAGATTAGCATCGACATAACAAGTACCATACCAATAATTATTCGTCATTGAACATCCCGCATTCCTCACATTATCAGTCATAGACAGTGTAGATGAAGCATAATAATAATCATTCCAACTATTCCAATCTATGTTTACCGGGGACGAATTAGCGACAGAAGAATTCCTAATTGCTTGATTAAATTGCGCCCATGTATCCGGATTACTAATTAATCGTGCGAATTTTTTTACCACGTTATGAGCTGGAAGCACCCAACCAGTTACCCCATCCACGTTCTTATCATTACACCATTTCATAGCGGGATAATTCTTTAAATCAGGATCTACCGCCAAAACTGCATTCAAATTAGCTTGAGCATTATCTCTATCGTATGCGCTCGGGAAGTAAGTGCCCATAGGAGCTGTTCCCCAAGCCAATTCAACTTCATCCATGGAAACAATCCACCCGTGTGTTCCCGTTTCGTCCACGTCGATAACAATTCCCTGTATTCCATGGCGGTCATAAAAATCGAGCACTTTAAATGTTGGCAGATCTTCGACAGCCTCGCCCAAGATTGGAGATTGTCCCTCTTTCCAAGGAGAAATATCCTTTATCCGAACATGACACTCTCCCTCGTCAATCACGACCTCCATGACAATCTGTTTACCGGATTCAAAAACCAACTCCTTGTCCGCATTCCAAACACAAGAATAATTACCGAGCGTAAAGATATCCAAAAATTGTTCTCCGACATGTATCGTCTGGGGCACGATAATAACCTCCCGGGCCATTTCATACCCGTTCGGTATATCTTGAAGCTCCCGGGCGACAACATTACCTTTTGCTCCTACCGGAGATACGGTTCCCGTTCCCAAATCTATATTGGCAGCGGTTTGAGTATTGCAAACGGATAGTTGCCCACCTATCAAACTCCCGGGCATGGAAGTATTACTTTTCACGTGCAGGATTATTTTACTCATCAAGTGGTGAAATGACAACAAAAGCGGTTCACTCGTGTAAGTTGCCGCATGTTTCGTCCATAAAAAATCACTTTGCCGATTCCCATCCGGAGTCAACGAAACGGTATCTTGCCGCAAATTAAGCTGAAAAGGATAAGCATGAGGCGCATCTTGAGCCTCCCGGTCATACGGAGCGTAAGCGTACACGTTAATTGTTGAACGATTGTTCCAAGTGGCACGAGGTTCGGCAACCAAACCTCCCGCACTTTGAGAAAAACGCATGTTATGTACCCCATCGGCATTAGCCAATTTTCCAGAAACATCGGTAGTTGATAACCAAATACCTACTTCCTGCCCTCCTTGAAACCGATAAGCAGTTTCCTCCACCGTCACCCCGTCTATCAAGGCTGACAGATGAAGTTCGGCTCCTGAAGTATCATTACCCGTGCTATCATCATCATTACATCCTTCCACGAACCACAAACAGAATAACATGGAAAGCCATATATAATATTGTCGTTTCATTTTATTATCTGAACTTTACTTACAACCCTTATTTCACTTCAATTTCAAATTCCTGCAAACAAGCCGGTTCCAATTTTATCCCGGGAGAACGATATATACACGTGACACCGTCAAATTCACATTGCAAAAACGCACACCCTTCTTCCACTTGCTGAGGAGGAAGTATTGCTTTATACAACATTTGCTCCGAATCGGCACAATACAACGCCACGCTTCCCATCGTCAAGGGAAACAGTTCCCCTGTCCCTAAATTAAGTTGCATATTAGTCGCTATCTCACTAGCGGTTACCTTCACGGGAGAACCTGCCACGATTCTATCTCCCACCAGTTTCACCTCAACCAAAGAAAATATATGCTCAAACTGAAGCTCCACGTCACCTTCGCTCAATCCTCGGGTATTTGCCGCACGCAAGACATCCGATTCCTCAACAGCCACCTCCGAGTTTTGTTTCGAATGTACACGAACATTTATTGCAGCAGGGTCAAAAGCCTCTCTTTGATACGGGTAATAAGCATAAAAATCAAGGGGTGCATTATCTTGACTCCAAAGTACCTTATCTATCGGGGAAGCCGGTTGCCAACCGTCCTCCGTTTTTACCCATTTAGCATTATGCGCTTGATTACCTGTTTGAGCGGGTATCGCCGAAATCCCGTCCTCCGTACGTTTCACCGCGTAAATCCCGATAGAATCTCCCACGGCGAACACCTCTTTGCTGGAACGGGCAAGCGCTGAAGCCTGAACTTTAAAATGAATTTCCCGAGGTATACTTTCCACCTCCGCATCTATCGTATGTACACATGCCGCCCCGACCACCGACAGACACAAGACAATTAACCATCTTACATTCATAATTCCACGATTTAAATTCCCTCTAATTCTTCCAATACTTTCTTAGTTACAGCCTCAGAGGGACGACTCATATTATTATCAATCACTTTTCCTTCCCTATCAAGCAATATAAAACGAGGAATCCCCTTTATTTTATAGTCAATCGCTATCTGAGCACTCGGTCCTCCCCATAATTGGATGCCTCCCAATTTCTCCTGTTCCACCATTTTAATCCAATTCCGTTTCCGTTCATCCATAGAAATACTCACGAAATGAATATTTTTACCATGAAATTCTTCTTCCAATTTTTTCAAGAAAGGAATCTCTGCCCGACAAGGTCCACACCACGTTGCCCATACATCAATGTAAATATACTTTCCTTTCAAATCATCCAAACTGACGGTATTTCCTTCCACATCCTCATAAACCGCACCACTGGAAACAACGTGTTGCCCTTTTTTCAATTTATTCCACATGGCATACACCTTTTCAAGCTCCTGCCTATATTCCGGTTTAGACACATATTTATCATAAGCCGTTTGGAAACCCATCAAAGAATCACCTCTTGTGCTTTCGACATACACGAGAGCCATATTTTGCACCATATCTTCCAAGATTCGAGGACTCTTAAAATATTGTGTCAATACCCTCAACCGCTCCTGTATTATCGATTCCCAAGAAGCTCCAAAATCGGTAAATGCCAACATAGCTACAGCTGACTTCACATACTTTCTATAAGCAGAAACTTGCCACGCTTTTTCATCATCAATTAATTGTCGAGCTATGTATTCTTTTACAATAGGAGTTTCTCCTCCCTTAAAAACAGCACTTGTTTTATTTCCCCCTTCCCAAAAATGTTGAATCGGATAACTCGTCACGCCTTCCAGCACTTGATAACGGGCACGCATTAATTCTTTTTCTTCAAATTGTTTATTCAATTTATACTTGTGAATTGTTTTCTTATTTTGTTTTAGAAGTTGCTCTATTTTCCGAAGATAAGTCGTTTCATCTAAAAGAAAATCTTTATCCTCCATAGAGCCCAGTTTACACGTGTTCAAATAAGTATTAATATCTGCGTTCTCTCCTTCAAAACGAAGATCCAAATGTATGGCGATAAACTCTCCTTTTTCATTCGGGACCACGCTTATCATCAGATCTTTTCCCGGTTCTAAATAGAGAGTATTAGCACTAAGATCAATACTCAAAGTGAAATAAGCAGCTTCTTTTAGTGATAAGGATATCACACTTTTCCGAGACGAATCGTAAGTCAGCACTTCATTAAAATTCGGACCGGACAAACTAACCTTCGGCCTCTGAAAATATTGGCTCAAATCAATTGTCAATTTGGTTTCTTGTGCGAACAAACGAGAAGAACAAGTAACAAGTAGCAAAATCAATATAAGTAAAAATGTTTTCATAGTATTATTTTTTATATTTAATCTTTAATCATTATTTCCGATCCTCTAACTTTCCGGTAAAAGCGAATTTAGATTTATACATCCAGCGAGAAGGACAACGCTCTAAATGCAAATGAATGCGAGCAACTTGATCAACCGTAATGGAATTCTTGTAACTGTAACTATCCATCACATTATACGAGGTAAAGTATAACGTATTTTTATCCGTGCTATTTCCCTTGCTATTATTTTTAAAAACAGAAGAAAAATCATTCCAATAATAAGGAGTGTCCGAACAATAATCAGTATCGCCATTCACGAAATTCGTTTCCCCGTATGCTTCCACACCCCGAGTTGTAAGCAATCCTAAATATTGAGACATCGCCGTTGAAATTTCAAAATAATCAGCGGATTGCAACGGATTCAAGAAATGAGACATATTGACAAAGAAACCAATATCCGTGGGACGCTCTGGAAAAGTTGCCGACAAGGCTCCGGCATTCAATCCGGGAATAGGATTTTCAGGCTGATCTATCACGTTAGGTCCTCTCACGATAAAAGACGACCCTCTAGGATCATTAATTAACCAAATATTCAAATAGTTCCGGTAATCATACATTAACGTGCTCCCCTTAGACATAACATAAATCTGATAATCATCGCTTTCTTTAAAAACGACAGAACTCTCGATCTCGTAATAATGTATCCCCGGATTCTCTAATTTAACCCCGT
This sequence comes from Butyricimonas muris, assembly GCF_046365375.1. Taxonomy (NCBI): domain Bacteria; kingdom Pseudomonadati; phylum Bacteroidota; class Bacteroidia; order Bacteroidales; family Odoribacteraceae; genus Butyricimonas; species Butyricimonas muris. The sequence goes on along the minus strand of NZ_JBKEIT010000008.1, from coordinate 103,132 downwards.
TATTATCATATTCCGCCAATCTAAAAGTAATTCTGGCATTCCCCCCGTTAGGGTCAGTCGTGGCTTCACCATTAAAAACGTCATTCAATCGCTTTACATTTTTCTCCACAGTTTCCGGGGTAATATCAATAGGTGCTATACTCGGATTTTTAGCAGGATGCAAAACATGAAAGATCACGGGGATTTCTATTTCCTCGTACTTCTCCCGCGGTAAGGACCTTACCCGAATCTCCACTTCTTCGCTCGTCAATTCCCCCGCCTCCACGTGAAAACGAATCGTACGTTCCCGCGTATCGGTAGTGGAAAAACTAAAATCGGAATACTCATTCCCGGAATCATCCAGCAAACGAAACAATCCTGTCGGCAAAAGATCTGCCGGAATCAACGAAGTATCCCGAACAATTCCCGGTATGTAAATCGCACTATCCCCCTCGTAAGTTGGTGTATAATCAGGTAATTCCAATATATTGTAAGCCTCCGCATAAAACTTCATCGTGGCTTTTCCGTCCGGCAGCAAAGTATTGTGGTCAGCACGCAACCGAACCAGTTTAATATTTCCTTCCGTAACGGGATTTTCAAAAAAGAATTCGTCATCCTTTTCACATCCCCCGATAAACAAGGAAATCAGTATCAAATAAAATATCTTTTTCATAAACGACCTATTATAAATTTTCACTAGTTGAAATTCGTCCATCCCGGATTCTGACTGATATCATTATAATCCAATTCGATATCGGTGGGAATGGGCAAAGCATAACGATAATCATTCGCGTCAAGGGTATACTCTTTAGTCCCGCTACTTTCCTTATCAAACCCCGAACGAGTACAACTAATCCCTAAACGTTTCATATCCAACCAACGCGAACCATTTTCAAAACACAATTCCAAGCGCCGTTCTTTCAACACCTCCGCCAATATATCACCGGTAACAGAAGTATTGTATCCCGGGACGCGAGCCCTCCTAAAGTCCTCAATCATGCGTGCAGCCTCGGACTCTTGCCCCAAACGACATTTCGCTTCCGCGTTTATCAAGAAAAGATCTGCTTTACGATATAACACCAAAATATCACAAACCGGACCATAATAATAAACAACCGGTTTGGAAATACAACGTCTTACTCTACCTTCATCTTCATTCTCCCGGAACCAAGCTTTTCTTCGAATATCCTCAGGTTCGTACATCAACCAAAGCTCCGAACTTACTTGTTGGGCATTGTTAGACCCCCATATACCCGTGCTTTGATTTCCTATACCAAAAAAACGGCTAGTTGCCAATTTCAACGCACAATAAGGATGTTCAACAATATAAGATACACTCTCGCCGGAAAACATATCCATCAATAATTCAGCACGATTCTCCGGGACATAAGAAGCAATCACTTCTCCCGAATATTTCTCGGCCATCTCCCAATCCGTATCTTTTGCCGCGGCAGAACCCGCTCTAAACATATACATCTCGGCCAAACAAGATTTAACAAAGCTCGGAGAATAAAAGAAATTCCATTTTTCCCTTGGCGTAGTATATTCCAAGACTTCCTTCAACTCCCGTTCAATAATCCCATAAATCTCCGTTTGCGTGCGCCTATCTCCCGGTGTCACATTTTCCGAATCCAGATTTAAAGGTACACCCAACTTATTATCCTTATAGGGAGCGAAAAACTGAATCAATTTCAAAATATTCCAAGCACGAATTACCCGAGCCTCACCCCCTATCGTTTCCCTCTCGGCTTGAGTTGCCGTCACTTTATCCAAATCATCAAGTATCGCGTTCATAAACCCGATAGAAACATAACAATTTTGCCAGAGAGAAGAAGCCAAACTAGTTCCTTTCCAATCGATATCCTGATAATAATATGTCATACACCTGTCATTTATATCCGAATGCTCTTTAAAAGCGAGCATATCCATATTATCCTCGTAAAGAGCCAATTGAATATTGACATCATTAAATATAGGCAAGGATAACGGCGCAGAATTACCATAGGAAGTCTTCAACAACGTGGAATAAGTCGTTGCCGCCCAATACGACAACAATTCCGCTTTCACGTCTTCCACGTTAGACACGATTTTTTGATTCTTAGGTATAAGATTCAGGTAATCCTTGCAAGCGGTCATCATGAAACCGATCAGACACAAGGATAACATACTTATTCTTTTCACGCGTAATTTCATAATCTCTATATTTAAAAACCGACACTCAATGAAAGCATATATTTTCTGGAATTAGGATAAGTAAATCCCCCAAAGTTTTCCGGGTCCAATCCTTTATATTTCGATATCGTAAATATATCCCGAATATTCAAGTTCACCCGACAAGAAGAGAGCAACAACTTCTTGCAGATTTTGGAAGAAAGAAAATACCCCAGAGAAATCTCCGTACACTTCAGAAAATCTCCACTTTCCAATTTTCTATCATACCAATCGGTTTGTAATGAAGCAACGTTTCCCGTTGTGCTATACCCCGGCATATCAGTTATATCTCCGGGTTTCCTCCAACGATTGAACTCTTGCTTCAACACGTTTTGAGAAGCCGATGAAAAACTACCCCCGTTAGCCACGGAATAATAAGCCGATGTTATTTTATGCCCTGCCATAAAAGTAAACCGGGTACTCAACGTCCATTGTTGCCAATTCAAAGCCGTCCCGAATCCCCCGGATATCGGCGGATAACTATCACCTAAAGTCTTTTTAATACGCCGCTTATCCTTCTCGTTTAACGAATCATCCATATCCAGCACCCAAGTCCCGTCTTCTCTTTGGAAGCCAATCGGGTTTTCACGATTCGAATTATCCACCAAAGCCAACGTGTGTCCGGTCAACGGGTCAATACCGGCAAACCGGTAGCCAATCCACGAATTGGTTGAAGTCCCTTCCACCGGTTCCGTACGCCCGTACCCTTTAGGAACATCCTGCACGTTTTTATAAAACGACTCTATTATTCTACTCTTGTTATTCGCGAAATTAAGAGATGTCGTCCACGTGAAATCCCGCTTACGAATATTCACCGTGTGCAAACTAACTTCCACGCCATAATTTCGAACGGAAGAACTATTATACCGAATCGTACTAATCCCCACCGATACAGGTAATGTTTTAGAATCCAACAAATCGCGAGTCACGTTATTATAATAATTCACCGTTGCCCGAATCCTGTTCCTGAAAAATGCCATATCCACGCCAAAACTGCGGTCCTGCTTCTTCTGCCACTTAATAGAAGGATTCTTGGGAGAAATGTAAGAAGGGATATCCATATCAAGAAACTTCGAAGACATCAAATAAGAAAGCACGTTAAACGGTAACGCCGTTTTATCGATACTCCCCGTGTACCCGTAAGAAACACGAAACGCCAATTCGTTAATCCACCCGAACCTCGTCATAAAATCCTCTTTATGAAGATTATATTTCAAACTGGCATTCCACAAGGGAGAAAATCGATTCTTAGTTCCTATAACGTCAGCTCCATCCATCCTAGCACTGGCAGAAAAAACATAACGGTCTTTAAAACTATACCCCAGTGACGCAAAAAAAGACACTCTACGATTACGCCCTTCACTCTGGTCCATCAAATTTTTAATCATTTGCTGCACGTAAGCAATCTTATCCGCCCCTATTTCCGGTATATTCGTCAACCCCTTCTCGGGATCATACTCCGGGAAACGCACAGAATTACTATAACCCGAGGCCTCAGACATCTCATATCCCAAGAACAAATTCAAAAAATGATTCTCCTTAAACCCCTGTATATACTCCAAGCGATTGGACCAAGTATAACTATGATTTCTGACATTCCTATGTCGAAGCGAACCGTTGTTCAAGTTATCGGGCAATTCACTGAATAAAGTACGCATCCAAGCGTTATTTTGTGCAACGTAAGTTCCCGGTTTATACACCACCTCCGTGTTATCAAAATAAGTATTAATAGAACCCGTGGTGATAAATTTCAGATTATCCAATATCTTGACCTCAATATCCAAAGAAACATTATTACTCAAAGCGTTCGTGCACGAGGTATTATTATAAAGTTCGTTCAGGATATTAAAATCAGATTTATAACCGTCTTTCAAAGAACTCAATTGATAAGAATAAGAGCGGTCGTACTCCATATTTCCCTCCTCGTCGTAAGGACGTTCATAAGGATTGGCAAAAGTCGCATAATGCAATATATTCACCCCGGCATCCGCGTCTTTATCTTTTCTAATATTAGAAGAAAGATTCAAGGAAAAATACAGCCGTTTATTAAAATCGCGGGACAATCGCAACATCGCGTTCCAGTTACTGTAATCATTGGAAGGGATTAACCCTTGACGTTGTTGCACGCTCAAACTCGCGTAATACTTCAACTTCTCGTTCCCACCCGAAAACGAGATATTATGATTGTGAGAAAAAGGCGTCCGAAATATCACATCGTACCAATTCGTGTTAATCTTACTCAAACGAGTGATTTCCTCTTCAGCCTCTTCACGGGAAATTTTTCCCATATCCGCATTTTTCAACAACATGATTACTCTTCCCCCCACCGCTTGATTAGGAAAATCCTCGTACACGCTACGTTCAAAAGCAATCTTCTCTTTCGAATTCATTAAATCCAATTTAGACTTTGGAGCCGCCTCTATTGAGAAACTCGAAGTTACGCGAATCATCGGGACTTCTTCTCTCCCCTGCTTCCGCTTCACCACTATCACCCCGTTAGCTGCCTGAGAACCGTAAATAGCAGTAGCGGCAGCATCCTTCAACACCGTGATGCTCTCGATATCCTCAGGAATCAAATCATTCAAGTTACCGTAAAAAGGAACCCCATCGACAATCCAAGTCGGATTCATATCACCGTATAAAGAATTTAATCCCCGGATACGAATCTCGGGTAATGCTCCCGGCTTCCCGGACGTGTTACGAGTACTGATTCCCGCCAAAGAGCCCCTCAAAACATCCCCGACCGAAACGTACCCTTTATTAGCTATATCTTTTGCCGTGACAACCTCCACCGCCCCCGTCATTCGAGTCTTATTAATAGTTTGATAACCTGTCACGACAACTTCCTCCACTTCCGAAACATCCTCCTCCATCACCACGTTAATCGTATCCTGTCCCGAGTACTTTATCTCTTGTGTTTTCATCCCGACAAAAGAAAATACCAAAGACAACTTTTCCATTTCCGGGAGCTTCAACACATACTTTCCTTTAACATCCGTCGTCGTGCCCACAGACAATCCTTTGACACAGACAGTCACCCCGGGCAAAGGTTCTTTTTTATCATCCGTCACCCGTCCCACTATCCGAAGCTCTTTCTTTTCCGGTTCTCTCAAGTTCTGGATAACAATCACATCCCCTTTAAACGTGTACGACAAACCGGTATTTTTCAAGCACATACCCAAAATATCCCGTACCATAGTTTGCCGCACATCCACGGAAACCTTCCGAACGGATTGTACATCTTCCGACTTGTAAATAAACATGTAATCGGTCAACTGTTCTATACTCCTGAACACCTGACTCAATGTTACATCGGACAATTTCAAATCGATACGCGCCTCCTGCCCGCGAACCGTCGCGTGACAAGTGCAGAATCCCCAAAGCATAAATAATGCAAGTGTCCTCATTTTTCTTAGCAATTGTTGAATTTTTCGTTTTTTTCCCATAGCTTTGTTTAGCTTATTATTAAATTAATACAGATGTTAGCTGAGGGGCTAACAGGTAAGGGGATGTGAGGGCATCTCCTTATTTTATTGACTCACGTAAATCGTCTTATCCGCGTAAGTGAAACGAATCCCTTTCGTTGTCTGGAGATATTCCAATATCGTCTTCACCTCCGCATACCGGTTGGAATGAAGATAAAAGCGGACATCTTTCAGCGAGGGGCGAGTGTACACCACTTTAAAATCATACCAACGGGACAATTGCCGGAAAATATCTTCCAGACGTTCGTCGTTAGCGATAAACTTGCCTTCTTTCCAAGCGAGGGTTTCCCGGACATCGGCTTGTTTCGTTTCTAATTTCCCGGAAACACGGTCGAATATCGATTGACGTGAGGGCGTCAACGTGATATCCTTACCCACTTCCGGAAATTCCTGTCTAATCTTCCCGGTGACGAGAGTGGTAATCACCATGCTTTCGTCATCGTAAGCCTTTATATTAAAACTCGTCCCGAGTACCTGCAAATCCATGGATTCCGTGTTCACGATAAAAGGGGCCTCCGCATCATGCTCCACCTCGAAATAGGCCTCCCCGTTCAAGTAAACCCTTCGTTCCCCATTTGAAAAAGTTTCGGGATACTTCAACGAACTTCCCGCATTCAGCCACACCCGGCTACCGTCAGCCAAGACGAGATTAAACTCGCATCCCCGGGGTACAACAAGAGTATTGTACTCCACCTGTCCGGCAATCGAATCCGACTTCGCCACGTACTCCAATCTCCCGGAGTCAGCCAGTTGAATATCTACCCTCCGGGTGGAACGAATGATCTCCGTGTTTCGGGGAGAAATAGGTATCTCCTTGCCATCAGCCAGTTTCAGTATCGGCACGTTTGCGGCGGGAACAGAAACGACAGTCAAAGCAGCGGGTTCCGGCGACCGTTGTTGCCAATTCCAAACCGTCAACCCGGAAACCAGAATCACGGCAATCACGGCGGCATACCTTACAATTCCTACCCGCAAGCGATGGCGGCGCACCCGCCCCACAACCTGTTTTCGAGCCTCATCATTATCTATCGCTTCCCACCGTTTCGCCCAACGGACCAAATGAAACTCTTTCACCCGTTCCGCGAAAATTCGTTGAGCGTCCATATCCCCGGCAAGCCACTCGTTGAACTCCCGTTCTTCCGCCTTGCTTAATTCTCCCGAAAGATACTCCCGGATTCGCATTTCTTTTTCATCCTTATTCATCGTGTCGTATTCGTCTACTCATTTTATAAGACAAACACAAGAATCAAAAAATGGGTGAATCAATTTTGAAAGTTTTTTTAGAAATTATTTCTCTCCAAGATAAAAAATAGCAATAAAGAATCAGGAAATTGCTGCCGCAATTGCTTCAAACCACCGCTTAACAGCGTCTTCACGGTATTCACGGACACCCCCAACTCTTCAGCCGTTTCCTTGTATTTTTTTCCTTCAACGACAATCGACATGACCACCATTCGGGTCTTTCGCGGCAATCTCTCTATCGCTTGGCGAATAGCCTCGATCAATTCCAAAGAAACGGTCGTCGCTTCCTCCTCGATGGCATCATACTTCAATAATTCCGCTTGCGCGAACTCCTTCTGGTCCCGAATCCTGTTCAAACAAGCGTTTTTCACGCTCCGGAACAAATAAGTACTCAAAGCCTCCGGAGTCAACTGCCGGTAAGCGTTATTCTTGATAAACTGGTAAAATACCTCCTGCACGATATCCTCCGGAAAACTACAATCATCAAGCATCGAGCCGGAAAATAGCACCAACGGCTTATAATAGCGTTGAAATAGCAATTTCCCGCCCTCATTCATATTCCTCTGAAAGGCAGTTAATATTTCCGAATCGGACACACCCATTTCATCCAATTTTCCATTTAATAATACAAAGATAAAAATTAATCGTTCAATCGCGCTATTGACAAGAGCAGAATTCTTGAAACAAAAATTCCCGATACACGATTTATTCCACGATAAACGTGTACCCGTATATTTCGTCACTCACGTTAAGATATCACGAACTCTGGATTAAATTACATTCATGAAAACAAACCAACAGAATTTGTTTCCTAAACGACTTTTCAAAAAAGTAATGGTATCTCTCCTGTATGCCTTCACCGCTTTCACTTGAATAGCAAGCACTTTGGCAATCTCCTCGTTCTTTTTTCCCTGTAAGTGTAACTCGAACACCTCTCGGCTACGATCCGGCAATTCCTGTATAGCCAGAAATAGTTCCCGGTAGATTTCTTCCCGCATCAAATTATACTCCCTTTCTTTCTCTTCATTGGATTCCCGACAAATATAAAACATTCTCCATAACAAACAAAATGCTCGTACACCTCTTCCAATACAGACATGGAAAAAGTGAAATAAGCTAAATAATTATAATTTTTCATGTATCTACTTTATACTTGCTTTATATCATCTCCTATTCAACTCCCATTCAACTCCTATTCATCTCCTATTATAAAGGTCGTTGAATAGAATTTTAATTGAAATTAAATAAAATTTAATACATGCTAAATATATGGTATTATCACTATAAATAGTAATAAGATTACTGAATAGTCCATTAATTCTACTCGAACGCACACGGTACTCGAAAAGAAAAAGCCCGCCTTTCCAGACGGGCTTTTATTACAAACCATTAAAACAACATCTATTTATTCTTCAACGTCTTGGTAATCTTCGCCGCTAAAGCCTGATAATGAAGTCTATCCTCTCCTGTCGAGGTCGCAACTTTACTGTTGATCAACTTTTGTGCTTTAAAAGCCAGATCGATCAAATAAACAGAAGAATTATCCAACGCTTTCACATCTACCTTTTGCAAGAACCCATAACCGGGAGTACCGAATTGCTCTTGCCTTAATTGAGAAGCGATATAACCGGCTCCATTCTCTGACTCTATTTCCCGGAGTTTATTCTCGAACAAACGAACCATTCCACTAGGATCAAGATCATAAGCTAAAATCTCGTCGATACTCGGCGCGTAAGCCGTGTTCAAACCGAACAACCCGCCGGATTGTTTTTGGTCTGCCAAAGGAGCAAGCACCAAATCCACGAGCGTACTTTGCAATAGTTTGTCACCATCCGTCAGTTTCGTGCCCTTTATAGCACTTTCAAAAGCACCGTTATACAAATCGTTCAAGAACTCCTTCACGGTATAGGGATTAGAAGCGATATGCGCGGAAAGTAAAACGTTATCCTTCAATCTTGTCAAATTCCCGGTCAATTTTGTTCTTAATAAAGTAGTCATATCCACTCCCATGGGGAATTTTTTGAGCAAAGGAGATTTACTTAACCAATCCGCGTTCCTGTATTCATTCAAAAGCCAAGCCAAAGAAGCCTTTTGCACATCTTTCGGCACAGACACGTAACGTTCGCCGGGAGTACCTTCCTTGATCTCCGTCAAATAGATACCACCCACGTTATAAGAGACATTCGTGATATAGCGGAAATACTGGTTGGCGATCTGATTGTACAAACCGGAACGGTGGCTGTAATCCGGATCGTTATCAATCCATTGTTCCAGATTAGGCAAAATATATTTCAAATTCTTAATCCCGTAAGTACTTGCCTTGATCGGGTCGTCACCCAAATCCTCTTCAATAGCACTCGGGTCATAACGGGATAAAATCTGTTGCCTTCCGTAACGATAAATAGGATCGCCTGCCTTCTCGTCTACCCAACTTTCCAGAATAGCTTGCTCTTCCCACATATCTTTCGCTTGAGGGAGATATTGATAATTCCATTTGATCGTGAAATAGTCGTAAACACCCAAATCCGGGGGTGTCAACTTCACGCCTTCATCCCCGGGTTGCGCCACATAATTGAAACGGGCGTAATCCATAATGGAGGGGGTTGTCCCGTATCGTTGAGTGAACGATGCCGAGCGTAACGAATCCACCGCGTAAGCAGCGGAAGATGCCATATTATGCATGAAACCGAGCGTGTGACCGATCTCGTGTGCCACGATGTATATCATCGACTCTTCCATGATGTCTTCCGGCATTTTTTTCGCCCGTATTCTGGGATCAACCTGTGCCGTCTGCACGAAACGCCAGTTGTTCACCAAACGAATCACGTCATTATAAATCAACACCGTGGCATTTATAATCTCTCCCGTGGAAGGATCTACCCAAGAGGGACCCATCGCGTTCTCCGTAGTTGACGGCAAATAACGGATACAAGTGTACTTGATATTGTCCGGATCAAATTCGGGATCGTTCTTAGGGAAATCACGTACTTGCATCACGTTCTTGAACCCGATCGCCTCGAAAGCTTTATTCCAGCTCAAGATAGCTTTCTTCACCGGACTGATCCACTCCGCCGGGAAAGCATCGTCCACGTACCACACGATAGGTTTCACCGGCTCCACCAACTCTCCCCGTTGATAAGCGGCCACGTCTTTCGGCTCCAAACGCCAACGATTCGCCAACGAGTATTTTTGGATTCCGTCCTCTCTCGTGGAAACATGATACTTGCTCGTGTTGAAAACACTTACTCGTGAATCTGAAACGCGGGGACGCATTTTGTCTTCAGGCAGGAGAACTAAAGAACGGGTTACCTTGCCCGTGACCGGAAGATTGTCCAGTAGCGTGAAAAACAAAATCTTAATCGAAACTTTGTATGTCATATAAGATTTAACGACCAGATTATCATCGAAACTCTTGATTTCATCCAATCCGGAAGCTTCCTTGCGGAAATCACCTGTCACGCTAAGCATTCCCATGCGCGGCAAAAACGAAAAGTCCTTCACATCCGTGGTAAATAATTCCGTCATATCAACCACCACTGCCGACCGGTCGTTATTATAAGTTTCGATCTTGTAACTTGCCACGATAGCATCGGCATAACTCCGGTTCACGGCATTTTGCAACGCCTCGTTGCCGGGATCAATCGTCGCGGATGTCGTGATATTCTTTAAATAAATACAACTGTCACCCATCACGAAACGCACGTGTAAAGGATCATTCTGTTTATACCCGACATCCCCGAACATGGCATCGGAAGTCTCGGTCAACGTCGAAGCCAACAACATTTCCCGCCCCAGATATTTCAAGGGGATCTCGAAATAAAGTTTGCCGTTCAGTTTATGCATCGTGATAAAATTACTCTTTGCCGTCACCTTGCCCGGTTTATTCAGCAATTTGTCATAATCCGTCTGCACGGGAGTTGCTTCTTTTTTCTCCACAGCAGCTTTCTTCTTTTTACGGGAAGACGCCAAAGCCTCTTGGCTAACGGGTAGCACGAATACGGCTACCAACAATACTAACATCCATTTTTTCATAAAAATCATCTTAAAAATAAAATTCATATATAATTGAAAAACATACAATTCTCTCTTAAATGTCGGTAGTTACCCTACCGACATTTATCGTGAAATGAAAAAAACACATGTTCAGAGTTCCGGTCCTCGTGCTATCGCTTCCAAATCTATATTATATTTCTCTTTCATGTAATCGAGTACCTCCAAGCGTTTTTTCTGTATCAACGGGTAATCCGCGGGAGGATATATAGACAAGAACTCCTCTTCCGTGTAACGGAAGCCCAAGAAAACATAAGTCAAAAAGTTCAAGGTCGGGTTCGTGTAACTAATCCCCCAAATACTTCCGAAGTTATAAATATCTCCTGACAATGTCCCAAGGAAACCTCTTTTCAAATAATAATCCGCATCACTGGTATTCCACGTGTTTATATCCTTCGTGTAATTGAATCCATCATGAAAACTGGCAGGAATGACCACTTTCCCCCGATCTATGGCAGACTCTAAAAACTGTTTCATAATTCTTATCCGGTGCTCCCTCAACTTTTCCCAAGTAGCGGGAAATTCAGTCACGCTCGGGTTATAAATAGAATTTGCCCAAAAATCCAACCCTCCGGTGAAATTCGTTACAGCTTCCGTTGATATCCCTCCCGACCAACCGACGGTTTCTGTCCTGTAATCATGAATAAGAAAATAATACATAGGCAAAACGGAACGAGACAAATCCGTCGGCAAATAATCAAAAATATGTTCCTTCATGAATTTCACGTGATTTTTAGCCTGTTCATCCGTCAATGACTCTCCCGAATAACTCGTTTGCCCGGAAATAGCCCAAGCCCGACTGAAATCCAAAGGAGAGAATCCCTTGTAAATCAAATACACGTCATGTTTCTCTTTCATCTCTTCAGCAATCTCATCCCATTCATTCGTACCCTGCGGGAACTCGTAACGCAGTACGACATCAGCTTCTCTCGGGACAATCGCATCTTCATCGTTACATGAAGCGAATAATCCCCAAGCCAATAATATTAATACGATATATCTCATAACTTTCTTTTATTATATCCGACATTATCTTGGATTAGCCAATTTATTTTGGATCAACGCTCTATTTTGGTTCATCACGACTTGCGGTATAGGCAACGTGTAGCCGGGATCCTTCTCCTGCAACACGTACTCGACAGGCGTTTCCCCCGCGTTCCACACGTGCTTGATGGACGGCATTCCATAACGGCGCAAGTCGAACCAACGATGAAACTCAAAACACAGTTCCAACCTCCGTTCTTGCCGAATTTTATCCACGAGGTCTTTTCCGGTTAACCCGGAAACTTCTTTACCCGGGGCATCGGTAGTAAAACGCTTTGCCCGCAAATCATTCAACACTTTCAGCGCAGTCGCTTCATCCCCGTCCAAAGCTGCCGCTTCAGCCAAATTCAGGTAAGCCTCCGGCAAACGGAACGCTTGCGAAAAAGAGGTTGATTCGAGCGAATGAGCAAATGAGGTCGTATTTTTCCCGAAAGGCAGAAATATATCAGCATAATTCTGTTCCCGGAATATATAGTATTCTTTGCGTAAATCCCCCTCTTTAAAACCGGCAATCAATTCCGGGGACGCATTAAAAATACTAAACCTATAACTCAATTGTACCCCAAGATAAGCATCAACGTCCGCCACCTTGCCGAATAACCAAATCACATCGGACGCATTCTCGTTTATAAACGGATAATAAGACAGAGAACCCGGTATTTCCAACGTATTGAGGTCTATTAATGAAAATTCCCAATCGTCAATCACTTTCTTGGCATATTTAGCCGCCTCTTTCCAATTCTCCATGTAAAGGTACACCCTTGATTTCAGCAATTGCACCATCGGTAAATTTACACGCAAATCTTTCTTGTATTGCAATTCTTTGGGTAAAGTCTGGTAAAGTTCCTCCGCGTCACCCAAATCTTCCAATACTTGTTTATAAACTTCTTCCACCGTATTCCGGGCAATATCACTTTGTTCCACGCCACTATTCAATTTTAACGGGATACCGAGTGCCTTCGGGTTATAATTATAAGGCTCCCCAAAAATATTTACCAAATTGAAAAAATAGAACCCTCTTAAAGCATACGCTTGAGCTTGTACCAATGTTTTTTCATTATACGTACCGTTCACTTTATCTATATAATCCAGTACCCCATTTACCCCCAAGATAAATCTATAATGGGATTCCCATATATCTTTATAAAGCGAATAAACCTTATTAAGTTCCTCGAACATATCGGGATGCCATGAATATAAATATTTGATAGCATTTGCTTTAGGTTCATCATAACTTGATATCGTTCCCGTTTGGGACGTATAAGTAATATCATCATCCAGCAAGTTGAGCCCGGCACTCAGAACGGTATACGTACCAAGCGGTCGAGGGTAACCGACACCCAATAACATCTCGTCCAAAGAAACGATATCCTTGGGAATATACAAGGTGTCGGATTTGGGTTCCAAAAAATTATCACAACCCGCCAAACCGAGAATAACGATTATTAATAATAAATTCTTTTTCATCTTGTTCATTCATTAAAATCCTACATTAATACCCAAAGAATAAGTCTGCGGAATCACACTTTGCACTCCATTAGTCATCAATTCCGGATCATAACCGTCAAAACGTTTATTGGCGATCACGAACACGTTGTTCACGGTTGCACTTAAGGCAAGCGTTTTAATTCCCACACGTTTGCATAAATCCAACGGCATATTCCAAGTCAAATTAATCTGACGACAACGCAAGAAAGAAGCATCCACCACCAAAGCATCCGAATTTCCCCAAATCGAGTACCAATTCAATTCCGTTTTATCCGGGAGCATTATTTTCGGGTCTATAATTCCGCGAGTCAAAGCCGGTATATTCGTCTTCGTTTCATCACCCGGTTTTTTCCAACGCTTCAACAAATCACGACTTAAATTCGAGTAAGGTTCCGGAACTTTTCCACTCAAAAACGAACCATAGGGATTCGGAAGACGTTTCTTACCACCCAGTATAAGAGCGAAATCGGAACTCAACACGAAGCTCTTGTAACGTATTCCCAGATTCAAACCTCCCGTGAAATAAGGATCTTTCTGCCCGGACCAAACCATGAACTTGGTCGGATCCATATTAGCATCCCGTTCCTCCTCCGGAACATCCATATAATTAAACACTGGACGACCGTCCTCATCGCTTAACCCCTTAAATGAAAACGACCAGAAACTTCCCACGGGGTATCCTTTCTTTGCCAACTCCGTGGTTTTCGCGTTAAGTAACTCGTAATACTTCGGGTTTTCCTTTGTTGCCGATTTTGCTTTATTCCAGTTTTTCGATGAATTCAAACTGACACTTACAGCAAAGTCTTTTGTCCGGACAGGCGTGAAAGCGACCGTAAATTCCAATCCTTTATTATCTATCAATCCCCCGTTAAGTTCCAAAGAAGTTTTCCCGTATTCATAAGCGACATCCTGCATCACGATAGCATTCGACGAACGAGTATAATACTCGGCAGTCACGTTAAACATCCTGAAAAGTTCCAGATCAAGCCCCAGATTCCACGAAGTCGTACGCTCCCAAGACAAATGAGGATTCGGCAGATCGGCAACCGACGACCAATATTGCTGGTAAGTATTATCAATACTTTCTCTATTCAGAATCAAGTCCATCGATTTATTTGAAAGAGCATTTCCCTGTATACCATAAGTAACACGGAAAGCCGCATTATTCAACCAATCGAGAGTCGACGCCATAAAAGGCTCTTCGGTAACCCGCCACAGCAAACCAAATGAATAAGTCGGGTCCAAACGCTTTTTCACATCTTGCCCGAACCGGTTTGACATATCATTACGAATATTGGCATTCAACACGTAGCGGTTCTTGTAAGAATATGCCAATGTCCCGAACCATGAAAAATAATTGTCGGTCTGATCGCTTTTATTCCAAGAGGGACGACCGTAAACGGAATATATATCCTCCAGCGGTCCCAAGGGCTTTTGGGCTACATAAGGAGCGTTTATCGGCACTAATTTATCAAAATCCGTGGGATGAGCCAATTTATATCCCCGCTCGGGCATATATCCCCATACCATGTTTTCAAGAGTCATGTTACGATTAGAACGCACCTCCATCCCCAACATCACGTTCAAACGATGATCCGTGTCAAACGTTTTCGAGTATAACAATTTATTCTGCACGTTGTAAGAAGCCTGCGTAATCTCGTTCGTGTACAAAGACCCCCCGTAAGGTAGCATGGCTGCTTTGAACTCCGGATCGCCTGTCCCCTTGGAACCATAATCATACCCCCTGTATTCCTTGGCAATGTAATAGGTACGTTCCAACGCCTCAACTTCACTATTTTTGGTATAATGGTTGTATCCGCCGGTAAATTGGTAAGTCAGCCCGCTAATAATCTCCCATTTGAAATCAACAGACGAAGCTATCGTGAAATTACGTACCTTGGAACCACTGTTATCCCGCTCGTTAATAATATTATATCCTAACGATTCCACGTTCCCGTTATACGTGTAACTTGCCCGTTGCTGGTAAAACAAAAGATCCCCGTGTGCATCGTAAGCCGGAATGGCACGGCTAGTGGAAAGAGCGTAATCCATCGGATTCACGCCAGGCCCAAAACCATTCGTGAGCACTGATGTCCCGTTAGCCGTAACATCCAAGGTGATATTATTCCGCAATTTCGCGTTAAAAGCAATTCTTCCGGTATACCTCTCGTTATCGTTCCCGGTCTCTTGACCGTTCTCTCTAGTATACCCCATAGACGCGTTATAAGTAAATTTCTCCGAGCCCCCGGAAACACTGACACTGTGCTGATGACTAAAAGCATTGCGGGTAAGCAGCTTCAACCAATTCGTGTTCACGCTTTCCAGCTCCTGTTTGCGTTTCAAGAAATCAGTTCGTGAAATATCCTTTTCTAAAAACATCCGGTACAACCCCTCGTAAACATCCATCTGTTTTATGGGCTTATACGTATAGAAAGAACCTTCCTCTATGGTTTCGTCAGCAAACGTCACCCGTTCTTGAGAATTCATTAAATTAAATCGATCGTATGTGGGACGAGCCGTAAACGAAAAATTCCCCGAGTAATTCACCGTCATGCGATCGGCTTTCCCTCGTTTCGTGGTAATCACGATAACCCCGTTGGAAGCCTTCGACCCGTAAATTGCCGTGGCGGATGCATCCTTCAACACCGTGATCGTTTCGATATCCTGCGGGTTCAACCATGAAATCTGGTTACCGATAATCGTGGATAAATCCTGCGTCATCACGGCTGTTGCCGTCAATTTAATCGGGTCAGCCTGAATAATACCGTCGACCACCCACAAAGGATCGGTATTTCCCAACAATGTGGAAGCTCCCCGAATCTGAATCTTGGGACTCGTGCCCACGCGGCTGCTCGTATTCATCACGATCATACCTGCTACCCGACCTTGCAACATCTGATCGATAGAAGAGTAATTCGGCATCATAATACTGTCCGCTTTCACCGAGTTATAAGACCCCACCATATCTTGGCGGTTGATACTCTGGTAACCGGTAACGACAACTTCTTCCATCGCATTCAGCTCCTCTTTCATCACCACGTTGATCGTGTCTTTCCCTTGATACTTCATCTCCACGGTTTCCATACCAATAAAAGAGAAAACCAAAGAAAATTCATCCAAATTAGGAATCTGAAGACGATATTTCCCGTCTTTATCCGTGGCGGTACCTATCGACAAACCTTTCACCATCACCGTAACACCCGGTAGCGGGGCTCTCTTAACGTCTGTCACCAAACCGACGACCCGCACGCTCTTCTGTTGAGCAACGGCAGTTTTTTTCACCAACATCACCACGTCCTTGTCATACTTGAACGTGAGGGAAGAGCCAGCAAGCACATCCGCCAACACGTCTTTAACCTTCTTGTTCTCGACATCCACGTCGACCGTGGGAATCTCGTTCATCTGCTCCGCGTTGTACAAAAAACGCAATCCCGTCTGCTTGTGAATAGCATCGAACAACTCGTACAAGCTGACCTTTGTTAATTTTAACGTCACGTTCTGTTCCTGTCCCAAACCTTCCGCGGCAACAGAAAACACGAAAAACATGACAAAGAAGACTGTTAATCTCATGATTTTCCAATTTTTTTCGCGCACTCGACCCAAAAAGAGGCACGACGTTCTCTTTTTTTTCATACTTTTGTATAAGAATTTTTGTGTTAAACATGATAACCGCATCCCCCAAGATGTTGTTATCGGATTATTACAATCCGGAGAGTCGCCAAACTCTCCGTTTTTTTTTATTTAGCACTAACTATCACGGTTCTATCTTTCACGCTGAAACGTGCGTCCGAGGTATTCTCCAAGAAGAACAACAATTCCTGAATATCGGCATACCGCTGCATATTCCCGAAGAAACGCAAATCCTTAAGCGATTCGTTCTGGAAGAACACGTTTACGTCATACCAACGTGCGGCCTTTTCCATAATCGACTCCAACCGTTCGTTTACGAATACCACATCCTGACTCTTCCAAGCAATATAAGGATACACGTCGACCTCCTTCACTTCTGCTTTCCCGGTCGCCTCGTTTGCCACTCCCAGCTGATTCGGTTTCAACCGTACCTCTCCCGCAGTACGATTCGCCTTAAAACCGACCGAACCTTTCACCAGTACCGCTTGGATTTCATTATTCTTGTAAGTATTCAAGTTAAACTCCGTGCCGTACACTTTCAGTTGGTACTCTCCGGAACGAACCATGAAAGGCTTTTTCGTATCTTTCTTCACGCTAAAATAAGCCTCTCCTTTCAAACGTACTTCCCGCTTATCGGCAGTAAACTTCACCGGGTACTCCAACTCTGAATCGGCATTTAACCACACCTCCGTTCCGTCTGCCAGAATCACGAAAAACTCTCCTCCTCTCGGCACGATAATCTTGTTATATATCACTTGGTTTGCCGTTCCCGCCTGTCCCGTGTTGTACTCGATTCCTTTACCGTCCTTCATCTTCACAACAGAACCATCCTGTTCCAGAATCGCGTTTTTATTGTCCGCCAAATCAATGACTTCACCGGAAGAAAGTACAAGACTCGCTCGCGGGAACCCATGACAGATCACCTCATTCCGGGCAATCGACTTTTTTTCGGGCAAAGGTTTATTCATCAAGTACACTCCACCCAACGCCACAATGATCGCTATCGAAGCAACCGCACCGTACCATACCCGACGCACTTTCGTTCCGTTTATCCGGCGTAACATCAACTTCTTCCCTTTCACGGCATCCACCAGTTGTTCCTTCCCAGCCCACCGGATATGCAGGCAATCCTTCACCAACCTATCGAACTCTTCTCTGTTCTCGGGGGCAGCATCCAACCATCGCTCTACAACAGCACTCTGCGCATCATCCAACTCCCCGTTGAAATAATCCAGCAACAACGTTTCCTTTTCCAGACCCAATAAATCTTTTTCCATAGTCCAATTTGTTTTCACACATAATACCGGAAAACTTCAAAAAGGTCTAATGGACTTGTGATTTTTTTTCAAAATTATTTTTTATCGTACAGGCTCAGTCCCCTTATCTCCAGCGACAATAGAAAAGCAAAAAGCCCGAGAACAACTCTTTATTCAACCGCTCCCGCAACTTCTTCACGGAGTTCCCCAGCAATGTTTTCACCGTGGAAACGGAAATCCCGTACCGTTCCGCCACTTCACGATACTTCAGTCCTTCCAAGAAAACACAATTCATTATTTCCCGGCTCCGTTCCGGTAATAACGCCATTTCTTCCAACACTCTCGACACGAGCTGGTCATGCCGTTCATTATACTCCTCGAAAACCAGCTCCACGTGATCCAATACCGAGGCATTCCGAAAAACATCCCGCTTTTCAATCCGCTTGAAACAACGGTTACGCACGGACACGTGAAGAAAAGAAGACAACGTCTCCGGCTTGAATCTCAGATAAACCTTATCTTTCCAAATAGAAACAAATAAATCCTGCACCACGTCCTCCGCCAGATTCATATCCCGCAAAAAAGTATCCGCCCAAACCACCAAAGGTTTATAGTACGCATCAAATAACAGCTCCATTCCCTTTTGGTTCATGGAAGACAACATGACACATATCTCTTGATCCTTTTTTCTCCCGGAATTATTCACTCGCTTTATTTCTAATAATTAACTACTCTTTCATCTCAAATCCATATTGACAAAATTAGAAGAAATTATCATACCACCAAAAAGGAATGCTTAAAAATCCATTCTAAGACTTTTAAGCATTCCAAAAGAAGTGAGCATCTCACTGGCTGTCACAAGCACTTATTTCAACAACCGCTCTTGTATAATCTTCTCGTATTTCTCGGGATCTGCCCCGATTTCAACAATAGGCTTTCCGTTCACGGGCAAAAAGAACAAGGTCGGCAACGCGTTTATATTAAATTTATTGCACAACTCTTTTTCCTTGTCGGCATTCACTTTCAAGAAAATCACTTGGTCTTTATATTTTTCCGCCAATTGCTCCATCACGGGCAATAATTTCATGCAGGGACCGCACCACGAAGCCCAGAAATCAATTACAACCGGCTTGTCGCCCTTGTACGTGAACTCCGTCCCGTTCTTGTAATCATGAATGTTCTCCCGGAAATAGATGCCCGTGATCTCGTTCAGTTTCCCGGGTTCCAGCTTGACTTTTTTCTCCGTCTCCTCATCTTTCACTTCCACGAGGTCAAAAGGTTGGAAATAAATTGTCTGGCGAGTGAAATCCACCGAGAGAATCCCGTGTTTCAATATACCCGCACCCACCACGGAACGTAGAAGAGAACCATTCACGGGGATTACCGTTTCTTGCAAAGATTCCCGTACAAAATCACATCGTGATGCCACCTTAGCGGGACTAGATACCGGAGTTTTGCCGTACCCGTTATACACGGGAACCGCATTTCCTGACGCCCCCTTCAGACGAGCAAAATCAGCCTCGTTCAATTCCACCAATCCCGAGTTCCAAGTATCCAATATACAAGAGAACGTCATGCCGTCTATCGTTACCGGACATTCCATCCCGACGCCTTGTAACAGTTTGGCATTCGCACGATGATCCAATTTCATGTAAACGGGACGATAAGGCTGTGACATCGTTATCTTTTCCCGACGGGAATCAATGGTTAAAACCACCCCCCGGAAAAGAGCCCCTCCCATGACACCGGCAACGCCCAACTCCCGCAGATAAGGTTCATCTTCCAGTATAAAAGCCCCAAGCTCATTAGCGAAAGCGCTATTCCCGAAAGAAATCGAATGAATCGACACGACCTTGGACGTCGGTACTTTTTTGAACTGGAACGTACTGTACGGGAGTTTTCCATTGCTACCCGGGTCGATATTCAACTTCTCCACGTACTCCGGCAATATTGCCGGATGTCCTGCCAAGTCTAACACGAAATCGGCATCCATACCGTTCACGACACACGTTATAATGATTTTCCCGTCTACCACCCGGTAATCTCTTACCTCGGAAACGTTATTTTTAACCTGCGCCCACGATACCACGGGGAGCAAGACCACCAAAAGCCACACGAATAATTTACTTTTCATCTCTTGTTTCGATTTTAATAAATAATTACTTTCTCCCCCTCTCGAGTTTGAATCGTCAATTTTGTTTTCTTTTTTGCCTTCAATTCCGGAATTCCGTTAAGGATGCTCTCGCAAAAATCATATTTCCCGACAGGTTTCCCGTTAATTTTAAGCACCTTGTCGCCCATCTCCACGACATCTTTCATATCTCCCCACACGGCTGCAACCACCAGATCACCGTCTTTCACCTGCAATCCCACGTTATGAGGTTTCTCCTCCAACTCATTCTCCGGCTTATAGGATTCAAAATAAAAACGGGCACGGGGATAATCTATCGTCACCTTACCGTAATCCAGTAATTTGACGCCTAACAACGTGTAAGGAGGCGTGGCAGTTTCCGCTATCACGTTCTTGAATTTAGTCCCCGCCACGGATAACAACGGGAAGTTCACTCGCCGTGAATCACGCTCCGCGGCAATTCCCCCCACGCCAATAGAGCCCACACTACGCCCCTCGGACAAAAATTCATAAGCGGAGCCGGATGGCAATACCTCGAAATCGGATTCCTTCAATGAAAGAAATCTCGGGCAACCCGTGTCAAACAGGCAAATAATGTTGTGTCCGCTTCCCACTTGAAGTGATATGACAGGCATTCTCGCTTGCATGAAACGAGCCATTTTCCGAAGCGACACGATAGACTCTTTCTCGGCGGTGGTGATGGTCACGGTCTTCTTTTGCCCGTCGATCACCACGATTGATTGCGCCAACAAATCGCTCCCTATCAAACCGTCGATCGGAAAACAAGCCAAAGGCGACGGTTCCGGCAGTTTCATCGCCGGCACATTCTTGAAACGAAACACGTTATCGGGGGTTTCTATACTATCGATCTGCACAAGCGGGTAAAATGACTTGCGTCCGTTCGCGTCGGTCACTTCCAAGGAATCCGTCACTGCCAGCCCGTATTCCCGACAAAATTCACCCGTCAAGGTAGTTCGGGATGCCCCCGTGTCGAAAATAAACGAACGTAGAGTCCCGTTCAATTTCATCTCCACAACCATCT
Source organism: Butyricimonas muris (assembly GCF_046365375.1). Classification (NCBI taxonomy): domain Bacteria; kingdom Pseudomonadati; phylum Bacteroidota; class Bacteroidia; order Bacteroidales; family Odoribacteraceae; genus Butyricimonas; species Butyricimonas muris. The sequence goes on along the minus strand of NZ_JBKEIT010000008.1, from coordinate 81,574 downwards.
TGCCCCCGACCATCCGGTAGGGCAATTCTGCCTTGTATTGCTGCGCAATCGCCGGAAAAACGCTCACGCAAAGCAAGCATAAAATGATAATCTTGTATCTCATAGCTTATTTGCTTAATTTATCAGCGGCTTTCACGGCTTCCAAAGCATTCACGATACCACCGGAAAGGCACAATTGTTCAAAAAGATACAGGTCGACGGCATTCTTCCCTCCTCTCGTGACGTTCTTTTCCAATTCCACGCCCTTCCGGGAGGTCACCGTCTGTAACAATATATCACGAATCTGGCTACCTGTCAATTTCGGGTAGTATGTCTTAATCAAAGCCGCAACACCCGCTACCGTGGCGGAAGCCATCGGCACGCCATTCCCGTACTGGTAGACATCTCCCGTGCAAGCGGACAATACTTTTATCCCCGGGGCGTAAATATCCAACTCCTTCGCCCCGAAATTCGAATTCGTAGACGGCATTCCTTCTTTATCGGACATTCCCACCGTCATCAGGTTGGTCAATTCTTTTCCGCCATCCATCCAACGATTCGGGAAAAACGTTTCCTCGCTCATGTCACGGGACATCTCGTGCACGGGGACGATAACCAATACCCCTTTTTGTTCTGCATAGCGAATCGCCTCGCTTATCCATTGTTTTTGCACCTCCGGGTACAACGAGTTCTGTTGCGGCAACACCACGACAGAAGCCCCGTGCTCCACGGCATAACGAATCGCTAAAGCCATGTCTTTCAAGTAAGGTTCTCCCGCACCGGCTTCTACCACCAAGGTCATAATTCTCGCTTGTTCAGCGATGGGATTGTTGCGTCCTTCCACATCCCGTTGTCCGGCAATCACCCCCGCGATCATCGTCCCGATAGCGGCATCCGCGGTCAACAACACGTTATTCCCGTACGCGCGATCATTTATATCCAGATAATTGTCACCCACGATCGCTTGACGCCCGTCATTACCGTATCTCGCTACCGCCTGCTCATATTTCTTTTTTTGATCCGCGAGATAAGTTTCCGACAAAAAAGCATCGCGATTACGCTCCCACTCGTCATTTTTCATCATATGAGCCCTCATTTGCAACGCCGCAATCATTATTCCCCGGCTTGTGGGATCCTCTGCTGTTTTAGGCGAGCACATCTTCACGACATCTTCGACCGTGAATCCTGTCTTTTTTAGGGAAACCGCCCGTACCTCCCGGTCGAACAGCCCCATGTAATACCGGGAATTATACACTGAATTTATGGCTCCATAAGCCTGCAACAACCGGGACTCCTCCCGAACCACGGAATTGAAGTAATTATATTCTTCCATATTCTCGGGTGCAGCACACTCCTCTCTTTTCCCATTGGCAAAGGTGTAAAATTTACCCCCGTCTTTCATGATATCCCCGTACTTGTCTTTCAGGCGCAAGAACTCGCGTTCTCCCTCCCGGTTCACGGACAGCATCACCTGCCCGTCTTTGCCCCCGATGAAATTCCAGCCGTTCACGTCGTCCACGTACCCGTTTTTATCGTTATCCTTCCCGTCGGCTTTCTCTTTCGGATTCTTCCAAATATTCGCTTTCAACGCCTCGTGTTCCGTGTCGATACCCGTACCGATAAGCGCCACGATAGGTTTTGCTTTCGCTTTCTTTCCTTTCAAAAATTCATACGCCTCGTTTACACCAACGCCGTACACACCGTCTTTTTCAAAAGAACAATTATACCAGTCCCTATTCGACTGTTTTTGCTCTTCCACCTTTGAATTTTGTTTCACCAATTGAGCCTTTGCCGCACTACCAATAGCGACCAATACACTCATCATCAAGATTGTAAAATACTTTTTCATCATTACAGTTTTTTATTTTTTATACAAAACGAACCCTGTTCCAATTGAAAATTGAAAATGCAGAATTGGAAATTCCCTAATCCTTCAACCTAAAATTTAAAATCTAAAATTGATACATCTTTCTCGCTTTTTCTATTGCCTTTTTCACCTCGTCGCCCCGCAAGTCACGGGCTATGATCTTACCCTCTTTATCGATTAGAACGATAAAAGGAATCTGATAAAAACCATAGGCATCCTGAATTACATTTTGCTTGTTCCCTTTCGTGAATCCTTCCCGGTTCCACAAGGTCACCCAAGGTAATTTATCCTCCTCAACCATCCTACGCCAATCTTTTTCCCGGTTGTCCATGGATATCGTGATAACGACAAGATCATCCCCTTTCATAGATTCGTACTCTTTAACCAACTTTCTCGCTTCCGTGCGACATCCCCCGCACCAAGAGGCAGAGAAATCCAACAGTACCAATTTCCCCCTGAAATCACTTAAGCTCACGTCATTCCCGTCCAAACCCACGAAAGTAAAATTGTAAGCCTGCTGCCCCAAAGCGAATTTCCGGCGACGTGCCACCTCATCCACGAGGTATTTCACTACCCGCGATTCCCTCTCGTTCTCGGGAATCATATCCAATATCTGCTTGTAAGACTCGTAATCCAGATCAAAGAACATCTTGTTCAAATACATCAACGAAACTCGTACCACGGGATCCAGTGCCGAATCGTTTTTCACGGGATTCCGGATCTCCTCCCGCCTAGAACCCGAAGCCCTGAATTTAGCCATGATATCCATATATTGCATATACAGATCAATCCCGTCGAATTCTATGGAACTCTCTTCCGGTCGGTCTTCATTCAAAAATCCTTTCAATATTACAGGACTATCCGTGAGGATCATCATTTCCGAGTAATTTCCGAAATGGACATTATACAAATCCTTCTTGATACGTACCGGTTTGGTTTTGAATTCCTCTCCACTCTTCACCGAACACTCGACAATCGTATTCCCCGACAAATCGGTAACCTTGATTGTCAACGGACGCAGCGTCCGCAGCTTCCCCTTCAGGGAAAACTGCGCGGAAACGCTAAACGTCAATAACATAAATAAAGTAGATACGAATAATTTCATCATATTAATCTTCTTTCAATGCTGCCATTCGAGTAATATCCCAATCGTATTTATCTTTCATGTATTTCACCGTGAAATCATAGTACCGGATGATCAACGGGTACTTGTCTTCCGGGTACTTGATCAATACCGAGTCGCGAGTATAGCGCATACCCAATTTCAAATAATTAGAGAAATTGGTTTTGGCATCCATGGTCAGCGTTGTCTGGAGAGGTGTGAAATCGTAAGCCGTCACGAGCATACTCCCGGGATAACCGAGTTTCATATAATAATTCTCGGCATTCACCGAAGTGCTGAATTTTATCGAATAATCGAAAGCTCCTCCCGTTTGAAAATCTGCCGGAATCGCGATCGTACCTTTATCCACCATCTTGGTCAAAATGTTTTGCAGAATAACGGTACGCCGTATCTTATACTCCCACGGGGTTTTCGGCAAATCGTAAGGCTTATACGGTCTAACGATTATGCTCCCGTAATCATAATAAACCAAATTCTCCTCTTTCGCCCGGAAAGAAAACGCCCAATAATCCAAACCATCCCAAAGACAGGGCTTAGGCGCATACCCGATAGCTCCGGCAAACACCTGACGGAAATCATCAACCATATAGATATAATTGGGTAACACCCCCCTACACAATTCCGGTTTCAAGAAACCAAATACATGATTCTTGAAAAAATCGGTATAAAATATCGCATACTCGTCACTCAAGGGTTCCCCATAATATTTTATCGTGAACGTCCCGGACCAAGCTTGATTCAAATCCAAGGTATCGAAAGCCGTGTAAATGGGAATCGTTCCAAAGGTATTCGCGATTTCCAACAAATCTTGATCCCAAGCGTTATCCCCTTGAGGAAATTCAAAACGACTGATACTGGAAGCATCCTCAGAACGGGGATACAATTTATCCTCATCGTTACAAGCAACAAACGTTGCCAACAAGAATATCAAACTAAAGGCATACTTGTATTTCATGGTTCCTCGTTTTATTGTAATGTTTTCTCGGTTGTTAATTTATTCTGAGTCAGGGCGGAGTTACGCTCTATCACGTTTACAGGAATCGGCAAGGTGTAGGCGGCATCACCCTCCTCCATCACGTACTTGCCTAAGTTTACCCCCAACTCAACCCAGCGACGCTCGAAACGAGGCATCCCGTAACGACGCAAATCAAACCAGCGCTGTCCCTCGAAACAGAGTTCCCGACGACGTTCTTCCCGGATAAAATCCAACAGCTCCTCGCCGGAATAATTTACCTCGTAATCCGTATCCGCCGCGTATCGCTTCTCACGTAAATCATTTATCATTTTCAAAGCCAAAGATTCGTCCGTGTCATAGATGGCTTCCGCGAGTATCAAATAAGCCTCCGACAAACGAAGTGACATACCGAATTCCGTTTTAGCTTTTACTTTATTATTATATTGCATCCCGCACTTGCTCCACGGGAGATAGTGCCCGGCAACCGGCTTCAGTTGCTCCGGTTTCGCACTCATCGGTCCGCGTAACTCTTCCACGAGATAGAGTGTCTTCCGCAAATCTTCCTCATCTTTATAACAAGCAATCAGATCACGGGAAACATTCACGTAATAGCCATAGGTGGTTCCATCTTCCATTCTTTCCGAACCCCCGATGATCCCGGTAAAATCCCCCGAATTCCCGTACACCCAAATGGTTTCCGGGTTATCCAACGACACGTAATTGGGATAAGAAGCATCTTCCCCTGCCGTGATGGTTGTTTTCTTCACGAACGATTTCAAGTCATACAACTCGAACCCCCAATCCCCGATCACTTTCTTCGCGTATCGGGCAGCCCCTTCCATATCCTCCATGTGCAGGCATACGCGGGCATGGAGTAATTGCACAGCCGGTAAATTTATACGGTAACCCGCCGCATTCTGTTGATCCATCGGCAAGAGCAGGAAATTCTCTTCCGCGGCATTCAAATCCTTCACGATCTGCTCGTACACCTTGGCAACCGTTTCCCTTCTCTCGAAACTACTTAACAAATTACTCGTTAATTTCAAAGGCACCCCGTCGGCATTCTTATCGTGATTGTACGGTTCCCCGAAAAGGTTTACCAGATTGAAATAATAGAACGCACGCAAAGCATAAGCCTGTGCGGCCACGTAAGCCTTCTCCTCTGCCGAGCCCTTCACGTCGTCCAGATAATCCAAAGCGGCATTCGCTCCCAAAATATACTGGTAATACTTGTTCCATTCCGAAACGGAAGTTTGCGAAGGGTATAACTCAAACATATGAGGATTCCATGAATAGATGTATTGCAAACCGACAATCCCCTGAGTAGAGGTCTGCAAAATACAGTCTTCACTCATCTCGATATCATCGTCAAAAGCATGGTGAAGATTGAACAACCCCTCGGAAGTTGCTAACGGATAAGCATCTCCCAACAGCATCTCGTTCAAAGCATTGACGTTTTTGGGCACGTATTCACTGGGAGAATCCGGTTCCAAAAAGCTCGAACAAGCACATAAACTCGTGAGCAAAATTATATTGAATAATATCTTTTTCATATATCAAATCATTTAAAAACCAACATTAATTCCTACCGAATAGGTCTTGGGCATCACTCGATTGGGCATCTCCGGGTCAAAACCGTTGTAGCGCTTGGAAGCAATGACAAACAAGTTATTCACGGAAGCCGTCACCGTCAAACTATTTAACCCGATCCGTTGTGCCATCTCGTTGTTCAATCTCCAACTCAAGTTTAATCCCCGGCAACGCAAGAATGACCGCGGTACCGTCAATGCGTCCGAATTAGCATAAGCGGTAAACAAATTATAACTGGAATTTACCGGTATTTCCATCGTGTAATTCTTACCTCCGATTACGAATCCCGGGATACTCGTGTGCGCCTCGTCACCCGGTTGTTTCCAGCGTTTCAGCAAGTCCCGGTTAAGATTATTTTCCGCGTCCGGCATATAAATCCCCGAATCCAAATCACGATAGGGAGAACTCAAACGGGCAACACCCCCTAACAACAGCGAAAATGAAGTTGCCAACGTGAAAGAACGATAACGAATATTCAAATTTACCCCTCCCGTGAAATAAGGGTCTTTCTGACCGGAGTATTTCAAGAAACTGGTCATGTCCCCGTTGTACTCCTCTTTCGACATAATGCGATTGAACATCGCACGACCGTTTTCAGGATTCAACCCGGCAAAGTCAAACGACCACATACTTCCTAACGGATAGCCCTTTTTCAAAATTCTTTCAGTAGTTCCGTTCAAGAATTGAGCCAAATCGGCAACTTCTTTGTCGACTTTCCCCCCGGAGTTCCAGTTCTTGGAAGAGTTCACGCTCATGTTAATACCGAAATTCTTCGTGTTCACCGGAACGAAAGAAACCGTAAACTCGATACCTTCGTTATAGATTATCCCACCATTGACAGACATGGCATCTCTACCGTTCTCGAAAGGAATGTCCTTGGAGATAATCGCGTTGGAACGCCGGATGTAGTAATCGATATTGGCATTCACTTTATTAAAGAACTGCAAGTCCAACCCGAAATTCCACGAATGTGTGCGTTCCCAAGAAAGGTTCGGGTTAGGAATAGACTTGATGGACGAATAATACTCGTTGAATATCCCCAATACCCCATTCTGGTTCAATATTAAATCCGGACTGAGATTCGTCAAAGCATTTCCCTGAATCCCCCAAGTCGCTTTCAAATTCACGTTTGTCAATACCCGTTGGTTCCGCATAAATTCCTCCTCAGTCATCCTCCATGATAAGCCAAAAGAACAAGTCGGGTCGAATCGTTTATTCGTATTCTGCCCAAAACGATTGGAGGCGTCATTACGCACGTTGAAATTAAAAACATACCTGTTTTTCAACGAATAAGCCAAGGTCGCGAAAACAGAGAAGAAATTATCCGTCTTTTCGCTCAAGGTACTTCTACCGTTGTATAAATCTTCCAATATCCCGTAACCCGTCAAAGAGGCACCTCCCCCCACGGGAACAAAATCTTCCGGCAGAGTAGGACGTACCGTCAAATTGCCCCGGTCTGGCACATACCCGTAACGTGTGTTTTGATCGTTTTTGTTTTTCGTGGAACGGGCTTCTATCGCCACCATGGCATTCAAGCGGTGATTCTCGTTAAACGATTTCGAGAACATCAATTTATTCTGGACGTTATACGAGGTTACCGTGGCAGCAGAACTGAACAGCGTTCCCCCGAAAGGCAGAAGAGCCGCACTAAACCACGGGTGTTCGGCACTCACGGAACCATAATCATAACCCCGATACGTCGAGGCGATTGCCGTAGAACGCTCCAACGCCCATGACTGGCTGTTCGTCGTGTTGTACGAGTACCCACCGGTAAACTGATAGGTCAACCAACTCAATAATTTCCATTGAAAATCAAAACTCAACTTCAAACTACCCGTGTTGACTTCCGAACCCGTGTTTTCCAATTCATTAAGCACGTTGTAACCGATAGATTCTACTTCTTTATTGTACTTGTATTCCAGTCTTTTCCGGTAATAGGAATAACTTCCGTCTTCCTCGAATGCCGCGATGGAACGGCTTGTCGTCAAAGCATAGTTCAAGGGGTCTACCCCGTTGAACCCTTTGTTTGTTCCGGTTGTACCATTCAAAGTCAAGTTCACACGAATATTGTCACTCATATTCAAGGTCACGGCTGCACGTGCAGTCAGACGCTCGGAACTATTTCCTTTCTCCTGTCCGTCATTTGAATTATAGCCCACGGAAAGAGCGTAATTCACCTTATCCGACGCCCCTGTAACACTCACGTTATGATTGTGCCCGAAAGAAGTCCGGGTTAACAAATCCAACCAATCCGTGTTCACCGTTTCCAAGTAATTACGTGTTTTAATAAATTCATCCGACGTCATTTCCCCGCTCTGGAACATCTTCAAGGCTCCCTCGTAAGTATTAATTTGTTTTATCGGGTCAAATTTATACCTCAATCCGGCGGCAAAAGCATCCTCGCTGAATTGCACTCGTTCCTGCGAATTCATCAAATTGAAATTCTTGTATCTCGGGCGAGGGGCTATCGAAAAATTACCGGCATAATTGATAGACATACGTCCCGTCTTTCCTTTCTTCGTCGTGATCACAATCACACCATTGGAAGCCCGGGAACCGTAAATAGCCGTGGCAGAAGCATCTTTCAACACAGTAATGGTTTCAATATCATTCGGATTCAACCAAGACACCTGATTCCCAATTATTTCCTTCATATCCAAAGTCATATTGGAACTGGCATTAAGGGAAATCGGGTCATCCTGAATAATCCCGTCCACCACCCAAATGGGATCTTGATTTCCCAATAACGTGGAAGTACCGCGTATCTGAATTTTAGGAGTAGTACCCGCACGGGTACTGGAACTCAATACCATCATACCCGGCACCTGTCCCTGCAACATCTGGTCGATAGTGGCATAAGCAGGCATCATGATATCTTCCGCTTTCACCGTGGTATAGGAACCCACCATATCTCTCCGGTTCACGTTCTGGTAACCGGTACTGACCACGGTTACCTCGTCCATCTCGTTCACGGTTTCCCTCAACACCACGTTGATCGTGTCCTGCCCCGTGTATTTCACCTCTTTAGATTCCATCCCGATGAAAGAGAATATCAATGTCAGATCTTTCACCTCCGGCAATCTCAACACGTATTTTCCGTTCCGGTCTGTCGCCGTCCCTATCGTCAACCCCTTCACCATGACGGTTACTCCCGGCATGGGATTCTTTTGCTCGTCGGTCACCTGCCCGGCAATCTTAATTTCCTTCTTTTGTTGCACCGTCGGAAGTTTACGGATCACTATCACCTGATCTACGATCTCGTAATCAAAACCGTTTTGCCGCAACACCTGATCCAGCACTTCCCGTAAGGTTACGTCCTTCAACTCTACATTTTTCACTTTTGTATTCCCTAGAATCTCCTTCCGGTACACGAACTCGTAATCCGTGTTCTCCTTGAGATATTCCAACACGTTTTCCAGCATTTCATCATGAAACACCACGTTCAATTTCTGCTCCTGCGCATACCCCATGGCACTCGCTGTCCCGAACGTCAATAGCAGAACAAAAAACTTCAATGTCATAACTAACAGAATTTTTCGCAATCTTCCTTCCGGAAGACTACACGTTGTACTCTTTTTTTTCATACATTTGTAAAGCATTACAGTTAAACATGCATCTGCGACCAACAGATGTTTTGTAATAGGGGAATCGACCAAATTCCCCTTTTTTATTTATATCACTGGTATACAGTCACCGTTTGTCCCGATACCTTGAATTTCACTTCACCCGTTCGTTCCAGAATATCCAGAATAGACTCGAAGGAAGCATACCGTGGAATCTTTCCCTTGAAAGTAATATCCTTGGCGGCTTGATTCTGGTAGAAGACGCTGAAATCATACCAACGAGTCAACTTGGACATAATCTCTTCCAGTGTCTTATCCTCCAACACGAACATCCCGTTCCGCCAACTCACGATATCCCCCGTGTTCACCTCCCGGGTATATACATTCTGTTTCCCGACCACGGACTGCATACCGGGGGTTAATTCCAGACTCTTCCCATCGGTATCTACTTTTACTTTTCCCTCCACCAACGTCGTGTAAACGTATTCTCCGTCGGGATAAGCATCCACGTTAAACTCCGTTCCCAGCACTTCCACTACTTGACTCTTCGTTTTCACCCGAAACGGGCGTGCAGCATCTTTCGATACCTTGAAGAATCCCTCGCCCTCCAACTCTACCACTCGTTCCTTGCCCCCGAAAGCAACCGGGTATTTCAATTTCGACTCCGCGTTCAACCACACTTGAGTACCGTCAGCCAGTATCAAATCGAACTCCGCCCCCTTTGGTACATTCAACGTGTTGAAGGCCAATGTCTGCTTACTAATGGCATCTTCTGCCAGATAAGCCAACGTCGAACCACCCGTTTTTGCCACGGTAACCCCTTCTTCCTTAAACCCAGCGGCAACACTATCCAACAGCACGACCGAACCGTCATTCAACTTCAGCGTCGGGCGCTGGGCAGAAATCAAGGCGATAGAGGGCATAACGTCACGTTTCTCTTCCCGTTCACCTTTGAACAAATAGAAACTGCCAACAACCAATAACACTACGGCGGCAGCCACACCAAAGCGCAATATCCTTAAACGCAATCCGGCACGGCGTTCCCGGTCGATTCTTTTCTGCATGGCATCCTTTGCCCGAATGCCATTTATTTTTTTGTATTTAGTGTATTCTTCCGAAAAGAAATCACCTCTCTGCCAACGAAGAAACAACTCCTCGTTCTCGGGAGAGTTCTCCTTCCACACTTCCAACTCCCGCATCTCCTCGTCCGTGATTTGTCCGGCACGCTGGCGAGCCAACAATTTCGCTATCCGGTATTCGATTTTATTATCACGCATCATCATCGATTCTTTAAATTTACCCCTATAACGCAACCTCCCCCGAATGGGGTAATAGAAAAAGCATCTTTTTTCAGAAAAAATTATAAACCTCTAATTATAAGGAAAGAAATAAGAAAGAAAATAACGTAGGTTCTAGTTTTTCTCTCAGAAAATCAAGAGCACTCGCCTTGTACTTTTTAACCGAACTATCAGACAATCCCAACTTCTCGGCAATCTCCACGTTTTTCAACCCCTCGATAAAACTCATCTCGAACACCATTCTCGCTTTCTCCGGCAACTCTTCTATCGCGTTGTACAAAATCGTCTGCGCCTCCTGATCGATTACCGAATTTTGGAAAAACGCTTCATTCTCCAATTGCGATACATAACGCTCCTTTGCAGAATTTTTACGATGAATACTAATGATCTCGTTCTTTATCGAAGTATATAAAAATGACTTGAACGTGTACACGGAGTCAAATTTTGTCCGTCGCTGCCAAGCGTTGAAAATGGCATTCTGCACGCAATCCTCCGCCAGAAATTCACTCTCCCCTCCCAAATATTTCACGGCATAGAGAATCAGCCCGGGATATACCTCCCGGTACAACAAATCCAACTTCCCTTTCCGGAAATCAATCAATATCTGCTCTTCCCAATTCACTGCCATAATTTATATTGCAAGTATAAGCAAAAAATCACAAACTTTCTCTATCCCCGACTTTTCCCGATATCAACTTATTTACTTTAGCCATGCTAATCAAATTGAAAATAATAACAAATAAACTCGCGCTTTCCTTTCCCCTTCACATCAAACTCTTTTCAAAAACCTTCCCGAAGGAGTTTGAAAGGAATTTGAAAGGAGTTTAAAAGGAATTTGTTCCCTGTCTTCACCGGCACTACACCCTGTTTTCCACGGGAATTCATCAAGTACTCCTACATCGTGTATCGTGGTAACACCTGAAACATATTCACCGGCACCCGTCGATAAATCTATCCACGAGACCGGTGAATATTAAATTACACGATTACTCCCCGTTCCCCGTTTTTGGGTTCTCCCGGGAAGTATCCAGTATATTAAAACAAGCCAACACGCTCTTCCGGTAATAGTCCCCCACCGGGAACCATCTCTCCCCGACTCGCAAGGAGTTACCCGCCCACGTGTCGACATAACGCAGGTTCAGGATAAAACCACGGTGTACACGAACAAGATAGGCGTCCAGTAGCTGCCACTCCACGCTACCCAAACGGCACGCCACGGTAATCCGGGAGTTATCTTTAAAATGAAAATAGCAATAATTACCCGATGCCTCTATCCAAACGATTTCGGCATAAAAATATTTCTTGTAATACTCGTCCTGACGAATAAGCAAGCCATCTGCCACCAGCGGTGACTCTCTCAAAGGTGCACTTGCACCCGATAAATCTGTTTTCATTGACAATTAAATTTATGTCTCATGAAAAAATCACCGACGGGCATGACCGATTATCTCACATACAAAGAATAATCGTCAAATCAATATTTATTACTTAAATAGAAATGCCTTCCCTCGTTAATACAAAATTTAAAACAAGAGGGAGTTAAGTACATATCCCTTACTCCCTCTTTACACACACTTTAACAAATTATTTTTCTTTACTCTTTTCAAATAATTCCACCATCCCCTTTCAAAAATAATCTCATTGAATACTCTTTTACTCAATTATTCTCGTCAAACGACGAACGTGTAAGGATATCAAAACACAGCAACATCAGCTAATGTCACACCAAAATTATTTCCAAAAGCTCGATCACTTATTTGTAATTTAATATAGCGTATGTTTTTAGAAACAGGAAAGTGCAACAAAGTGATTTCCCCATTTGTATCACCCAACGTATTATAATCAACATACATCGGCATATCCCATGTTATCTTATCTTTTGAAACAAGGACACGAACACTGGTAGGTAATAAATAAGGACCTGATTGTACCGAAGATGGATCAAAATTCTTTTGAACTATTTTCAACCCCGACACAGCTTGTTGTGACTTCATATCTATTACTAAATCATAAAGACGAATGCTTGTAGATTGTAATTGTGTTTCCCAACAAGTATTCGGATTATTATCTAGCAAATACTCAAGATGTGAATCATAATCTTTACTATCTTCAATCGAATTCGTGATTTCCCAATCGGTTGCATCCAAATATTTTAATTCCGGCAATACCGGATTTCCCTTTTCGACCATATAAGAAAAACTCATATTCGGGAAATAATGTTGATTATAACGCTCCACCTCTACTCCCAATAATTCATGAGCGATATCAAGCACAAACAAACTCTTTCGATTTTCCTCAATCGTACTTGCCGATTTATTCGTATTTAAATACGGCTCGTATAAATAACGATTTTTCCCTAATACTAATTTTTTCAAATTCGGGAAATACAAGATATCCTCCAATGAAGTCATAGAATAATCAATCTCCAATTCTTCCAAATCATTGATAAAAGCATCCGTTATTTCTTCTACTCCATATTTTTGCTGGGCTAATGTCGTGAAATCCGTCGTAAATGCTGGTTTTCGATCCAAAAGATCCAAAGATTCAAAAACAATTAAGTCTGGACATTCCCCGATTCTTCCCTCTCTTTCCACTGACACACCCTTTTCTAAATTTACATCTTTCAAAAGCGTGTAATTTTCCAAACAAACATCACGAGTGATCGGGAATATTTTTTTCTCTCCCGCAATATTCGTGTAATGTATTTCCAATTTAGAAATATTATCTTGCCAAGTATCAAAAAATAACATCAAATTATTCTTAACCGGTATACATTTTGTAACTCCTTGTGTAAATACCCGAACAGCTTCATGACTTGGAGTATACGGGCGACCGTAAGCCGTAATAGGCAAAGACATGTTTCCTTCTTTATCTACACCACATACTGTTATTTCATAAGAACCATCCTGTAAATTCAATAAATTACAAGATGTCACATCAGGAGCCAATAAGGTATCAGAAATTTCACCAGCTGTCATCCAAGTCAATTTAATATTCTCTACAACAGGATCCACTCCGTTTGTCCACTCCACATACAGACGTTTCCAACCAGACATCACCGATAGATCAGAACATTTTCCCACGTAACGAATCACATGGTCGCCGGCATAATCACTATACGTATCCTCCAAACTTTGACACATGGTCATCATGAAGGAGATAAAAATCAATCCAAGTAAATATAACTTCCTCATACACTATTCCTTTTTTACAAAAACTTCTAATTCGTGAAATGACACATAATTATTAAGGTTCAGATCACCATAAACAGTATTCTTAAACACACTATTCACTTCTAATTTCAAATAACGGTAACGATCACTACTAACACCGATCTCCACATTCAAGTAAGCCGGTTGTTTCTCGTTTAAATCCTGAACTTCGGTTATCTGAGGATATAAATTACATCTATAAGCCCATTTATCATTTTCACCTCTCGCCTCGGGAGATTGATAAAAGTAGCCTATTTTTTTCCACGAGGTGGCATCATCTTTATCGTTTGAACCGTAAACAGTAACTTCGTTCGGAAGTTTATTCACGTATTGATAATTCCATATCCAAGTCCAACTATTAACAAATAACATCCCGTACAGTCGAACTGATGCCGGAATTTTGCCCTCTTTCAAATCAATAATCCAATATTTACCCACGGCATCCGGTTTTGACAAAAAAGTATAATACTTATCACCAGAAATCCCTAAACGTCGTTCTCCCTTTTTATCCCCATCGAATAAATATTTTACTCCAACTGCATGCGTTTCGTCTTCCATATTCAATTTAAGCGGATCTAAAAATTCAAAATCCGATGAAGCCATTTGTTCCATCTTATAGGCCTCAACATTTTCCCATACTTGTTGTTTCACCTTGTATCCCCTGAAATCTTCGGTCCTCACCACGACAGTATTCATATCCTGCTGTTGTTGCAAGGTAAACGTAAGTGTATCACCTCTTTGTCGTATAGGAAATGTCTTCACTAACAACGTATCTTGTTTTTGAGTATGCGGATTCATTCCCACGTAAAACACATGGGCGTACCCCGTCCCCTTCTCTTGCGGACCATAGGTTAGCTGAAAACCATCCCAACAAGGAGAAACATCGGCACCTTTAAAGAACGCAACAGGAACGGCATCCTTTGTATCAAAAAAGATATTCAATGGAGTAGACTTTCTCTCTTCCAAATTCAAAAGTGACACCGAAGCAGAAACGTTACTACAAGCTTCCGTGAAACCATCCAATACTAGAGAATCGCATAAATAAGATCCTTCCCGTACAATCTCGTTACCAAAGTTGTCTTTATAGCTTACTCTAATAGTATAAATATCGCTATCATTAGGCAATTTATAATACATCACCGCCCCGCCAGCTATCGGTTTAAACAAGATATCTTTTTCCGATATCGAGATATCAAAATCTACCTTATCGTCATTCGAACACCCGACAATTCCAAGTAATAGAATAAAAAAACAATATATTCTTCTCATATCCATGCTATTTTATAGTTACCATCCTAGATTTTGTACATAATTCGACACGACAACTTCCTCGCTTCTTAACGGGAAGAAGTAATCCCGAGGCGACACGAATTTCAATTTGTTCCAAACAACAACAGGACCGTTAAAGTTATTATAAAACTTTTGGGCTGTTTCTCCCAAAACATTCCACCCGTAAAGTTTTTCATTCATTTCCTCGTGAGCTGTTTTCCAACGACGAATATTCCAAAATCTATGTCCTTCAAACGCAAACTCGATATTGATTTCCTGACGAATAATTTCCCGCATACCTTCCCTGGTGTCTACTTTCTCCGGATTCTTGGCATAAGACCTCCAAGCCGTTTCCACATCTAGGATTCCTGCTCTTGCTCTCACGACATTCAGAGGAGCGTACACATGATCTTTATCAACTTTAGGACCTTCATACTCATTCCAAGCCTCTGCTTTCATTAAATAAAGTTCGGCCACTCTCAAAAACGGATAAGGAATATCTTTACTTGATATCTCATTGGGATAATTTACAGTTCCAATAGAAGAATCCAAAAACTTTTTGATCCAGTAGCCACACAAATTCTGAGGATAAGAACTAGAGATGATATCCTCTTTCACTCCTAATTGTTCTCCCTTATATGCATTCACCAAAATATTACTTCCTCTTTTCCAATAACAACGGTCAGCCGCAACACAAGCATAGAAACGAGGTTCCCGGTGTAAATGCAAATTCAACACGGCAGTATTTAAAGGTACAACATCATTATATTTTGTATCCGTCTCTTTTCCCATCCGATAACGACCGGCATAATTCCACGTTCTATCTTGATTGATTGGCAAACCATGATCTGTATAATACATCTCCACCATCTTCATACTAGGACCGACAATACCCATTGCCGAAGCATTATAATTTGACCAATCGTTACTCGGAAATCGTGGCAATATAAAAGGATGAATTTCATCATAGCCGTAATTTCTCGGCCGTATCAATAATAATACCTCGTTATTAATTAAACTGGGAGCCAATACAGAATGTTCTATATTTTGCATATCGTTCAACAACTTTGTTTTCTCGGACGAAACTTCATCGTACAATTTCCGACCATTAGCTTCACAAATCTCGATAGCCTCCTCGGCCGCTAAAGCCGCAAGTTTCCACTTCTCGGCATCATACCGTTCACTAAAAAGCGAATTCCCATTTTTATCCTTGAAATTCACGTAAAATTCATTACCGTTAAAAAGCGGAGAAGCCGCATACAACAATGCCTTTGCTTTCAAAGCTTTTGCCGCTTCTAAGTTGAAATAAGCATAACGAGATGGAGCCTTACTCCCGAACGGTTGTAAATCTTTACACGCCTCATCCAACAAATTGACAATCGTCTTAAAGCAAGTGTCTACATGACTACGAGGTTGTTGCATTACATCAATGGATGATTTCACATCAATATTTTCGGGAACTAACACAATTGGACCATAGCGACGGACTAACTCAAAATATAATAAAGCTTTCAAAGCTTTCACTTCTGCTTTCCATTGTCTCTTTTCCAATTCTTCCATATTGTACACTCCATCGATTTTCTCGATAAAAATATTACAGTAACGAAGGGCAGCGTAAAATTTATTTTTTGTCCAAACATTCGCATAAGGTTCCTGTGACATTTGCAATCCATCCGCAATTTTAAAACCCACAATCGTGGTTTCCCATCCCCTCACGTACTCCCCGCTAACCACCTCATCGGAACCAAATATTGCCGGATTACCGCTACAGGAAGCGAGTTCCTCCGCTAAAAAAGAATAACACGTTTTTAACCAGTCATCCGCATTCTCTCTTTTTTCAAATACGGTTTCTACCGTTTCAATATCTTTCTCCGGCACCAAATCCAAATAATCTTTACACCCCTCGAAAAGAAAAATACACGGTAATATCAAATATATAATATATCTCATAATCAACGCTATTGAAATTAGAAACTAAAGTTTAAGCCAATAGTATAAGTTTTTTGAATAGGATAATTGAATCCACTTTCGCCAAGTTCTACATCCCATACCTTGAAATTAGTAATCAAAAACGGATTGTTTGCCCGAACAAAAAACTTCACATTTTGCATTTTCAATTTATTTTTCAACGAATCAGGCAAATTATACGCTAGTTCCAAAGCCGTACATCTCAAAAAACTACATTCACGCATAAAATAGGTACTTTTACGTATCTCGTTGTTATTCTCGTTATACCAATCTTCCTGAGGACTGTGTGTCACAAGATTTTGGGTTGACAATCGAGGCCAAAAAGGTTTTCTGGACATATTATCTTCCGACCAATGATCTCTATAAATAGCCGTTAACATGGCATTATCACGAACAAATGGAGAAATCAACGCAGGGTTCATAAAGAATGAACGCCGTCCAGAACCTTGAAAAGAAAAACTAAATTCCCAATTTTTATAATTCACGAATCCGCTAAAACCATATGTCAAACGTGGCGTTTCCGGGAAGCCGATATGAGTGGCATCATTAACATCAATCACTCCATCACCATTCAAATCCCGGTAACGAATATCTCCCGGCATAACCTTCCCTCCTTGAACCGGAGCGTTATCTATTTCAGCTTGATCATGAAATAGCCCTTCCGCAATATACCCTACCTGTTGAGAAAGTTCATGCCCTTTCTTCAATTGCCATACCGGTTTATTCGTCGCTTCCTCAATCTTTAGGTAAGTCGCTTTATTATAGGTCAATGTACCATTCAAAATCATCCAGAAATCATTTGAAAAAGCATGTTGCACCTTACCGGAAAAGTCAATCCCTTGAGATTTGGCTTTTCCAATGTTAGCCAACGGGGCTATCTCAAATCCCATGGACGATGGAATCGTTGTCCGGCTACCGATAATATTATGGCGTATCTCCTGATAGGCGTCCAACGTGAAATCCAACAAACCATCAAATAACTTCATCTCCAACCCAAGATTCACTTGTTCCGCTATCTCCCATTTTATATCCTCGTTCGCATAAGAATATATTCGGTATCTTTTCATTTCAGTTCCTCCCGGCGTAGGATTCCACGTTGTCACCTGACGATCCAATAAAGGTAAATAAACGAAACGCGGCTCTTTTATAATTCCATCATTACCTACCTGCCCGTATGAGATTCTAAATTTCATAAAAGACAACCAATTTGAAGTTGCGCTCATAAAAGGCTCTTTAGAAACAATCCATGCACCTCCGGCAGCAGGAAAAAATCCCATCTTATTCTGTTTAGCAAACCGCTCGGATCCATTATACCCGAAACTAGCTTCAACAAAATAACGGTCTTTATACCCGTAACTTCCTCTCACGGAAAGTCCTAAATTACGATGTTCCATTCCGTTCAAAATAGAAGAAGCTGGCGAAGCCGTTGACTCCAAAGCATTCAAAACCACGGTTAAACTAGTCTGATGCTCTCCCCATGCTGCTGTGTGTAAACCGCGTAATTCATACGTCGTTTGGGTGCTTGCCGTACTGGAAGTCTGCCCAAGTTTCAATGTTCTATCGGAAATCATTGAGTTTAAAAGAGCCAATTTATGCTTACCCGTTTCAAAATCGTAGTCCTCCAATGCATACAAATAAGGAGAAGTTGTATTTGGCGTTGAATAATAACCAGTTTGAGTCAACGATATGCTTGCCCGTACCTCCAAACCTTTCAGTAATCTAGACA
This sequence comes from Butyricimonas muris, assembly GCF_046365375.1. Taxonomy (NCBI): domain Bacteria; kingdom Pseudomonadati; phylum Bacteroidota; class Bacteroidia; order Bacteroidales; family Odoribacteraceae; genus Butyricimonas; species Butyricimonas muris. Next base: position 63,024 of record NZ_JBKEIT010000008.1, on the reverse strand, counting down.
AATTATGTATATATTCAGCTTTATTTGTCACGGAATACCTCGTTCTCTCTAAATAGCCACTATGAATCAACGAATAAGGATTTCTTTGTAAACTCGGCGAACTACCAAAGCGAAGGTGAGGCCAATTACTATTATCATCCCCTGGGTACATGGGTGCAAAATCTACGGGTGAAGCCGCAAAAGCCAACGCATATGCTTCTTGGGCACTCTCGTAAGGACCATGATATTTATCCAATGAAGCCGAAGAGTTCATCACAAGTTTTATTCCCGCATTCAAATTAATATTCAAATTAGCCCGAAAAGAAGTGGTCGAATTCGTGATATTACAATCAAAATCATTCAAACGATCGGTCTTTAACATACCCTTATCCCGGTTATAATTTAACGACACGTAATACTGAATAATATCAGAACCACCCCGAATATTCAAACCAAACCGATGGTTCACGGAATAATCTTTAAACAATACATCGTACCAATTATTCGCAGGGTATACCCAAGAAGGATAATCGGGAGAACCGGTACGATTTATTCTTTCCACACTATATTTAGGCGTTGCCTCCGGATCCCGTCCGACTAACGCTTTGTTATACATTTTCATATAAGTAATCGGATCCACCACATCAATCTCTTTCGTTGGCATAGACGCTACTGCCTCGTAACGAACAGAAGCATAAACACTACCAGCTTCTCCCTTCTTTGTTGTTACCAAGATTACCCCATTCGCACCACGAGCTCCATACATAGCAGTAGCAGAAGCATCCTTCATCACACTAAAACTTTCAATATCTTCTGGTGCAATACGAGAAAGATCCAATTTAGAAGACTCTACGCCATCGATTAATATCAACGGGTCAATATTAGCATCCGTCTGGAAAGAAGTAATTCCACGAATATAAAACTTTGTGTTCATCTCTTCTTCCGTTAATGCTCCGGGAAGCCCCCCTGTTTGCCAACCAACAATACCCGCAATCTTACCTGCAAAACTAGCCGTCAAATCACTATTCGACGATTTCAAATCCATCGGACGCACAGTAGTAATCGCCGACACCACGCTTTCTTTTTTCTGTTCTCCAAAAGCCACGACAGTTACCTCTTCCAAATTTTCCTCCGTGGATTCCAAACGAATATTCAACTTTTCTTTCCCTTTAATATCAACAATCTTTGTTTCAAAACCGATAAAAGAAACCCGCAACACATCATCCGGCTTAGCAGCAATAGTATAGCGTCCTTCTGCGTCAGAAGCAACTCCTTGCGTTGTTCCCACGATCATGATTGTCGCCCCAGCAATAGGATTTCCTTTCTCGTCCACGATACGACCGCTGACTTTTATCATATTTACAGCTTTAGCAACTTCTTTTCGCTCTATAATAACTACCCGATTCTTCTCAAGAATAAAATCATAAGGACTATCTTTCAACAAAATCGTGAGTGCTTCTTCGACAGAAACTTCTTTTACGTCTATTGTAAACTTCTTGTTTTTATCTACTTTCCCATTACTTTGAAAACCATAATCCACTCCCGTCTGTCGATTAATTTCCACGAGAATCTTCTCTAAAGTGGCATCTTTCATTGAAATAGTCACCTTTTTCTGGATATCGTCCAAAATAAAATTCGTTGTCCCATACATATTCAACGGTATGAAACTAAGCGTTGTGAATATCAATAACACGCACAACATACTTTTTTTTAGCGATAGATGTACCGCCCTTCCTTTTTTTTGCATAAATTTGTAGTACTAATTAATTTAAATAGTAAATAATATTTACTGCATCAATGTCGCGATCAATAAAGGTCCAATTTTATAAGACCGCGATTTTGTCTTGAAGATTATCCCGCCTGGCGGGATATCTTTTTATTCTCTGTTACTTATTTACAATGTAATGCCCCCTTTCCTTTATGAATTTACAATTTGTCATCAACTCGATAAATGAAATCACCTCCTCTATCGAAGTCTTTTTGTTCAGATTCATGGTAACCTCAATCATCGTAATATCAGTTTGTAGCTCAAATTCAATCCCGTACCAAGCAGAAATATCCTCCAGTACAAGATTCAACTTTTTATCCTGATACTTAAACACACCATCCATCCATGCAGTAGTATAACGTGTATCCACCTGCCTAACATCGACATTCCCGGAAGTTGCGTTATACGATACTTGTTCGCCGGGAACAACTTTCACTTCCTCCCGACCGGGTGACCGGAATCCGATTTTTCCCTCCACCAATACCGTTTCTACGGTATTTTCACGAGAGGTCTTCACATTGAATTGAGTCCCGTAAACCCGGATTTTAGAATCAGAAACACTTACCTCGAAGGGCTTTCCCGATTTGGTCACATCGAAATACGCTTCCCCGGACAACTCTACCTCCCGCCTGTCCCCGACGAACTCAACCGGGTATTTCAAGCGGCTTCCAGCGTTGAGCGTTACCCGAGTACCATCGGCAAGCGTAACATTATAAGTGTACCCGGCAGGAATCACAAGCGTGTTGTACTCGATCTCCCGAGTATTGTTCACGACAGAATCATAAACGATATGATTCTCCTCTACTCGAATATTCGATTCGTGAATTGTCTTTTCTACATTCTCTTGTTTCAGGTTCACGCTGTTTCCCCCGGCAAGAATCAACGTGGGAACTACGACTTTGTTTTCGACTTTCACGGTCTTGGCAACTTTCACAGGTTCAACGCTCTTGTGTTCCTCTGTCCACAACAAGGTGAAAATGATACCGAATAATATCACAGCCGCTGCAGAACTTGTAGCCCATATTATTTGACGACGACGCTTCATCCGGCGAAGCCTTTGCTCGAAGCGACGCACAGCCGCCTCAACCTCCCGGTCCGAGGGTATTTTTATCGTATCAATCAATTCGTCTATATCTCTTTTTGTTTTCATATCTTATGCTTTTACCCATATATAAATCGAAACCGGAAAAACTACCGAGAGGAACTACATTTTTTTTCAAAATTGCAAGAATTTCACGATAAAATGGTGATAAGATTGGCGGATAAATTATTACATCTTGCGAAATAATATTATTTTTGCAAAAATCGAAGGAATATGACACTTCACTCAGACGAGTCGGATGATGCACTTTTGAAAGCGTTCAACCAACGGAATGCCCATGCATTCGGCGTTGTTTATCGTATGATATACAGGGAACTATATCTATACGCAACTCGTTTGTTTGAACCTCTCAACATCCCGTCTGAAGATATTATCCAAGATGTCATGGCCGATATATGGAAGCGAAGTTCTGTTCAATTTCCCACGCTGGCATACATTAAGACATTCTGTTTTATCGCCCTGAAAAACGCATACAAGAATAAATTAAAACATTTGGGACACCAGCAACGTTTCAAATTGGAGTGTAAAGTAGAATATGAATTCTCGGACGATATGGAACGTGTAGAGCTGTACAAAACCCTGTACGATTCCCTTCAAATCCTACCCGAAGATTACGCCACAGTAATTCGTATGTATCTCGAAGGTTGGAAACCGGAAGAGATTGCATCAAAACTGGGTATCGCTCTCCAAACCGTCTATAATAAACGGCGGGAAGCGGTCATCATCCTACGGAAACATATAATTAACAATAACTTATAGCACATTTTCTCAAATTGCAAGATGAAACAAGCAGAAAATAGGTAAAACTGCAAGATTTATCGTGCAATTTTCATATATTTGCAATAATAATTTGATAAACAATAAACTATGAATACATTATATAGAACTTTTAAATTACTCTTAGATAACACGACCACGAGTTTTGTCCGTTATCTGCATGACCAAATTTCATGGGATAGCCGCCTGATTGCTATATTAGGGGCAAGAGGTGTAGGCAAAACAACCTTACTGCTACAGCACATTAAACTCCACGATAATATTGACGAAACACTTTTTGTTACAGCTGATGATCTCTATTTTTCTACTCACACGTTCGTCGATCTCGCTTTACAATTTTATCAAAACGGGGGAAAAAAACTTTATATTGACGAAATTCACAAATATCCGGGATGGTCTAGGGAAATAAAAAACATATACGACCTGCTCCCCGGTTTAAAAGTAGTGTACACAGGCTCCTCTATACTCGATTTAGAACAAGGAGGGGCGGATCTCAGTCGTCGCAAGTTAGAATATCGCATGACAGGGTTATCTTTTAGAGAATTTCTCGTTATTGCCAGGAATATCGAATTACCCGTGCTTTCACTTGAAGAAATTTTATCCAACAAGATACCATTTCCTCACGAAAAGGAACGTCCTTTGCCATTATTCAAAGAATACCTGCAACACGGTTTCTATCCGTTTTTCAACGAAGACGGTTACCACGCACGTTTAAGAAGTGTCTTGAACCAAACACTCGAAAATGATATTCCGATTTTCGCACAAATGAATGTTGCAACCGCACAGAAATTGAAAAAAATGTTGTATATAATCGCTCAAAGCGTTCCTTTCAAACCAAATTTCTCGAAATTATCACGGGATTTAGATATAAATCGCAATGCGGTACCCGACTTAATGTTCTACCTCGAAAAAGCGGGAATTATTAACCAATTACGCACTGATACAAAAGGGATAAAACTACTTGGTAAAGTGGATAAGGTATATCTAAATAACACAAATCTCGCATACGCCATCACGGATAATACCCCTGACATCGGAAACATACGTGAAACCGTATTCTTTTCCTTGATGCGAACAACACGAGAAGTCGTAACATCCTCCGCGGCAGATTTCACTATAGGAAAATATACCTTTGAAGTCGGGGGAAAAAACAAAAATCAAAAACAGATCGAGGGCATAGAAAACGCTTACATCGTGAAAGACGATATCGAATACGGGTATAAAAATATCATTCCATTGTGGGCTTTCGGTTTAACCTACTAATTTCCGAACAAATCCCTGCAAATATCTCCTATTCGGGACACGAATTTCACGTTTATATGTGCCGGAGTTTTGACAAGAGCCTTTTTATTCCCCGACGGCACGAATATCTGTTGGAACCCCAGTTTCTCGGCTTCCAATACTCGTTGCTCGATACGACTAACGGCACGTATTTCACCCGAAAGCCCGACTTCCCCGGCAAATACCGTGTCCGACGGTATCGGGGCGTCAATATTCGAGGAAAGTACAGCCATAACCACGCCGAGATCCAAGGCAGGGTCACTCACCCGAATACCTCCCGCGATATTCAGAAAAACATCCTTTGCCGCCAAACGGAATCCTACCCGTTTTTCAAGCACCGCCAACAACATATTCAAACGACGAGTGTCAAAGCCCGTTGCAGACCTCTGGGGCGTCCCGTAAGCAGCCGTGCTTACCAATGCCTGCACTTCCAACAAAATCGTTCTGACGCCTTCCATCGTGGCGGCAACCGCCACCCCGCTTAAATTCTGGTCATGATTGGAAAGGAGCAACTCGGAAGGATTTGCTACCTGACGTAAACCGGATTGCAGCATCTCGTATATCCCGATCTCGGACGTCGAACCGAAACGGTTCTTCATGGAACGCAGGATGCGATACATGTGTTGTTGGTCACCCTCGAACTGTAACACGGTATCCACCATATGTTCCAAAATCTTGGGACCGGCCAGCTGACCGTCTTTCGTGATATGTCCGATCAATATCGTGGTAATAGTATTTTCTTTGGAGAAACGCAACAATACATTCGTGCATTCCCGTATTTGTGAAAGACTTCCCGGGATAGCATCCACCGTTTCGGTAGACAATGTCTGAATGGAATCGATAATCAACAGTTTCGGTTCCAATGCACGGGAATGTTCCAGCACCGCTTCCAGTGAATTACCGGAAAGAAACAAACAATCGTCATTCTCCGCACCCAAACGTTGTGCCCGCATCTTAATCTGGGATACACTTTCCTCCCCCGACACGTAAAGCACCTTCCCGTTATGATTATGCAAGGCAAATTGCAAGATAAGAGTGGATTTCCCGATGCCCGGCTCTCCGCCCAACAAGATCATAGAGCCCGGTACAATTCCGCCTCCCAACACCCGGTTCAATTCCCCGTCGCCCGTATCCATCCGTTCGTCGGCATTGGTTTTCACCTCCGATAACCTCAACGGGCGGGAAGAACTATTCCCGATAATAGAAGCCGCCCGTTTCCCCTTCACGGAAACTTCCACTTCCTCCACAAAACTATTCCACTCTCCACAAGTGGCACATTTCCCTACCCACTTGGATTCTTTCGCCCCGCAATTCTGGCAAACGTAAACGGTCTTAGATTTCACCATAACAATTGAAAATTGAAAATTGAAAATTGAAAATGATTAGTTTTCAACGTTCAATTTTGTTGTTTTTACTATACTTGCTGTAAGCCGGATTAATTCACGGCTCTCCCCTATGATAGAATCAAACTCTGACTCGGTTAAATAATCTGTTTCTTTCAGCAATAGAAGCCAATATTCCGTTTCATTGGCCTCTTTTAAAGCTATATTCACTTTATTAATGAAATCTGCTTTAGACTGCGCATGTTCACTCTCTCTAATCAACGCTCCAATCGACGTCCCACTCCTAAGCAACTGTTTCGACAACACAAACTCCTTACGCTCTGCACATAAAAACTTGTACAAATTAACTATCCGTACCGCAAATCGGAAAGACTTCCCCGCAACAATATTTTCCTCTTTCATTTTCAACTTTCAATTTTCAATTGTATTAGTCAAAAATTTCATCCACGAAATCGGATTCAGTGACCACCTCGTCACCCTCGTCATCACAATCAAGGACTTTATTCACGCCATTCGGTTTTTCGAAATCTCGTTGCGGAACGGCAAGCGATTTATCGGCATATACTTTTTGCATAAATAATGCCCAAATCGGGAGAGCCATACTGGCTCCTTGACCATTCGCCAAGTTCTGGAAATGGATGGAACGGTCTTCAGCTCCAACCCACACTCCCCCGGCAAGATCGGGAGTGATTCCGATAAACCAACCGTCGGAGTGATTCTGTGTCGTTCCGGTCTTCCCACCGATCGGATTGGTAAATTTATAACGATAGCGCAACCGGATACCGGTTCCTTCATCAATAACACCTTTCAAAAGATTCGCCATCAAATAAGCCGTATTCTCCGTGATTACCTCTCGGGATTCGGGCTGGAACGTCGCCAATAAATTACCGTACTTATCCTCTATCTTGGTCACCATTATCGGCGAATTGTACACTCCTTTATTCGCGTACACGGAAAAAGCGGAAACCATCTCTTTCACGGAAACTTCCGAAGAACCCAAGAATATAGCAGGCACCGGATCTATAAAACTGTTAATACCCATTCGATGAGCCATCTGTACCACTGCCTCCGGGGTAAATTGCTTCAATACCCAACCGGAAATATTATTTACCGAGTTCGCCAACCCCCATTTCAAAGTAACCATCTCACCCTCACGCTTATTTGTCGAATTGCGGGGCGTCCATGTAGTCCCGTCCGGCAACACGAAAGTTTGCTGCACGTTCAACACTTTCTGACAGGGCTCCAATCCCTCCTGCATCGCCAAGGTATAAAGAATCGGCTTAATAGTAGATCCGATCTGCCGTTTACCCGTGCTCACCATATCATACTGAAAATAATGATAATTAGGACCTCCCACGTACGCCTTGATATGTCCGGTAGCGGGTTCCATTGCCATAAATCCGGCACGGAAGAACGATTTATAATGCTTCAGAGAATCCAACGGACTCATTGTCGTGTCACGCACTCCATTCCACGTGAAAACAGACATGGCTATCGGTTTAGCGAACTCTTTCTTGATCTCGGCAAAACTCTTGCCAGCCTTGTTCATGGAGCGATAGCGTTCCGTGCGCCGGATAGAAGTATTCAAAATTTCATTAATCGCTTCCTTCGTCAGGTCATTGGAGAAAGGCGGATTCGCTTTATGCTTTCTTTCCGCCATAAAAGTCGGTTGCAACGTTCCCCCTAAATGCTCGGTCACTGCCTCCTCCGCGTACTTTTGCATCCGGGAATCCAGAGTCGTGTAAATCTTCAGTCCGTCGGTATAAATATTATAACGGGAACCGTCGGATTTCAGATTCTTGTTACACCACCCGTAAAGCGGGTCCCTCTCCCATGCCAGCGAATCAACTGCATATTGATCTTTATTCCATTTGTAATTCTTCTTTTCCGGTTTATTAGCTGTCAGGTACAAACGCATATATTCCCGGAAATAAGTAGCGATACCCTCTTTATGGTCTTCTTTATGAAAATCCAGTCCCAACGGCAAATTCTTCAAAGAATCGTATTCCGTTTCGGAAATCTTGTCATATTTCAACATCTGGCTCAACACCACGTTCCGGCGCCCCAACGTTTTATCCGGTCGGCGCACGGGATTGAAAAGTGAAGGATTTTTTGCCATACCCACCAACATGGCCGATTGCTCTACCCGCAATGAATCGGGAGAAGTGGAGAAATAAATATTTGCCGCGGAGTTAATACCAACCGCCAAATTTAAAAAGTCAAATTTATTGAGATACATGGTGATGATTTCCTCTTTCGTGTAGCTCTTTTCCAACTTCACGGCAATCACCCATTCCCGGAATTTACGGACAGCCAACTCCACGAAGCTTTGGTTTGCCTCTCTGGGGAATAACATCTTTGCCAGCTGTTGAGTAATCGTGCTACCTCCCCCAGCTGCCGAATTACCTGTCGCCATTCCTTTTGCCACACGGAACAGACCGCGCACGTCAATACCGCTATGTTCATAAAAACGTACGTCCTCCGTGGCTATCAACGCGTCAATCACGCTCTGGGGAATATCTTTATATTCCATGTAACGACGGTTCTCGCTACCCTCGAAATATTTCCCGATGATTTTCCCGTCAGCAGAATACACCTCTGTCGCAAAACTATTATTCGGATTTTCCAACTCCTCGAACGTGGGCATAAAACCTAACTTCCCGTCGGAAACCAAGTAAAAAAAGAAAAATATTCCTCCCACGAATATCACGAACAATCCCCAAAAAATGACAAAGTCTTTCCAATATTTCTTTAATATCTGCATTCTGTTAAATATTTATTACCTATTTTCATTCCACTATCCACTCCCCGATATTTCGAGTTTTATTGTCAAAATTAATTCCTATCCGGAACAACTGCCGGGAATCAGCCTCGAACGGGCGAGCGTAATGCTTCTCCTCTATCTGACGCAGAGCCTCCTCCGCCGTTCCGTCCAACTTGAACTCCATCACGTAAATATAACGGTCTGTCTGCAACACCAAATCAACCCTTCCCTCCGACGTGTGATACTCGACTTTCACGTAAAAGCCCACCAAACGAAAAACGATGAAAAGTACATTCTGGTAATGCACTTCCAAATCCCGGATAATCTCGTAAGGCGTATCGGCAAAAAAACTCTGAAGCCTACACAAGAAAGCATCCGGCTTACCGGTTCTGATTTCTTTCACGAATTGTTGAATTTCGAACGGGGATTCCACTTTATTTATTCTCGTGTAGAACGGCATCAAAAACTTGACAAACCCCTCCTCCACTTCACGATTCGGGAATCCAAGAATGTAATTTCCAAACTCTTCATCATAATCCTTAATCGTGAGATACCCGCTTTGATAAATCACGGGAATCGGGCTCTCGTCCGCGTAGATACTGTTCAGCACCTCCTCGCTCGTTTCCTCCCGGGACATTTGTTCCAAATTATAATGGTTCTTCTGCAACAATTCCACCAGATAAGTCGGGGTTCCCGTTTCAAACCAGTAACTACCGAATTTCATCTTGTAAAAGGTGTTCAACACGCTAAAGGGATTGTAAATTCCCTCGGAATTTTCCACGAAATGATACCCGTCATAAGACTCCTTCAACCGGGCGCATACCTCCTCGTACGTCATGTTCTGGGCAGAAGCCAATTCGTGCAAATCAGCCTCGAAATAACGATGAATCTCTTCCCCCGTCATCCCGCATATAGCGACATACCGGTTATCCATGGATATATCATTTAGATTATTGAGGTCACTGAACACGCTGACTTTCCCGAACTTGGTAACACCAGTCAATAAAGCGAACTTGATATCCCCGTCCATGGTTTTCAAAACTCCGTAAAACGGTTTCAACGTATTGCGAAATTCCCGTTGCAACCCTTCGTTATTGATGGCCTGCAACATCGGCTTATCGTACTCGTCAACAAGAATTACCACCCGTTGCCCCGTCCGCTCGTGAGCCCGGCGAATAACCCCGGCGAATCGTAACGAGAACGACACCTCCGACGCTTCCCGCCCGTAAAGGTTCTCCCACCGGGTCAAGTTATCATTGAGAATATTACCCAAACTCTCGACAGAATCATACTTCTCGATATTCAAATCAAGATGCAGAATAGGATGTTGCAGCCACTCTTTTTCCAACTCCTCCATGGCAAGACCATGAAACACCTCACGTTTTCCTTGAAAATAAGCCTCAATCGTCGAGATAAGCAAACTTTTCCCGAACCGACGCGGACGACTCAAAAAATAGTAACGCCCTGATTTTACCAGCCTATAAATCAACCTTGTTTTGTCCACGTAAAGATACCCGTCTTTCCGCAGGCTCTCAAAATTCTGAATACCGATAGGATATAACCCGTTGCTCATTTCTCTTGCATTTAAACCACAAAGTTAGGCAAAATCAACGAGATTTAGAACATTATTAAGCAAGACAATAAAGATATTACAATTCACGTTAAGACCTCAATCAGCCCCTTCTCTCGTTCTTCAACCGTTATTCCGTCATTGTCCAGCCGTTTCGAACCGACTGAACTTCGATAACCCGACGTGAGAACATCTTTTCCCTTTCCCGTGCTTGACCTTTCCGTATCTTGATATTGTCAGACTTTCAGGCCTTATGGACGAGAGGGTGTGTCGAAACACACCCTCTACATTTTCAAATAGTTATTAAAGAAACAAGCCTATTCCGTTCCTTTCAAAGCTGCAACAATACATTCTTCCAATGCTTCTCCCCTTAGGCTTTCAGCTATAATTCGATTGTTTTCATCCAACACGAAAACGTAAGGAATGCCGTGAACTTCATACAGGTTGGAAGCTATACTACTCCATCCTTTTAAATCAGACAAATGAATCCAGTTTAATTTATCCTCTTGAATCGCTCGTATCCATGCCTCTTTTTTGGTATCAAAAGATACACTTACGATTTCCAATCCCGCATCTTTATACTTGCGATAAATTTTCCGGACATTAGGATTTTCCGCGCGACAAGGTCCACACCAAGAAGCCCAAAAATCCAGTATTTTTACTTTTGCTTTTATATCATACAAAGAAAGCGAATCTCCTTCGGGAGTTACCATTTTGAAATCGGGAGCGGTTCCCCCGACGATGATTCGCGACTCTTTATCGACATACGGCTTCATTAAAAGCCCCGGAACTGTTTTACGAGCGTTTTCACCCAGCAAAGCATATCTCTCGTGTAGACGTTTTGCCCTGTAAAAAGTTTGCATACGCCCGTACACGACGGCAGCACCGACAAGATTATCGTGTTGACGAACAAAATCACTCTCAACTTCACTATAACGCTCATCCATTTTAGACAATAAACCACGTATTTGCAGTTTACCGAAGTAATCATTGCCGTAAATTTTCTCGTATTCTAACCGCATGGAATCTTTTTGCATCTTTATCTCCGACTCTTTTTTCCGCAATTCATTCCGTTGCTGTTGCAGGACTCCCCCTCCATTTATGACATAAGTTGAAACATCCGGTATATTCGCTTCCACTTTAAACTCGCTATTTTCAACAAGTATTGGCACTCGTAACCTCGTGTCCGGAGCCACAATTTCCGCCATAACCGGTTCTTTTACACTCCCTTCAAAGAGGAACGTGCCATCTGTCGACAATACATTTCCCAAGGTATCCCACGTTCCCGTCACTCTCGGGGCAACCAACAATATTCGCCCCTCGTAACCGGTTATCTGTCCCTCTATCACATAACGAGGAGAGGGTTGGCAGGCAGCCAAAATCATACTGCCTAACCAGACTATCCAATTCATTTTCATCAATATTTAATTTTTATCAGGTTCTTTATACGTGATATCCACAATATTTCCCAGTTTATCGTGTTTTTTATGTAGTTCAAACTTGCCTTTCCGCAAATCTTGAGGTGTATCGTAAGTCCGCATGATACCGCATTCCGATTCATCCATACCATCCACCGTGGACCCCACGATTAGGCGCCAAGCGCGTTTTCTTTGCCATGAATCAGTAGCACCCCAAGAATTATTAGACACTAAAGGTTCAAATTTTATCACTTTTATCTTTTCTCCCGGGAATGTCAATACCGGTATCGCTTCTTCGTCGGGATAAGCAACGTCAAAAGCATAAATCGTGTTGTTACTGAGATAATAAATATGATTATAGTTATTACTAAAGGCAAATTGAGTCGCATTTTCCAAGCCGGGGCCTTTAATCTCCTCGTAGAACCTTTGTTCGTTTTTCTCATCGTATCCCATGAGAATCCCATAAGCGTAATGCCTGCTCGTGTTCGGGTCTTTCAAAACAACCCAATTGAGCCCTTCGCCCAACGAACTAAACGTACTCGCCCCTGCCACAAAATCCCGCCCGGTTCGTGCATCAAATTTTTTATCCCCGGAAAATTCCATCACGGAGGGATAAGTTTCTTTTTGCTTAATATTCAAAAACTGGCGGTTCGTGGCATCATATAGCATCACCGGAACCGGGTCCGAAGCTCCGGCGATATAAATCCAACGATTCATCACCCCGACGAAAGGAGCCGCCTCGAACCGTTCCCCCTTGATAAAATTCACCGGATACCCGAAAAAACCGACCCCGTTAGCGGCAAGCTCGGAATAGACATCCCCGCTTTCCGTAACAAGTGTCCAACGGTCTTCTCCTTGGGTACAACGTTGCGAGAATTTAGCCATCTGAAGATTTACCACTTCCGGAACAATTCCAAAAAACCATTTGAAATCAGTATCTTCACCCACGTGCATATCCGATTTATCAATCTCGTAAGTACCTTTTTCCGAAACAAGTAACATACGAGAATGTTTATTACGGAACCAGCAAGGAAGTAACTTCAAGGGTTTCCCCACTGAAAAATCTTGGTTTGCCCAAATATTCTTGGCAATAATATCCTTTGTTTCATCCCTATTGACTACCATATCAAGACGAGCTTCTCCCCCCATGTCACAAAGCACCAACCATCCTTCACTCGTCATTGTTGTCAAACGTACGGAAAAACGCTCCCGATAGGCAACTCCCGTTGATTTGTCCGTCACGATATAAAACCCGTCATAAGTACCGGCATTCGCCTCGGCTAACCATTCCAAGTTTTTATCTCGACCGATAACAAAATCCTCCCCGTCTTTCACTTCATTAATATCTATTCCATTGGGAATCAATTTCCATTCATACTCGTACTCGGATTCATCCTTTTCTAAAGTAGAAGCTATTTCCGGTTGCAGACGAAGTACATCCGCGAAAGCCATCAGCGTGTAAGTCGTATCCCTACCGATTCCGGCAATGGACAACTCGTTAATCTCGCGATAATCGTAATTTCCCTTGTCATCGAAACAGGAGGAAAATGCCCACCACCCCAATAATATATAAAACAAATATCTTTTCATAACGCTCTTATTTAGCTATATTTAAAATTATTTCTGCGCATCAGGTCCCATTGTCATCGGTTCTCCATCCTCATCCAATTCGGGATGCTCTTGAAGGTATTCATGCAAGTATCTTGCGGCAAATCTCAACTTACCTTCATTCAAACCGCTTTCCACGAAAGAAGCAACAAAATCCTCACGATCGTACCCCATTTGATCGCAAATAAATATAGCCTTTTTCGTTGAGAATTTACCAAAGAAGTTTTCGCCATAAAGCGACCACCACACGGGGACTTGAAAACGTTCATCCATGTGTATGACACGTTGATAATCTATCGCTCGTAGTGAAGTTACTTGAGCAGTATCAATTAATGTTTGCATACGAGAATACAGGAATCCCAATTCCGGAGTTTCTTCCAGTCGTAACGTAAAACGCCGGGGACGTTTGATAAGATCATCAGCCCGCAACAACTCGATTTCCACCAACGCATCCGCTTTTCCTGCGAGAATTGCGTATTCTTTTTGCAGAAGACGGAAATCTTCGCCCTCCACGGCACTCAAAGTATCTTGTTCATCCGCGATTACCTGAATCGTGAATTTTCGGTCATAATCAGCCACATCTCCCAACAAGCACACTCGCAGATTCATATTTTGCGTCTTTATGTCTGAATTCTTCAATCCCCATGGCACCACAATCGTGTCCAACACGGCTTCCGTCGGGTCAAAATAAATCCCACTTGAACCCTCGTATACATCTATTTTTTCCTCGCATGCTCCCAAAAAGATCATGAACAGGATAAGCATATAAATAATTCGTTTCATAACTTAAACTTTAATTATATTTTGTTTCCCCGTCTGGAATGGGTAATACATATCTCAACAGATTGATTGTTTTCGTTCCGTACGGATCATATGCCGATTGAATCTCTGTTTTCATTTTCCGTTTGTAATAGAAAAACAATTGCCCCTCTCCATATAACTCCCTAAGCCATTCCGCTTCCAAAGACTGTTCTACTTGTGTCGAAGAGATCTCACGCAATCCCCGGTTTACCCGCAAGGTATTAAGATAGTCGGTTGCTTCCTCGGGATCTTCTGTCACCTCCGTGGCAATCATATACATCTCGCTTGTTCTTAACATAGGTATCATTTGCTGGTACAATGAATCTTGCCCTTGATAACGGTCATAAAGTGCATAACTCTCTCCATCAAAGTCAAATGTAGCGGAAGACAAAAAATATTTATACCGGTAATCAGCTCCCGAGCCTCCTGCTTTTTGAAAAACTTGTCTTACAACATCGAAACGGGGAATCAGTAATGATGATTGCAATTTCAGATTTTGCGCGTCAAACAGAGAGGTAAATATTGAATTACGATTCAAGTTTTGCAGTGCGAATAATACCTCGGTCGAAAACATCCTATCGGGAATAGTCCCATCAGTTCCCATCGTCATCGGATCCACCCACGGGAATAACTTTTCCGATATTTCAATAATTTTCAGCGCATATTCTTTCGCTTTCTCCGTATTTCCGGTATACATGTAAACCCGGGCTAACAAAGCCTGTACTGCATAATAATTAAGACGTAAATTACGATATTGGAAAAAGACATTTCTTGAATCGCCTTGGACTCCATGCGTAATAATAGGATCAATCTCCAACTCTTTCTCCGCATTCAGTAAATCATCTATCACCTTACCCATAAACTTATCGCTCGGCAAAGAAGGGTTTACATCTAACACGAACTCTTCGTAATAAGGAAGTGTTTCCGAGGAAGCCCCGTAAACCGGTCCGAATAAACGGAATAAATCAAAATGCAACATTCCGCGTAAAGCCAATGCTTCACCCCGGCACAAATGATAGTAATCGTCCGAGAGAACAGCACGGTTTACCTCACAATTCTTTATCAACAGATTAGTATTGGCAATCAAGCTATAAGCCTTTTGCCAAATAGATTCAATTTTACTCTTGGAATAAGCTCCATCATACTCGTAATTCGCTAAAGAATAGAGACTCTTATTCTCTTCCGGGATAGCGTAACGCTGTGCCAAGATTTCCACGAATTCACATGTTAGTGCCCGACCGTACAAGTTATCGTTGTTCAATTCAACATAAATACCATTTAACGCTTCTTCAAAACCGGCAACAGTCGAAAAAGCTGTTTTTTCCGATATTCTGTCACTGGGTTTTACATCCAACCAATCGGAACATCCACTACATATTCCAGCTAACAGGAGAAAAACAGATATAAATTTCGTTTTCATAATTGTCAAAAATTAAAAATTAACCGAAATAGCAAACGTAACACTTCTCGCGAACGGATAATCAATACCGCGTTCGTCTTTCAAAGAAGCAATCCGGCAAATATCATTCATGTAGGCACTTAACGACATTCCTGAAAAACCCGTCTTCTTTATCCAATTGTACGGCAATTCGTATCCCAATCGAACGGACTCCAGCACGATATAATTATTTTTCTGCACGAAACGAGATGACATTTGGGTAACATCCGTCAAGGCGATTCCTTTGAATCTGGCCTTGTCCCCCGGTTCTTTCCAACGGTCATACAGCGCGCGTTTGTCTTGATTCTT
Source organism: Butyricimonas muris (assembly GCF_046365375.1). Lineage (NCBI taxonomy): Bacteria > Pseudomonadati > Bacteroidota > Bacteroidia > Bacteroidales > Odoribacteraceae > Butyricimonas > Butyricimonas muris. The sequence goes on along the minus strand of NZ_JBKEIT010000008.1, from coordinate 46,866 downwards.
TTGTAAACCTTCTCTCGAAATATTTTCCACCTTGTTGTACAAAGTAGAGTTGAATGCATCAGCCCCAAAACTATATCTGAAATAAATACTAGCCGAAAGACCTTTAAAATACAAGACATTACCGAATACCCCCTCCAAATCCGGACGAGTATCACCTACAAGTACTTCATTTTCATAATCGTAAGTAAATGTTCTACGTCCGTCTTTTGTCAAGAAAATTTCTTTTCCCGTGGCAGGGTCAATTCCCTCCGAACGAACGGTCCATAAAGCTGTCGGACTACCGCCGTCAAAATAACGGGACAAATTTTTCCCGATATTCTCGTTGTTGTATTTTCCCAATTTCGTTTCGATGCCATCATAATACGCCTTGCTTCTCCGGAAAGTCAAACTCGTTGTCAGATTTACACGCTCTTTAGGCTTATAAATGAAAGAGTATTTTATCGTTCCGTTAAATCCTTTGTCAACTTGCTTTCCGATATTTGCCAAACGGGAAGTGACTCCCACGGACATGGCAACCCCGATGGAGGCTAATAAAGGATCCGTCAATTTGTGGTAATAATCAAAAGTAACATGGAATCGATTATTGAACATACTCACATCCGCGCCAATATTTTTATCCAATGTCTTCTGCCAATCCAAATCCGGATCTCCAAAGGCGTCTACCAAAATACCCGTGCCAAAATTATTCTGCATCCAGTTGTTAAACTTGTAAGTATTAATCGTTTTGAATGAACCGAAATTCTGGTTACCCGGGTTACCGATAGAAGCTCTGATTTTCAACATGGAAAACAAATTCGTGTTATTCTTTATAAAATCCTCGTTATGAAGATTCCATGCCAACCCGATAGCCCACGTCGTGGTGAAACGTTTGTTAGACCCAAATACAGATGAACCGTCAGCTCTTAAATTGACATCCAGCAAATAGCGATTCATGTAAGAATATCCACCGTTAAAATAAAAATTAACCGCTCTCTTTTTGGCATCGCTATAACCGGGTTTACTGTTTTCCGTGTACGAATTGGCAAAACCGGGTGTAGTATAATCTCCGCGTGGGAAACCTATCGCGGAAAAAGATTTAGAATCACTGGTGCTTTCCGAAAAAGAAAGCCCGAGAACAGCATTGATTTGATGCGCATCTGCCAATAGTTGTCCGTAAGTTACTGTCAAGGAGCCGTCATACCCGAATGATTCGGAATGGCTATCAGAATAAGAACCTTTTTTCAATGACTCTGTTTCATCGAATTGCGTGTCTTCCGGTGAACGAAAAACTTCTGTTGTCGATACCGATTTCGATACCCCGATACGTCCGCGAACATACAAAAAATCCCAAGGACGATATTCTATATCCAGATTATTGCGCATATCATAAGTATCCCCCTCGTTATAACTGTTCAATGAAGCATTCCAAAGTGGATTCGGCACGTAGATTCCCCCGTCTGAAGCTTGAGTATCACCTGCACCCGGTGTTTCCAGCCATTTATCTATTCCCCCGAACTCGTTGTATTTAGGGTAATACGGGTTTGCTCTTGAATACTCCGAGAAAGGAACTATCGGGTCCGTGGTCTTCGTGAAATCAAGAGTTAATTTATTTTGGAAATTCAATTTACCAACCCGGTACAACAAATCCAAGTTTCCACTTACCAACTGACGACGCGACTCTTTCATCACACCTTCTATATTCGTGTAATTCAGTCCCAACCCGAAACGAATCTGCTGGTCACCTCCTTGCACGTATAAATTATGACGTTGGTTCAAACCTATTCGCAAAGGCTCGGACATCCAATACGTGTCAACACCTTTCTTCACGTTCGCCAGCAAACGATTATAACGCATTTGTAACTCTTCTTCATGAGTTACAACATTTGAAGAAAAATTTCCTGCCAAACGTTCAAACTCCAACTTTTCCGCCGCGTTCATTAGGTTATAAGCGCTCAAATCGGCAAACGACACATCAAAACTCCCGTTATACGTTAATCTTATTTTACCGGCTTCCGGAACTTTTGTTTCCACAACAATAACCCCGTTGGCAGCCTTTGCACCGTATATGGCAGTGGAAGCCGCATCTTTCAATATAGTGACGGAAGCTATCCTATCCATACTCAAGTCCATAATCGTGCGCAAAGAACTCTCGAAACCATCCAGAATAAATAACGGCTGATTAGGATCTTCCCCGAACTCCTCCTTGAAACCGACGATACTACTCTTTCCCCGGATTTCCACGTCGGGCAAGCGATTAGGGTCGGAACCGTATTGATTGTTTTCAAGAATAGCAAAAGCGGGATCCAGTGTTTTCAAACTTTGCAATAAGTTTTGATTACCGACTACTTTCAATTCTTCCGCTTTATAAGTTTGCGAAGAGCCGGTAAAACTTTCTTTCTTACGGTTATAGATACCGGTTACAACAACTTCTTCTACCTCCGTTTTTTCTTCTTGCAGCACAACATCAATAACTTTTCGCCCGTCAACAGCAATTTCGTCTTTTTTCATCCCAATGAATGAAAAAACTAAAACCGGATTCTCCACGTTGGGAATCGTGAGCGAATATTTTCCGTCCATATCCGTCGTGATACCTAAAGTTGTTCCTTTCAGTAAAATCGTAACTCCCGGCAAAGGAATATTATCCTTATCTGTTACTTTACCCGTGATTGTGATTTTTGCTACTTCAGGCGTTTTAGCACCTTTCCGCTTGATTACTACCGTATTCTGTTGAATAACATACTCAAAACCGGTATCTTTCAACACGATTTTCAAAACCTCCTCCAACGGCATTTGCTTCACGCTAAGCGTAACGGGTTTCAGTTGTTCCAATTGCGTCTTCCCGTAAGCGAAATTCACATCCGTTTGTTTTTGAATTTCCAACAACACCTCAATAATAGGGGAGTCTTTCAATTCAAGTGTAATTTTTTTAGATAAAACGTCTTGAGCATTCACGCTCGTAACTCCCAATAGCAGGCAAACCCACAAGCATATCTTACAAAAAGAACCGCCCCTATTGCGAAATAATAAACTTTTTTTCATAACTTTGTTTTTAAATATTTATCGAGTTAATTAACCGGTTCGTGATTTTCGAGATACACACTGAACCATTAATTTATTCTACAGGATGCACGTCGGCAAACGGGTATCCTGTTTTTCTTTATACATGATGCTATTTCCGGGTAATCTCCACCTCCTTCCCGTCGATTACGAATTTAACATCAGCAACAGACTCTATCACGTCCAAAACCTCCCGAAGAGAGGAAGTACGTTTCACCGAGAACACGTATTCCCGCGTATCCGGGACTGCTCCCTCGTGCACAAAATCAACATCATAATATAATTCAAGACTTCGCACGATTTGTTCTATCGTTTTACCGTTGAAAAGGACATAACCATTCCGTTTTGCCTTGTATTCTGCCAAATCCACCTGCATCACTTTAATATCTCCCGCTTCGTCAATAGAATACATATCCCCGGGATGGAGTATCGTTTCTCCGGTACCATTTCCGGGAGTGATTCCAACCCGCCCCTCGACCAACACGGCTTCAACCGGCATCTTTTCCCGGGCAAAAATATTAAACGTGGTCCCGTACACCTGCAATTTCATTCGCTCCGTGTTCACGGCAAAACGGTTGGATGATTTAGTCACCTCGAAATAAGCCTCTCCCCGAAGAGTAACTTCTCTCGTGGAACAAGAATCAAATTGCACGGGATAAGTCAACTCGCTGGAAGGTCCGAGTAACACGAAAGTCCCATCAGCCAAAACCAACTCGAAAGTCTTACCCCGCGGCACGATTATCGTGTGCCTCGGTGCCTGTTTTTCCACACGGGTAGCATCCTCTTCACTCGTGTTCTCACGCGCGGAATATTCCAATTTATTATCGGCAACTTGTCTCGCGATACCGGAATCCAATTGCTTGGCTGTAAACTTATCGCCGCTCTCGGTAATAATGATTACCTCCGCCGCATGAACGGGAACATGTGCTTTACTCTCGTCGTGCATATTCCCGGTATAATACCACCAAACACCTACCGAAAGCAACAAAATAACAGACGCTGCCACCGTTGTCCTTTGCCACAACGCACGCCGTTTCCTGCCTCGTTTACTCTTCAACATCTTCTTGTAAAGAATATCCAATTGTCCTTCCGAAAAAGATTCGTTCCGGGTTGGACTATTCGCATAATAATCCCGGGTACGCCGGTAAAACTCTTCATTCCGGGAATCCTTTTCACGCCAACTTTCCACTTCCTCGATAGTCTTCCGGTCCGCAAAACCGTTGATATATGAAAATAATTTGCTCCAATCTATCTGCATAAAACCACTTGATTTTTATAATAAAACGCTTAAGTGAAAAAATGGGCCCCCCTTATTCCAATATTTTTTTATTATTTCCAACAATATATTTTTACCCCAACAAGTCCAAATAAAAATTTTATCGCATATATTTGTGATGTGGTTTTGGAAAAAAACAGAAATTTTAAATCCCGAATATGCCCGAGGAGAAATTTGAACATATCTTCAAAAGCTATTATAGTGATATATATAACTTCATTTATCACTATATAATGAATAGAGATGATACCGAAGATTTGGTTCAAGACGTGTTTATCTGTTTTTTCGAGAAATATCAAACTATACCGGAAGAGATAAACACGAAACAATACCTGCTGGCGATGTCTAAAAATCGTTGTATCAGCTTTCTCCGTCACAAGAACGTGATAGACCGCAATAACCTGAAGTATTTCGAATCGCTCGTTTTCAGTACCACTTCCGAATATGACACCACGTATGACGACTTGTTCACAAAACTGAATCTGGCAATGGATAACCTTTCCGACTTGCAAAAGCGAATCGTAGAAATGAAATTAGCGGGCAAAAACTACGACGAAATATCGAATGAGCTGAACGTAACACATTCCCAAGTTCATAAAAACATCAAAAAAGCATACACGAAAATCCGGACTTATATCGGTAAAAACCCGGATGAATCAATTCATTGCCTGTTATTTTACCTTTTCTTTCACTCATTCTAGCCGCAAACATCACGACACCATTTCAGTCCATCTTTTCAAACGTTCCGAAATATCCTTATCAGGTAAACGTTGATTAATCGTCCTCAACAAATTTAGTTTATCATACGCAATTTGAGGAGTTATTATATGTTGTTCTACCAACTGATCAAAAATATAAAGAATTCCAGAAACAATAGTTCCCGATTTAACAGCCGATCTACGCAACTTGTTATCTCCCGTGAGTAATCTATAATGATTCTTTTGAGCGTATAACCAAACGGAACAATCAGTAATAGACACATTATTATCTTGTTTCTGCTGATAATCAATTATTTCTAATAATTCATCAACAGAATGTGTCTTAACCGCTAACAAGCCATCATTAAAAAATTGCTCAACTTTTACCCGTTGTTCTTCCTTTACCAATTCATTCATAACAAAATCAGTTGTATGAATTTTCTGAGAAAGTCTAAAAAAATCATCCAATAAATCTATATCACAGAGATCTATAAATACATTGGTATCATTAACAACAACAGTTTCCATTTACACGAGATTTAAACTTTCTTTTAGTTGGTGTACTGGCTTTTTAACCAACACAGAAGCCTTTGAGAATGAAACTATTTCACTTGCTAGAGCCCGATACACGAGTCGTTCGAAACGAGAAGAACATTCTTCAGGAAAACGACTTTTTTCTACAATTTCTTTAAAATCAGATATTCTATTCTTTTTTATATAATACGTTTTTAATCTTGATTCCGTTATGATATTCAATTCTTTCGCCTTATACATCAACGCATCTATCGATACACCGAATTGACATTGAATATCTATCAACTCTTTTAAAGAAATATCTTTCCGACTGTTGCCAATAAGATTAATAAACACAGATTCAGAGATCAAAATCTCATTAGCAAATCGATTACATAAATATTCTTTCTTCTTACTTGATAAAACAGGATCTATATTCAATAATAAATGCCCTAATTCATGTGCCGCCGTGAATCTTTTTCTTTCCGGTAAAAAATTCTTATTCAAAATAATAAACGGACATTTTCCCCCAATAAAGCCACTAAGCCCATCAAAGGAATTATCTGCATCAATTTCTATTACTTTAATCTTATTCTCTTCCAATAATTCTATAATATTATTGATAGGATCTTCACCTATTTTCCATACCTCTCGGAGCCGATCAACTAAAGGTCTTATATCTTTGGCATCCCGTACTACTATATAATCCAATTCAGTACTAAACGTAGAATCAATGTTAAGAATACTTTCTATTTCCAAGTATCTTTCCACCATATCCAAAACTTGTTCTTCAATTTTAGCTTTCTCTTTGGATAATAATTTTGCTTTTTTTCGAAATTCAATTCCTTCTAATTTAACCTGAAACGGTTTGAAAAAATAATCAATACTCGTGTGAAGTACATTTGCCAATTGTATCAACACAGTACTATTGGGTAACATCTTTCCATTCTCATATTTCGAAATAGCTTGTTTAGAAACAATATTACCCATTACTTCACACAATTCATCCATAGAGAGTCCTTGCATGATCCTCGCATTCTTTAATCTTTGAGAAAATATTTGTTCCATAGTAACTTTTATTTGAGTTTACAAATATACGATTTTTAATCAAAATGTAAACCAGAACAAATAATTTTTACTTACCCTTCGACTTCGATATGGATTTCCACATCGTTCACTTCGCAATCTTTAGAACGTAACTCGATAATCATCCCCGGGTGTGTCCAAGTTGTCTGGAAATCGTAATCTTTGAGTTCTCCGGCTTTCAGCGGAAAAGAACGACGGAAACGAATGGCATTTCCTTCCCCGTTTTCCTTGATAATCAATATAGCATCACAATCTAATTTCCCGTCAAAATGTACACGTATCGCTTTAGGTAACTCTATCTTCGTGTTATACTCGAAAATCGCTTCCTGTTGCCCTTTTATCGTGAACGTCTTTTCCTCCACTATTTTGGACGTCTTCATCCAAATGAACAGCCCTAACGCGAACAACACCAGAATAGCACATAAATAAAGTATCCCTTTCAATTTCTTATTCTTCATAAGCACCTATTTTTTGTAATGGTGATTACAAAAATACAAAATTGCCGATTCAAAACAGCAATTTGTTCAAAAAACGCTACTTTAAATCGGCAATTTACTCAACTTTTAGTTTTTATCTCTCAGCTTTCCCCGTATTCGTCCCAACTCTTGATAGCGATTTCGTCAGGATTGACTTTGCAGATTGCATAGATAAACGCGCTTGCCAAACGGGCATTCGTGATTAGCGGGATATTATAATCCACCGCAGCACGACGGATTTTATACCCGTTATCCAACTCCCGTTTCGTGTGATTCTTTGGGATATTAATCACGAGGTCTATCTTACGGTCATGCAAATATTCCATGATATTCGGTTCCTTATCCTCATCCGGCCAGTAAAGAATATTCACGTCGATATTATTTTCCTTGAAGAATTTAGCCGTTCCTTCCGTGGAATATATCGTGAATCCTTTCTCTATCAGCATCCGGGTAGAATTCAACAACTCTACTTTGGAACGCGTGGGACCCGAGGAAATCAGGATATTCTTCTTCGGGATACGATGTCCCACGGAAAGCATACTCTTCAATATTGCCTCGTAATAATTCTCACCGATGCAACCGACTTCCCCGGTCGATGCCATATCCACTCCCAACACGGGGTCCGCTTTCAACAGGCGGGCAAACGAGAATTGAGAAGCCTTCACTCCCACGTAATCCAAATCGAAAACCGATTTGTTCAACGCCTCCACTTTCTCCCCCAGCATAATCCGGGTTGCCATGTCAATAAAGTTGTATTTCAAGACTTTCGACACGAACGGGAAACTCCTCGAAGCCCGCAAGTTACACTCGATTACTTTTATATCATTGTCTTTCGCCAGAAACTGCATATTGAAAGGGCCGGATATATTCAATTCCCTCGCTATCGACCGGGCAATCTTTTTAATCCGGCGAATCGTTTCCACGTACAATTTCTGGGCGGGAAACACGATTGTAGCGTCACCGGAATGTACACCGGCAAACTCCACGTGTTCACTGATAGCGTAAGCTCTCACCTCCCCTTCCTGTGCCACGGCGTCAATCTCGACCTCTTTCGCCTGCTCGATAAACTCGGATACTACCACGGGATGCTCTTTTGATACTTCCACCGCCAACTCAAGGAAATGCAATAACTCGTCTTTATTCGACACCACGTTCATGGCAGCCCCCGAGAGCACGTAAGAAGGACGAATCAACACGGGGAAGCCTACCTTATCCACGAAAGCGTATATATCCTCTATGCTCGTCAATTCGCTCCACCGGGGCTGGTCTATTCCCAGTTCATCACACATGGATGAAAATTTCCGGCGGTCTTCCGCCCTGTCAATGGATTCGGGCGAAGTACCCAGTATATTCACGTGCTGCCCGTGCAAACGCATCGCCAAATTATTCGGTATCTGTCCCCCCGTGGAAACAATCACTCCCTTCGGCACCTCCAATTCGACAATATCCATTACCCGCTCGAAGGAAAGTTCATCGAAATACAAGCGGTCGCAGGTATCGTAATCCGTGCTTACCGTTTCAGGATTGTAATTAATCATGACTGAGCGATACCCCATTTTCCGAATCGTGTTCAAGGCACTCACCCCGCACCAGTCAAATTCCACGCTACTGCCGATACGATACGCTCCCGACCCCAACACGATAACCGAACGACCGTCACGCTCGTACGCCACGTCATTTTCAGAGCCATTGTACGTGATATAAAGATAGTTCGTCATGGCAGGATACTCCCCCGCCAGCGTGTCTATTTGCTTCACGACGGGCAAAATACCCAGTTTTTTACGGTATTCTCTCACTTTCAACATCTTCTCGTGATGCGAAAGAGATGTATTTTTAATCGTCAACCGACCTATCTGAAAATCGGAAAACCCGTATTGCTTTGCCGCGCGCAATAAATCCGCGCTAATTTCCTCCTCGCCATTCAATTTTGACAACTCTTCTTTCAACAAGTGAATATTCTCCAAACGTTGCAAAAACCAATGGTCTATCTTTGTCAAATCGTGAATCTTCTGCACGCTGTACCCTTTATCGAAAGCCCCAGCTATGGCGAATATTCTGGCATCCGTCGGGTTCGCCAACTCCTCATCTATATCTCTCGATTTAAGCACATTACCCACGAACCCGTGCATCCCTTGCCCAATCATCCGAATCCCTTTCTGGATAGCCTCCTCAAAAGTCCTACCGATAGCCATAATCTCCCCGACACTCTTCATCGAGGAACCTATCACCTTGGAAACCCCCTCGAATTTATTCAAATCCCAGCGGGGAATCTTGCACACCACGTAATCCAACGCCGGTTCAAAACAAGCCGTGGTCACCTTCGTTACAGAATTTTTAATCTCGTGCAACCCGTAGCCCATACCTAATTTCGCCGCCACGAATGCCAACGGGTATCCCGTTGCCTTTGAAGCCAAAGCGCTGGAACGGGAAAGACGCGCGTTCACCTCTATCACCCTGTAATCCTCCGAATGGGGGTCCAAGGCATATTGCACGTTACACTCTCCCACTATCCCGATATGACGGATAATCTTGATAGCGATTGACCTCAGTTTATGGTATTCACTGTTACTCAACGTCTGCGAGGGAGCTACCACGATACTCTCGCCCGTGTGTATTCCAAGAGGGTCGAAATTCTCCATATTACACACCGTGATGCAATTGTCATACTTATCCCGAACAACCTCGTATTCCACCTCTTTCCAGCCTTTCAAAGACTCTTCCACGAGAATCTGCGGCGAATAGGAAAACGCACTGGAAGCCAGACGTTCCAACTCTTCTTTGTCCGAGCAGAAACCGGAACCCAAACCGCCCAACGTGTAGGCAGCCCGGATAATCACGGGGAATCCCAACTTATCCACCGCCGCGAAAGCCTCTTCCATGTTATTGGCGGCAATACTTCTCGGTGTTCTCACGTCAATCTCAGCTAGTTTTCCGGCAAATATTTCCCTGTCTTCCGTGTCTATAATCGCCTGCACGGGTGTCCCCAACACCTGTACATTATATTTTTCCAATACCCCGGATTTGTACAACTCCACCCCACAATTCAATGCCGTCTGCCCGCCGAAAGAAAGCAGTATCCCTTCCGGACGCTCCTTCTTAATCACCTCTTCCACGAATTCGGGAGTAACCGGCAAATAATATATCTTATCTGCCACTCCCTCGGAAGTCTGCACCGTGGCAATATTCGGGTTAATCAACACGCTATAAATACCCTCTTCCCGCAGTGCCTTCAACGCCTGCGAACCCGAATAATCAAATTCCCCCGCTTCCCCTATCTTTAACGCTCCCGAACCTAGAAGCAAAACCTTCTTCATATTTATTGATTTTAAATTTTAGATTTTAGATTGAAAAATTTCATCATTTTCAATTTTCAACTTTCCATTTTCAATTGTTTCATCGAGGCGATGAAATCATCGAATAAAAACTCCGTGTCTACCGGACCGCTCGACGCTTCCGGGTGAAATTGCGCGGAAAAGAACGGCTTTTTCTTGTGCCGTATTCCCTCGTTCGTACCGTCATTCACGTTCACGAAAAACGGTTCCCATTCTGCCGGAAGAGTCTTCTCGTCAATGGCAAACCCGTGATTCTGTGAAGTTATATAACAACGCGTTCCCCCAGGTTTCATCACCGGTTGATTATGGCTTCGATGCCCGTACTTCAATTTATAGGTCGAAGCTCCTGCCGCTCTCGCCATCAATTGGTTTCCAAGGCAAATCCCCATAATCGGGATATTCCCTTTCAAGGCCTTCCGTATATGTTCGATAGTTTCGACGCACATCGCCGGGTCACCGGGTCCGTTGGAAAGGAAAAGCCCGTCATACTTCTCCCTCGTGAAATCGTAATTCCACGGCACCCGCTTCACCGTCACGTCACGTTTCAATAAACATCGCAGAATATTATTCTTCACCCCGCAATCCACCAACATCACTTTATACTTCCCGTTCCCGTACTCCATAATCTTTTTGGTAGAAACCTCAGCCACGATATTATCCTTATTCGGGTCGTAGAAAGGCACGTCCTCATCGTCAAACAAAATTTTCCCCACCATCGCACCGTTATCCCTCAACTTCTGCGTCAAAGCCCGGGTATCTATACCAAAAAGCCCCGGAATCTGTTGTTCTTTCAACCAATCTCCGAGGCTTTTTTGTGAATTCCAATGACTGTACCGGGAAGAATAATCGGAAATCACCAACGCCTTGCAATGAATCCTGTCCGACTCGAAAAACTTCGATATCCCGTCCCGTTCATCATCCACTGGGACCCCGTAATTCCCTATCATCGGGTAAGTGGGAACCAGTATTTGCCCCTTGTAGGAAGGGTCCGTCAAACTCTCGGGATACCCCGTCATTGCCGTATAAAAAACAACTTCCCCGGACACCGATTTCTCGTAACCAAAGGAAGTTCCTTCATAAACCGTCCCGTCTTCCAGAACCAGACGAGCTTTCTTTAATTTCTGCATATTTATTCTATCAACTAAAGATTATATGTAATTATACGCGAAAATAGAACTAATAATCGACACTACAAAGAATATTTATGTGTTTCGATAAATAATTATGCGTAAATATATTCATCCATTGAAAATCAAACATTTTTGATTAGTTTTGTAGGGCGTAATATTAACACCTATGAGAAATAAAACAAAGCGCTTGTTATCTATTAGAAAGCTCATCGAGAACGAGCAAATATGTTCACAGGAAGAACTACTGTTCAGACTGAAAGAACTGGGCGTGGAAGCAACTCAAAGCACCCTGTCGCGTGACTTGAAATTCATGAGAGTGGCAAAAATACCTCACAAGGACAAAGGTTACATTTACATCATACCGGAAAGCATCCAGAACGAACAGGCTGACGAAAAAGCATCAGCTATCGTCACGGATTCCATTTCAAGTATCGATTTTTCCGGCAACATCGCCGTCATGAAAACCCTTCCCGGTTATGCCAAAGCTGTTACCGTTTTAATCGACAACGAGAACTATTTTGAAGTTTTAGGCACCATCGGGGGCGATGACACCGTTTTAATCGTGATGCGGGAAGGCGTTACCCACAAGGAATTATTGGACGCCCTTTCCTCCATACACCCTAATATTCACTCGCTATTTAAGTAATCATTTTGAATTTTCAACTTTCAATATGGTATTATCTCGAAAATAGTTTGTAAACTTGCACCCCGTATTTTCAAGATTATAATCATGAATATTATTACAAAGAAAGCGGAATTAACCACCACGATAGAGAAGCTGAAACAAGAAGGGAAAACGGTGGGACTCGTACCTACAATGGGTGCACTTCACGAGGGACATATCTCTCTGGTAAAAGCATGTAAAAAAGGAAACGACGTGGCTGTTGTCAGCGTGTTTGTCAATCCCACGCAGTTCAACGATAAAGAAGACCTCAAACGTTACCCGCGTACCTTGGATAAAGATGTCGCTTTACTCGAAAAAAACGGATGTGACTACGTATTCGCTCCCAGCGTCGAGGAAATGTATCCCGAGGAAGATACCCGGGTATTCAACTTCGGGTACGTCGAGAGCGTCATGGAAGGAGCCAAACGCCCGGGACACTTCAACGGCGTGGGACAAATCGTCAGCAAATTATTCGATGCCGTTCAACCCCACCGGGCTTATTTCGGGATGAAAGACTTCCAGCAGGTAGCCGTGATTAAAAATATGGTAAAACAACTGCACTATAATTTAGAAATCGTACCTTGCCCCATCATCCGCGAGGCAGACGGGCTTGCCATGAGTTCCCGCAACACCCTGCTGGAACCGGAATACCGGAAAAACGCGCCTCACATCCATGCCGTTCTTCAAGAAGCCACTAAACTAACTTCCGAAATGAGCGTCGATGAATTAAAACAATGGGTAACGGAAGAAATCAACAAAAACCCCTACCTTGAAATCGAATATTTCGAAATCGTGGATGACACCGAATTAAAAACCATCCGGGATTGGAAAGAGAACAACGTGAAAGTCGGTTGCGTGGCAGTATACGCCGGTAAAATCCGACTGATTGATAATATTGTATTTTAAACGTATATCAAACTGACACGAAGATGTTTATAGAAGTAGTAAAATCTAAACTTCACAAAGTTACCGTTACTGAAGCCAACCTCCAGTACGTGGGTAGTATCACTATTGACGAGGCTCTTCTGGAAGCCGCCAACATGATAGAGAACGAGAAAGTTCAAATCGTGAACGTCAACAACGGCGAGAGATTAGATACCTATATCATCAAAGGTGAAAGAAACTCGGGTATTATCTGCTTGAACGGACCGGCTGCACGCAAATGCGCCGTGGGCGACGTGATAATCATCATCTCTTACGCCTCCATGGATTTCGAAGAAGCCAAATCACACAAACCCGTTCTCGTATTCCCCGACACGGCTACAAACAAACTAATCTGACACGCCAATGGACTTTTTACCTTACATAGAGAAAAAAATAGCTCACACGCCAGAAGAAGCCTCCAGAACCATCAACATGTGGAGATACAGAAACGACAAAATCGTCTTCACCAACGGCTGCTTCGACATCCTGCATAAAGGACACATCGAATACTTGGCAAAAGCCGCTTCTTTAGGAACTAAACTTATTATCGGTTTAAATACCGACAGTTCAGTAAAAAGATTGAAAGGCGATTCCCGTCCCGTGAACGATGAAAATGCCCGGGCTTTAGCGTTAGCTTCATTGATTTTCGTTGACCAAGTCATCTTCTTCGATACCGACACCCCTTACGATTTAATAAAAATGGTACAACCGGACGTATTGGTAAAAGGAGGGGACTACCGCCCGGAAGACATCGTCGGGTACGACATAGTGAAAGCCAAAGGGGGAGAAGTAGTTACCATAGATTTCGTGGAAGGTTACTCCACCACTTCCCTGATAGAGAAAATGAAATAAAATAGTTGCTCGTTATCAACTATTCCTTACAGGAGGATGTATCTCGAGATACATCCTTTTTTTATCAGTTAAACCTTAAAACACAATGAATAATTCGATTACAATCCGGGAATACAAATCAATAGACAAAAGTTCCGTGATGAATCTAATCAGGTTAAACACGCCCGAATACTTCGCACCGGAGGAAGAGGATGATTTTAGCAATTACTTGGATAATGAAAGAGAACTCTATTACGTTCTACTCTTTAATGAAAAAATTGTAGGATGCGGTGGAATTAATTTTGCCGAGAATAAAACGATAGGAAAAATCAGTTGGGACATTTTACACCCGGAATACCAAGGAAAATCACTGGGAACCAGATTACTTGAATATAGAATCGAAAAACTTGAATCCATCAAAAGCGTTCAAAAAATAACCGTCAGAACTTCGCAAGTAGCTTATCAATTCTATGAAAAACAAGGATTTGAACTAAAAGAAATCAAAAAAGATTATTGGGCTAAAGGATTTGATATGTATAAAATGGAGTATTTATACCCAAAACGCAAGTGAATCCGTCTGCAATAAGGCATCACTTCCGGTTCAGTAGTACATATAAAGTTTTTTATACTCTATTGTAATCCTATTAAAACGCTATTGTAGTATAGGGTTTTAATAGCGCTTTAATAGGGAACTAATAGCGTTTTACACGGAAGTGATGTGGAAGTGATACCGAAGTAATACTATATTCAGCTATAAATCCTACATGCTCATTCTATAAACCGATATATGAATATATAGACATTTATTTGTTAGTATCCCCGTTAGTAACTGTGAATAAAAAAAGAACTAAAAAGAATAACTTCATTTGCATTTCACGAAAAGAGAAGCAAGTAATAATTGAAATCAAAAATCCAAGAATAGTTTTTTAAATTAACCCTGCTTGTTTCTACAAATTACTAACATCAGTTTTCTATCATTTCACAAAATACTTTTTCCGAATCATTATTACTAACAATTGTGGATAACTCAAAAACAATTTTGATTATCAGTACATAATCAATACATACATTGTGAGTAACCTTCAAACCAACAAATAATAACTACAAAAACAAGAGAAATCCATTTATTTTATCACAATTACTCACAGCCTATAATCATCTTCATATTCTTTTTAAAAAAAATAAAAGATAATATATATATGATATTGTTGTTGAGAACTTCTTACTTTTGTCACTTCAATGAACTTGAAGCAAAAGTAGAAAAAATATGAACCCACTGAAAAAACTAATGGGAGAAACCGTGATATACGGTTTCACGACAATTATCGGACGATTTATAAATTGGTTGCTGGTGCCTTTGTACACGAGAGTATTTATTGCAGACGAGTACGGGATAGTAGTCAATCTAATGGCGTACACTTCTATTTTAATGGTGCTGTTGACGTATGGTACGGAAACCGGTTTTTTCAGGTTCGCCACGAAAGACGGTAAGGATAGAGTTTTCTCCACTCTATTGACTTCTTTGAGCTTTACTTCCATACTTTTTCTTGTTCTTTGTTTTTCTTTTCTTCCTCAACTTTCTGTTTTATTGGAAGTTGAAGATTATCCGATTTACATCTCTCTATTAGCCGTGACATTGGCTATCGACGTGATTACTACTTTGCCTTTCGCTTTGCTCCGTTTGGATAGCCGTCCTATTCGTTTCGGAATCATTAAGTTAGTGAATATAGGAATCAATGTAGGTTCGAATTTGTTTTTCTTGTTATTGTGTCCTTATCTCGAAAAGCAAGGAATACATGTTCCCTTTTATAACCCGGAGGGAGGGGTTATCTACGTTTTCATCTCTTACCTGTTGGCTTCGGTTGTAACGCTGCTTATGTTGCTTCCTTATATATTGAAGTTTAAGTTTGTTTTTTCTTTCTCTTTATTGAAAGATATATTGAAGTATTCTTACCCGATTCTAATCGTGAGTTTAGCGGGAATTATTAATTTGCAAGGTGATAAAATATTGATGCCAAAGCTTTTGGAAGATGAAGCTACCAGCATGGCGATGACCGGGATCTACGGGGCAAACTATAAGCTTGCCTTAATCATGTATATATTTACCCAAGGATTCCGTTTCGCTTTTGAACCTTTCTTTTTTAATTATTCCAAAAACTCTGACTCAAAAAAAGTGTACGAGGATGTTTTACTCTATTTTACCGGGTTTGGTTTGATGATATTCTTGGGGGTCATGTTCAATCTTGATCTTTTGAAATATTTCGTGAAATCGACTTATTTCGAGGGATTGGCTATCGTGCCGTGGGTTCTCATGGCAAATCTCTTCCAAGGTATGTATTATTCACTTTCCTTGTGGTATAAATTGACTGATAAAACGATATACGGCGCGTACATGGCTATCGCGGGATGCGTGATAACCATTGCCGGTAATGTTATTTTCTTGCCTAAAATCGGTTTTATGGCTTCCGCTTATTCCGTGTTTACTTGTTTTTTGGTAATGACTATACTTTCGTTTATTCTGGGAAGACATTTTTACAAGATTAATTATGATATACCGAAAATTCTTTTCTATTTCGTTATTTGTCTGGTGTTTTATTTTGCAGGGCGAATGATTAAATTTGACGGGGATTTGGTAACTTGTTTAGTTCGTTTGCCGTTATTTATACTCTTCGTTTATATCTTCGTGAAAAGAGAGATGAGTTTTTTATTGACAAAAGATTTTATGTACAAGTTAATTCATAAAAAATAGCTATCTTAGCACGATTTATACAAATAAGTTGTTGTATAACTAACTATCAAAGTAATAGAGAGAAATGAAAATAAAGATCGTGAATAAGTCGAAGCACGCGCTTCCGGAATACAAGACAAAATCATCGGCGGGAATGGATATTCGGGCAAATTTGGATGCTCCGGTTATGTTGAAATCGTTGGAAAGAAAGTTGATTCCTACCGGGTTATTTATTGAATTGCCCGAGGGCTACGAGGCTCAAATGCGTCCGAGAAGCGGGTTGGCTTTAAACGAAGGGATTACTTTGTTGAATACACCGGGAACGATAGATGCCGATTACAGGGGAGAGATTGGTGTTATTTTGGTTAATTTATCACACGAAGTTACACAAATCAATGATGGTGAACGGATTTGCCAAATGGTGATTAATAAAGTCGAACAGGCTGAATTGATTGAAGTGGAGACTTTGAACGACACGGAAAGAGGAGAGGGAGGCTTCGGTCACACGGGTAAAAAATAAACAATTTAGAATGAACAAATTAGTTAAATCGTTATTTGTTATTCTGTTTCTTTTATGTGCCATTCAAGTATTTGCAGATAAAAAGAAAGCAGTTGAACCAACTTTAGAAGGTGAAGCTAAAGTGCAGTTTGACTATGCTTTCATGGAAGGAGTCCGGTTTAAAATATTGGGTGATTTGAAGTCGTCTTTGACTTATTTCGACCAATGCATGAAAATTTATAACCGAAGTGCCGCAGTGCGTTACGAAATATCCAGTATACTTTCTTTGGGTGAAGATTTAAACCTTCCTCTTCAGTTGATGCGTGAAGCGGTTCAGCTCGAACCCGATAATATTTGGTACAATCTTTTGTTGGCGAATATCTTGCAGAAAAAATCAATGATTGAAGAAGCCTGTAAGGTATATGATGAACTAATCGCCAAACATCCTGAAAGAGAAGATTTTTATATTATTCAAGTTGATCTTTATACCTCGACTGAAAAATGGGAGAAAGCGATAGAGGTTTTGAATAGATACGAGAAACAATTCGGAGTAAATGAACCCGCAATAATAGAAAAAGCCAAATTGTATTCCAAAATGGATAACGTGAAGAGAGCTTCTTCCGAGATCATGAAATTGATTAAAAAATACCCGGAGAATACTGATTATTTGGGATTATTGGCGGAGTTGTATTTGTCACACAATCAGGAGAAAAAAGGATTACAACTCTTGAATAGGATTGTGAAAGATTATCCCGATAACGGTTTCGTTCAATTTTATTTGGCTGATTATTATCGAACCAAAAAAGATTCTCTGAACACGGAAAAGTATATTCGTCCCGCGTTGGCGAATGATAATATAGACAACAACTTGAAAGTTCAATATTTATTGAAATTACTTGTTAATCAAGCGGATTTAAGTTTATCGACCGATCATATTTACAGGTATGTTCAATTATTATTGGAGAAATATCCGGGTGATCTCAGTGTAAGAACTTTGAATGCTGATTTTTTAAAGAGAGAAAATAAATTGGAGGAATGTAAGAAAGAACTCGAATTTATTATCTCTAAAGAGAAGAATAATTATCTGGTTTGGGAGGAATTAATGCTTTTATCCAACCAATTGGGTGATACGGCAGCTATGAAAAGTGAAGGGTTGGAGTGTTTGAATTATTTCCCGAACGAGCCGCTCCCTTATATGATGATAAGTTTACCTATGTTGATTGAAGGAAATTACGCAAAAGCAACGGGATATCTTCAGAAAGGGCTTGAATTGGCCCCGGATAAATCTTTTATAAAATCTCAATTGTACGCTTATTTGGGTGAATGTTATTACAAGCAAGATAGTATAGAAATCGCTTTTTCCATGTTTGATAGTGCGATAGCTATCAATCCGAATGATATAATGACTTTGAATAACTACAGTTATTATCTTTCTTTAAGAAATGAGCGTTTGAATCAGGCTGAAAAAATGATTTCAACGGCGTTGAGTGCTGATCCTAATAACGCTACTTTCTTGGATACTTATGCTTGGGTACTTTTTAAACTTAAAAATTATTCTTTGGCACGTTTTTATATGCGTTCTGCCATAGAAAACACGGAAAAGCCTAGCGGAGTGTTGTACGAGCATTACGGTGATATTCTTTACATGAATGGTGATAAGGAGGAAGCATTGAAAATGTGGAAAAAAGCATTGGAATTGGGTGATGATATTAGTGATAATTTGAAAAATAAAATAGTGAATGGTTTATCGGTAGAGCATGAGGAATAGTTTTATTTTTATTTTGGTTTTGATCTTATTAGTGTCGTGTAAGTCTGTTAAAAAAGTAGTTGAAGTTAAACGAGAATTACCGAATATAACTGAAGGAAGATTACTTAGAAATGTTTATTTCAACGAATTGGACTATAATACTATATATGCCAAGAAAATAGATTTGACGTTAAAGGAGAAAAAGAAATCCCATAGTTTGAAAGCTATGATGCGTATTCAAAGGGATAGTTTTATCTGGGTATCGGTGACTGCCCCGATGGGGATCGAGGTTGCACGAATTTTATTGACTCCCGATAGCGTGAAGTTTATCAGTCCGAGAGATAAAAAGTATTTTGTATCGGATTATAACTATTTTATAGAGCGTTTCGATGTCGGTTTTACTTACGACTGTTTTCAGCGAATGTTGACAAACCGTTTCTTTGATTTTGAATCCTGTACTACCGAAATGGATAGAAATAAGCGATTCAAATTTGATAAGTCCGGTAATGACTATGTTTTGTACACTTTGGAGGAGAAAGCAATCGGTAGAAAGTTGAAGAAATTATACAAGAAAAAGAGGAAAAACAAAGAATTTTCCTTGATCTTGCAGAAAATACATATAAATCCTGATTGTTTCAGACCTTGTCTGGTGTCTATCGAGGATATGGAAGAAAGAGTAGGGATGAGTGTTAAGTACAAGAATATTAAAGATTTTGAAGGGAAAGTTTTTCCTGAACGGATAGTTTTTAATATCTTTACCGATGATGACAACTGGGAAGTCCAACTGGATTTCAGCCGTGTGGAATTTGATGTTGAAGTATCATCTAACTTTAAAATATCGAGCAAATATAAACGGATGTATTAACATGAATGTTTTTCGCGTCATATTGATTTTAATCTTTTTCTTCACCTTTACGGTTGCTTACACGCAATCTATAGAGGCGATTAAAAAGAAAAATGCGAAGACCGAAAAAGAAATTGCTTACCTAAACAAATTATTGGATAACGCTCGTAATGATCAATCGGCTACTATTCAGAAAATCACGATTATTAACCAGAAAATTGTAAAGGGAAAGGAAATGATCCAATCCCTCACGAATGAAGTTAAATATATAGAGAAACAAATATCGAGCAACGAGTACGTTAAATCTGATCTGGAAGCGAGTAAGCAACAAATGTTGGATTTCTATGCTAAAATGGTTTACGAAACTTGGAAAAAAAGAAATACATCCGATAAGTTGGTATATATATTCTCTTCTTCCAGTTTTACTCAAGCCTATGCTCGATATAAATATTTCGAGCAGGTACAGGATTATTCCAAACGTCAGTTAGAGAGAATAAAACAAACGAATGATTCGTTGACTTCGATCAATAATCAACTTACTGAATTGATGGCGTTGAAGAACGCGACGCAATCTAAAATATCTGCCCAGAACAACGAGTTAATCAAGGAACAGAATCAAGCTAATAAATACGTCGGGGAACTCAAGAAAAAAGAGAAAGAGATTCTACGAAAACTGAATATCGAGATTAAAAACCGGGAACGGTTTAAAAAAGAATTGGAGAAACTTATTGCTGCTCAAGCGAAAAAGTCTGGGAGTAAAAATTCTAACTATAAATTAACACCGGAAGAGAAACTTATTTCCGACGATTTCGCTAAAAACAAAGGAAAGTTACCTTGGCCTGTTGAACAAGGGTTTGTTTCCGAAAAATTCGGGGTGAATATACATCCGGTGTTCAAACAGGTGAAGTTAAATAACGCGGGAATTACAATTACTACATCGCGTAATGCTGATGTGAGAGCGGTATTCAAAGGTGTGGTAACTGAAATAATGTTTATTCCGGGGGATAATAATGTTGTTATTGTGCGCCATGGAAATTATCTGACGGTATATTCAAATTTGGTGGAGATCTTTATAAAGAAGGGCGCCACCGTGAACGTGAAACAGAAAATTGGTAAGTTGGCAAGTAGCGGGGAAAACAGTACACTAAATTTTCAGGTATGGAAAGATAAGGATAATATGGACCCACAATTGTGGTTAACGCCGTGGTAAATTATGGATATAAAATTTTTATATTTATCGGAGTTGATAATTAGAAATATTTTGCTTACATTCGCTAAACTGTAGTTAGTGGGGTATTTTGGATACGTTTACGTATGTTTGGTTTAATAATTAATAGGAGTTATTTAGTTTATGATTTTGTCTAAGATTTTAGATATTAACTGTAGAAAGCATGGACAAACTGGAATTTTCAATTGCCTCGGAAATTGGCAATATCGTTAAAGTTGAGAATTTTATCGATTATTTTTCGGACGTTTATAATGTTGAACCGGACGTGTTTGGCAAAATAAGTTTATGCGTCATTGAAGCCGTAAATAACGCTATTCTTTACGGTAATAAATTGGATCCTATGAAACATGTGAAATTCATAGTTCATGAGGAAGATAAGCGTTTGTTCGTTGCTGTAAAGGATGAAGGCGAAGGTTTTGATTATTCATATATACCTGATCCTACTTTGCCCGATAATATTGAAAAAGATGCCGGGAGAGGACTTTACCTGATGAAAACGCTTTCTGACGATTTGATATTTGAAGACGGAGGATCCAAAGTGATCATGGTTTTCAATTTATGAATGGATTAGATGAGTGAGATTTTTTTTTTCAACGAGGAATGTGAATTTCCTGCTTTTTTCTCAAAAGAGAGGGTGACTCAATGGCTTCAACTTGTTGCTGAAGATTATTCATTGAAATTGGGTACTATCTCTTTTATTTTTTGTAATGATGATTATATACTGGACGTGAATAGAAAGTATTTGAATCATGATTACTATACTGATGTAATCACGTTTGATTACAGGGAAGGGAAAGTACTTTCCGGTGATGTATTTATAAGTCTGGACACGGTTCAATCCAATGCTTTGGAATTCGGTGCGGCCTATGAAGAAGAATTGCATAGAGTGATAGTTCATTCTGTGCTTCATTTAATAGGTTTTAAAGATAAATCGGATAATGACGCGCAAGAGATGCGTCAAAATGAAAATCATTGCTTAGAATTGCTTAAAACACTTTGATATGTCGCAGTTGTTACCTGAATATGATGTTATTGTAGTGGGAGCTGGTCATGCCGGTTGTGAGGCAGCTTGTGCGGCAGCTAATCTCGGATCAAAAACTTTACTTATCACTTTGGATATGAACAAGATAGCGCAAATGTCTTGTAATCCGGCAATGGGTGGTATTGCTAAAGGTCAGATTGTCAGAGAAATAGATGCGTTGGGTGGATATTCAGGTATCGTAACGGATAGAAGTACAATTCAATTCAGAATGTTGAACCTTTCCAAAGGACCTGCTATGTGGAGTCCGCGATCTCAATGTGATCGTATGGTATTTTCTTCCGAGTGGAGGGATATTGTAGAACATACCGATAATCTCGATCTTTGGCAGGATGATGTTATTGAATTGATTTTGGATGATGGGAAAGTGGCAGGGGTGAAGACTCAATTGGGTGTTTCCTTTTCAGCTCCTCGTGTAGTGCTCACGAATGGAACATTTTTAAATGGTCTGATGCATATCGGTCGGGTAACTTTTCCCGGTGGTCGTATTTCTGAACCTGCTTCTCATGGATTGTCCGAGCAATTGTTTGATCATGGTTTTACCGTGGGACGTATGAAAACGGGAACACCTGTTCGTATTGATGGTAGAAGTATCGATTTCTCTAAATTGACCAGACAGGACGGGGATAATGATTTTCATAAATTCTCTTTTCTGAGTTTCGCGTATACAAATTCACTCGAGAAACGACCTTGCTATATCGCTTACACGAATAAAGAGGTTCACGATATATTGCGTGAAGGTTTTGACGATAGCCCCCTTTTTAACGGGACTATCAAGAGTATAGGCCCTCGTTATTGCCCGAGTATCGAAACTAAGTTAGATACTTTTTCCGATAGGGATAGTCATCATTTATTTTTGGAACCGGAAGGGGAGAGGACTACGGAATATTATTTGAACGGGTTTTCTTCTTCTTTACCTTGGGATATACAATTAAGGGCGCTTCGAAAAGTTGAAGGTTTTGAAAATGTAAAAATATATCGTCCGGGTTACGCGATTGAGTATGATTTTTTTCAACCGACACAATTGTACCCGACTTTGGAAACGAAGTTGATTAAGGGACTTTATTTTGCGGGGCAAATTAACGGAACGACCGGCTATGAAGAAGCCGCCGCTCAAGGTTTGATGGCTGGGATTAACGCGCATCTTTCTTTACATGAGAATAGAGATTTTGTATTAAATCGGGATCAAGCTTATATAGGTGTATTAATTGATGATTTGGTGACAAAAGGAGTGGATGAACCTTATCGTATGTTTACCTCTCGTGCCGAATATCGTATTTTATTGCGACAAGACGATGCCGATGTCAGATTGACTCCCTTGGGATATTCTATAGGTTTGGTTAAGGAAGATCGTTACTCTATTTTTGAAGACAAAATTTTAAAGCGGGACAGGTTAATAGACTTTATTTCCAATTTCAGTATTTCTCCGGATGAAATAAATTCCGTGTTGGAACTATTCGGTTCTTCACCTATTCGTCAAAAATTGAAATTGATTGATATCATTTCTCGTCCTCAAATAACGATTCCTAAAATAGTGGATTATATTCCTTCATTGAAAGAATTTATTTTTGATAATTCTATTCGAGAAGAAATTATTGAGGCGGCTGAAGTTTTGATTAAATATTCGGGGTATATAGAACGTGAAAAATTAATTGCCGATAAATTGAATCGATTGGAAAATTTAGTCATCGAGAATAAATTTGATTACATGGAGATAAATTCTCTATCGTATGAAGCTCGTCAAAAGTTGACTAAAATCAAACCGAAAACAATAGGACAAGCGTCACGTATAACCGGAGTATCGCCTTCGGACATTAATGTTTTATTGATTTTAATGGGAAGATAACTGAAATGTTTCACGTGGAACATTTCAAAATGGTGCGAAGGGTACCTTGTAATATAGATACATGAAAACTTGGGGAGAGATAGAAAAAGTAGAAATAAACATCATATAAACAGTTATTTTATGAAAGTGATAGAAGGAAATTTAGTTGATATTGACAATAGAGAATTTTATCCGTGTACAATAACTGTTTCTGACGGAAAAATTCTTTCGATAGAGAGAAATTCAAATTCTTACGATCATTATATATGCCCGGGATTTATAGACGCTCATGTACATATCGAGAGTTCTATGTTGATGCCTTCGGAATTTTCAAAATTGGTTATTCCTAACGGGACAGTGGGGGTAGTATCTGATCCGCATGAAATAGCGAATGTTTTGGGTGTTGAAGGAGTGAAAATGATGATAAAAAACGGGGAGGAAACACCTTTAAAAATTTTCTGGGGAATACCTTCTTGCGTTCCGGCGACTCCATTAGATAAACCGGGTAATATTATTACCGCGGAAGACACGGAGATATTGGCAAAAACCGGACAATTTACCATGCTTGCGGAGGTGATGAATATTCCGGGTGTTCTTAACGGTGAGCCGGAAGTTATAGCAAAACTGGATATAGCTAAAAAATACGCTTTAAGAATAGACGGTCATGCGCCGGAATTGAGGGGTGACGCGTTAAGTGCGTATATTACTCATGGTATAGAAACCGATCACGAGTCATCTGAATTGGAAGAAGCAGAGGAGAAAATTTCAAAAGGAATGCAGATCATGATTCGAGAAGGAAGTGCGGCAAAGAATTATGATGCTTTAAAATCTTTAATTGCCACACGTACCGATAACGTGATGTTTTGCACGGATGATTCCCATGCCGACGATCTTTTAATAAAAGGACATATCAATTATTTAGTGAAAAAGGCCGTGTCTGACGGTTTCGGGATATTCGATATTCTTCAAGTGGCATGTATTAATCCGGTACATTTTTATCATTTGGATGTAGGGACATTGCATGTCGGGGATAAAGCTGACTTTATCATTTTGGAAGATCTCGAATCTTTAAATATTCATGCTACTTATATTAATGGGGTAGAAGTCTATCGAAAAGGGGGAAAAATAGAAATTTCGGATTCAAAAATTCCTTGTTTGAATTTATTTAATCACGATATTATAAAAGATATTGATATCCGCACGGATGTGGAAGGAGATATTCACTGTATAAAAGTAGTTCCGGATAGTATCATTACCGAGAGAATGATGCTCCATTTCGACCGAAGAATAGAAAATTATCAATCGGATGTGGATTCCGATATTTTGAAAATAGTGTACTTGAATCGCTATTATAACACGAAACCCCAAGTCGGATTTATATCCGGTATAGGTATAAAACATGGGGCTTTCGCTTCTTCAATTTCTCACGATTCCCATAATATTATCGCGGTAGGCAGCACGGATACGGATATTGTAACTGCCGTGAATGAAGTGATAAGACTCAAGGGCGGACTGGTCGTGAATGATAGCGAGAAATTGCATGCGTTACCGTTACCGGTAGGGGGAATTATGAGTGATCGTTCCGGTCAGGAAGTTGCAGAACAGTACATGGAATTGAATAAATTACTTTCTAAAATGGGAACACCCTTGAATTCTCCGTTTATGACGCTCTCGTTTATGGCATTGATTGTAATACCTACTCTGAAAATAGGCGAAAAGGGAATATTTGACTTCGATAAATTTGATTTCATATAGGATTTTATTGATATGACTGATGAATTAGGATTGAAAGAGAAAGTTAGTAAATTACCTACGACTCCCGGGGTGTATCAATTTTTTGATGCAAATGGAGTTATTATTTATATAGGTAAGGCTAAAAATCTAAAGAATAGAGTTTCATCCTATTTTGTAAAGAATAATCAATCTTCGAAGACCATGGTTCTGGTCAGAAAGATACGTGACTTAAAGTATATTGTCGTTAATACGGAAGAAGATGCTTTGTTACTGGAAAATAACTTAATCAAGAAATATAAGCCTCGATATAACATCCTACTGAAAGACGATAAAACTTACCCTTGGATATGTATCACGAAAGAGGCTTTTCCCCGTGTATTTACCACACGTAAGTTTATCCGGAACGGTTCGGAGTATTTTGGTCCTTTTACATCTGCCAGATACGCCGGTACACTGATTTCCTTGATAAAAAGTCTTTATAAATTGCGTACATGCAATTTAAATCTCAATAAATCAGCGATATATAGCGGAAAATATAAAGTTTGTCTTGAATATCATATAGGAAATTGTTTGGGTCCATGCGTGGGGTACGTGACGGAAGAGGAATACATGGAAAATATTACCCAAATTCGAAATATATTGAAAGGTAATATCTCTTCTGTCATTGACTTCATGATGCAAAAGATGAAGGAATATACCATTTCGCTTCAATTCGAGAAAGCTCAAGAAATGAAGGAAGCCATAGAAGCACTGAAATCACACCAGACTAAATCCACTATTGTTAGTGCTTCCATGAATGACATAGACGTTTTCTCTTATCTGGAAGACGAAAAATACGCGTACGTGAATTATTTGCGTATTGTTCATGGAGCTGTAAACCAAGTACATACAATAGAATTAGAGAAAAAACTAGATGAATCGAAAGAATCACTTCTATCATTTGGAATTTTTGAAATCCGCCAGCTCGTGAATAGTCGTTCCAAAGAAATTCTGGTTCCCTTTTATCCTGATTTGCTTATGCAAGGGCTGAATTACGCTATTCCCCAGCGAGGAGAGAAAAAACAATTGCTGGACTTATCGGAACGGAACGTGAAATTCTTTAAAATGGATCGTGAGCGGCAGAGAGGATTACGTCGTCAAGATACCAAATTGGACTTGTTGAACACGATAAAAAACGAGTTGAAATTGCCTCGTTTACCGCATCGCATGGAATGTTTCGATAACTCGAATATACAGGGAACCACTCCGGTAGCTTCCTGTGTTGTCTTCATAGACGGGAAACCGGCGAAACGGGAATATAGACATTTCCACGTGAAAACTGTTATCGGGGCAAATGACTTTGCTTCCATGGAGGAAATATTGTATCGTCGCTATCATCGGGTTTTGGAAGAGGGGGGAGAACTTCCCGATTTGATAGTCGTGGATGGTGGAAAAGGACAATTAAGCTCTGCTGTTGCCACTTTACGAAAACTGGATTTGGTGGAACGAGTACCGATAATCGGTTTGGCAAAGCAAATGGAGGAAATCTATTACCCGGGCGATAAAGATCCTTATTTATTGGCGAAAACATCTATTTCTTTAAAGACTTTGATGCATATTCGGGATGAAGCCCATCGCTTCGGTATCACATTCCATCGTAAATTGCGCGAAAAGAAACAAACGGTTAGTGTCTTGAGTGAAATAAAAGGTATAGGAGAAAAGACGGAAATATCTTTATTACAGAATTTTAAAACGGTAAATGCGATTCAATCCGCTTCACAGAAAGAACTGGCAACTGTTATCGGGGCAGCTAAAGCAAAAATCGTGTATGATTATTTCCATAAATCCGATGAATAAAGATATTGGATTCGAGTACAAATAGAATAGGTTTTTTAAACGATTATTTTGGAAGTAAAATATAATCTCTATATTTGTCTGTTACATCGAACGGAAAATATTCAATAAACTATGCATGTTTATTATACGAGTGTGTGATTTTATCTATGAGTGACGAATTGTATACAGTAGAATGGCTGAATGAGGATTATTCCGAGCATTTTGAAGGTTTATACAAGTTTATGTATAAACGTCTGTATCTTTTTGCCCGAAATTTTTTAATGGATGAAGCGCTTGCCGATGATGTTGTTCAGGAAGTTTTCATGGGATTGTGGAATAAAGGGAAAAGTATGCCGGAAAATATTCCACTGGAACGTTACCTGTTTACCTCGGTGAGAAATTTATGCGTGGATCATCATCGTAAATTGAATATTATAGATAAATATCAAAAGCATCTTGTTGAATCCGAAGCCATGGTATATTTTCCGTACGGGGAAGAAGAATCGGAGCGGGAAAGAAAGGTGAAAAAACTTTTGGCGGAATTACCCGATATGCAACGGCAGGTATTGGAATTGAGTGTCGTCGAAGGGTTGAAGTACAAAGAAGTGGCGGAACGTTTGAATATAGCGGAGGGAACCGTACACACGCATATAAAAAGAGCATATAAATATATCAAGACTCACTTGGCATTTTTGCTGTTATTTTTGTATATGATATTCAAATAGTCATTTTATGGAAAAAAAAATCATTTTGCTGTACCCCGAAATAAATATGAGTTCGTTTTCAATATTAGAAGAGCTATGTGAAATTGAATTTATGTAGATTTAAGAGGAGGTGAATTATGAAACAGATAGAGTGGGATATCATAGAACGCAAATTAGAAGGGGGACTTTCTCCGGAAGAAGAAAGTCGCTTTGGAGAATGGTACACGGCAAATAGAGAGAATAAAGATTATTTTCACAAGATAGAAAGGTTTTATCAGAAAAACGGGTTCGTGAAGGAGATTACCGATAAGGATGCGAATGTTTCTTGGAAGAAGTTTTCCAATCGTCTGGAGAAAAAGAAACCGGGAAAAAGGCGCAATCTTTTTTATTGGTCTGTTTCAGGTGTGGCGGCTTGTTTGTTGATCGGCGTTCTGGTATTTACTTTAGGGCGTGACGAGAAAACTGTTGCCCCTACCCAAATGGCAACCATTCCGGCGGGAGGAAATAAAGCTATTTTGCAGTTATCCAATGGAATATGTGTTGAGCTGGAAAATCTTTCCAACGAGATGGAAGATGCTTCGGCTAAAATCGTTAATACAGGCTCTGTATTGAGTTACGAGAAAAAACAGGATACTTTGATCCAAGAGGAAGTTTTCAACAAAGTAACGACTCCGAGAGGGGGAGAATACGGGATAACACTTTCGGACGGGACAAAGGTGTATTTGGGAGCTCTCTCGGAGATTGAATACCCGGTGACATTCTCCGGAGATAAACGAGTGGTGAAGGCATCCGGTGAAATCTATTTTGACGTGGCTCATGATCCGGAACATCCGTTTGTCGTGGAAATGAAAAACCAGAAAATAGAAGTATTGGGAACATCATTCAACGTCAGGGATTACGAGGATGAAGAGTTTGTTGAAACCACTCTCGTCAAAGGTAAAGTGAAAGTATCGGCAGGCAATGAATCCTGTATTCTGGAACCGAGTCACCAAGCTGTGTTGGATAAGAAAAATAACACGATAGTACAGAGAGAGGTAAACGTGGATGAATTCGTGGATTGGAAAAACGGAAAATTGAATATCCGGAACCAACGTTTGGAAGATATTCTGACCCGATTGAGCAAATGGTATGATGTTTATGTCTTCTACACGAGTGAAGACGCCAAAAACTTACGCTTCTACGCGAATATTGACCGGTATAGTGATATGAATG
Organism: Butyricimonas muris; assembly: GCF_046365375.1. Lineage (NCBI taxonomy): Bacteria > Pseudomonadati > Bacteroidota > Bacteroidia > Bacteroidales > Odoribacteraceae > Butyricimonas > Butyricimonas muris. The sequence continues at coordinate 17,525 of NZ_JBKEIT010000008.1, read as the reverse complement.
AATTGTTGGATAAGTTCGAAAAGACAGAACAAGTTAAATTCGAAATCAAAGGAAACGTGATTAATGTTTCGACTGTGAAATAAGAATCAAAATGGTATTGACTGTATAGAGTAGAGGGTGTGTCAAAACACACCCTCTCGTCCATAAGGTCTGAAGGTCCATAATGTCGTAAGGTCAAATGTATAGAGAGATTTGGTTTATGATATTGTATGTCATTGTGTTATTGAATCGTGGACTTTATGGACATTATAGACTGGAGGTGTGTCAAAACACACCTCTTTTATTAAGAATTTGTTAAAATGTATCTTCTTTGTACCCTGTTTTGAAAGTTTGTTCGTTTTGCGTTAAACAGTAATTTTAATGCCGGAACGAATGAATAAGAATAAGGGTTTTTACTTGTAAGTTCGGGTAAATTTTAAAAAAGGGATGTATGAAAAGAACGAAGATTTTTCTAGCAGTGTTCGCGTTATCAGGTATGTTTTATAACGGTCAGGCACAGGAAACAAAAACGGAAGTGAAGGATAGTGTCACGAGTGACGGTACCGTTCGCAAGACTATTAAAATGGAGGTCAAGAGTGCGGAGGATTTGCAGAATTTATTCAAGATGTTGGGTAATGGAAACGTGCAGGTAACTAATAAATCAGCCGATGCTCAACAAAAAAAGGGGACAATAACGACCTCGAATCAAGTTCAGGGACGATTGATGGAGAGCAATGGTGAAAAAACACTTTGGGCAAAATCTTATTTGAATCGTCAAGCCCCGGAATTGAAAGTTGAAAAATGGTTGACGGATGTACCGAACACGGAAGGGAAATTCGTGTTGATAGATTTTTGGGGACCTTCTTGCGCTCCTTGCAAGCAAAGTATTCCCGATTTGAACGAGTTCAGCAAGAAGTTCAAAGATGATTTGGTGGTAATCGGAGTTTCTCTTAATAAGGAAGAACATGTACGGGCGATGAAAACACCTGTTATCGAGTATTATAGTGCTATCGACACGAAAAAAGAATATATAAGTAAATTCGAGATAAAAGGTTATCCGCATGCTATATTATTGGATACAAGAGGTATTGTACGTTGGGAAGGAAATCCGCTAACGAAAGGATATGAACTAACTGCCGAAGTGATCGAGAATTTGTTAAAAAAGTATGATTACGAGAATGGAGGGGTTGACCGGAATATGGCAAAACCGTTTTTAGGAGAGAAAGCTCCGGATTGGAATATAAAGGAATGGTACCCGAAAGAACCGAAAACGAAAGGCAAGTTTGTTTTGCGGGATTTCTTCAGTTTTCACTGTGGTCCCTGCCGGAAAGCGATCCCAAAGTTAAACAAATGGAGTAAGGAATTTGCCGATGATTTAGTGGTGATTGGTTGTGCCAAAGATGGCGTTAAGCGATTACTGGAAATCGAGCCTAAAATCGAGTACAATTTGGCGAGTGACCCGCAAGGGGAAATATGGAAGACTATGGATTTGCACGTGTTGTCATACGTCCAATTGATTGATCCGAAAGGAATTGTTCGTTGGGAAGGTCTTTGCATAGATTTGACGACTGCAAAAATTAAAGAAATTATTAGTAAGTACAAGTAGCTGTTTTTTGGAGGTTGTCCGGGATAATTTTTGGACAACCTTTTTTTAATCGCATGAAAATGAAGCGTAAAGTTATTCTTGTCGTTGTAGCGATGTTGTGTCTTTTGGGAAGCGGGTACGCGCAGAAGACTGAAAAAATGAAAGTTCGGGAATGGCAGTCCCCGGTATTGAAAAGTGCTCGGACTTGTTTAGAAGTTCAAGTGCAGGATTATGAACCCGGAATGAAGAAGGAAGGATATTTGTCATGGGGTGGATTTCTGCCCGGTAAACGAGAATTTGCACTGGATGAAAACGGGAAAGCTCTGATAAAATTCGAGCAACACGGTTCTTTGTTGTTGAATCTTTCTTTAGCGTGTATGGATGGGGAATTAGAGATTGTCCTGAATCCGGGGGAGAATGCAAGGCTTTACGTGAATACAAAGGAAACAAGGGGAGAATTTGAAGGGGATTATTCGGAATTGAATCAATATTTGCTTTGTCGAGGTGAGCGTAACCGTAGTTATCCGGTAGATTTGGAAAAAATCAAAGGAATGACGGAAAATGAATACATTCTTTATTGCAAAGAATTGTATGATAGTCGATTAAAAGAGTTATCAAAGCAAAAGAAAAAACAAGGTGAAGGTTGGTTCCGCTATGCTCAATTGGAAGCGTTGTTGGATTGCGCAGAAGATATTTATTCGATGAATCCGAATTTTGAGAAGGCGTATCAAGGAGCAAAAGATTCGAGAGATCTGCCTTATACAAAATACTCCTGCTTTAATATATTGCAGCCAATTTTTGCGGATGCCGGTTATGATTTGATGCTTCTGCCTGATCATTCGATTAACAAGATGTTGTCGTACTTTAGAAAGGAAGAACAGTTGCAGGCTTTTTTGGAAAATAAAGGAGGCTATTTACTGGATTTACAAAAAGCTCATGTTTGCCATTCGCGTGTAAATAATGATCTGCCTTTAAGAAAGGAACATCTGGCATTGATGCAAACGGCTTCACCTTACGTGAAAGAGTTATTTACCGATATCTACGAGAAAGGAAATAAGGCATGGGCGGAACATCTGGCAAAACCGGGATACAAGATCGGAAAGGTTCCGAATGTACCGAAAGAACAGGTGTTTGACAGTATCATGACGGATTACCGGGGAGAAGTGGTATTTGTTGATTTCTGGTACGTGTACTGTAAATCCTGCTTGAGAGCGATGAATGAAATGGAGGAAGTGAAACAGGAATTCGAAAAAAAAGGGGTTAAGTTTTTGTTTATTACCGGGGCAAAGGCTTCACCGGAAGAACGTTGGTTGAAAATGATTCCGGACATGAGTGGTGACCATTACCGGGTGACGAATGAAACTTACCGCTATTTGATAGATGAGCAGTTTAAAATGGGAGGGTTGCCTCATTATTTAATCGTGGATAGGGAGGGGAATATAAAAAATTCTTTCAGAGGTTTTATGGGACGCGAAAAGATGCGGGAAGTATTGGAAAATGAATTAAAGAATTAAAAAAGAATATATGAAAAGAGTTGTATTATTATTTATAGCCGTGTGGTCTGTTTTTCCTGTTTTTTCACAACAAAAACAAGACAAAGTTTGGTTGTATGCCAAATCGATTATCAATCAAAAGGCTCCGGAATTAGTTGTTGAAGAATGGATCACGGATCGACCGGATACGAAAGGAAAATTTGTTTTGATTGATTTTTGGGCAACGACGTGCGGCCCGTGTAAAAAAGCGATATCTCATTTGAACGAGTTCAGTGAGCGGTTTAAAGATAAGTTGGTGGTGATCGGGATTTCTTACGAGAAAGCGGAGAAAGTGAAAGCCATGAAAGAACCTGTTATTGATTATTATAGTGCGGTGGATACGGAAAAGAGAATGAGTAAAGAATTGGAAATTACAGGGATTCCACACGTGATACTGATAGATCCTCAAGGTATAGTACGTTGGGAAGGCTATCCGTTGGGAGGAGTTAAGTTGACGGCGGAGGTAATTGAAGATATTATTAAGAAATACGGGAGTGAGGATAAGGTAGAAAAAAAGATGTGGGCAAAATCTTTCTTGAATCAAAAAGCTCCCGAATTGGTCGTTGAAAAATGGTTGACCAAAGAGCCGAAAATGAAAGGTAAATTCCTGTTGATCGATTTTTGGGGACCGGCTTGCGCCCCTTGTCGGAAAGGGATTCCGGATTTGAATGAGTTCAGTAAGAAATTTAAAAAAGACTTGGTGGTTATCGGTATGTGCAGTCAAAAAGAAGAACGGGTGAGAGCGATGAAAGAACCCGTGATAGAGTATTACAGTGCTATCGATACCAAGAAAGTATTGCATAAAGCCTTGGGGATAACGGCTGTTCCTCATGCTATTCTGGTTGATCCGGAAGGTATCGTACGTTGGGAAGGCTATCCTCTTCTGAAAGGGCATGAATTAACGGCGGAAATGATTGAAGAAATCATCAAGGAGTACAAGAAGAAATAAAGATAATGGTAAGGTATTTTTTATGGATATTGCTTTGTTTATTTTCCCTTTCCGGGGTTGGGCAAAAGGCGAATTATAAACAAGCGGAGCGTTTTTTGAATTTAGAATCTCTGGTCGGTTCTACAAGTGTGTTACCTAATGTTTTGAAGGGGACGGATAAATTCTGGTACAAATATGAAACGAAAGACGGGATACGTTATTATTTCGTGGACCCTAAAGCCGGGTTGAATCGTGAATTGTTCGACCGCAAAGAGTTAGCGGGTGAGATTAGCCGGGTGACGCATAAACCTGTTAATTACAAGGATATTAAATTATCGGGTTTTTCTTTGGAAGAGAAAGGGAAGGTTTTGCAATTTACTTCAGAGGGAGTAAGATTTAAATACGACCTTCGGACGAACGCTTTGGAACGAGTGATTCCCGACACGACAAAGAAAAATCCGAAAACACCGGTGAAGCCGGCTAAGACGATAAAATACGACGGTAAACTTTCCCCGGATAGCAATTACACGGTATACGCTAAGAATCATAATCTGTATTTATTTTCGCTGAAAGATTCCGTGGAAACACAATTGACAACGGACGGGCGTACAGGTTATTCTTATGCGCCCAAGACGGCGGATTCCACGAAAAAGGTAATACCGGATATTACTTGGTTCGGAGATTCAAGATTCTTTTACGCGGAGCGTGAGGACAAAAGAAAAATGGAGGAGCTTTATTTGGTAAATACTTTAGGCACGGGACGTCCGACGTTGCAAAAATACAAATTTGCCATGCCGGGGGATGAACACGTGCAACAGGATGAATTACACTTGTTTGATATTTCCGCTAAAAAAGAAGTGAAATTAGATGTGGAAAAATGGAAAGATCAAAAATTATTCGTGTACAGTGTCGGACGCCCCGCTAAAAGGCTTTATTTCACGCGCAAGAAAAGGACTTGTGATGAGATGGAGTTGTGTCGGGTAATCCCGGAAACAGGAGAAGTGAAAGTGTTGATTAACGAAGTATGTGAACCTTATTTTAATGATCAGCTATTTAAATTCCATGTATTGAAAGACGGGGAGGAAATTCTTTGGTGGTCGGAACGCACGGGGCACGGGCATTGGTACCGGTATGACGGAGAGGGAAACCTGAAGAATGCTGTTACTTCCGGTGGTTGGACATCCGGGAAAATTGTTCGGATAGATACTACGGGACAAACCATTTATTTTGAGGCTTACGGGCAAGATAAAGAGGGTGAGAGTCCTTATTATGCTCGCCTGAATAAAGTTCGTTTTGACGGGAAAGGAGGGGTGAAAATATTGACACCGGAACAAGCAACGCACAAAACGAACTTTTTATTTGGCGGGAAATATTTCGTGGACAATTATTCCCGTGCTGATTTGGAACCTCGGAGCGTGATAAGAAACACGGACGGGAAAGTTGTTGTAGAACTGGCATCTCCCGATTTGTCCCGGCTTTACGAAACGGGTTGGCGTATGCCTGAACCTTTCTCCGTGAAAGCGGCAGACGGTTCAACGGACCTATTCGGTTACATGTGGAAACCGGCGGATTTCGATTCCACGAAGACGTACCCTATCATATCTTACGTGTATCCGGGACCGCAAACTGAAGGAGTTCCTTTGGAATTTAGTGTTTCAACGGGATTTAATAATGCGGCTTTGGCACAAGTGGGTTTTATCGTGGTCACGTTCGGACACCGGGGAGGAAGCCCTTTGCGTGACAGATGGTACCACACCTACGGATACGGCAACCTGCGGGATTACCCGTTGGCTGATGACAAGTACGGGATAGAACAACTGGCAGATCGTTACCCGTTTATTGATAAGTCAAGGGTAGGAATATTCGGTCATTCCGGGGGAGGCTTTATGTCCACGGCGGCAATCTGTACCTATCCGGATTTCTACACGGCAGCTGTATCTTCTGCCGGGAATCATGATAATAATATCTATAACATTTGGTGGGGAGAAACACACCACGGGATAAAAGAGGCAAGAGCTACCAAGCCTGTGACCAAGAAAAAAGCAAAAGCCCCGGAGGATGTGAAAGATTCCACGAAGAGTACGATTGAAAATGTAAAATTCGAGAAACCCAATATCCCGACCAATATCGAGTTGGCAAAGAACCTGAAAGGGCATTTATTGCTCGTGGCCGGGGATGCCGACAATAATGTGCATCCTGCCAACACTTTCCGAATGGCGGATGCGTTAATCAAGGCCGGTAAGAATTTCGATATGCTAATTTTACCCGGTCAAAATCACGGTTATCGGGGAGTGTCTTTGGATTTTTTCAAACGAAAAATATGGTTCCATTTTGCGAAGCATCTATTAGGCGATTATTCCACGGATCAATTTACAGAGATCGACGAATACATGCGTTTAGGAAGTAATTAGTTTTGTTTAAATAGTATCTGTGTATTTTTAAAAGCGTTCGGGATTTCCCGGACGCTTTTATTATGGATAAATAAAATAGATACTGATAGATTGCGATATAAGCCTCAAGGCAATTGGGGTGAAAACTTGGTTATAGTATATTCCTTCATATTAATAAATTTTATTGCTGTATAATTTGTAAGATAGAGAAGGGGTATATAGTTAAATTCATTCGTTGTTTGGAAAAGTGATAAAGAATGTGTTAAAAAGAATGAGTTAGATTATAATATATATATAAAATGCCTATCTTTAGCAAGATGAGTTTTGTGTGGTAAAAAAAACAATCGTGTGAGTTTTAAAAAATGAAATTGTTGTACCCAATTTTTACTAGTTATTCGTTTTTAAGAAAAATGAAATAATGTGGTAATCTAAAATCAATAGCATGATGAAAAAAAATGTAGGATTTTTATTATGGATACTTTTATCCATTTTTATTACATCTTGTACAAAAACGTATAGGGAAGCTGATGCGGAAAAGGAGGAAGAGATTGTTCCTCCCGGAGAGACCTATACGCCTGAACAGATGCACAATTTGAATGTAGTGTATTATGTACCGTCCGATATTTTGGAAATAGAGAATTGGCATTATCGTTTGTCAGGGATGACGCTGCATATACAGAATTATTTCCATGAGAATTTTATGCGTTACCGGGTGGATAAAAAATTTGGATTAGAATTGAATGACGCTAACCCAGAGTTTATTAGAATTCACTACATCAAGAGTAACAGGAGGCAAGCCGAGATGCAGGAGAAGAATGCATCGGAGATGGCACAAGAGGTGTTGGATTATTTCAAGCAAAACCCTGAGGCCAAACAGAGTGACCACTATCTGGTGTGGATGCCGAAGTACGAGGGAGCTTTTATCAAACATTTCTACCCGAGTGATAAAGAAGGATTTGCTTTTTGCGGGGTAGATTACACGAGATGGAATCCGAATTACCTGAAATCATCCCGTGCCATGGCGGCGTTTTTGACCGATTTGGGACTCGTGTTAAAGACGTTTGCGCATTCTTGTTTTGCCGTGAATGGGAATGTTGGGTCGGATGCTGATTTTATGAGTATTATGGGGGCGAATAAGCGTGGAAGCTCGATAGCAAAATCTCAACCTATATATAATTATAAACATTATGCAGGGACGGGAGGTAGTTCGAGTTCTTTTACTGCTGGTACTCCGAGTAAAATTCGGGTGCCGATATGGGATGTGCGTTACTTGTCCGGTACGCAGTTATTTAATGAAAAGTATTCTTACGAGCCGTTTGAAGTTGTTATAGAGGATTTTAAAGTGAAATCATGGACTGGGGCAAATTTTGTCGTGGAGAATGATACAGCCAGGGCGGAAGTGAACTTTGTTGTTCCGCAAGATACGTTAAGGATTACGTGTAAATTCCGCACGGAGCCGGCAGATGTTGAATTGGCAGGAGTTACTTTGTTTGACGACCCGTGGTTGACGTATGATGTAACAGGGAAAAGAGATAGCAAAATGGATGAAGATGAAATGGAAGATACCGGTTTTGACGCTTACGGAATGTACATGGATGCCGTGTCGTTCACGAAAGAGGGTGATTGTCACGTGGTGGAGTTTGTTTACCCGATGGTGAATCATCTAAATATGTTGTTAACTGAGACATCGGTTAGTACTGAAACTCACGAGTTACGTCTTCGGTTTATCGGGAAAAACGGGATGGCTTACCCGCATGCACCCCAGTCGATAAAGAGCGTGGAAGAAATGCGATACAAGTATAAAGTGACGGGAGTGAGGGCACAGACGAAGCCTGTGGAAGTTCCTTACTATCAAAAGCATGATATTGTCGAGAAGGATTTCTATGGTGGCACGTGGGGTGAAATTGTTGAAGGGATGGAGTGATATGAAAGAAACAGATGTTTAATAAAGCTAAATATATATTTATGAGAGCGATAAAAACGATGAGATTAGTCGTGTTGCTTCTGCTGTTTTCGGTGGGTAGCGTGTTGTTTGCCAATGCGCAGGGGGTGAGGTTGGATTTGCAAGTGAAGCAAAAATCATTGATCGAGGTAATTGATATACTGAAGCAAAAGACGGGATTCTCTTTTGTTTATTCTGCTGCGGATGCGGAGCGGGTAACGGGGTTGACTTTCGACTTGAAGAACAAGACGATTCGCGAGGTGTTGGATGCTGTGTTGGCGAAGACGAATTTCGTGTACACGATTGACGACAAGGTGATTATCTTGAAACGGAAAGTTCCGGTACGACCCGCTGCCAAGCGAATGGTGAGGGGAGTCGTGGTGGGTACCGCACCGAATGACACGTTGCCCGGGGTGACGGTGATGGTGAAGGGTACTACCACGGGGGTGACCACCGACGTGCACGGAAAGTTCTCCATCGTGATCCCGGACGGGGACGACGTGGTGTTGCGTTTCACGTTTATCGGGAAAAAGATGGCAGAGGTGCACTACAAGGGACAGGAGTTCCTGACCGTGAAGATGGAGGATGATGCGCAGGAGTTGGAAGAGGTGGTGATCAATGCCGGGTACCAGCAAATCGATAAGCGGAAATTGACCAGTGCGGTAACGACGTTGAAGATGGACGACATCATGACCCCGGGTATGACTACGCTGGATCAGATGCTGGAAGGGCGCGTGCCGGGTATGGTATTTATGCAGAACTCCGGACAGGTGGGTGCCTCCCCGCGGTTGCGTATCCGCGGTACGTCCACCGTGTTGGGTTCTCAGGAGCCGTTGTGGGTGGTGGACGGTATCATCCAGGAGGATCCGGTGAACGTGGATCCCGCCCAGTTGAATGACTTGGACTTCGTGAACTTGTTGGGTAATGCCATCTCGGGGTTGAACCCGGAGGATATCCAGCAGATCGACGTGTTGAAAGACGCTTCCGCCACGGCGTTGTACGGTACGCGGGCGGCCAACGGTGTTATCGTGATTACCACGAAACAGGGTAAGGAGGGGCCTCCTACCGTGCGTTACAGTTTCAGCGGAACGCTTTCTCGCAAACCGCGTTACTCGGACCGCAACGTGAACGTGATGAATTCGGCCGAGCGGGTGGCTTACTCCCGAGAAATTTTGGAGAAGAAGATGGAATATGGTGACAAGAACACGTGGATCGGTTACGAGAAGGCTTTCGAGGATTACCGTAACGGTTTGATGACCTTCGAGCAGTTCCAACAGCAAACAGAATATTACGAGACATTGGACACGGATTGGTTCGACGTGCTTTGCCGGGATGCTTTTTCGCATACTCATTCTCTCTCTTTCTCCGGGGGCTCGAAGACCGCCAAGTATTACGCTTCGGTGGGATACAACCGCCAGAACGGGGTGCTACAGAAAGAATTCGGGGATCGCTACACGGCCTCAATGAAAGTGACGTTGAATTATGATCGTTTTAATGCGACTTTTGATTTGAAAGGGAACGTGCAGAAGCAGGAGCACACGCCGTCGGATGTGGGGTTGATGGATTTTGCTTACAATACGAGCCGCGCCATACCGGTGTATAACGAGGATGGGTCGCTCTATTTCTATCCCAAAAAAATGGTTATGGGGGGAGATAATGCAGGAGAAGCGTGGTTCAATATCTTGAACGAACGGGATAATTCTTACGAGAACATCGACAAGAACCAGTTGTCGTTCTCGGTGAATGCCAATTATAACATTTTGGAAAACTTGAAATTGACGGGTGTGTTTGCCTACTCTATTTCCAACACGGATGACGACGTGTATCACGGTGCCACAACGCATTATGCCAAGTCGCTCGCTAAAAAGATGTACGGAATGGATGATTTCACGGATAGTGGAAAGAATGGGTATTTTGACACGGGAAGTTTCCGACAGCATACAAATTTACCTTACGGGGGTGAATTAAGAACGAATTCGACCAAGAACGAGAACTATAACTTGCAGAGTCGGTTGCAGTATCATATCTATTTGGATGAGGAGCAAGATCACATGTTGTCCGCTATGGCGGGATTTGAATTGACTTCTTCCCGCTACACGGGATTATCCAAAACATTCCGGTGCTACGTGCCGGAGCGGGGATTGCAAGTGGGCAATGTGGATTTCAAAGAATATGGTGAATACACGAAATGGTTGACCACGGATGCTAATGCTTTGGGTAAATTTAAGGACACGGAATCGAATAAACTTCGTTTTATGGGAGTGTTGAATTATAGTTACCAGAATCGCTATATCTTTAACGCTAATATGTCGGTGGATTATTCCAACCAGTTCGGTGACCGGGCGAGAGACAAGTTTTTGCCGATTTGGTCGGTTTCCGGTCGTTGGAATATGCACGAGGATTTATTGAAAAACGTGTATTGGGTGAACGACCTTGCCTTGACCGCTTCTTTCGGGTACCAGGGAACAACGCAAGCATCGCAGATTCCAGATTTGATTATGGTGAAAGGGGAGTTGGATCCGGCGTTCAATGAATTCGGTTCAACCATCAAATCTTTCCCGAACCCGGATTTGAGTTGGGAAAAGACGATGTCGTTGAACAGTACGTTGCACTTCTCGTTGTTCAACCATAAACTCAGTGGAACGCTTTCTTATTTCTACAAGAAGACGACGGATGCTTTCTTGAACAAGAAGGTGATGCAGGTGAACGGGGTATCCTCTTACTCGGTGAACGAGGGAACCGTGACGAACCAGGGTGTGGAGGTGAGTTTGAATATCAACCCGATCAACACCACCATGGGGGGAGGAAACCGGAATGGCTTTATGTGGCGTATCGACCCGCAGCTGGGAGGTATTGTCAACAAGTTAATCAACCGGGCGCTGCAGTCGAATGCCGAGGATCCGTTGCACGACGAGTACACCTACATGGATTTCTTGAACGGGAATGCACACGTGTCGGGAAAACCGTTGAACTCCTTCTACTCGTATGAATTCACGGGGTTGAGTGCCGATGACGGTCGCCCGACGTTTGCCCGCGTGGGAGAGGAGTATTTTGCCGAGTATGTCGATATGCCGAAGGCGGATGTCTTCACCAAGGTGATGCGCTATTCCGGTTGCCGCGTGCCTGTGTTGCAGGGAGGTATCTCCAACACTTTCTCGTGGAAAGGGTTCGTGCTAGACTTCAACCTGACGTACAGCCTGGGTTCCAAGGTTAGGTTGTTGAAGTTGTTTAACCCGGATGCCAAGTCGTTGGCGGTGTCGCCCATACAGAACTTGCGCAAGGAGATGGTGGACCGCTGGCAAGTGCCCGGGGACGAGAAGTACACGAATATCCCGGGGATATTACCCAAGAAAGCGTATGAAAATACACTCAATCAGGTTTGGTGGAGAGGAGAGCCTTACGCATTTGCCAAGAATATCTGGGAGATGTATAACTATGCCGACGTGCGGGTGATCAGTGGTAACTACTTGAAATTGCAGCGGTTGAATTTGCGTTACGTTTTCTCGGATGAGGTTTGCAAGAAGTTGCGTTGCAAGTCGATGTACGTGTCACTGTCCGGAACGAACCTCTTTACCTGGGCTGCGAAGGAGCTGAAAGGACAGGATCCCTCCTCGCAATCCGGTTCGGCAGACAAGATAAACGTGGCGGTACAGCCGACCTACTCGCTGAGCGTGAACGTGTCATTTTAAAACAGGTGAGTTATGAAAAGATATTTTATTGGAATTTGGGTATTGCTTTTGGGATTGACCGGTTGCTCCGATTTTTTGGAGGAGCAGTCGAATGAATACGCTTACGCCACGACTTGCAAGGATTTGAACGAGTTGCTGGTGGGGAGCGGTTACATGAAAAACGAGGTGATTAGTGGTACTAACGCACTAAACCCCAGTAATAAAACGGGGGTCTATTTCCCTTGGTTGAACGTGATGGATGACGACGCAGAGGAGTTTGTGAAGGGGGATTACAACGATACCGATCCCTCCACTATGTTGCGTGGTTTTTATGCGTGGGAGAAAGATCCGTGTAATACTTCCGGTGTATTGTATAACGATCCCACTTGGGGACGCTTGTACGAGCATATCGCCGTGGTGAACGTCATCCTGAACAAGGCAGAGGAGTTTACCAAGGACTCGGAGGCGGATCGCAACGCAGTGAAGGGGCAGTGCCATTTCTTGCGCGCCTCGTTCTACTACCTGTTAGTGAACCTGTATGCCAAGCCGTACGATCCCGTGACGGCAGAGCGGGACCCGGGGGTGCCCATCAAGTTGACGCACTACGTGGAGGATATTGAATACGAACGTTCAACCGTGGATAACGTGTATCAGCAAATCGTGAGTGATTTGAATGCAGCCATCGATTATTTGAAAGATTACGAACCGACTACCGTTCGGCGTGCCGGGTTGGATGCCGCCCGCACTTTCTTGAGCCGCGTGTATTGCTACATGGGGAAATGGGAGTTGGTGCCGGAGTTGTGTAATGCGGTGATTAATGGGAACAAGTATAGCTTGAAGAACCTGCCTGGGGCAGGAGTGAAGGATACTTCTTGGCTTGATGCCAATTCGCCCGAGATTATTTTCACGCAAGGGAGCAATAGTATCAACCGGGTATTCCCGCTCGTGAAAGGAAAGACGAATTCAGCCGCTTTCCGTGCGTCGGAGGAACTGGTGTTCTTGTTCGACAAACACGGCGTGAAGGATGGCGAAGCGAACGACTGCCGGAAAAAATTCACCCTTTTCCGGGAAGAGGTGCCTGCCAATGAAGGATTCTCGGGTTTCTATATTCCCCGTAAGGTAGGGGCTGCTCCTGTTGATGAAAAGAGTTTGTTTGTTTCGGATAACTTCACGTTGCGCCTGTCGGAGGTGTACTTGAATCTGGCAGAGGCATTGGCGATGACGGATCAGGAGGAGCCTGCCCGCGAAGCGTTGAAAAGTTTGTTGAAATACCGCGTGAAGGATTTGCAGCCGATCACAGCCACGGGCGAGGATTTGATCAAGTATATTCGCGACGAGCGTCGCTTGGAGCTTTGCTTTGAAGGACAGCGTTGGTTCGATTTGCGCCGTTATGCGGTTAGTCCGAAATATTTGGAAACGAAGAGCATCAAGCACAACGTGTACGGGAACTCGTATGGCGGTAACGGTACGCCCGGTATATTGGAGGGGTACTATCTGCTCCCGACCTACCCGGACGGGGGATGGGTATTGCCGATACCTGCCGTGGAAGTGGAACAAAGCGAGGGTAGCCTTGAGCAAAACAGCCGTGAAGATTGTCTCTTGTATAATTAAAATGGAAAGTTATGATGAAGATAAAAACGTTAGTTTGTGGATTGCTGTTAGGAGTATTAGGATATTCCTGCGGCGATAACGAGGCGGGTTCTGCATCGCACTTGGATGAGAATTGGTATAAGATCGAGTACGACCCGAACGCAGGGGAACTGGATCAGTTGATATATGATGTGTACGCAAACACGGGTTTCCCCATTTTCTACTCGGACACGATCGGGCGGAGCACTCGTTACGACCACGGGGGCAATTCTTACACGCATTATGAAATATTTAAGCCCGGGTATAACTTTACGAGTTCCCTTAGTTCAATCGTGTTTACGATTCAGCGGGACGAGAGTAAGATTCAGATGATGGTGGAATTGCTGCGGGATTACGTGATAGAACCTTACATGAACAAGGAGTACGGGTCTAATTTTAAAGGGAAATACGGGCCGCACGCATTCTTGGTGTTGGATACCTTGATGAAGGGTAAGGCAGCGGATTCTTTGTATCGGGATTTGGGTGTGCTGGCATTGAGCTCCCGGTTCACAATGTCGAGGGGGAAAGTGAAAAACTTTATTCCCGTGGAGCAGATGACCGAGGAGGAGAAAAAGGGGTATGGTTGGCGATTGGCCATGTACGAGTTGAAGTATTTCTTTGAAGTGACGTACAAGGAGGAGTTGCAGGCTTATTTTGATATCCCGAAAGAAACACCGGATTTTTATGAAAAGTGGGATAAGAAGGATCTTTTTGAGTTAGGAGCACAGTATAATACACAGTACAAGGATTTGGTGGTTCCTGATTATCTTAGCGAGTTAAGGACAAACCCGAGGAGATACGGTGTTTTGCGATATGCTAAAGTAGACCAATATGGTGTTACTTTCCCGAGTACATTGCAAGACCTTATGGATTTTATGGAGATGATTTACACGAAGACAGATACTGAAATCCGGGCAGAGCATGGTGAATTTCCGATGATTATCAAGCGATACGAGGCATTATTGAATTTATTGAAGAAAAGCGGTTTGACACAATTTATCAAAGAGCAATAAGACAGATCAGTTCATTTAGTGAGAGAGGCGTCCGGGCAGAGTTCCGGGCGTCTTTTTTTTTGCGATAAATTTTGGAAAGCGTGTACCCTGTTTTATGGAGGCGTTCGTTTTAATTTAAAATTTAGATAAGTATGTGTTCAGCTAACAATTGGAGTTTATGAGAAAGAGAGCGTTTTCTTTTGTGTGTATTATAATGTTAAGTGCTTCGCTTCGGGGGCAGGAAGTGGCTAGGGGTGGTCAACCGGAGCGGGTGATCACGATCGAGGAGTGTCAGCAGTGGGCGATGGATAATTACCCGGCGATACGGCAACATGGGTTGTTGGATCAGGCACGGGAATATACGCTATCGAATATTTCGAGGGTGTATATGCCGGAGTTCAGTTTGTCGGGAGTGGCGTCGTGGCAGTCGGAGAAGATGGAGTTGGATTTGAAGATGCCGGATAAGGTGAATATCAGCGTGGATTTGAACGAGGTTGCTCAAGGACAGAATCTTAACTTACCGACGATGAACGTACCGGTGTCGATTCCCCAAATGACGATTCCCGTGAGTGACCGGGATCGCTATAATGTGTCGCTGTCGTTAAAGCAGGCGTTGTGGGCAGGGGGCAGGATGAAGGCGGGAAAAGAGATGGCAAACCGGGAGGTCGATATGATGCATGCCGGGTTGGATGCCCAGTTATACGAGATCAAGGATAAGGTGAAACAGTTGTATTTCGGTTTATTGACGATAGAGGGGAGGGAGAAACAGTTGAATCGGGCGGACGAGATATTGGATAGCCTGCGGGTACGAGCCGAGGTGGCTTTGAAAGAAGGGGTGATTTACGAGACGGATTTGGATGTGATAGACGTGGAGCGTATAAAATACAAACAGTTGCGGGTTGAACTGGAAGCCAAGCGTGAGGCTTGTCTGAACGTGTTATCGACTTTGATTCACCGACCTTTGTCGAAAGAAACCAAACTACAAGTTCCGGTAGTGGAGAGTCATTTCGGAAATGGCGAGGTGAAGCGTCCGGAGTTGAGATATCTGGATAGCAAGATCAAGCGATTGGATGCCGATTTGAAGATGCAGAATGCCGAGAATATGCCTAAAATCGGTTTGTTCGCGATGGGCGGATACGGTAAATCGGGATTGAATACGTTTGACAGTGATTTTAAGCCTTATTTTATCGGCGGGGTGATGGTAAGTTGGAATTTCGGGAAGTTGAATACACGAGGGAATGACCGGAAATTGATTAAGGTACAACAGGAGAGCGTGAGGAACCAGCAAGAGAGTTTTATTTTCAACACGAAGATGGAAGTATTGATGCAGGATGCGGAAATCAGAAAATTGCAGGAGTTGGTGAAAAGTGACGAAGAGGCTGTGCGCTTGCGGGAGAGTATCCGGCAGGCATCCGAGGTGAAGTACGCGAATGGGGTGTACACGATCTCGGAGTTGATCACGGATGTGAATCAAGCGTTGATAGCACAGCAGGAAAAGGTGTTGCGGGAGGTAGAGTTGAAGATGATGGTCTATTCGAAGAAAATAACGTTAGGTTTATAAAGTTCATAACGATTTATGATTTACGATTTGAGATTTATGATTTCAAATTTTATTAAAGGATTTACGATTTGAGAATTAAATGTTTTTGGAGATGAAGAATACGATATTGGGTTTAGTGATTTTGGCTTGTCTGGGAGTTGGTTGCAAAGACAAAACGGAGGAGCGGGATGCGTCGGGAATGTTTGAAACGAGAGAGGTGATCGTGTCATCGGAGATGAGTGGAAGAGTGGAGCGTTTGGAGGTAATGGAAGGGGATTACATAGAAGCGGGCAAGGTGGTTGGTTTGATAGACACGATGCAATTGCATTGGTTGAAGGTACAGGCACAACAGGCGGTGAAGGCCGTGGACGAACGAATCCCGAATTTGGACAAGGTATTGGAGGTCTACCGTTTGAAGGTGGAGAAAGGGGAGAAAGAGTTGAAAAGGGTAGAGCGTTTGCTGGAAGGCAAGGCGGCTACACGGAAACAGTATGATGACGTGAAAGCGATGGTGGACGAGGGGCGTTCGGCTTTGGCGGGACAAACACATCAGGCGGAGGTGATGATAGCAGGGGCAAAGGCGGAAAGTGCGGCAATAGCCCTAAAAGTGGATCAAGTAAACGATCAGATCCGGCGTTGCCTGATTGTCAACCCTATCGAGGGGACTGTACTGGCGAAGTACACGGAAGAGAAAGAATTGGCAGCCCCGGTGAAGGCTCTGTATAAAATCGGGGATTTGAAAAACATGACGCTTCAGGTTTACTTGGAAGGCGGGCGTATAGGCGGATTAAAAGTCGGCGATCCGGTACGGGTGTTTGCCAAATTGGGTGGTGGAGAAGAACGGGAATACCGGGGGAAAATATCTTGGATAGCCTCGGAAGCCGAGTTTGTTCCCAAAACGGTACAGACACAGGATGAACGGGACAATCTGGTGTACGCCGTGAAAATCCATGTAGAGAACGACGGTTTCCTGCGGGTAGGGATGTATGCCGACGTGAAGTTTAACACGCTATAAATAAATTATGATTGTAGCGGAGAATATCAGTATGAAGTACCGGCAGGTGTTGAAAGAGATTGTCGCCCTGAAGGAGATTTCTCTGGAGGTGAAGAAGGGGGAAGTGTTCGGCTTGATCGGACCTGACGGGGCGGGCAAGAGCACGCTGTTCCGGGTATTGACGACACTTCTTTTGCCTACCGGGGGACGGGCTTCCGTGGGAGGATTCGACGTGATCGACCAGTACCGGGAGGTGCGGAATATCGTGGGGTATATGCCGGGGAAGTTTTCCCTGTACCAAGACCTGTCGGTGGAGGAGAACCTGCGTTTTTTTGCCAGCGTGTTC